>NC_016631.1:4800000-5518788 GCF_000178955.2 Granulicella mallensis MP5ACTX8 | reverse complement strand
TCCAATCTCAGCACCGAGCACAAGGTGAACACCTTCTTCGACGCGCTCGAGGCGAAGGACTACAGCAAGGCCTACGGCATCTATAACAACGATCCCAACTGGCAGCAGCATCCCGATAAGTACTCCGGCTATTCGCTCAATCGCTTCACCGAAGACTGGACGATCGACAGTCCGGTCAAGGGGCCCGTCCTCTCGCATCACGTCGATATCTCGAAGACCGACGGCACGGGGACGTTTGGCACGGGCATTATCGTCGCCGTCCGCGTGAACGGCGACCACAAGGTCTTCATGTATGTGAATCGCGCCGACGGCACGATGACCTGGCCCGCGCCGCACGAGCTTCAGTACAACTAAGGTTCCCGCAGGGGCTCTCGGCCTGAACCGGGAATTGACTAGGAAACCAACCGCAAGCTACAGCGCAATCTCACCCCGGTCCTGGTTGCGAATACGGATGGCATCCTCAGCCTTGTAGAGGAAGATCTTTCCATCCCCGATCTCCCCGGTAGCGGCGTTCACAAGGATGGCATCGATCACAGGTTCCACGCGCTCATCGGTAACAACAATTTCGATGCGCACCTTGGGAATCAGGCTGATGGCATACTCCCTTCCCCGATAGCTCTCGGTATGGCCTTTCTGGCGACCGTGTCCGCGAACTTCGGACACGGTCATACCTTCAATCCCGAGCTGGGCAAGCGCTTCCTGGACCTTATCGAATTGGCTGGGGCGAATGATAGCTTCCACTTTCGTCATTGTCGTTCCTCGCTTATCGTGTCGTTCGAGTAGATAGGGTCTACTTCTCGCTGGGTACCGAGAGGCCGGAGGGAGAGCCGAGGCTCGTGATGACGTACTCGGGATAGGCCGTGATGCCGTGCTCGTGGAGGTCGAGCCCGTACAGTTCGCCTTCGTGCGAGACGCGCAGCGTTCCGGTCAGATTCACCAGCCACATCACCAGCAGGGCCACGGCAAAGGTGGAAAGCGTAATGATGGCGCTGCCGATCAACTGCGCCTTCATCAACGTAAGACCGCCGCCGTAGAAGAGCCCTGTCAGCGGCGCGCTGTTATCCGGCGCCGTGGGGCCGCTCACTCCATACTTGCCGATCGCGAAGAGACCCAGCGACAGCGTTCCCCAGATCCCGCAGAGGCCGTGCACGGGAACCGCGCCGATCGGATCGTCGATGCGCAGGTACTCGAGCAGCTCCACGCCGAGGACCACGACGACGCCCGCCACCGCTCCGATAAGAATCGAGCCTGTCGGGCTGACCCAGTAGCAGGGACAGGTAATCGCAACCAGGCCCGCCAGGAAGCCGTTGACCGTGAAGCTGATGTCCCACTTCTTGCTCATCGGGTAAGACATAAACATCGCGCTGAGACCGGCAGCGCACGCCGCGAGCGTGGTGTTCGCAGAGACGCGCCCGATGCCTTCGAAGTCCATGGCGGAAAGCGTCGAGCCGGGATTGAAGCCATACCAGCCGAACCAGAGCAGCAGCGCTCCCGAGGCGGCGATGGTCAGATCGTGCGGCAGCATGGGCCCGCCGCCGTCGCGCTTGAAGGTGCGTCCCAGCCGAGGTCCCAGGACGATCGATCCGGCCAGTGCCACCATGCCGCCGATGGTGTGGACCACCGTCGAACCGGCGAAGTCATGGAAGCTCTGTCCCAGGTGCGGAAGAAAGTATCCCGCAGTGCCCATCGTAGCCAGGAAGCCGTCCGGCCCCCATGCCCAGTGGCCGATGATGGGGTAGATGAATCCCGAAACTGCAAGGCTGTAGAGCAGATCGCCCACAAAGCCGGTGCGGCCGATCATAGCGCCCGAAGTAATAGTGGAACAGGTATCGGCGAACGCGAACTGGAAGATCCAGAAGGCGAGAAAGCTGACGCCGCTCGATTCGTAGGTCGTGGGAATGTCCTTCAGGAAGAACCAGTGGTAGCCGATAAAGCCATTGCCATGGGAGAACATGAAGGCGAAGCCGATGGCATAGAAGAGCAGGCCGCAAAGACAGGTGTCGACGATGCACTCCATCAGCACATTGACGGTCTCGCGTGAGCGGCAGAAGCCCGCCTCCAGCATGGTGAACCCGACCTGCATGCCGAAGACGAGGAAGGCCGCGACCAGCGTCCACATGGTGTTGATCGGGCTGATCACGTCGGCTACTTTGATCGCCGGAGTATCCGCGGCGAACACCTTCGCGAAACAAAGTTCGGTCACCACAGCGGCCACCGCCATCACGGCGGTGACGCCGAGGACTTTACCGGCAAGGAGCGTAGCGCCGTAGCGGCGCCACTCTGCATCGCGCAGCCGTGTGCTGAGGCGCATGAGTTTCTGCGAGAAGGAGGGACGTGCTTCCTGGGTTCGGGCGGAGGGCATGGCAAGACTCCTTGATCGGGTTAAGTAGGCAAAAGGGGTAAAGGTCCCCAATAAAAACACGTAGGGCAGGCCCTTTTGGAGCTGGCTTGCAGGCTCCCGGGCGGCAATTTAAAGAGGCTGAGAATTGTGTTGCAGTAGCTGTACCGTACCCAGTGCCGCACGGAACAGCAAGCACTGTTTGCGCAAAGAGCTTATTTTTATGCGACACATCACCAAAAGCCATGTGCGAAGGTCTTCGGCATCGCTTCGAGAACTCTCAAGCCCAGAGGGGACGAGGGGATTTCACGATGAGGCGAGATAGAATTTCGCACGACTTCGCACTTTTTCGTTATGCGCCGTATTGAATTTTCTGATAGGCGCGATATCTGACCGAATCCCCATCCTCACCGTGCCTCAACAAGCTGTTTGCACAGTTCGATTCGCTCCAGAAGCAGTTTGATGACACGCACTAGCGATCAGGGATGAAGATAGAAATGGTGGGCCCGGAGGGATTTGAACCCCCAACCAAGGGATTATGAGTTGCTCCCCAATGCCGCAAGTGCAAATGAAATAAGACGCTATGAAGCCAGAAAGTGGGTGTTTTCTTTATGTTCCTCTGCGACTTTTAGCGATTGGATTTCAGCTCTTAAAAAACTGGATATGGATCGGGCAGGTAAACGATCTCCCCAAATATCAGGCACCATTTTCCATCTTTGACATGGGTTTGAAATTTTGTGTTGCCACTACCTTGCACTCAAAAATAACGGGCGCTCTGGCCGTTGCGGGTGACGGTGCTCAATTTCTCAAAACTTGTCTTTTCTCTGCTTTGTCAAGCTGCTATCGACCAAGGAACGTATTGTCTGAAAGAACAGGTCGTGGTTGAAGCCATAGATAAGCGCATCGTTAGGCATCATAGCTAGACGCTCAATTATCGCCCGCCCGTCCCAGAAGCGTTCCAGCGTTTTCTGCTGATTCCACGTCGCAAGATTCCGGATCGGCATTACCCTAATCCTTCATCAGCACCGAAGGAATCGGCCCGGAGGCGTAAACCTCAGTCTTCATTTTGCCATTGCTGCCGCGTGGAGTCTTGACCGTCAAAAACCGCCGCTCGGGATGCCCTCGGTTTGGTGGGTGTTCTCTCTTACCTTGCGAACCTGCGCGCCATAATCTGTTTCTGTTTGCGAATGAAAGCGATCAACCTGAACTGCAAAACCACGTTCACCGGAACCGCGATCAGCAATGATTGGTAGTTGTGCACTTGAACGGCCTGCCAGCAACCGGCGAGTAAACCTACCGATAGCAGGACGATGAACGCTTGCCCCAAACGCATACGCGCAAGTGTTCCTGTCCTACTTACCACTGCTCACCTCACCCGGCTGTGTAGGGTTCCATTGGCATTGTAAATGGGAGAGTTGGCGAAAGTCTTATTCTTCAGGGTCGAAAGAATAACGCGGGTTCAAAGGCGCTAGTTCATCTGCTGCCAGGTGATGAAGACCGTCGGTGGTGAAATGTATTCCCAGAGTCCAAGAGACTCGAGCGTTCCAGACGCTACCCACTACGACGATTTTGTACCCTGAACAACGATGGTGATAGGGATCATGCTCATCAATGTACGTCGCTGTCGCATCAGATCCCTTCAAAGGTCGTTCGTCGTTCCGTTCGCGACCGCCGCGTTCCACTGCTTGCACTGCAGCAGGAAAGAGTCTTCGAGGCCCATGGCTATCAGGTCGGTCATCATCACCGAATGATCGATGGGGCTGTACCGCACCGGCACCGTCAGCCCAACGGCACACACACGCGCTGCCCGCTCGGGAGATGAGTACGTCAGCGTATCGCTGTGCTCCCACGCCGCGCTGCCATCGTCGGGCGTGATCGTCATGCGCAGAAACCAGCGCTGACTGCCCTGCTCGCGCATGAACCCCGGTGTACCGCCCAGTTGTCGGGCTTCCGCATGTTCAGAGATCAATTGGCGGCTACGCTTCACGCACTTGACCTCTATGCCGTAACGCGGCCTCGTCCATCCGAGCCACTAAGTCTTCAGCTCGCAGATGTGTGTAACGCTTCAACATTTGCATCGACTTGTGACCACTGATTGCGGAGACCTCCTGGTCCGAGAAGCCTGCTTCGACGAATCGGCTTACCGCCTCATGTCGCATATCGTGGAAGCGGACATCGGCGAGCCCCTGTTCGCGCTTGATGTTCAGCCATACAGGGTTGAAGTTGTAGGGACGACGCTTGCCATCTCGACCGGGCTCTCCGAAGAAGATCAAATCGGTATCTATGGGCCGTACCGGATGCGTTATCGCCTCACGGAAAATCTCGACGGCATCTTTACTCAAAGGAACGGTGCGTGGCGTCGTGTTCTTTGTCTCCAACAACCGCACAATTCGACGATCCAAGTCCACTTGCATTCGGCGAAGCCCGGTGATCTCGGAGGAGCGCATCCCCGTCTCAAGAGCGATGCTCACGATCCAGCGGAGCATCGGATTACTGTGCAGGGCAACAGCCTTGAGAAGCTTAGCTTCCTCGCCAGCAGAGAGGCGACGGTTGCGACCAGGAGCTGGCGTTGGTCTACGGATGTTCATGACTGGATTCGCGGGTAGCCCGATACCCCACTCTTTTATTGCAATTGTGAAGAGGTGTCCCAGTAATGCCAGGTCGAGCCGAACAGTGTCATTTGAACGTGGAACGGGCCCGCCTATGTCATCCTTCCGATCTTCGCCGGCAAGTCGTACGTCTCGAAACTTTGCGGCAACTTCGGGAGTGACTGCGGCCAGGGAGTATTTGCCCAAGTGTTTCGTGAGGATTGCCGATCTCTGCCGATCTGATACTTGAGAGCTTGGCCGCTTGCTCGGCGTTATCTCCGCTAGGTATCGCGTCAGAGCATCCGCTACGGTAAGACGATCAGCACCTGCCCGCTGAATGTACGCGCCGCGCACCATCTCGTCTTCAGTGCGGCGCGACCAGTCTTCTGCGTCCCGTTTGGTGCGAAAGGTCTTCGCGGTCGTGGGCCAGCCGGTCTTGCGGATGACGGCCTTCCAAGTAGCAGATGGAGTCTTGACGATAGTCGCCACGGTATCTCCTGGACAGGCCGCTTCACCCAGTACTGTACCGCAATTGTACCGAAACGCGAATCGAGCGACCTTGACTCAAGCTAACTCGGCACCTTTGTCAGGCAGCCCAACAATATAAATGTCTATTTTTGTTTTGTTTATATGGATTTACTGAGTCTTGGAGATGGTGGGCCCGGAGGGATTTGAACCCCCAACCAAGGGATTATGAGTCCCCTGCTCTAACCGTTGAGCTACAGGCCCTGCAACAACTTACGCGCTACGCTAGTTCCAATGTTGCGGATGCTGTAGCGGGTGGCTGTCTTTTTGGCTCGATAACGGCGAAGTCGCCAGACAGTTGAAGCCGCTCGAAAGCGCGTTCCACTGCCTCCGGGGTGGGGTGGATGTACCGCTGTGACACCACGATGCTGCTGTGACCAGCAATCCGCATCATGGTGAACGCATCCACTCCCGACCTACCGAGCCTAGTTAGCATTGTATGGCGTAGGGAGTGCAGTACAAAATCCGCAGGGAAGAGCGGGCGGCGCTTACCTGTCACCTTCGGTGTGACAGCCTTCCGGTGCGGGCGATTTATCGACGTTCCGAGGTAAGGCTTTCCGTCCCGATTGGCAAAAACATACCCGCCGGACTGCCATTCGAGACAATCTTTCAGAATAAGTAGATGCCCGATCTGTGAGCGGAATCACCCGGCCCTTGGCCAGAGCCTACTGAGGCAAGAGCGCGATTCCGGTGGCTTGAGCCCCTATCGTGCCGCTGGACAAAGGCAAGGTTTCCAGTGTGCCGTTCACCCAGTATGCGGGGGTATAGGTCTGAGTCGCGCTGTTATACCCCGAGCCCACCACATACACGTTGCTGCCGGAGACCGCAATCCCGGTGGCTTGAGCACTTGTCGTGCCGCTGGGCAGGGGTAACGTCGTGGCCTTGCCATTCACCCAGTATGCGGCGATCTCGGTCTCCGGCGCGTCGTTCTCATACCCATACCCCGCCACATACACATCGCTGCCAGAAACCGCGATTCCATTGGCTACAGCACCTACCGTGCCGCTGGGCAAGGACAAAGTTTCGAGCGTGCCATTCACCCAGTATGCGGCGGTCGTATTGGACACCGCGTTGTCAACCGCATACCCCGCCACATACACGTTGCTGCCGGAGACAGCGATGCTGGTGGCCGATGATTGCAACGTGCTGCTGGGCAAAGGCAAAATTTTGGGAGTGCCGTTCGCCCAGTACCCGGCGATCTCGGTGCCCGCCGTGAGACCCAGGTCGCCCGCCACGTACACATTGCTGCCAGAAACCGCGATTCCATTAGCTACAGCGCCTGTCGTGCCGCTGGGCAAAGGCAAGGTTTTCAGTGTGCCGTTCACCCAGTATGCAGCGGTCCCAGTCTCCTCCGCGTCACCGTTATACGCGTCGCCCGCCACATACACGTCGCTGCCGGAGACCGCGATGCCCGTGCCCACTGAGTTTAATATGCCGCTGGGCAAGGGCAACGTCGTGGCCGTGCCATTCACCCAGTATGCGGCGATCAAATAGCCATTCGAGACCGCGTCTCCTGCCACATACACATCGCTGCCGGAGACCGCTATGCCGGTGGCTACAGAACCACCTGTCACGCCGCTGGGCAAGGGCAACGCCGAAGCGACGGCTGTTGAGCTGCCGGAGGTAAGCTGCCATTCCGCGGCGGTCGTGCCTCCGGTTGCAAGGGATGCAAGTCCGACTATGTAACCCGTCGTGGTTTGACCGGATGCGGTGACGGTGACGGCCATAGAACCCGACTTGGTTGCGTCCTGTGTGGATGCGGCGGTTATGGTTGCGGCTCCTGTCGTTGTTGGCGTAAAGACACCCGTGCTGCTCACCGAGCCAATGCTTGATGGGCTGAGGGACCACGTCACGGCACTGCTGAAACTCCCAGTGCCGCTCACCGTCGGTGTGCAGGCCGAGGTCTGATTCGTAGAGATCGAGGTTGGCGAACATTTCACCGTAACGGATGAAATCGCGGGTGTTCCGGAGGAGGTGCCTCCACTGCCACTGCCACTTCCACTGCCTCCGCAGCCGGAGATGAGTAGCGTGATAGCGAGAGCGAAGATCGTGGGCAACGCTGACGACGTGGCGGGCAGACTTTTCAAAGCAGACTGGAAGTGACGCAAAGAAACAACCTCAAAAGGGGTGAAGTATAAGACGACGGCTAATCTGGCTCGCGAACAAGTCTACAACGATGTGATTCATCGGCTGTGTACGCATAGGCTGCACGCTTCGATGATTAGGCTCAATGCCAGTAGATGTTCTCATCTGATTTGGTCGCACAGTGTGGAGAGATCGAGAGCGCATATATCGGCTGGCGGTCTCCGGCGGCCATCGCTAAGGATTACAGACTGGCAGACCACACCAGCGTTTACCGTCACGCTTGCGCCGCCGGAAAGCAAACTCCTCGCCCCTGTTGTAACACGCCCCCACACTACCGTGTTGATCGAAGCGAAAAAGCCTGCTATCAGCAAACAGTCCCTGAAAGACCATGCTGAACAGGCCAAAGAAGCACCCGCTGCAACCAACAATGCGCACAGGCAGGCCCTGAAGAGCATGCCGATCAGCAGCGTTCTATCGTGACCAATGCCACATGGATGCCTCTGGAAAAGAAGAACTTATCTCCTGAAGCCTCCATCCTGCATCCCCGTCTCCTGCAGGCCTCAGTGCCCTATGCACCCATTCCTTCACTGCTGAAGAACGCCTGAACGCGCCTTCAACGTTTCTTAAGAAAGCACCCAAACCTTAAGTTTTCCTTAAATATAAGTCCTCTGTTTTGAATAACTTACCTTTCGTATTTAACACAGATTCACCTCTTTTTAACGCTTTATTCATAGGGCGCACGCACTCTTGTTAAAACGCAATATCGGTTCAGGAGAGGTTTGTATCTCTCGGATTGGAAGGCAGGCGCATGGGCCATGCCCTGACTTTCTGCGTCTACGCGTAGCGAACAAGAGCCCTTTGAGTTTCTCTGCTCTCACCCAAAGTAACGCCGCCGGGCCCGACCAACGTACGACAAACCGTGGAAGGAAATACACGTGAAAGTTTTTGAAGTTCAATCGAACAAGCCCTATCGTCGAGCTCTCCGGATCGCCGTTACCGTTTGCCTGTTCCTGTTCTCCGCTGTGGGAATACTTTCGCAGGCCGCGGCCCAAACTGCCGACGACACGCTGCAGGGAACCGTCGCCGACTCCAAGGGCGGCATGATCGCCAACGCCAGCATCACGGTTCGCAACGACGCCACCAGCCATGCTTCGACTACGACCGCCGATGGCCAGGGACACTTCTCCGTCTCCGGCCTGCGTGCAGGATCGTACACCGTCGTAGCCGTCGCCCCCGGCTTTCAGGGTGTAACCCGCAAGTCGGTGCAGGTTGCCGACGGACAGCCGAGTGAAGTCTCCCTCACCCTCGAGATCGGTTCCACCACTACCGAGGTTACGGTCGATGCCGACACGACCGGCTCCATCGCCGCGGCGCTCGCGCCCATGGACGCTCTGCTCGACGAACGCTCCGCCCGCACCGAGATTACGTCTTCCTTCATTCACAACTTCACCTCGCCGGTCTCCGACTTTGGTGAGGCGGTCGAGATGGCTCCCGGAACCTTTACCACCAACGGCAACGGCGTCGGCCTGGGCCAGTCCTCAACTTTCTTCCGCGGCTTCCCCGATGGCGACTATGACATCGACTTCGACGGCATCCCCTTCTTCGACACCAACACGCCGAGCCACCACTCCTGGGCGTTCTTCCCCTCGCAGTTCATCGGCAGCATCGACTTCGACCGCAGCCCCGGTACCGCCTCCACCATCGGGCCCACGCCCTTCGGCGGGTCCATCCACCTGCTCTCCCAGGACCTGTCTCCGCTGGAAAATATCCGCGGGACCTTCTCCGGCGGATCGTTCCACACCTATCTCTACGACGGCGAGTATGACTCGGGTAACTTCGGTCCTGGGCACCGGTTCAACTTCACCGTCGACGTCCACCACCTGCAGTCCGACGGCTATCAGACCTTCAATTTCCAGACCCGCAACGCGGGCGACATCAAGGTCGAGTACAGAATCACCGATAAGACCGTGCTCACCGGCTACTCCGGCGTGATCTGGCTGGATGCGAATACGCCGAACTTCAGCGCTACCCGTTGCCAGATGTTCGGAGCTACGGCAGGCTATACCTGCACCGCAACGCTGGCGCCCTTTGCGGGCGCGGGTATCAACTTCCTCAACACCGATAACTCCGACCCGGCCAACTACCTCGACTTTCAGTACAACTGGTACCACGTGCCTACCGACTTCGAGTACGTCGGCCTGCACTCGGAGTTCGGCCACAACTTTGTCTTCGACATCAAGCCCTACACCTACAACTACGACAACTCCGAGAAGTACACCAACGCCACGCCGATCACCGAAGCCACCACGATCAACGGATCTACGAGCTATCTCGGACTCCCCATTCAGCCTTGCAATGTGCCGGTAAAAGGCAAGCTGCCCTGCGGCATCGACAAGTACAACAGCTATCGCAAGTACGGCGAGACGTCGGAGCTGAGCCAGTACTCGAAGTTCGGTACCCTGCACCTCGGAGCCTGGTATGACTGGGCTAACACCAACCGCCACCAGTTTCCTTCCGACCCGCTCAATAACTGGGCCGATCAGGCGCTCTCCAACTTCAACGAGAAGTACATCAGCGCGGCCTACCAGCCCTTCATCGAATATGATTTTCACATCACGAAGAAGTTGAATATTACAGCCGGCACCAAATTCTCCTACGAGACTATCTCGACCAAGCAGTTCGCCGACGATGGCAAGACCATCGGCAATCTCGGCACCGGCCCCACCCCCAGCGTTGCCGGAACCGGTAATCCGAATGCCTTCATCACGAACGGCGGAGCCTTTTATGCAACGCTGCCTTCGATCGATGGAAACTATCGCATCATGAATAACTGGTCGGCCTATGGCCAGCTCTCCACCGGCAGCATCGTTCCGCCCAGCAGCACCTTCGACTATGCCCAGTCGACGCTTCCCGGCGCTGCCTTCATCCCCGTGCAGACCCTGCCGAAACAGCAGCGATCCACAACCTATCAGACCGGCACGGTTCTCAAGCTGAAGCGCCTGACTCTGGACGCAGACTTCTACCACATCCGTTTTCAGAACAGCTATTCGACCGTATTGGGTTCGGACGGCGAGCCTATCAGCTTCCTCCAGCCCAGCTCCATCACCAAGGGCTTTGAAGCGGAGAGCAATCTCTATCTTGGCTATGGCTTCAGCGCCTATGTGAACGCGACTGTGGGACGCGCTACCTACCTCGGAACATTGAGCGTTACCTGCGCTCCCAGTAAGTGCACTGGAGCTCCCATTACTGTCGCGGCGCCTTCGGGACTGTGGGTGCAGAACACGCCCTCCGATACCGAGGCGGAAGGCGTTACCTACCAGAAGAAAGCCTGGGATGTGGCGCTGTTCAATAAGCGTGTCGGCACCATGTACCAGGACAACGGCGCATACCATAACCAGGCGACGATCGATCCTTTCAGCGTCACCAACGCCTTCATCAACTACACCATTCGCACCGGCGGCCGCTTCGACCAGACCAAGATCCGGTTGAGCGTCAACAACCTCCTGGACGAGCACAGCATTACGAGCGACAAGATCGTAGGCAAGGCTCTCACTCAGACAATCTCTGCCAATGGCACAACCTACACAGACCCGTTCAACACCATGGGCCCGACGCCAATCAACGGCGGCGATAACGTCGGCATCCTCCCCGGCCGCAGCATCATGCTTTCGGTAACGTTTGGCTTCTCGCCGAAGCACAACCGCTAAAACTCAACTGAAAGAAAACCGTCCCTCCTTTGTAGCTTCACAGCAAAGGAGGGACATTTTATTTGCGCGGGTTCTGTATTTTTTTGAGTCGAACCTCGTTTCACGGCTAGTCCAGGACAAGAACTGTTTCCACTTCAAAAAGAATGCTATCCATGGCAAGTCTTGGAACAGGAATCAGTGTCAGTGCCGGTCTATGTATTCCAAAGAGCTTGGATAATTCCATGCCGAGCAGAGGTAGTTTCGCTTCTGAGTGATCCACAATAAAAACCGTCAGCTTGGCTACGTTATGTGGCGTCGCCCCTGCCGCATGAATAGCTGTTCGTAGGTTCTGGAAGGCCTGACTGATTTGAATTTCAAACAATGGTGAGACGACGGCAGCCGTTGTGCCCGAAGCATACTGTCCGGATATATAAACGACGCTTGCCCCTTTCGCCACAATGGCTAAGTGCGAATATCCCTGAGCCGTAGGGTCGTGTAAGTCGTCGCAATCGCGTAATGTCAGGGAACTGTCTTTCATCGCTTCATCTCGCTATCCTGGGGTTGATAAAACGTTGATCGCCTGGCTGCACTGTTCTAACTGGTTTGGCAAACCGCCCGTGCTTCTATAGCTTCTTCACGCGTCGTAGTGCTTGTGGAGGATGTCCATAGTGGCGGATAAAGGCACGGCGCATTCTTTCGGGATCAGAAAATCCAACCGATGAAGCGATCAGCTCTATTGATTCCGCGCCCTCTTCCACGCGTGGACGTGCCGCTTCAATGCGTAACCGCTCAACTGCTTTGGCGGGAGTCTCTCCGGTCTCGGTCCGAAAGGACCGTCCGAAATGACGCGTGCTGATACGTGCTACCTCGGCCAGCGTTTCAAGATCCAGAGGAGCCGCAAGGTTCTTTTGGATGTACAGTAGCGTGCGTTTAATCCGATCCGACTCAGGTTCCAGATCGAGCATCGCTGAAAATTGCGATTGGCCTCCGGGGCGCCGAAGATAGACGACCAGCTCCTGCGCTAAGCCACGCGCGACATCGATTCCCATGTCTTCCTCTATCATCGCGAGGGCCAGATCAATGCCTGCCGTGATACCTGCGGACGTCCAGATCGCTCCATCCTTGATGAAGATCTTGTCCATATCTACCTTGACCCGCGGATAGTCGCGTTGAAGTCTCCGGGCGTATCTCCAGTGAGTGGTCGCCCGCCGGCCATCGAGAAGCCCCGCACACGCGAGCAAAAACGCGCCGGTACAGACACTTGCAATGCGAGTAGAGCGGCCAGCCAGACGTTGAATGGCCTTCACTGTCTTCTCGAAATCTGCGATCGCCCATGCCCCACGCCCACCCACGACGATCAAGGTATCGATCGGTCCAGGAGACAACCGCTTCGTCGATATCGTGAGCCCTCCTGCACTGCTGACAGCACCTCCCTTTGTCGAAACCACTTCGATTTGATAACGGCCTTTCCTGGAACTGTCTGCTGCCATCTGGAAGGCGCTGAGCGGTCCGGAGAGATCGAGGAGTTGAAAGCCGGGATAGACGAAAAATGTAAGTCGATGAGGCATGGCGTGAAACGAGGGTATTACGTCCTTTACGCCATGTCCAACCCCACTCAGAATCATGAAGGGTTCTCAACTCTCAACCCATTGGAGACAAAATGATTCTCACTCGTAGAAAGGCAATGCTGAGCCTGGCAACTGCAGCGTCTGCCGTCGCCTTGACGCCTCGCCCTGACCTTTTCGCAGCGGCCATACGCACCTCAGGCCTTGATGGGGCCCTGGAGAGACACGACGAAATGATTAATCCTTATCAGAGAAGATTTGGCCGGGCTCAACCGGTAGTAGCTGTCCTGGCGGACAACAGTGGAACGGAGCTCTCCGACTTTGTTGTTCCTTTTGGGATTCTGTCCCGCTCGAAGTCTGCAAAAGTCATAGCGGTTTCACTCCTGCCCGGCACGGTTCCTATGCGCCCGGCGCTTCGGCTGGAGATGCAGCAGACAACAGCACAGTTCGATGCGGGCTATCGCGAGGGAGCTGACTACGTAATCGTCCCTGCCATGATGAACGAGACGGATCCTTCTCTCCTTGCATGGATCAAAGCCCAGGCTGCGAAGGGAAGTACGATCGTCAGCATCTGCAATGGGGCAATTGTCGTGGCAAATACCGGTTTGATGAATGGGCATCGTGCCACAGCGCATTGGGGCACTGAGAGCCTGAGGCTCGCCAACTACCCGGACGTGCGCTGGGAGAAGAACATCCGGTATGTAGCAGATGGAAAGATCGTTTCCAGCTCCGGTATTAGTGCGTCGATCATGATCTCCCTCGCACTTGTCGAGGCGATTGCCGGACACGAACGGGCTGCGGCTGTCGCCAGGGAAGTCGGAGTCGCTCAATGGAGTTCCAGGCATAACAGCGATTCGTTTCAGTGGCGTTCAGGAGAGAAAGCAAAAGCGGGCTCTATGCGTGACAATCACGATGCAGGAGAACTCATCGGCATCCCTGTCGCTCCTGGCATCGACGAAGTGGCTCTGGCATTGACGGCTGAGGCTTACACCCACTCCCATCGCGCCCATGCTGTAGCGATGGCAGAAAAAACAGAACCGGTTTTGACCCTTCACGGATTGCTCGTAATACCGGAGAACATCGTGGGACGCGATCCAAGACCTGATCGTGTCCTGCCGTCCTTGAACGCCGGACCCTCCGTGTTGGTGTTGGATAAAACGCTCGCGGAGATTGAGGCGACCTATGGCCGAGAAGCTGCCTATTCCGCTGCGCGGGTCATGGAATATCGCTATTTCAGCGAGAACAAACTCTAACGTGCTATCCGAACTCAATTACTTAGGAGGGTGAGAGGTGAAGGAGGGAGCGATGTCGGATGCTGAAAGCAAGGAGGCCTTCACGCCTATCGTTCCCGCATCCCCTCTAATGTGAGATTGCCTTCCCGTTCGTCCCCGGAGTCGTTCCCGTCTCTCCCGGAGCGGAGGGATTGATCTTCTCCTCGGCATTTTCAGAGGTCTTCGACTTCACTTGAGTCTCTCCCTGCCCGGCGGTAGCAGGATTGTCTCCACGAGGCCCTGAGGGCTGTGCCTTGGCGTCCCCTCGATCTCCTTGCATTGTCTTTCCTCCGAGTTGTTCCTTCGTTTCAGCAGAAGTAGCCATATCCAAATCCTCCCGGCAAACCTGCTCATACGATGCCAAGGCTGTCTTACGCGCCGCCTGAAAGGCCTTCCCAAGAGTCTGTCCATAAGCTACGGATGCCGTTGCCTGTTCTTCGTCGTTGTTTGTTTTTCGTCGTCATCCTGAGCCATACCGGGGTCCCCGGCGAGCGCGCACTTTGCGCTTGCTGGGGTGGATCGGCGAAGGCCCCCCACATTCTGCACGATGCCACTGGAGCGAACGCTGCCAGCCACAGCCCTACCCATTGGTCTGGCGCCCCCCCAGCGGACCAACGCGGGGCCTTCAGCTACGCTTCAGGATGACGACGAAAAACAAGCAACAACACACGCTCTGACTCAACAGCCTCTTGGATCTGCGCCCACAAACAAAAAGGGCGGACACCGAAGTGTCCGCCCTCCCAACTGTTTCCTGTTCCTGCTCTTACTGCTGTACCGCTTCGATATCCAGCTCGATCTTGACCTGGTCTCCAAGGACCTTGTCGCCGCTCTGGAGCGGGCCATTCCAGATCAGGCCGAAGTCCTGCCGGTTGATGACGGTCGTAGCGGTAAATCCACGATGCAGGCTCTTGCCGTCCATCGTCTGCGGCTTGGCCAGTGCTTCGAGCGACAGCACGACCGGCTTGGTCACGCCGTGGATCGTCAGCAATCCGGCGACGTCAAAGTGATCGCCGGCCTTGGTCACGCCGGTGCTCTTGAAGGTCATGGTCGGGAACTTCGCCACATCGAAGAAGTCCGGGCTCTTCAGATGGCCGTCGCGTTGCGCTATGCCGGTATCCACGGTGGTCACGTCGATCGTGGCTTCCACGCCCGACTTCGACAGGTTTTTCTCATCCAGAGTGATGACTCCCGAAACTCCACGGAACGAGCCATGCACCGTGTTGATTGCCATATGCTTGATTGCAAAATCGCTCTCCGAGTGCATCGGGTCGATCTTCCACGTCGTCACCTGTGCGCTCATCGAACCCGCACCTACCGCCAGCACGATTGCTGCGGCCAAACCTGCCATTGCAAAATTCTTCATCATCTCTCCTCGAAACTTGGACAACACTTGAAATATAAGCAACACATGCATTTTACGCAACAGGTGTTGTATTTCTTCCGATTGGATGCGCAGACAGACTACAAGGTTCCGTCAATTTTTGGCGATTTGTTACGCTCCTGCGTCGGAACGATGAGTGCCAGTTTCATCGAAGAATGAGGATGTTGCAGATAGAGCGATGGGCTTTGTTCATCTCCCACCGAACCGTCATCCTTGTATCTATAGGAGATCAACAGTCATTCGTTAGAGTCTGTTGTAGAGGGGGGAACCGAGGCATCGGTTCCCCCACGGGCGGACGGCACCCGTTCATCCTGAGGTGATCAACCACCGACGCTCAGCCCAGGGACCGCTGCCCAAGTCAGGGTACGACCGAACAGTCAGAAGACTATGCAATCGCACATACAAGGCAGGTTACACCGTGACGCGCATGATTTGTGGAGTAGATGTATCTTCCCTCAGCTTGTCGGTTCGTATCGGCAGAGAGGGAGCGGCAGCGACGTTTGACAACAGCGTGGCAGGGATCGGAGAGCTGGCCGGATTCTGCCGTGCCCATCAGGTGCAGCTGGTGGCGATGGAAGCCACCGGGGGCTACGAGCAACAGCCGTTCGCCTTGCTGGCGAGCGAGGGGCTGGCCGTAGCGATTCTGAACCCGCGGTCTGTGCGGCAGTTCGCCGAAGGCATGGGGGTAACGGAGAAGACCGATGCCATCGATGCGGGGCTGATTGCCTGGTAGCGGAGGTCCGCAAGCCCGTGCCAAGCGTGCTGGGGACGCAGCGGCAACGCCAGTTGCGGGCCCAGGTCACGCGTCTGCGCCAGCTCACCGAGGTGCGCACAGCGCAACGGAACCAGCGCCGTCTGGTCACCGATACCGAAGTGCTGGCCGCCATCGACCAGTTGCTGGCGTTCCTGAAGGGGCAGATGGACCAGTTGGCCGCCGCCATCGCCGCCCTCATCGCCGCCGATCCACTATGGAAGCAATTGGATCAGGCCTTCCGCACCATCAAAGGCGTGGCTGACCGCACCGTGGCCCGGCTCATGGCCGAGATGCCCGAGATCGGCACCCTGTCCAACAAGACCATCTCCAAGTTGGCCGGGCTCGCTCCCCTGGCCCGCGACAGCGGAAAACGCGAAGGCAGGCGTGTGGTGCGTGGCGGACGCCCCTCCATCCGCGAAATCCTCTTCATCGTCGCCAGCGTCGTAGGCCGTCACGAACCCGACTTCATCGCCTTTCAGCAACGGCTCCGCGACGCTGGCAAACCCCCTAAGGTCGTTCGTATCGCCTTGGCTCACAAACTCCTCGTACGACTCAACGCCAAAGCCAGACAAGTTCGCCAACAGTTCCAAACACCACCGCTCCCCGTCTAACTCAATCCCAACAACCGCAGAGGTTGTGGGAAAGAGGGAAACGGCTTCATCGTTTTCCGCTTTCCCATAACCCTCTCTTGACAGCACAGACAGTCGCTGAGCGAAGCGCCTCGCGCTTTTGCGAGGTGCGGAGTCGAAGGACCCCGAGGGATTTGATCTTGCCTATGATGTTGGGACCTTCTCCAGCACGAAGGCGCAGGCTCGAGCGCTTGAAGTGGAAAAGGTCCGACGGCATGGGCAAGACTGCAATCCTCGGGGTCCTTCGACTCCGCGCCCAAAGGCCGGGACGCTTTCGCTCAGGATGACGGTTCTGTGGCGGGAATAGACAAAAAGCTATGATGGCGCGCCCCTGCAGGGCTCGGTTCCGTGCTCGCTCTATAGGACATACGTCCTCTAACTGCGCAAAAACAGGGTTGCATTCCTTGACCGTATTATTGTATTAGTACGGTCATGCTGTCGCTGCGCATCTCCGCGAGCTCCGGTGTTCCTGTCTATCTGCAGCTGGAGCAGCAGATCAAGCAGGCGATCGCCTCCGGAGTCCTGCACGCCGGCGACCCGCTGCCTTCCACGCGCCGCACCGCCGCCGATCTCCGGATCAATCCCAACACCGTTGCTCGTGCTTTCCAGAACCTCGAACGCGAAGGCATCATTCGTACCGTGCCAGGCGGCGGAACCTTCGTTGCCAGCCTTACTGCTCTCGGGCCCGGCCTGTTGAAGGCCGAAAAGCTTCGCCGCCTGCGTCCTCACGTGGCTCAGTTGGCCGTCGAAGCTTCGCAGCTCCGCCTCTCCTCTGCCGACCTCCACAAGCTGCTCGACTCCGAGCTGCAGGAGCTCGAGCAGTCCCGCCGCACCCACGCCTCCCCCTCTTCTGAAGACCCAGCAGGAAATCCATGACGACCTTCGCCCTCCAGACTCACTCCCTCGTCAAGACCTACGGCACCGGCCGCAAGCAGATTCGCGCGGTTGACGGCCTCTCGCTCAATGTTCCTGAAGGCTCCATCTACGGGCTGCTCGGCCGCAACAGCGCCGGCAAGACCACGACCCTTCGCATGGCAATGGGCCTCGCCCGACCCACCTCCGGCTCCATCGAGGTCTTCGGCCTCAACCCGGCCCAAGACCCCGAACGCGTCAAAGTGCTCCAGCAGGTCGGTTACGTCCCCGAAGACAAAGCCCTTACCAGCTCGCTTACCGTTCACAAGCTGCTTGAGCTTAACCGGGCCTTTTATCCCGATACCTGGTCCGACGCCCTCGCTCGCAAAGTCTGCGACCGTCTCGAGCTTCCATTCAATACCGTCCTGGCTCGTGCTTCGCTCGGCAACAAGACCAAAGCGGCGCTGGCTGCTGCCATCGCCCAGCGCTCACGACTGCTGATTCTTGACGAGCCTACGACGGGCCTCGACCCTGTTGTCCTGGACTCTCTACTGCGTCTCCTCGTGGAAGACTGCACCGCTGAAGGCCGCACGATCTTTCTCTCCACCCATCAGCTTCCCGAGATCGAACAGATCGCCGACCACATCGGCATCATGGATCGCGGCAAGGTTCTCCTCGAAGGCCCGCTCGACGACATTCGTGCCAGCTTCCGCCGCTTCACCGTGACCGGAGCCGCGCTTCCAGCTCGCAGCGAGTCGATCCTTAGTACGCGGAAAGAAGCTCACGCTACGTTCTACGTCGTGCAGCGCAATCCGGAAGCCTTTGCCGCTGAACTGACTCGCAACGGCGCTGAGATCCTCGACTCCAGCCCCCTCTCGCTCAACGAGATCTTCCTGGAGCTCTGCCGTACTGCTGAGGGGAGGGAGGAGGCATGAATTTCCCCGGTTTCCTCTTCATTCCGATCGCAACCCTCGGGCCGTTTGTCCTGCTCGTTATCTATCAACGCATCCGCCTGGTCTACAAGCGCCGCGCAAACAGAGCCCTGGAAGAATCCGGCAGGGAACTGCCGGTACTCTTTGAACCGAAGGATGAACCTGCCCCCAGATTTTTTCTCCGCCGCTTTACCTTTCCGCAGCGCACCTATCTTCGCGAACAACGTAGCGCCGCGCGCATGTACTACACCATCTGTGCCTGGGTGATGTTCGTCTTTCTCAGTTCAAGTCTTTTGCCCCGGGAGATCGAGCGGTTCGATGCGGAATTCAGTCATTCGCAGAGGGTCTGGTTCAGTTATCTCCGTGGCTTAGGGCTCATGATCATCATGGTTGCGTTTTTTAGCCTCATGACGTCGATCATTACGACCAACTATCTGCAGGAACCTCGGCTAGGCACCTATATCCGTACACGTCCTCTCACGCGGAAGTTCTTATTCTGGGCGCGAATCGGTTCAGCTCTCGCTACACTGCTGGCTGCCATTCTCTCCGGGGCCCTCGGTTCCCTCTTGCTGATGCTGATCGTGTATGGACCGGTCTGGACGTCACTTGCCGATAGCACATGGCGAGGTACTGCTGCTTTCGGAAACTCGCAGCAGACTCACCACCTTTACCACGTCATTCAGCTTGTTCTAACCTCGATGCCTCGCCTCATGCTCTCGCTGCTTACGACAGCAGCTCTGATCTTCAGCTTCTTCGCCGTTCTCAATACCTTGTCGAAGTCGACGGTGCGCAATGCGTACCTCTTAGCCTTCTCGCTCGCCATCTACTTTGGAGTGATCGAGGTCCAGCGTCTAACGAGTTCTCTCGCCGCACATCGCGCTCTCGGGCTGTCTATTGCGCACTGCAAAGAAGTACTGTTTCTTTACTTCAGCCTCGGTCCGCCGCCGCCCTGGTTCTATGCATTTATTCCCATTTTTCTTTCGGCTGTATTTCTCTGGCTTGCGCAGATCTTCTTCGCACGCAAGGAACTCTAACTTCCACTTCGTCAATCACCAAGAACCCTAAGCTCTTAACCCTCGTAGCTCTTCGCTGAACTGGACCTGGAACCCTATGATCCGACCCTGGCTCCTTCTCGCCCGCCGCCGTCTCATCGCCGCCTTTGTGGTCTCGTTTTTCTTTGCGCTTTTCATGCATGTTTGGGTCAGCGGGGAGAGCCTTACGGACATGGGTATCTTCTGGCACCACTTCTGCGGTTGCCCTGTCGATCCCACTGACTTCCAGGTTCTTCTCAACTTTCCTGTTACCGCCGGCCTTGTCGGCTTCTTCATGGGCCTTAGCCTCAAAGGATCGAACGCATTATCTTCTAGCTCCAACACTTTGTTTCTGCTTACTCGTCCTGTCTCGCGAGCCTCGGTGCTCCTGGCTCCTCTTGCTGTAGCGACGGCCGCTGTTGCTGTCTTTCCGTTACTTGGCTGGCTGCTTCTTTTGGGCTGGCTCCGTCTGGTCCATGCGCCCTCTTTGCTGCACCTTCTCGCCATCCTGCAACGACTTCCGGCAGCGGCAGCCCTTGGCCCCCACCCCAGGCTCTTTGACCTTCTTTCCGCTATCGAATTCCCACGCCGATACCTCGCCTCTATCGCTCTCGGTCTCTGTGGCTACACGCTCACCGCCTCGCAACGATGGCTCATGACCAGCCCGAATCACAAGCTACGAGCTCTCGGTATACTGCCGAACTTGATCGGCGTTCTGTCGCTCGTTAGGGGACCAGCCAAGAGAATCTCCAATGCTATTTTCATGGTGTCCGGTCATAATGGGCCTCTCAACTACGCCCCCTCAAATCTTTCGATTGCGCTCCACTTCGTCTTCGCCGCCGCCATCGTCTTCGGCTGCTGGCGCCTGCTGCGCAAGGTCGAAATCCAAAACTCCTGACGAAGCACCTGCCTCCACGGATCTAAGGCTTTGGCCCGCGGAAACAGGAAGCTCAGGGCTTGAAGCTTCCATTCGGGCTTTGCCCTGATCTGTTGCCTACTTCCTGTTTCCAATCCCGGCCCCCTTTCCCACATTTCCACCCCGAAAAATCACGATTGCACTGTTCTTGCGTCTTGCTCTCGACTGTGTACGGCGATAGTCTGTGAAAGCCGTGTGAATGAGTGGTTACAAAAACCCGCAAACGGCGCACCTATCCGGAGCTTTCCACAAGAAAACCCCAGAAAAACCGAGGTTGACCCTGTGAATCGTCGCGTCCCGGGAGTATCTACTTCGACACCACTAGATCTTGTTGTTTTATACTTGACTCGTACCAGATGGGGCGGTACTTTCAAGCTCACCCGCAGTTCCTGGTGAAGCGCCCGTAGCCACGGCCACACCGCTTAAAAGGAACCTTCGACCCTTGGTTGGCTCTGCCAGCCAGTTATCGTAGCGCGTTTTATTTAGCAGCCAGGAACGTGTTGGCAAAGCATCGCCACTGGAGGCACTGGAAAGACCGCCAAGTCTTCTTCTCGGATCACGACCCGACAAGTTTTCTTCCGGATTTCGTCCGCCAAGTCTTTTTCTAAACCCGATAAGTCCCGCTACCTGGGTTTATCGGTGTTCGTTATTTTGCAGGAATCAGCTTCAGTTTTACCCGAAAGGTTTGATCGAACATGGCCAAAACAATCACCGCCGCCACCCCCGTCCAGAATGGCAAACAAGCCGCGATGGCATCTACACGCACGTCCAGCGCACGCGGTCTGGAATTTAGTCGCCATTTCACCAAACCCGGGATCTCGCCCTTCGATGAGCTCACCTGGGAGCTTCGCGACGCCGTCATTCAGGACTACAAGGGCAAGCTCATCTTCGAGCAGAAGAACGTCGACGTGCCCAGCGACTGGTCGATGACCGCGACCAACATCGTCGCCAGCAAGTACCTGCACGGCCGGATCGGCACGCCGGAGCGCGAGACCGGCGTCCGCGCCCTGATCACCCGTGTCTCCGAGAGCATCCGCGACTGGGGTCTGCGCGATGGCTACTTTGCCTCTGAGGAAGATGCCAGCATCTTCTTCGACGAACTCGCTCACCTGCTGCTCAACCAGAAGGCGGCATTTAACTCGCCCGTCTGGTTCAACGTCGGCTGCGACCGCCTCGAGCCGAACTCCGACGCGCAGAACTGGCACTGGGACGCGACGCAGGGCGAGGTTGCCTTCTCCGTCACCGGCTACACGCGCCCGCAGTGCTCGGCGTGCTTCATCAACTCGGTGAACGACTCCCTCGATAGCATCCTGACCCTGGCCAAGACCGAGGGCATGCTCTTCAAGTGGGGCTCGGGCGCAGGCTCGAACCTCTCGGCGATCCGTGGCTCCATGGAGACTCTCTCGGGCGGCGGCACGGCCTCCGGCCCGCTCAGCTTCATGCGCGGCTTCGACGCCTTCGCCGGCGTCATCAAGAGCGGCGGCAAGACCCGCCGTGCGGCCAAGATGGTCATCCTCAACGTCGACCATCCCGATGTCGAAGACTTCATCCAGTGCAAGGTCAAGGAAGAGCGCAAGGCCTGGAGCCTGATGCAGGCTGGCTACGACGGCTCCGGCCCCGACTCCGAGGCCTTCACCTCGATCTTCTTCCAGAATGCCAACAACTCCGTCCGCGTTACCGACGAGTTCATGCAGGCGGTCGAGAACGACGGCATGTTCACCACGCGCACCGTCAAGGACAAGCAGCCGGTCAAGGAGATCCGCGCTCGTGACCTGATGCACCAGATCGCCGAGGCCACCTGGCAGTGCGGCGATCCGGGCATGCAGTACGACACCACCATCAACCGCTGGCACACCAGCAAGAACACCGCGCGCATCAACGCCAGCAATCCCTGCTCGGAGTACATGTTCCTCGATGACTCCGCCTGCAACCTGGCCAGCTTTAACCTGCTGAAGTTCCTGACGCCCGGCGGCCAGTTCGATATTCCCAGCTATCGCCATGCGGTGGCTGTCCTTACCACCGCGATGGAGATCATCGTGGACGCGGCCGGCTACCCGACGGAGCAGATCGCAAAGAACTCGCATGACTACCGCCCGCTCGGTCTCGGTTATGCGAACCTCGGCGCGCTGCTGATGGATCGCGGCCTGCCTTACGATTCCGACGCCGGCCGTGCCTATGCCGCGACGTTGACCGCAATCCTCTGCGGCGACGCCTATGCCCAGTCGGCGCGTATCGCCGGCGACTGCCCGCCGCTCGGCGCAGCGACCCCGCTCACGCAGCAGACCGGCGTGCAGGGCGGCGCTTGCCCTGGCTTCTACGTCAATCGCGAGCCCTTCCTTGACGTCATCCGCATGCATCGCGCGGAGGTCAACAACATCGACAAGAGCTTGAAGTCGTCCAAGGAACCGTTTGTTGCGCCGCAGCTCGAAGAGCTCAAGGCCGCCAGCCAGAACGCCTGGGACACGGCGCTCGCGCTCGGCGAAAAGCACGGCTACCGCAACTCGCAGGTCACCGTGCTCGCGCCCACCGGCACCATCGGCTTCATGATGGACTGCGACACCACCGGCATCGAGCCCGACCTCGCGCTGGTCAAGTACAAGAAGCTGGTCGGCGGCGGCATGATCAAGATCGTGAACAACACGGTCCCCGGCGCGCTCTTCAAGCTTGGTTATAAGGAGTCCGAGGTCGAAGGCATCGTCAACTACATCGACGCGACCGGCACCATCGAAGGCGCACCGTCCCTCAAGCCGGAGCACCTCGCGGTGTTCGACTGCTCCTTCAAGCCCGCGAAGGGAACCCGCACGATCGCCTGGACTGGCCACGTCAAGATGATGTCGGCGACGCAGCCGTTCCTCTCGGGCGCGATCTCGAAGACGGTAAACCTGCCCAACGACTGCTCGGTGGACGACATCGCCGAGGCCTACACCGAGGCCTGGCGTCTCGGCCTGAAGGCGGTCGCGATCTACCGCGACAACTCCAAGGGCACCCAGCCGCTGAACGTCGCGGCGCAGACGGATGCCGATAAGAAGGGCACCTCTGTTGACTCGACTAAGGTGAACGAAGAGGTGACGATCTCCGCCGCCGCTCTCGCTGCCTCGCAGGCTGAGACTGCTACGGTGAAGCAGCAGGTTGCCGCGCTCGAAGCCAAGCTCACGGCGCTGCTGCTCTCCTCGACGCAGAACGCCGATGCGCTCGACGCACAGGCTCCGCCCCGTGCGATGCGCCACCGCCTGCCGGCGGAGCGGGCTTCGATCACGCACAAGTTCTCGCTCTCCGGTCACGAGGGTTATGTGACGGTCGGCCTCTACCCCAACGGCGTACCGGGTGAGATCTTCATCCGCATGGCAAAGGAGGGCTCGACGATCTCCGGTCTGATGGACTCGTTCGCGACGGCGATCTCGATGTGCCTGCAGCACGGCGTGCCGCTCAAGCTGCTCTGCGAGAAGTTCGCACACACCCGCTTCGAGCCCTCGGGCTGGACGGGCAACGAGCAGATCGGCTACGCGAAGTCGATCATGGACTACCTGTTCCGCTGGATGCAGCTGCGCTTCCTCAGCGGAACGCAGTTGGATCTCTTCGCGGGCCTCAAGCCTGCCTCTGACGCTGTCCTCTCGACCGGAGCGCCGCAGACTCCTGTATTTGCTTCTGCCCACGCTTCTGAGAGCGCCGAACCCGCCCAGCACACCATGCTCGGCGAAGCCTTCGAGCGCAACGACCGCACACCGCCGCAGCAGGGAATCGCTCCCGACCTGACGGCAAACTCCGGCCTCACGGCTGAGGGTGCAGGTCCAGGCATCCTCGCGACGGCGGATCGTGGCGTCTACCACGCTGCCGAAGCGATGAAGGATCTGTACGACATGGGCGATGCTCCTTCGTGCGGAACCTGCGGCAGCATTATGACGAGGAATGGGTCTTGCTATCGCTGCATGGAGTGCGGAAGCACGAGTGGTTGCAGCTAGAGAACTGGTAGTGCGAGAGCCCGCCGTTAACCTTACGGCGGGCTCTGGTATTTGGGCCCAATAACAACCTCGCAACAATCAAATGGAGGCATGGTCTCAAATATGGCACCGAAGGTTGAGCTTGTGGTTCAAGAGTCTAGGATGGCTACGCTTACTGTTCAGGCGCCTAGCATACACATTTATCCGTTTAGTCGGCTTGTAAATGCACCTGCCGGGCGGTGGGAAAAACTAATCGCTGATTTGGAAGCAAAACAGCGAATTGTATACCGTTACTATCAGCCAGTGAGGGAGGCAGTTGTACAGCTAGCTTCAAATAGAGGCGCAAGACGGAATGAGATCTACGAAGAGATGTCGCATCGTGCATCAGAAGTTGTGCACTCTCCTTCCCAGTATCCGGTAAAAGATAATCAAAAATGCTTCGAGTGTTTTGAAAAGGATTTCCTTCCAAAGATTGGTGAGTTTAAAGGTAGTCTGCTCAGGGCGACTCAGATGGACGGCACATTTTTCAATGGCATCATTTTGAAAGGTCTGCCTCATATGGTTGTTACTGATAAAGAAGGTAAGCAGCGGTATGTTTACTTATATCCCTCAAGTTGGAAAGACCATGAACTAGATGCCTACATGGAACTTCTAACAATCATTATCGAATCAGAATTTGGGGCAGATGCCGCTGATCTCTGGTGTATGGGGTTGAAGACTGGTCATTCTATTTCACGGCCAAGATCAAAGGCAAGAACCCGAAAGGCTTGTCATGAGGCTGCGAAGCATTTCAAGCGAGTGGTTGATGCCGGGATAATTAAAGGTTAGATAGGTTCAACGTCAATGCCTGAAAGCAATGAACGCCTGAAAAACGCAGAACTAGTTTTTGGTTTGGTCGCGCCCATTGGCACAGATGCCTACATGGTTGCGGAGAATCTTACTTCGCAGCTTCGGGAGTTTGGATATAAACCCACTATCGTTCGATTGAGCGATTTTATCGAGCCCTTTAGTAAGATGCTCAACGTAGTTTGCAATCTTGTCGATTCGCCCGAACACCAGCGGATACTAACTCGAATCGACGCAGCCAATGAGGTATACAGAAAATTCAACAGTAGAGCGACAGATGAAGAGAAGAACGCGATGCTGGCATTGGCGGCGGTTAACCAAATTGCGTCTGCGCGGAAGAAAAAGGCTCCTGGGGAAGCGCTTCTTAACGAAGCGCATATCCTAGTTACCCTGAAGAGATCTGAAGAAGTAGCATATCTCCGTTCAGTGTATGGACACGGATTCCATTTGATCGGGGTGTTCGCTCCAGAAGAAGAGAGAGTAAAGCATCTTCATCGCCATAAAAATATGACAGTTGATGAAGCGAAAGAACTCGTCCATACGGACGCCCATGATCATCAAGATGGTGGACAGCGTACACGGGAAGCCTTCCACTTGTCAGACGTGTTTCTCGACGTTGGTGGAAACGGCGATGATTGGAAACGTCAACTTGGTCGATTTCTTGATGTTCTTTTTTCTCATCCATACAAGACCCCGACCCGCGATGAGCAGGCTATGTTCATGGCGTATTCTGCCTCACTTCGCTCTGCACAATTCGGGCGACAAGTTGGCGCGGCGATCACCTCTCAAGATGGAGATATTTTATCGGTTGGGTGTAACGAGGTCCCGAAGGCTGGCGGGGGCCAATACTGGGAAAGAGATGAGGGAGACGAGAGAGATCACCTCAAGGGCCTCGACTCGAACGATGAACGGAAAAATCTCATTCTCGATGAAATCATGCGAGCTCTTCCTGATGATGTTGGGAAGGATCCAAGAATCCGAGGAGCGGTAAAGAAAACATCGCTCTTCTCTATTACGGAGTTCGGACGCGCGGTCCATGCAGAGATGGAGGCTATTTTGTCTTGTGCCCGAAAGGGCATTTCGACTGTTGGAAGAACCCTTTACACGACAACTTTCCCTTGCCATAACTGTGCTCGTCACATCATCGGAGCGGGTATCTCAAAGGTTGTTTATATTGAACCGTATCCGAAAAGCAAAGCGAAAGAGCTGCATGCTGATGCGATTCAGCTTGGTGAGTCCGCTAGAAGTCGTAGCAATCCGTATGCCGTTCCCTTCGTGCCTTTTGTTGGCATCAGTCCGAGTAAATATTCTGCGTTGTTCACGACCAAACCGGTATACAGTCAAGAAGTGGACCGGAAGCTGCATAATGGCCACGCGATCAATTGGCAGAGGTCCAGAACGCAACTTCGTTCTTCGATGGTGTCAATTTCGTATGTAGAGAGAGAAACAAGAGCGATCGCTCGTTTAAAGAGATCGTTTGAGCAACTTCCTCTAGATCTAGCAGAATCGAACAATGAAGGAAAGAATGATAGCTGAGGGAGAATGATATGAGCGTCGCGATGCCAGTCGTAGACCGTATCCAAGCTCTGCGAGAGAGCATGGAAGAGGCTGCTACCACCGTACAGAACTGGTCACCAGCTAAGCGCGAAAGCGCAGACATTACAATTCAGACTCGAAGTTTAGCTTCTTATTACGAGTCGAAGATATGTACAGACCCGAAATAGGACCAAGTTGACAGTGGCTGTGACGCTCAATGCGCTCACAGCCATTTTCCCTTTAGATGTAGAACCGTATCTCTAATCTAGGTCTGGTGCGCCGTACCCGCACTTCGCTTCCAAGAGCTACTCCTAGCGTAAAGTGCAACTGTTTCTGCTTATCCCCTAGGCCCAACACGAACCGGAAGGGCACGGTCGAAACCGTGCCTTTCCGGTTCGTGCTCCCCCATACATTGTGGCGATAGGGGAACATGTCCTTCCAATCCGTGCCTCACGATACAGCGTGGCCGACTGAACCATGCTCTTCCGATTCGCGCCTCTCTATGCGTCGTGAAATGCGCTGCTATGCCGGACATGTTATCGACCTATAAGACACCTAAAAATTAGCAAAACGTTAGACAGCCATGAACGCCGCCATGACATCTAAGGGCGGAAGTTCTGACTCATCGATTGCGGGTATTCGGTGGATGCCGAGAGGTCACGTAAGCGGTTACGATATGGGGTTTTGCACATGGGTAAACGGTTACGCAATTGACAAGAACTTGACGGGGCCTATAAGCTCCCGGCCAATAGATTTCTTCAAAATTTCAGGAGTCCCAACATCGATGAGGGATCTAAAGACCGCGCAAACTTCTTATATCGCTTGCTCAACGCGATCGACCACGCTCTCTAAAACAAGCTTGCAGTTTCGTCAGTTGTGGAATCAATCTCTCTCCAATCCAACTCAGCATCTTCAAAAAAGCTCTTTTAAGTTGAGCCTTTTTATATTCCTCTTTGCGATCGTCTCCGCCCTGCTGAGCGGAACTGCAGCCTATGCCCAGTTGGATCAGGGCACGCTTGCTGGAACGGTGCACGATAGCACCGGCGCTTCCATCCCCAACGCCACTGTCACCCTGGTCGATGAAGCGACAGGGCTCTCCCTGGTCCGCAAGTCCGATAACGAGGGAATCTTTACCTTTACCCCGATCAAAATCGGCAGCTATAAGGTCACTGTCTCCGCGCAGGGCTTCTCCAAGGCCGAACAAAAGGGACTTGTCGTCAATGCTTCCGCACGTATTGAGGTGCCGATAACGCTTGCGGCCGGTTCTGTTACCGAGACCGTTGAGGTCACCACCGATCCTGCAGCCTTGCAGACAGATAACTCTTCCACGGGAGCCACTATCTCAGCGGCGGCAATCGTCCAGACGCCTTTGGTGAACCGCAATCCTATCTTCATCGCACAACTTACTCCTGGAGTGGCTCCAGCCGCACAAGGAACCCGCGGCACGAACGGTGGTGATTTTTCAGCCAACGGCCAACGGACCGGGCAAAATAACTACATCTTTGATGGCGTCGACAACAATGCCATGTTGGTCGATGAACCAAGCGGCGCCATGTACGTCATCAAGCCGATTCCTGAATCGCTTGCTGAATTCAAAGTTCAGACGTCCAGCTACAACGCGGAGCTTGGCCGGGCAGCCGGTGCCGTGGTGATCGCGAGTATGAAATCCGGGTCCAACCAGATTCACGGCACTCTGTGGGAGTACTGGCGGAACGACATTCTTAATGCCCGTGACTATTTTGAAGCCACCAAACCGAAGTATCGCCAGAACCAGTTTGGCGCAGCCATCGGCGGACCGATCCTCAAGGACAAACTCTTTGTCTTCGGCGATGTGGAAGGGAATCGCGTTATCTTCGGTCAGAGTTCCATCAATACAGTTCCCACCCTCAAGATGAGAACGGGTGACTTCAGCGAACTGCTGAGTGCTACGGATACAGGCGGCAGCCCGAAGACCCTCTACGCAGCGGGTACAGACAGCAGCATCAATCCCCACCCTGTACCGCTACAGTGCAACGGTCAGATCAATGTCATTTGCCCAGCCCAAATCGACACCGTCGCGCAGGGACTTTTCAACCTTCTCCCCGCCCCGAACTTTGGTGCTCCCGGCCAGACATACAGCAACTATCAGTTTCTGGGCGGAGCGAAGGACAACACCGTCCAGTACGATGGACGCCTGGACTGGAACCTAAGCCAGAAAGATCAGATCTTTACTAAATACAGCGTAGTCAATGAACAGCAAACCTATCCAAGCCCCTTCGGCATACTCGATGGTTCAGGCTTCGGCACGAGTGGCAACGTCACCGACAAGGCACGCCAGTTCACTCTCTCGGAGACGCACTTCTTCACGTCGACTTTGGCCAACGAGTTTCGTGTTGGCTATAACTGGATCAACGCGCAGTATGCACAGCCAAACTCGAATACGGATCTTTCACCCCAGTTTGGGCTCGGGGGTATTCCCTTCGAGGCAGGAAATGGCGGTTTGCCCTTCTTCGATTTTGGCGGTGGTCAAAACCTCGGAACCAGCACCAATCCGAATCCTACCTCTTTCGGCTCAGCCCAGTATCTTCCTACCAACGAATTCGAAAACGTGGCTCAACTTCTGGACAACGTCTCCAAGACGATTGGCAAGCACAGCCTGAAGGTCGGATTCAATCTACAGAGGATTCGTATTCAGACTCTGCAGATACCGCAGGCACGTGGGTACTACAAGTTCGACGGCAAATACACGGAAGATCAAGCCAATCAAGCCCACTCCGGCTTTGGCGGGGCTGACTTCCTGCTCGACCAGATGGATACGGCTTCGGTTTCAAACTTCTCGTTGGTACACGATCAACGCTGGTATCGCAGTGCGTATTTTCAGGACGACTGGCGTGTAAGCGCAAACCTGACCCTGAACATGGGCGTTCGCTATGACTACTTCCAGCCCTTTGTAGAGTTGGATGGCCGTCAAGCTAACTTCTTGATTGATTACTCCAACAACACTGCGACCTATCTGCTTCCCAATGCGGCAAAGCAATACCCCTTGCCGCAGGCGTTTCTCAACGAACTCGCAGCTAACAATGTGCCCGTCGTCTACGACAGTAATCCTGCGTTGACGAACGCACAAAAAGCGAATTTTGGGCCACGTATCGGTTTTGCTTACTCTGCAACGGACAAGCTGGTGGTTCGTGGCGGGTACGGGATCTTCTTCGGCGGCTTTGAGAATGTGGGTTTCAGCCCGAATCTTGCGCTGAATGCTCCGTTTCTTTTTACCTCGAACTTCAACAGTGGTATCTGCACGCCGGGTAACTGTGCTACGAATGGCCTCACGCTTGAGAATGGATTCAGCGCAGCTCTGTCGGCGGGGCTATCCAATTTCATAACGACTCCGGGCATCAATATGTATCCCAAGACGTTGAAGACTGCCTATACTCAGGGATTCAATCTTGCGGTGCAGCAGCAGCTTGCCGGCAACTCAACGGTAACTGTTGCTTATGTGGGAGCCTTGGGCGTTCACATCACTTCGAACCCTAGCGCCAATCAGATCCCTAATCTGCTTCCTCCCGGAGCTTCCGTGCAGAATGCCCGGCCGTTCAATCAATTCTCTGGAGGGGGATTGGAAGACAACGAAGGCAGCTCCAACTTCAACAGCCTTCAGGTTACCGGCGAGCATCGCTCCAAGGGCGGTCTGTATTTCATGGCCAACTACACCTGGTCAAAGAGCCTGGATGACACCACCCAGCCACTCGGTGGAACAAACAGCTCGAATTATCGCAATTGGAGACAGTTGGGCTATGGCTTTGATTATGGCCCAACCGCAACAGACACTCGTCACCGCTTCGTCCTGAACACGCAGTATCAATTGCCTGTTGGGAGTGGGCGCAAATACCTGAATCAGTCGAGGGTGTTGGATGCGCTTGTGGGTGGTTTCAATCTGAGTCTCCTCTTCCGGGTTGAGACGGGTCAGCCAAATCTGGTGACCGCAGGCAATAATCCTACCAACGGGGTGGGTAACGCAGACGCTGTAAGGATCGGTGATCCTTTCGCGACGGGTGGCTCCAATCCTGATCCCAGCGTAGTCTGCGCTACGAAGACTCGTACGGTGAAGACCTGGTTCAATCCTTGTGCCTATACCAATCCGCCTGTCGCTGTTGCACCTCCTGCGCCAGGAGTTCCGCTCGGTCCCAATCAGGTATCGATTGCTGACAACGGTGGAATCGCAGCCTATGGCCCGCCTCTGCGCCAGGTTGTTTATGGGCCGGGCTACAACCGCGTCGACCTGTCTCTTTCCAAGACCTTCCTGCTGTGGCATCAAACCTCACTGGACTTCCGCGCAGATTTGTACAACGCGCTCAATACTCCAACGTACGGTCCGCCAAATACAACGGTAGGATCCGGCTTCGGACAAATATCCAGCACACGCTTTGGTGGATCGGGAATCGCAGCGGAATCGCCGGATGCCCGGGTCGCTCAGTTCTCAGGCAAGTTCCACTTCTAACCGCATTCAATAAAAAGGCCGACGCTATGGCGTCGGCCTTTTTATTTAAAGTGAGTTATACAAATTCATGGAGTAGTAACCGGATCAAGCTCTGCCGAGATTCTCTGCGAACCATTGGGTTGTACTTGAAGGGTGCGTTCGTACGGTTGATACCCCTTCTTGGTAATCCTGATGACTCTCTTCCCAGCTTCAACCGATAGATCCGAAGGAGTATTGCCTAGGAATACGCCGTCGATTTCGATATCGGCTCCGTCCGGTGTGGAGAGGATGGAGATCTTTCCTGTTGCCGCCTGATCGGAGTGCCGGGTGGAATCCGCCTTTGGTCCGAGCGTGATTCCCAGCCGTTCATGAACGATGCCCGCTAACTCCTTCGCGGAGAGGGCGAAGTTGATTCCCGGTGTGCCTGTGCCCGCAAAGCCCAAAGTGTTGATGCCTACTACGAGGCCTGCTCGATTGATGAGTGGGCCGCCGGAGTTGCCGTGGTTGATCGTCGTATCCATCTGGATCCATGTCCCGGCGCGGCCTGGAGCGTTGGCGATCGTGTCCTCGGAGAAGGTTCGAATCCCGCTTACAATTCCTTTGCTGACGGAGTTCGGCAGCAGACCCACTCCTGCTACGTCGTTGATCCCCGGAGTTCCTATGGCGATGACCTCGGCTCCCTGCATGGGCAGCGCGGGGGACAGAGCGAGGAAGGGAACATCATGGGCGTCCACTTTGATTAAAGCTAAATCACGGTCATGGTCGACATAGATGCTGTTACTCGAAAGGGGCTTCCCGTCGGGTGTGATCACCGTTACGGACGGTTGGCCTTCGACAACATGTGCATTCGTGGCTACCAACCCCGCGGAAGTGATGAAGAAGCCGCTTCCACTGAATTGTCCGGCATGAATTTGCACGATTGCCGGCAGCGAGTCATAGACGATCTGTTCGATAGGCAGTTCTTCGGCGGCGGCGACTGGTGCTCCCTGTTCTACAAACGTTTGAACAGGAGTTAGCGAAACATTGAAATGGTCGTCGGAGAAGTAGTAGTAGTTGAAGTGATTTTGGCCGTTCAGACTCGACCAGTGATGGGGGCCCGTAACCAGGTGTGCGTCCTTCGGGACGAAGCCTTCTTTAGTCAGTCGTATGATGACGGGCTCGTCCAAATACTTGCCAAAGGCTGTATGCTTTTTCCCGAAGAAAGCGCTGGGGAAATTGATTGTGCAGGGGGTAGTACAGGTAATGCTTCCATTCAATTCAACCTGGGCGCCTTCAGGGGTTGAGTCAACGAATACTTTTTTATTGCCGGCATGAGCCGCCTGGCTTAACGAGAGAAGTCCGCACACAACGAGAGCGGGCAAAATGCTGCGTGAAAGTTGCATTCCTAGCCTCTTTAAATTTGTTTTGGATTGTCGCCTTTTCTTCGCCATGGTAGCGTCGAGGGCTGGGCCGTGTCTACAAGTGCGCGTGAAAATTCAGGCCCATTCATTTCAGAAAGCAGGTTCCATCCCTTCGGCTTCGCTCAGGGGAGGAATGACAACTGGAAAAGCAAAGGGCTAAGACAAGAACTGTCTATTCGCCAGCGTCTTCCGACGGCAGATTCTCACCCTTGCGACGATCGAAGATCTTGCGGGTGATGTAGAACAGCAGGATCAACAGCGCGCCGATGGCTATGCCGATCATCACGCTCAGATGGCGATGCAACATACCGTGCATGGTATGCACCAGCTTGGGGCCGAACCAGATTGTCAGCAGAGAGCAGATGAGGAATTGCACGAACTTGCCGGTGAAGATGGCCAGCACGAAGGTGATGGGCTTCATCTCGAAGACGCCTGCGGCGAACTCGAACAGCTTCAGCGGGGTCGGGGGTGGGAGCATCGCCGGGATCATGATGGCGAAGAACTCCTGGCGCTCGAAGCGGTCGCGAATCTTCTCGTAGCGTTCGCGGTTGATGCGCTTGAGCAATACCAGCTCGCCGCCCGCGCGCCCGATGTAGAAGGGAACCAGCGACCCGATCGCCGAAGCCACTGCCGCAATCAGGCAGTAGACGAAGAAGAGGCTGTGGTTGGTGGCGACGTAGCCGATGATCACGCCGTCCATCGAGACCGGGATCGGAATCAGGGCGGAGTCGATAAACGCAAGCCCGCCGACACCCCAGATGCCGAGGGGTTTCATTACGGCCAGCAAGGTGGTCGAGACTTTGTGCAGAAGTGCAAGAGGTCCAATGATCACGAACCTTTATTCTACCGCCTGAGCACAAATCTCCTGTTACGGTGAAGTTGAATCGGGCGTGTAGCGCCGGTTTTCAGCCTTCATGTGCCGTGTTTCCGGCCAATAGATCGAGGGCGTGCGGCAAGACCGGAAGCACCGCGCGCAGCGAACTCTCTGCCCCGGAAGGGCTTCCGGGCAGGTTGAGAATCAAGGCTTTACGCGCAACGCCGCAGACCCCGCGGCTCAGCGCCGCGAACGGCGTGTGCCGGGCGCCATCCTGGCGGATCAGCTCCGCCAGACCTGGGACCAGGCGGTCGCAGACGGCCAGCGTGGCCTCTGGTGTCACATCGCGGGCAGCGAGGCCCGTTCCGCCAGTGGTGACGATTAGAGCGGCCTGTCCGGCTGCCTGGCGCAGGGCTGCGGTGATATCTGACAACTCATCGGGGACGACCTGCATCGCCAGTACCTTGGCACCAGCCTCTGTCAGCAGTTGTGCGATCACCGGCCCGGAGAGATCGGTCTGTGTTCCGGCAAAGCAGCGGTCACTGGCGGTAAGAACGACGGCGGTACGTCCGGTGAGGTCAGCGGGGAGAGCCATGTTGGCAGCATAGACGACGCGTGGCGTTAAGGAGAGAGTTTGAAGGGGAACTCTTTCCCCGATGCTCACTTAGGGAGAAAGATGCGAAAATAAAATCAGCCAGCATCCAATCAGGTCTGGCGGCCGGTTACGTGGGCGAAACTTTGTGCTCGCGAAACCGTCACAGACTTCTAGACAGTTGATGCCTCCTACCCAAAGCCCGATCGAACCCGGACAGCCGACGCCGGAGCAGGACTCGCCTGAGTCTCAGACCCCTGTTCCCACGCCCGATTCCAGTGCGCCGCTCTCCTTTGTGCCGCACGATCCGACCGGTCAGGTTCCGGTAAAGCCAATCCGCATTCGCACCAACCGCTATGGCGAACTCGAAGAGCACGAGCTGGTTCGTCTGCTCGACACCATGGAGGATGAGCGCGCGCGGGGACGGTTTCGCGAATCGATCTACATCTCGGTCTTTATCTGGCTGGTGGTGGCCTGGGTTCTCTTCTACGGTCCGCGCTATCTGTGGCATGCCCCGGTCCTGGTCAGCCCAACGGATGTCCTGAAGAATCGGGAACTTACGCAGTTGAATTTGCCGGTGCTGACGTCCCGTGCGCCTTCGCCCAGGCCGGCGCCAAAGCCGCGGTCTGTGGACAACCGTACGCTGGAGCATCTGCGTACGATGGCACGGGAGGCCCCGCCGAAGCCGCCGACACCTGCTCCGGCTCCCATGCCGACCGCGCCTACTCCGATCAATCCACCTCCAACAACGCCGATCCCGGCAACGCCGCAGCCACAGCCGCGCACTCCGGCTCCTGCGCTCGCCGACGCTCCGACTCCGCAGCCTTCCTCTAAGCCGGACTTCAATACGAACTCCGGGACAGCGGGCGACAACATTCGGAACGCAGAACGTGCAGCGGCTAGTGGTGGCGGTGGGGGAGGCTTTGCCCGCAGCCCGTCCAAGGCCGACAACCTGGGTGGTGTCGAGGTCCTCTCCGATACGCAGGGCGTCGACTTCAGCGAGTACCTGCGCCGTCTCAAGGCCGATATCTACCGCAACTGGATTCCCCTGTTGCCGGAGGAGACTCAGCCGCCTTTGTCGAAGGCGGGCGAGACGTACATTCGCTTTACGATTCTCCCCGATGGCCGTATCGGCGCTATGCATCTTGAGGGCTCGACGCACGACGATGCGATCAATAAGGCTGCGTGGGGTTCCATTACCAGCGAAGGCCAGTTTCCGCCGTTGCCCTCGAAGTTCCATGGGCCTAACCTTGAGCTGAGGTTCCTGTACCTGGTCAACGAGCCTCTTCGCTAAACAGATGCCACAGCAGTCTGAACACCGTGCTGAACCTCCCCGCATTCCTGCGTCTACACGCACGCTGGATCGTGCGGAGCAGGAGCGTAAAGCCTACTTCCGCGAGCGTGAGCAACTGGAGCATCGCAGCCTGGTGCGTGGCTTGCTCTGGCTGGCGGTGCTGGTGCTGGTTGTAAGCATGGCGCGGGCTGGTCTGGGACGTGTCTTCGTTCCTGGATGGTGGAGACCATGAGCGGGCAGGGGGAGACTCCGCTGCTCGTTGTCGCGGGGCCCACGGCAAGCGGGAAGACGGCCCTGGCGATGGCACTTGCTGCGCAACTGGGTGGCGAGATCGTGAGCTGCGATTCGGTGGCGGTCTATCGGTTGATGGATATTGGCTCGGCCAAACCGACGGACGAAGAGCGCGCGCGAGTGCCGCACCACTGCCTCGATCTCTACTGGCCGGATGAGGCCTGTACCGCAGGCGACTACGCCAGGCATGCGCGTGCGGCCATCGCCGATATTCGCGACCGGGGACTTGTGCCCATCGTCGCCGGGGGAACGGGGCTCTATCTGCGCGCGCTGCTGCAGGGACTCGCACCTGCTCCTCCTCGCGATGAGGCATTGCGCGAGAGGCTGCGAGAGGTTGCGGCGAAGCGCGGGTCGACATATCTGCACCGCATGCTGCAGCGGCTCGATGCCCAGGCAGCACGGGCCATCCACGCGAACGATACGCCGAAGCTGATCCGCAGTATCGAGGTCACTCTTGCCGCCAAGCAGCCCCAGACGGAACAGTGGCAGGCCGGGCGGGATGCCCTGCAGGGCTATCGCGTGCTGCAGTTTGCGCTCGGACCTCCGCGCGAGGTTCTTTATGCACGCATCAACCAGCGCGCGGCAGCGATGTTCGAGCGCGGTCTCGTTGCCGAGACGGAGATGTTGCGTTCTCGCTTCGGGGAGGATTGCCGTGCCTTGACCTCGCTTGGCTATGCGCAGGCGATGACGGTTCTGCGTGGGGAGCTGACGTCGGAGGCTGCCGTTGCAGCGGCGCAGCAGGGGCATCGCAACTATGCCAAGCGGCAGATGACGTGGTTTCGCCGTGAGACGGAGATGCACTGGTTGGCGGGATGTGGGGACGAGGCTGGTATGCAGGCGGAGGCGCTTGCGCTGGCTCGGAAGTCGTTTGGATGAAGCACAGGCGTTTGTGGTGATTCGGGAAGCAGGTTCCTCCCCTTCGACTAAGCTCAGGGTCGGAATGACAACCAGAAAAGCAAAAACAAGAGCAGAAAGCCGAAGCTGGGCGACGGCAAAGGGTAAGAACCGTGTGCGATAGAATCGGTGGGAACCCTACATGCTTCTTACTTCGCGAGATCGTCTTTCAACGCACAAGACAGGCCTGTCTGCGCTGAAATCAGTGATCGTTTTTGCGCTGGCCGGCGCATCGCTCCTTCATGCTCAGAAGCCGGAGTCCCGGCCTGCGGTGCTGAAGACGCCCTTTGGAACTACCGAGATCGGTGTACTGTCAGGCGCGGCGTACCGCATCGACATTCCCAACGACTGGAACCACTCGCTGATCGTCTACTACCACGGCTATGCCACGCAGGGAGTGACGTTCCACCTCGCCGAGCGTCTGGAGCCACGGCAGATACCGCTCTTCGACCGCCACTATGCCATCGCGCAGAGCGCCTACTCGCAGCCCGGCTGGGCCCTGCCGCAGGCTTATCCGGAGACGGAGCAGTTGCGCCGCTACTTTACGAAGACCTATGGCCAGCCGCACGAAACGTACGTTGCCGGCGAGTCGATGGGCGGTGCGCTCACCATGATTACGCTGGAGTTGAATCCGAAGCCCTATCTCGGGGGACTGGATCTTTGCGGCGCTGTGGGGGCGACGTCCGAGTCTTTTGAGCGGCGCTTCGCCTGGCGTGCAGCCTTCGACTTCTACTTTCCCGGCCTGATGCCGCCGTTGGTTCCTACGCCCGCCGACTACATCAACTCGATCGCCATGCACGAGAAGATCATGGCCGCTTTGCGTGCCAATCCCGAGGCCGCCGAAGAGATGCGGGCCCTCACGGGATTGCATACCGATGCCGGGCTGGCCAGTAGTATCTCCTACTTCACCTTCGTGATTGGCGACATGCAGCGCCGGGCCGGGGGAAACCCCTTCGACAATCGCAACTACATCTATACCGGGACGAATCCTGCTTCGTCCGCCGGTGATTATGCCTTGAACGATGGCGTTCGCCGCTATGCCGCCGACCCGAAGGCCAAGGAGTATCTCTTCCGCCACTACACTCCGAATGGCCACCTGGCGAAGCCCATGCTCGCGCTCCATACGATCTACGATCCCCTGGTCCCTGCAACGACGCTCTCTGCCTATGACCACCTGGTGATGGCCGCGGGCTTCGAGCAAAACCTCGTGCAGAAATACGTGCATCGCGAGGGCCACTGCGTCATTGCCCCGGAAGAGATTGGGCGGGCGTTCGACGAACTGGTGCGATGGACGCATCAAGGGCCCAGGCCGACGCCCGGATTGCTGCGGTAAGACAGTGGCAAGTGACAAGTGATAAGTGGGTAGAGCGGTCTGGCCGGTAGTTGCCTTTGCACTTACTTTTGTCTTTGTACTTGCTTTTCTGGTTGTCATTCCCGCAGGGAATCTGCTTCGGCCCGGGTTGCCATGTGCCGCGCCGTTGGCGCTGTAATCTTGTCGCTCCGGCCCCAGTGCCCCTGTACTTACCACTTGCCACTCCTCCCTTATCTCTACGAACCACCGCCCACGTATAATGGCCTATGGCTATAGCGCGGCCGGTTGTACCCGGTCCTGAATCAGGGGAAGGCCGCTTCCCGGCGGCCGGCTCAGAGAGATCGTTCGCGCCACCAATCAGCGAAACTGGCGTGGAGCTCGAAGCAACGCTCCCCCCCACCTCGCTTGGCCATCCTCCGTCTGCAAGTGCTATCGCCGATCTAAAGACCACAGATCTCGATGAGCCCTCCGGCGTCTTCCTTTCGCCTGCCCCGGCACCGCCTCCGGTCGAGCCCAGCACCCGTGTACTCTCCGGCGATGTGGCACTGGACGCGCGCTTTGAGCGCATGCTCGCAACTGTACGTGCTAACCGGCCCGCAGACGATCTTGCGATTATTCGCTCAGCATGGATCTTCTGCATGCAGCAGCATGCGACGCAAAAGCGCGCCTCGGGCGAGCCGTACGTCATCCATCCGCTTGAGGTTGCGCAGGTGCTTGCGGAGTTGAAGATGGACTCGACCGCGATCGCTGCTGGACTGCTGCACGATGCGGTGGAAGACACCGACGTTACCCCTGAGGAGATCGCGAAGCGCTTCGGCGAGCAGGTGGCGCATATCGTCGAGGGCGTTACCAAGCTCGACAAGATCAAGTTTGCCAATCGCGAAGACCACCAGGCCGAGAACATTCGCAAGATGCTGCTGGCCATGGTCACGGACGTTCGCGTGGTCATCATCAAGCTCGCCGACCGCCTGCACAACATGCGCACGCTCGAGCACCTGAAGCCCGAGAAGCAACAGCGCATCGCGCGCGAGACCCTCGAAATCTACGCTCCATTAGCGCATCGGCTGGGCATGGGCAAACTGCGCGGCGAGCTCGAAGACCTCGCTTTCCGCTACACCGATCCCTTCCAGTACACGCAGCTTACGACCGAAGTCGACTCGCTGCGCGGTGAGGGCGAAGCCTTTCTGCATCGCATCGTGAGCACGCTGGAAGCCAAGCTGCGCGAGGCGAATATCAATGCCCGCGTGGAATCGCGCATCAAGCGGCTCTACTCGATCCAGCAGAAGCTTACGGCCCACCAGATTCCGGTCGACCAGGTCTATGACCTCTTTGCCATCCGCGTGATTACACAGACGGAGCAGGATTGCTACGCCGCGCTCGGCCTGTTGCACAGCACCTGGCGTCCTGTGCCCGGGCGCTTTAAAGATTTCATCGCAATGCCGCGGCCGAACATGTATCAGTCGCTGCACACGACGCTGATCGCCGAAGGCGCACACCAGTTCGAGGTGCAGATTCGCACCGAAGACATGCACCAGGTGGCGGAAGAGGGCATCGCCGCGCACTGGAAGTACAAGGCCAGCGACAACGTCAGCGCCGCGGATGAACAGCGGCTGGCGTGGGTCCGGCAGTTGATGGAATGGCAGCGCGAGATGACCGATCCCAATGAGTTCATGTCGACGCTGCGCATCGACCTGTACCCCGCGGAGGTCTACACCTTTACGCCCAAGGGCAAGGTCATCGTGCTGCCCAAGGACGGCACGCCGGTCGATTTTGCCTATGCCATTCACACCGATGTCGGCCATACGACGACGGGCGCCAAGGTGAACGGTCGCATTGTTCCGCTGCGGCACAAGCTACGCAACGGCGATATCGTCGAGATCAGCACGCAGGCCGGCCACGCTCCTTCGCGCGACTGGTTGAGTTTTACCAAGAGCTCGCGCGCCCGCAATAAGATTAAGCACTGGCTCAACGAGAACCAACGGGCTCGTGCCCTTGAGATCGGCCGCAAGCTGCTGGACCGCGAGGCGCGCAAGTACAAGCTGTCGCTCGACAAGTTCAAGACCGCCGACTTCGACCGCATTGCGAATGACTATGGCCTGGGCGGCGAGCAGGATCTGCTGGCGGGCATCGGCTTCGGAAAATATTCAGCCCGGCAGGTGCTGAACAAGTTGGAGCCCGGCAGCACGATGGCCGCCGAAGCCGCGCATACGGAGCCGGGAGCGGTGGGCAATACTCTCGCGCACATGTCCGATGCCGTGAAGCGCGTCTTCTTCGGCAAGGGGTCGGACTCGCTGCAGGTGGAAGGGCAGGACGACCTGCTGGTGTACCGCGCGCGATGTTGCAACCCGATTCGCGGCGAAGAGATCATCGGCTATGTCACGCGTGGCAAGGGCGTGGCCGTTCATGCGCGCAGCTGTCCGAACGTGCAGAACCTGCTCTACGAAGCCGATCGCCGCATCGATGTCGATTGGGCCGCATTGGCACCTGCTGTAGCTGGTACGAAGCAGGGGCCGAAGCCTACGACCTATCCGGTAAAGCTGACGGTGGTGTGCGACGACCGCGCCGGTCTGCTGAAAGAGTTCACGGCCATCATCTCCGAGGACGGCACGAACATCCGCTCGCTGGACACCAAACCTTCGCAGGATGGCGTGGTCCATGTCGATTTTGTCATTGAGACGGTCGACCTTCGCCATCTCACGCGGCTGACACAGAATCTGCGCAAAGTGCCCGGTGTTCGCGAAGTGATGCGCGTGCAGAAGATCTAGCTTAGGGATACAGGACAGAATTGCTAAGGCGCCGAAATCTGCATTTTCTATCCTCAGGCGGAAGGCTATACTGGTTTTCGACAATTGCTATTTGCATTGTCGGTTCCGAGCGCGTGTGAGAGAGAAGGAAACATGAGCACTCCACAAAATGCATCTTCAACTTTACCTGCTAAAGGTCGCAAGGTTGCTGCCGCAAGAGGTATGGTTGCTGCAGCGAGTGAACGGAGAGTCGTCACTCCTCGCGCCGATCTCTTGGTTATCAAAATTGGTGAGCGGTATCGAAAAGAAACCGTTTCACCGAAAGAGAAAGCTTCTGCCGTACTCGCTCGGCTCGGTAAGGTTATGAGCAAGCCTGGAGTAGATCGCAGTCGGGTGTTCAGGAGTATTTCGGACAAGCCTGTGTACGCCTACTCCATTGACCCCAAAGACACTTCCAAAATTGTGCGTGAAGATGCCGCCGGACGGAAGATTGTCGGTCGAGTTGTGAACGGCAAATTCCGCGTAATAGCGAAAGCCGGCTAATGGTTCGGAAGCCTCCGACGCTCGACAGCCTTCTGAAGATTGCAGCCGCAGAAGGAAAACCTATCGCACTTGTTCTAGCTGGCCATAATGGATCGGGGAAGTCGACGCTCTGGTATGACAGACTTGCTGACGGGCTCCAGATTCCTTTGGTGAACGCGGATCGTCTCACACTCTCACTTCTTCCTCCAGTCGACGAAGATCAGAAGTTGAAGCAATGGGCGGAGAGATTGCGAGATGGAGACGAGCGTTGGCAGAAGCTCTCTCAGGACGGCGTCCAACTTTTTATGGGGTTGATTATGGATCAAGGCATGTCCTTTGCCTTCGAAACAGTCTTTTCCTATCTTGAGCAGCAGCCGGATGGTAGTTTCAAATCCAAAACAGACACCATCACGACCTTGCAGGAACACGGGTATTTCGTGATCTTGTTGTTTGTTGGACTTGCCAGTGCAGAACTCTCCATTTTGCGTGTGGCCACAAGAAAAATGCACGGTGGCCATTCGGTACCCGACGCTAAATTGAAGAGCCGGTATCCTCGCACGCAGCAAGCAATTCGAATAGCGTCGGAGGTTGCTGATATGACTCTGATGTTCGACAACAGCCGGAGCCTCAAGCACGCTTTTAGCCTCGTTAGAGCTCAGAGAAAAACGGCTGTTTTATTCGATTGCCGAGATGTGAAGTTTCGTTCCGATGGTGGATTGCTGAAGGTTGCGGAACTGTGGTTATCGAAGGTTGCTGCACCTTAGACGAGCAACATTCTGCCACGATAACGAGGGGAATGACACCTGCTTGCGGTGGATGGCTTGAATTGAGGCCGATTGTTGATGGTTTCAATAGAAAAAGGCCGCCGAAGCGGCCTTTCTTTCATAGCCTGAATACCTACGACTGCACAGGAATGTTGATCTCCTGGCCCACCTGGATGTGATCAGGGTTGTCGATGCCGTTGGCGGATGCGATCTCCTGGTACTTGTTCGCATGGCCATAGAACAGCTTGCTCACCTTGCTGAGGTTGTCGCCGGCCTTGATGGTGTAGGGCTGCGTCTCGCCGCCGGTGGTGGCAATCTCGTGCTCGAGGTCGCTGTAGGTCGGGTCGACTTCCTTGATGACGTCCCAGACGCGGTTCGCGATCACGGTCGACGGAACCTCGCCCTTGAGGTGCAGCTTTTCGCCATCGAGATCGACGGAGTCCAGCTTCGCGCCATACTCGGAAAAGCTCTCAATCGTCTCAATTACAGGGGCATACTTCTGCTTCAGAGCATCCAAATCAGCCATTGCAAAATCTCCTTGTTAGTGACTTTCTACCAGACTGAGATGCTGTGGAGCTTCCCGGAAAGATGAAAATTCACTACAAAATCTCCAGCCGTTTTGCCGTGGTTGTCAGGATCTCCAGAGCCTGATCGATCTGTTGGCGGGTATGCTCGCTGGTCATGATGCAGCGGATGCGTGCCTTGCCCTCCGGGACCGTGGGGAAGGCGATGCCGGTAGCCATCAGTCCCTGCTCGAAGAGCGCGCGGCTGAAGTCCATGGTCTTGCGGCCGTCGCCGATGAGGATAGGAGTAATCGGTGTCTCACTGGCGGGCGTGGTCTTGCCGCCGATGTCGAACCCGGCTATCTTCAGCTGCTCCTGGAAGTAGCGCGTGTTCGACCATAGCCGTTCAATGCGCTCGGGCTCACTCTCCAATAGGTCGAATGCGGCGATGCAGGTGGCAGCCACGGATGGCGGATGCGACGTTGAAAACAGGAAGGGCCGTGCACGGTGATAGAGATAGTCGATCAGATCCCTGGAGCCACAGACATAGCCACCCAGCGCGCCGATGGCCTTCGACAGCGTGCCTACCTGTACGTCCACGCGCTGCGTGCAGCCGAAGTGGTCGACGCTGCCCCGGCCATTGCGGCCCAGCACGCCGGAGGCATGCGCGTCGTCGACCATCATGATCGCGCCGTACTTATCGCAGAGATCGCAAAGCTGCGCGACCGGGCCGATGTCACCGTCCATCGAAAATACGCCGTCGGTGATGACGAGCTTGCGGCCGGGTTCGTTCTGAATCTCCTTCAACAACTCCTCGGCGTGTGCGACGTCCTTGTGGCGGAAGACCTTGATCTTCGCGCGTGAGAGCCGGGCGCCATCGATGATGCTCGCGTGATTCAGTTCGTCGGAGAGGATGAAGTCTTCTTTGCCGAGGATGCTCGACACCGTGCCTGCATTGGCTGCGAAGCCGGATTGGAAGACCACGCAGGCCTCTACACCCTTGAACGCCGCGATCTTCTCTTCGAGTTCCATGTGAATGCGCATGGTTCCGGCGATGGTACGCACCGCACCGGAGCCTACGCCGTACTTTTCGGTAGCGGCAATTGCCGCCTCACGCAGCTTCGGGTGATTGCACAACCCGAGGTAGTTGTTCGAGGCAAGGTTGATGACCTCGCGACCGTCATAGTGGCATACGGAAGCCTGCTCGTCCTCCAGAACACGCAGGCGGAAGTAGGTGCCGCGGGCTCGCAGATCGTCGAGTTGTGCGGAGAGGTGGGCGAGTTGCGGACGCGTGCTGGGTGTCGATGTCGGGCTCATGGCTGTTCACGATCTTAACTCTTTCTCTCTATCTTTCGCTTTGGGCTAGGCGACAGTGGCCGGAAATAGGGCATCTCACTCAAAGTAAACCTACTCGAGCCAGCAACTCCCCGAAAGGCCGCATGGGCTCAATGCGGCGAGGAGAAGATCAATGGCATTCAGCAGACAGATTCGTTTTATGGCAGGCGCGGGGCTTATCACCCTGGCCATGCTTGCAGGCTGCAAAAACAAAGAGCAGCAGGCACTTGACCAGGCGAAGGCCCAGGCTGCCTCTACGAATACGCCTCAGCAGATCAACTACGTCGATGCAAACGGCAACTCTGTCACCACTACGGTACAGGCTCCGGTGGCAGGACAGGGGCCTGTCGTTCAGACCTCCACCACGCCGCCGCTGGCCGGGACCAAACCGCGTCAAACGGATCCGGTAATCACCGCTGTCGGGGCTGCTCCGGTTCCCAACGATGGCAGCAACGGTGCCATGTCTCCCCAGGGCACGATGTCTCCGCAGGGTAATACGTCTCAGCAGAATGAATCGGTGCAATCGGCAGCGGCGGCCAGTCAGCCTGCCCAGCCCTCGTCGGCTCCCCCGGCGGCTCCTCTGCAACTCACTGTTCCTGCCGGTACGGATCTGGCTATTCGGGTCAATCAGCGCATCAGTGTCAAGACCAGCCGCACTGGCGATCGCTTCTCCGGCGAGGTTGTCGAACCCGTGGTGCAGGGCGGTACGGTCGTGATCCCGCGTGGCACACCGGTCTCCGGCCGGGTGGATGCTTCGCATCGCCGCGGTCACTTCAAGGGCAGTTCAATCCTCGAACTACGCCTCACATCGATGACGCTGAATGGCAATCAATATGGGATCGATACGCATGACAACGTGCGTACGAAGCGTGGGAAGGGCCGGCGTTCTTCAGGCTTTATCGGTGGCATGACCGGTGCGGGCATGTTGATCGGCGGCATCGCTACCGGCGGTGTCGGACTGGCGATCGGTGGCGCAGCGGGCGCCGGCGCAGGCACGTTGATCGCCGGTACCACCGGCAATCGCGACATCGTGATTCCTGCCGAGTCCATCGTGCGCTTCCGGCTTGCGGACCAACTCGTTGTACAAAATCCATAACGCAAAACTGAAGGTACAAAACGCAACGAGGCCGCCTGCACAGGCGGCCTCGTTGCGTTTGCACCTTCAGTTAGTTTGAGCGGGTGGGCGATTCAAGCAGTGTTACTGCTGTCTGCTTGCAGTCGAACCGTCTCTCAGCCTCGGCGTACTTTGCATCCTGTGTATGCGCTGCGGTACGAATCAGAGCGGGGCAGAGAGAATCTTCCTTGCCCTTGCTGATTTGATCGTGCGGCCACGGATGTTGTGCGTCGTAGGGCAGCAGGGCATCGACTCCTGTCAGAATGCCCGGCGCGCCCGGTTTCACCGGCTTGTAGAGGTCGATGCCGGTAGGAGCAACAATTGCTGCGAGGTTCGTCAGGGCATCCAGATTGAAGGCGCTGTAAGAGAACGAGTTGGTCCGCGCGAGCTCATACTTCTGCATGCCCTGCGCATCGAACTGCGAGGGAATCCGCTGATCGCGCACCCGCTCCGCAATCTTCTGCGCGTCATCGGTCTTGCTCAGGAACATGGCAATCGATGCGGCTTGCACCGCATACCAGGAGCCATGATTATTCGCGGCAGCAGCTTCTTCTTTGCCATTCTTCGAAGTCGTGAGCCAGGTGTAGTACTCGCCGAACCAGTGTTGTAGCGCGGCCTGATCTTCGGGCGTCCAGCTCTTCGATCCAGCGAGCATGCCTACTGCATCGACTGCGATCGAGAGGCCTCGTGCATCGAGGACGCCAGTGCCTCGGCCCGTGTTCACGCCCGCGACGTATTGTGCAAACTCCAGGTTCGGATTCATTGCTGTCGCCTTGTCGAGAAAGAACGTGCGCAGCAGCAGGGTCGCGTGGGCGGCATAGCGCTCATCGCCGGTCAGGTACCAGCCCAGAGCCAGTGCTCGCGAACTTGCGGCTACACGGTCCAGAAGCTCGTGGTCGGTGATGCCTTTGATCTCGGGGTTCGATAGGCCATCGTGCCGCACGTACGGCAGGTGATCCTTGGTATTCGGATTAGGCCACCAGTAGCGAGCCATGCTCATGTAGTCGTGCTTGTCGCCGCTGGGTGGAGTCTTCGTTTTGACTGTGATGGTCAAGGGCGGAGTCTGCAGCGCCGCATCTGCGTCCTTCCGCACCAGCTTCAGGAGGTCTGTGTTGGGATGCTGTTTTTCATGAATTAGAGCAGAGGCGTTGATAAGAAAGACGCGCGGTTTGGGTGCCTGTGCAACAAGAGCCGGCACACCCAGGGCGAAGAGAATGACGCAAGCAATGAATCTCATGCAGAGCAGCTTATTCATTTTCTTATGCTCTTGTCACGCGCTTGAATGAGACATTTGTAATGCTGCGGTTCTTTTCGATTATCCTCTGCATTGTCATCTCGACCGGAGGCGGCGCTTTTTGCCGCCGTAGCGGAGAGACCTGCAGCTTGCCCGTGCAGGCACCATAGCCCGTACAGACAAACTGCAGGTCTCTCCACTTCGCATGACGATAAAGCCATCATGCTTCGGTCGAGATGACAATGTTAGGGTGATCCGACCTTAGAGCACGCACTGCCTGAAATTGCTCTACCGCTTTACCGTCAACAGAATCTTGCTCGCCTCGCCCGATTCGAGCAGGTGCATGGCCTCGTCGAACCGCGCCAGAGGGAGCCGATGTGTGATGACCGGCGCGAGATCGATGGCGCTCTCGCGCAGCAGCGCCTCGGCCTGGAACCAGGTCTCATACATCTTGCGTCCGTTGATGCCGTGCACTGTCGCCCCCTTGAAGATGACGGCGTTGGCAAGATCGATCTCCACGGGACGCGACGGAATGCCCAGCAGCGACGCGCGTCCGCCCATGCGCAGCAGACGGAAACCCTGAGCGATCGCAGAGGGATGGCCTGACATCTCCAGCAGCACATCGACACCGTTGCCGCCGGTCGCGGTCTTTACCTGCTGCTCGATATCTCCGCTTGCGGGATCCAGCAGGGTGCGGGCTCCCATGCGCCGAGCGAGTTCCCGGCGTTGCGCATTCGGTTCGATGGCAAAGATATGCGCCGCGCCGCAGGCCTTGGCCACGGCGATCGAGAACAGCCCAATGGGGCCGCACCCGGTGACTGCGACCGTCTGTCCGGCGATGGGTCCTGACAGGACCGTATGTACCGCGTTCCCAAACGGATCGAAGAGCGAGCCGAAGTCGCGCGGAATCGCCGGGCTGAGCTTCCAGATGTTCGTTGCTGGAATGCGGACGTAATCGGCGAAGGCTCCATCGGCATCGACGCCGAGGATCTTCACGAACTGGCAGACATGCGCCTGTCCGCTGCGGCATTGCAGGCAGTGGCCGCAGGCAACGTGCATCTCGGCGGAGACGAAGTCGCCCACTTGGACGTCCTGTACCAGTTCGCCGATAGCCGCCACGGTGCCGCAGAACTCATGGCCCGGAATGTAGGGAGGCTTGATGCGGGCCTGGGCCCACTCGTCCCAGTGATAGATGTGCAGGTCGGTGCCACAGACGGAGGCTGTCTCTACGGCAACGAGTACATCGCTGGCTCCAAGGGCTGGAACCGGCATCTCGCGCATCTCCATTCCTGGTGCGGCGGTTGCTTTTACAAGGGCCTGCATGGTCTTCGGAATCATGATGTTCTTTGTTACTCCTCGATTGACTCAAATAGCGGGGCGAGCGGCAAACATTCTATGGTACCCCCTTTCTGGCACGATGCCAGTGGGGAGATGCAAGATTGAAAACCGTTTAGCGATAGATGACTATTTTGCCTGCCGTGGATTTAAGGGACAGAAGGTATCTCCGTTTACACTGACTCCAGCGTGTTCATGAAGCTCCTTGCCGCCGTCGCGCTTCTGGGAATGCCAGCCCTGCTGGCACAGACCCCTGCGCCCCCCACTCCGCAACCCGAGCAGCAGCCGGACTCGCAGACTGCGACCCTTACTGTGCACTCGACGCTGGTGCTTGTTCCGGCGCTCGTTAGAACGAAATCAGGGCAGCTCGTCTATACGCTCAAAGCCGATGACTTTGTGCTCACGGACGACGGGGTCGAGCAGAAGCTTTCGCTGGAGGAAGACTCCGGCAGTCAACCCCTGGCTCTGGTCGTTCTCGTCGAGACGGGCAGCGATGGCGCCCAGCACCTCCAGGACTATCGCGACCTCGCACCGATGCTCGACAACATGCTGGGCGGTATCGAGCATCGGGTGGCCGTTGTCGGTTTCGATAGCGAACCGCAGCTGCTTCAGAACTTCACCCGCAATATCGATGGCGCGGCCGGCGTGCTCGCCGACCTCGATCCGGGCGACCAGAAGGGGGCTATCTTCGACGCGCTCTCTTACGCGGTCGACATGCTGCGCAAGCAGCCGACGACCTACCGGCGCGCCATTCTTCTGTTGAGCGAGACGATCGATCACGGCAGCCACACGAAGCTCGAAGACGCGCTAAAGGCGATCAGCGATACCAACACCGCCATCTACAGCGTGGGCTTCGCGAGCACCAAGGCCGAGATCAAGCACGAGGCTTCCAAGTTTAGCTCTAATGAGCCTGGGCCTCCGCATGGATGCTTCAGCAAAGACCCGAACCAGGACCCCGCTACCTATGAAGGCCGCGCAACGCAGAACTTTGACTGCTTCGCGGAACTGGCTCCTCCCCTGCGGCTGATCAAGATGGCCGTGATTGCCGCGACCAACGCGATGCGCTCGAATGCGTCCGAGAACGTCGCCAAATTTACAGGCGGCGAGCACTTCAAGTACAAGGACGCCAAGACCCTGCAGCGTGACCTCTTTACGATCTCCAACCACATCCCGAATCGCTACGTTCTGAGCTTCCATCCGCAGTCGCCGCATCCGGGGCTGCATTCCGTCACGCTGCAGCTCAAGAACTATTCCGATCTTGTCGTTCAGGCGAGAAGTAGTTATTGGGTGGATGGCGATACGACGGTTACAACGCCGCCTGCGGACAAGCCTTAGGGTGTGTTGTCGCTGGCCAAGACGTGTCACCCTGTCCGGATATTGAGTTTGATTCGGCGCGAAGCGCGTTCCCTGATGCTTCAGCATCAGGCTACGGCTCCCATAGCTTTGCTTTACGTCTCCTCGCCGAATCGTCATCCTGAGCGGAGCGTCCCGGCCTTTGGGGACGCGTAGTCGAAGGACCCCGAGGGTTGACCTCTTGCCTATGCCCTTTGGAGTTTCTCTACCTCGAGCGCTCGAGCCTGAACTCTCGTGCGGGAAAAGGTCCCAACCTCCTGGGTGAGATCAAGTCTTTCGGGGTCCTTCGACTCCGCACCTCGCAAAAAACGCGAGGCGCTATGCTCAGGATGACGTCTCTGTGGGGGGACAAAATTCAACAAACAACTCAGGACGCTACCGCAACACAACCGTCTGCGGCTTGCCGTTATCGCCAATCGTCACAGCCCACCCCAACGTCGTATGCTCGAGCGTAGAACGATGCCCTCCAACAACGGCTTGCGTCGCCGAAGGCGTCCAGCCCACAGCCTCGATCCGAAACGCTGTCCACCAGGGCGTGAAGCTGCCTTCGCGTTTGGGAATCGTGACGGTCAACGAACCATCTGCCTCGACATTGCATGTGAAGTGCAGCCGCAGGTAAGCACCCTTGCGATAGTCAAAGCTCTTGCCGTCATCCTGGTAGAGATCGCCATGGCAGTTGTCGCCGGGAAAGACGCGCAGTGTGAGCGGCCCGCTGGGCTTTTCTTCGGTGGACTGAACCAGCGGCTGCATGGGGATGATCGAGCCTGCGCGAACGTAGAGGGGCAGTTCTCCCAGGCTGGGCTGCACCATGATGGGCTGCAACGCAGGAGTATCGGTCACGGTCGGGTCGCGGATTTCGAGATCGCGTGAGCCGAGCGGCGCACGACGATCGAGCTTCTCTCCGGTCCAGTAGTTGTACCAAAGCCCTGACGGCAGGACGACCGTGTAAGGTGCGACCTCTTCCGGCGAAGGCGAGGCGGCAACCAGAATCGACGGGCCGAAGAAGAACTCGCCCGGCGCGTCCTGATCGAGCGGATGGCTATCGCTTGCTGCGTGCGGGAACTCCAGGAAGAGGGGGCGGAGGATCGGCACACCGTCGTGCGAGGTTTCTTCGGCCGTGGTGTAGAGATAGGGCATCAGCCGGTAGCGCTCTTCGATGTAACGGCGGCGAATGTTCTCCTGCTCCGGGCCGTCGACCCAGGGCTCGTGGTCGCGTGTGCCTTTCGCGGCGTGGCTGCGGTCGATGGGCTGAAACGCCGCCAGCACCAGCCAGCGCGTCAGCAGCTCGGGCGAAGGAGAACCCGCAAAGCCGCCAACGTCCGCACCGGACATAGAGAAGCCGCTGAGGCCGAGGTTGAGAAGCTGTGGCGTGGTCTGGCGAAGGTGGTTCCAGGTCGAGGAGTTATCGCCGGTCCACGTCGCGGCGTAGCGCTGGCCTCCGGCATAGCTAGCGCGGGTCAGCACAAAGGGTCGCACATTCGGCTGCAGTGCGAGCAGGCCCTCCCGTGTGCCGCGTGAGTTCTCCAGGCCGTAGATGTTGTGAATCTCGAGATGCGTTGTTGTGCGCGGTGAGAAGCCAGGCTCGTCGATGCGGTATTTCACGTCGTCGGGCATGGTCTTGGTGGGATAGGTGAAGACCGCGGGCTCGTTCATATCGTTCCAGAAGCCTGCGACGCCATCGGCGACGAAGTCCTTGTAGAGGGTGCCCCACCAGGCGCGCGTCTGCTGGCGAGTGAAGTCGGGAAAGACGGAGGGCCCGGGCCAAACGGGGCCGACATAGTTCTCTCCGTTGCGTTTCACGAAGTGGTCGCCCGCCTCGCCGGTGTCGTAGGCTTTATATCCCTGATGGGGCAGGTTGGCGATATGCGGATCGGTGATGAGTACCGTGTGGAGGTGCTCTGCGGCAAGCTCGTGGATGAGGCCGGGAAAGTCGGGGTAACTCCCTTGGTCGACGGTAAAGGGGCGGTTGTGATCCTGATAGTCGATGTCGAGATAGATAGCGTCCGAAGGAATCTTGTCGGCGCGCAGGCGGGAGGCGATCTCTTCCACTTTGGTGCGCGGGATATAGGTATAGCGCGACTGCTGAAAGCCAAGCGCCCAGAGCGGCGGCAGCGGTGTCGGGCCGGTGAGCCAGGCATAGGTCTCGATGACGCGTTTCGGCTCCGGTCCGTAGAGCAGGTAGTAGTCGAGCGGGCCGTCCGGAGCGCTGAACGTATAGCGGTCGGCGCGTTCGTGGCCGAAGTCGAAGTAGGTGCGGAAGGTGTTGTCGAAGAGAACACCGATGCTCCGACCGCCGTGCATCTCCAGGAAGAAGGGAATCGACTTGTAGATGGGGTCGGTGGACTCCTGCCAGCCGAAGCTGTCGGTGTTCCACATGACGAAGGACTCCCCGGCGCGGTCGAGCGGACCGGGCTTATCGCCCAGGCCGAAGAAGTGGTCGTCGCCGGTCTTCTGCTTGCTGACTTTGAATCCCGTTCCATCCCACGCGGCCGGTGCGGCGTCTCTTTGCAGCACGTTGCCGGCAAGGTCGGACACAACGATGCGCAGCTCAGCGTCCACCGCTATCCGGAGTGCTGAGGTGCTGAAGCCTGCGTCTTCTGCTGTCACGGCAATCCGTGATGTGCGGGCCTCCGGTAGCACCGCCCAGGAGGCGTCTTCGGCGGGATGTCCGTTAGGATAGATCCGCACCCGCAGAACATCCGGACGCATGGCGTCGATCTTCAACGTTGAGACCGCATTCGAGAGCTCGATGCCGCTCGCGGTATGGGTGAGTCCGGTAAGCGATGCCGTGGCTTGGAATCCGCTAAGGGTAGCGGGAGCGGATTGAGCGGCGGCGCTTAAGCTCGCCAGCGCAAGAACGGAGAGAGCGAAGCAGAGCGTGGTCTTCCTCTGTAGGAATGCGGACATGGGCATAGAGTCGGCATTCGTCGCGGATCACTGCAATGCAAGGTTCTCCCTCAGTTACTCATTTTTGAGTCAACAGGTAAGCGATGTAGGATCAGTGGTTTGACGGGATGGATTAAGCAGGTCGGGCTGGCAGGATTACTTCAGATCGAGCGAGTAGAAGTTTCCGGCAAAGATGCGAGCGCGGATCAGGGGGGTGTTGTCCTGAGTTAGGCCGCCGAAGACGTAATCAACCGCATCGTTTTCTCGCGAGTCGGCTAGGCGGACGATCTCCTGCACGTGGCCATCGGGGATGCTGACGCGGTAGATAGGCTGTGCCGGAACGAGCGAGCCATGCACGTAGAGCGAGCGGCTGTCGGATGCCCAGACCGGGTCGGCGCCGGAGGGAACGGAGAGCGCCTTCCAGGTATGATCCGCAACGTCGTAAAGCTTGACCTGCCGCTGATCGAGCGTGAGCGCGGCGATGTAGTGACCGTCCGGGGACCAGCGCGGACTGAAGAGGCCATCCGAGGCTGGGACCTGCTCCATCTGGTTCGTCTTCAGGTGGAAGATATGAAGCGTGCGCGAGGCGTTTTCTTTGCCCATCGCATCGTTGATACGGCCAAAGACAAGCGACTGCCCGTCGGGCGACCAGGAGGGATCGGCGGCGTTGCGCGACTCCTGCAGGAGCGGCGCGAGATCGTTGCCGTTCGCGCCGACCAGGTAGATCTGCCATGCCTTGCCGGGCTCGCGCGCCATCAGGGCGAGTCGTGAGCCGTCCGGCGACCAGTGGGCCAGGAAGACATCGAAGGTGTCGGGCGTAAGCAGCAGCTTCTCTTCACCGCTTGCGTTGGCTCGCCAGAGTTGACCTGCGCTGTCGGTCCAGGCGACCCATTTGCCGTCGCGGGTGTAGTCGACCCGAACCGCTGAGGAGAGGAAGCCTTTTTCGGGAACGAGTTCGCCATTCGGAGTCACTCGTTCAAGCTCCGAGCGCGCATCGACTCCCAGGAAGAAGACGCGGCTGCCGTTGGGAGCGGCCACTGGAGACTGGAACTCGAGCGGCCCATCGGTCAGGCGCACCGGGTTCTTTGTCGATTCGCCCGAGAGCTTCCAGAGATCGGTATTTCCGCCGTGCGAGGACTGAAAGACGAAGGTGCGGCCACCATTGGCCCAGACCCCGCAGCACTCGGACGAGGGGTTGCTGAATCCCGCGAGCACGGGCTCCGGCCTGCGATCGGACGCGGCCAGTTGCCAGAGCGAGAGCGTGTGCGAGATGGGGTCGATCATGCTGAACCGAAGCAGCTTGCCGTTCGGCTCCCAGCGCAGCCAAAAGGCGCGGCCTGGAAGCGAGGCATAGAGTTCGGGCTTGTTGCCGGTCAGGTGGGTCAGGTAGAGATCGTTGCCGATGGCGTAGAGAATCTCTTTGCCGTCGGGCATCCAGGTAGCGTCGTGGGCCAGAATATTCCCCACGCGTAGGGCCGAACCGCCAAGCGTTGGAACGATCCAGAGCGGTTGCTCGGACTCCGGCGAGAGATGGTCGCGCAGTAACAGCTGAGAGCCATCGGGAGAGATGTTCCCCAGCGCCGGACTCGCTACCTCGGGCGGAATGCTCATGGGGGTGACTGAACCTCCCGAGAGAGACACGGCAGCCAGCCCCGCATGGCCGTTTTCTAAGGTCGGGGCAAACAGACGAACGCCGTCCGTCGCGCTTGCCATGTGATTTTCTATGGTGTTGACGCTGGGAGCCAGGTGGCCGTCGTGGGTGATCTGCGTAATGTGGGGTGGCGCCGTCGTAGCTCGGGAGGTGCCTGCGAGGTATCCGGCGACTGCCACCGAAACGAGAGCCACAGAGGCGATCGCCCACCAGAGGGGCCGCGCAGTTGAGGTTTGAATCACCGGAACAACCGAAGAGCGGGAATCCGCCTGAACTCCGATGGCGGCTAAGGCCGGGGCCGCGCTTTCTGTAGAGGCAGCTTCTTTATCCGGTTCGGAGACAGGTTGGGGCGTCCCCTCTGCGGGCACATAGCCGACAGGCGCGATGAACCGGTAGCCCCGCCTCGCGAGGGTTTCAATGAAGCGGGGATTTTCGGCGGAGTCGCCCAGGGCTTCGCGGATCTTATTAATAGCTGTGCCCAGTGAGTGGTCGAAATCGACGACCGTATCTTTTCCCCAAAGCCGAAGTTGGAGTTCCTCACGGGTAACGACCTGACCCGGCCGTTCAAGAAGTGCTGTCAGGACTTTAAAGGGCTGTCCCTGCAGCTTGATGCGAAAGCCCGCTTTCCAAAGTTCCCCCGCCTGAAGATCGACTTCGTAGAGCCCGAAGGTAAGTCTCGAATTGGCAATCGGGGTTTGCATTGGGATATGAAACAGGTGCGTCATAGACTTTATCATCCCGGGCCCACCCTTGTTGCTGGATGATTAACCGGGTTTAAATAATTGATTGCAGATAGTTTAGTTGTGGATGAAAAATTGAGAGACAAAGGGACGCGAGAAGATTGCACTGATGCGAAGGAATCTTCCAAGGTGTGCGACGTAGCTTAACAGCCTAAGAGTACGCGCCGAGAGGTTGCGACACCCCAGGTTCAAGAGCACCCTTTTGGAGGCATTACCATGCAACGAAATTTGAGTTTGAGTTCGACGGGGAAAATCATATTCCGCGTACTCCTCGTTATTGGCCTGTTGGCAGGACAGTCCGGGCTTTGGGCGCAGTCGGATACAGGCCGTATTACCGGAACTGTGGCCGACAGCACGGGAGCCTTGATCCCCGGCGCGACCGTGACCCTGACCAACACGGACACAAATGTTGTCCAGTCCAGGCCCTCGGGTCCCGATGGTGCCTTCAACTTCCCGGCGCTGACGCGTGGGCACTACCGCATTGAGTCGACGATGAACGGTTTTGCCAAGGAGTCGCAAAACTTCGAGTTGCAGGTGCAGCAGGTTCTGACCCTCGACTTCAAAATGACGACTGGTTCGACGAGCACCACCATCGAAGTGACGGATGCCGCTCCCTTGGTGGATCTCGCAACCTCATCGACCGGTGAGGTGATCGAGGGACGCCAGGTTGTCGACCTGCCTCTGGGGCAGCGCAACTTCCTTCAGCTGGCTACGCTGACGCCGGGCGTCACGCGCGGCGCCTACGGTTCGGATGCCTCGGGTTCAAACGGAAACGTCGAGACACTGCGCTATTCCGACAGCGGCGGTGGAGCGCTAACGGTGAACGGACTTCGTCCGCAATCCAATAACTATCTTCTGGACGGAACCGACAACAACGAGTCGCTGGTCAACAGCATCATCATCTTTCCTTCGCCTGATGCCATCCAGGAGTTCCGCGTTACGACGGCCGTTGCTCCGGCTGAGTTCGGTCGCGCTGGCGGTGCCATCGTCAACACTTCGATCAAGTCCGGTACCAATCAAATCCATGGAACAGCCTTCGCGTACTTCCGCGATCAGGTGTTTGACGCGAACCCGCTTTATTTTCAGCCGGGCGGTCCGGCCCCTGCCTTTCAGCGCAAGCAGTTTGGTTTTGCTGCCGGTGGACCGATCCTGAAAAACAGGCTTTTCCTCTTTGGTGACTACCAGGCACTGCGCCAGAAGCAGCCCCAGGATGCGGGTTTTCAGACCGTTCCGACGCTTCTGATGCGCCAGGGTAACTTCACGGAGTTGTTGAATAACGCCACCGTCAGTACCGGCAACCCCAGCAACTATACGAGCGAGACAGGTTGTAAAGGAACGGTTGTGGTGGCTGGCGCGATCTACGATCCGACAACCTGCCAGCAGTTTGGAGCCGGCACTTCGCAGGCAAATATTATCCCGAAAGATCGTCTTAGCGCTGCCGGGCTGAACTATCTGAATGCTTTTGATCTGCCTAATAATCCTGGCGTGATCAATAATTACTTTGTCGTTCGGAAGAACATCACCAACTACAACGACTTCAATGTTCGCCTGGACTATCACCTGTCCGGCAAGGACACACTCTTTGTCCGGTACAGCTATGGCCAGGACAATAACACCATCACCAGCCTGTTTACGAAACTCCCTGCAGGCTTTGCCTCGGGTGACAATGTCAATCACCCACGCGCCGTAGCTGCTGGATACACCCGCATCTTCACTCCGAATATTGTCAATGAGTTTCGCTTTGGTTATACCCGCCCTGAATATGCCTATATCAATCCACAGGAGGGTGAGGCTGTTTCGGCCAACCTCGGCATTGTGAATGCAAATCGCAGCTCGCTTCTGGGCGGTGGTGCTCTGATCGGCGGCGGGAATACAGAGATTGCCTATACCGGCGATGGCGGCCCTTATTCCGTGCCGCAGAAGTCGTTCCAGTTTGCAGACTCGGTGACCTATACGCATGGACACCACACCTTTAAAGCTGGCGCGAACATCATCCATCGTGAGGTCGACTTCTTCCAAGGCAACAATGCGAAGGGCGATTTTGTTCTCGGAGGAGTTAATTACCCGGGTACGGGACGCTTTACGGGGTATGAGACCTCGGAGATTCTCGCTGGATTCTCGGATTATCAAATTGGTGTATCCAGCAGTTTCTTCAAGACCTTCAACTATGAGACAGGTTATTTCGTCCAGGACGATTGGAAGGTCAGCCAACGCCTGACGCTCAATCTTGGCATTCGCTACGATCTCTATACCTTCCCCTACGAACAGAACAACAATCAGGCGAACTATGATATTCCCTCAGGCCAGCTCCTTTTTGCCGGTGTAGGTGGGAACTCACGTTCGCTTGTAAATACGGGCAAGAATAACTTCGCTCCACGCATTGGCTTCGCTTATGACGTGTTCGGAAACGGTAAAACCTCGTTGCGTGGAGGCTATGGCATCTACTACTTCCTCGACCGCGGTGGCGTTACCAACCAGCTCTCCAATAACCCTGGCTTTAATGGTTCCCAGGCTTATACGGCGGCCAATGGATATCGGATCACCTTCATGGGGCAAGGTCCTACTAACAATAACGATAGTACGTTGGCGACCGCCGCTCTGCCGCTGCCTGTCTTCGGAGCAAGCTCGGTAACTCCGTCAGTTCTTGCGAATTCGAACCTGATTGCGCAAAATCCGACGAATCAGAACAGCTCTGTTCAGCAATATGATCTTCAACTACAGCAGCAATTGGATCGTTTTACGTCCGTGACGATCGCTTATGTCGGAAATAAGAGCGACCATCTCGCAACTTACTTCAATGCCAATGCGCTTCAACTGGGGAACGATCTAAAGTTCTATCCCAATCGCCAGAACATCACGGAGAATCTGGCCGAGGGCACAGGGCACTATAACGGCCTGCAGATCGCACTCAATCGTAATGTAGGCAATAACATGCTTGTAACCGGTGCGTATACCTGGTCGCATACGCTGGATAATTCCAACGGTGCCTTTGCGACGGGAACCAATAGCTCAGGTGCCCGTTTCTTCATGGCGAATGGAGTTCCACAGTTCCGCCTGAATTACGGAAACTCAGACCAGGATCAACGCAATGTGTTCGTAGGTTCGGTCGTCTATAACCTCCCTTATGGGCATGGTCAGCGCTTCGGCGCGGACGCTCCTCGTCTTGTCGATGAAGTGTTGGGTGGATGGCAGTTGAATTCCATTACAACGGTCCAGGGCGGCACACCCTTCGATATCAATACTGGCGCCAACTTCATTACATTTACAAACGCTAACAATACAGCCAGCTATTCACTGGGAACGAATCTCGATAACCGAGCTGATCTGATCAGCTATAAGCACGTTTCAAAGAACCCGGTTGGTGGTAGCAGCTCGGCTAATAATCGAACCTACTTCACGGGTACCTTCGGCGTCCCGACAACGCAGGTCGTAGACGGAAACACAGCCTATACGCGTCCAGGAAACGTAGAACGCAACCAGTTCTTCGGCCCGGGCTTTACCGCCGAGGATATTGGGGTCTTCAAAGACTTCACAATCACCAAACGGGTGAAGTTCCAGCTGCGTGCCCAGGCTTACAACCTGTTCAATACTCCGGCATTCCGCAATCCTGATGGAGACATCAACAATGGCGTGAAGGATTTCACGACTGGAACGGTTACGACTGGGCCCAGCAATAGCTTTGGTTCAATCAGTAGCGTTCGTTCGCAGTCGGAGCGGCAGATGGAGTTCGCTGCCCGCGTCAATTTCTAACTAAGGGCAGTCATCCTCCAGCGGCACTGCAAGATGCTTGCAGTGCCGCATTTTTCTAGAGCAGGTTTTACGGCAGGAGTATTCACGAAATGTTTTGGTGCAAATGTGAGAGATGGACGAGTCTGACCGTAATTTCAGCAGCACTCTTAGCCGGGGTATGTGTAACCCATCCAACCCAGGCTCAAATATCTTCAAGCGCGCTGAAGATCGAGAAGGTCGATCCTCCCAATTGGTGGGCTGCCATGCCGAAGCCCATGTTGCTAGTGCGCGGCGAAGGTTTTAGCGGTGCAAAATTTTCGCTGAGTGATGCGTCACTGCATGTTGAGAAGACGGTTGTTTCCGCGAACGGTCACTGGGCGCAGGTGTGGCTTGAGGCATCGCCGGTTAAACCTGAGACCATAACCCTTCGTGCCAGACGGAATGGCCAGACTGCGGAGACGAAGTATACTTTTGCCGCACGCCGGCCGGTGAGCGATGGCTTCGCGGGTTTTTCTTCGCGCGATGTGATGTACCTCATCATGACCGATCGTTTTGCCGATGGCGACCTGACGAACGACGGTCTCGAAGCACACAGCGCCGCGGACAGTGCAGAGGCTCGTGCGGAACGCGACAAGCCGCGCGGCTGGCATGGCGGAGATCTGCGTGGGGTGACGCAGCATCTGGACTATCTACAGCAACTAGGAGTGACGGCGGTATGGACGACGCCCGTTTACGAGAACCACGAAAAGGAAAGTTATCACGGCTACGGCGCGACCGATCTGTATCGGGTGGACGATCACTATGGCTCTCTCGATGATCTGAAAGTATTGGCCTCGGCACTGCATGCCCGCGGCATGAAGCTGGTGCTCGATACCGTTCCCAACCATGTGGGTCCGGGCAATCCGTGGGTTCATGATGAGCCCGCGCCGGACTGGTTTCATGGCACTGCGGAGAGCCACCTCAAGGCTGAGACGAACTTCCATGCGTTGATCGATCCTCATGCCTCCGACCGCGACCGCGTTGGTACCTTGCATGGATGGTTTGCGAATGTGTTGCCGGATATGAATACGGAGAGCCCCGCGGTAGCGCAATATCTGCGTCAGGATGCCGTGTGGTGGATCGAGCAGACCGGCGCCGATGCCCTGCGCATCGACACCTTTCCCTACGTGGACCGAGAGTTCTGGCATGAGTTCCATGGTGAACTGGCAAAGTTATATCCAAGGCTGACCGAGGTAGGAGAGGTCTTTAATGGAGATCCGGTGATTACTTCTTCTTTTGCCGGAGGAGTTACACGGGCGGGCGTCGATACAGGGCTTTTTACACCTTTCGATTTTCCGACTTACTTCGCCTTGCGTGATGTCTTTCTAAAGGGTGAATCCTTGAAGAAGCTCTCCGATGTGCTGGAATCAGATTCTCTCTATCCTCATCCGGAACGGCTTGTTCCATTTCTTGGCAACCATGATACGGCGCGTTTCAGCCAAGGAGCTACAACGGACGCCGCATTGCGATTGGCTTTCGCTTATTTGCTAACAACTCGTGGCATGCCGCAGATTTATTCAGGCGACGAGCTTGCGATGAAGGGCGGCGAAGATCCCGACAATCGTAGAGACTTCCCCGGAGGGTTTCCAGAAGCTACAAAGAACGCCTTTACTGCGGCAGGACGCTCGCCGGAACAGGCTGCGATGTTTGACTGGGTGTCGCGGCTTACAGCCATTCGCCATAAGGACACTGCTCTGACGTGTGGAGGACTGCAAATGCTTAACAGTGGCGAGAACTGGCTGGTCTTTCTGCGCGATAGCTCCCATGCGCCAGCATCCGGCTGTACTGCGGCATCGGACGATCAAAAGGTGCTCGTAGCCATACATCGTGGCCAGGCGTCCGAGGCTTTGACGGTTGACCTGACGAGCACCTGGGCAGCGGGTTGTCGAGTTGGGCCAACGGAGTTGGGGATAAGCAGTTCGGTAGCAGAAATTACCGGGCAGCAGTTGAAACTCCAAATGGGCAGCAATGATGTCCTGATTGCGGCGTGCCATTAGACACGTTGCTCAAATGAAACATCCCTCAAAAGATTCAGGGCAGAGCCGGAATGGCTCTGCCCTGAATCTTTCTGTAAACGGTGTGGCTTGGTTCTGTACGCATGCTGTCGCGACAGCATGGAATAATTTCTAGCGGTGACCGCCGCCAGCATGGCCACCACCGCCACGCTGGAATCCACCAGCACGTTCGCCGCCTGCATCATGACCGGCATTGCCGACGTGGCCCTGTCCGTCCCGTGCCTCGTTCGCGTGGAAGTGGTTGAACGCCGACTCGCCGCGGCCTGGCAGCGGGCCATGATAGCCATTACGAGGATCGAAGCGGTTATCGACATGGCCATAGAAGCCACGATGACCGTGGAACCAGGGCCCGGCTCCTATGAAGATGCCGCCAGTGAACCAATCCGGGCCATAGTACCCGTAGGGAGCGCAATCATAGGGAGCATAGTCGAAATATCCGTAGGGGCAGACCGGGGCTACCCCGATATCCACTGAAACCTGAGCCGGCGTTTTAGCGCTGCTGACGAACAAAAATCCAGCAGCAAGAATAAGCAAACTGAGAAATTTGGAAATGCGCATGTTTCACCTCAGGTAGAGGCTACTCCAGAGTTGGCCAAGTGTGGAAGATCCCGTTCGACGGGCTGCGGAAGATCACCGCCGTTTTGCGAATGGGCAGCTTTGGATTTTTATGCTCCGGCATATGGTCAGCAATTGTCCTGAATCGAGTAGACTTCCCAGAGCAACCCATAACAGAGGAGCAGGCGAGTGGAATTCTTCACGTTCGATGCCGAGTATCTGGAAAAGCTCCAGCTAGGGGACCCGTCTGCCGAAAAGCATTTCGTTGCTTACTTTAGTGAGTTGATCCACCTGAAATTGCGCTCGCGCCTGGCCTCCCGCGAGGCTGTCGAAGATGTGAGGCAGGAGACCTTTACACGCGTCTTCCTGATGTTGAGGAAGAGCGATGGGTTGCGCGATGCGAATCGGCTGGGATCGTTCGTAAACTCCGTTTGCAATCATGTACTGCAGGAGCACTATCGGGCACAGAAGAAGGTTGGATCTTCGCTGGAGGAAGAGCCCGAGACGGTCTATGTCGACCGTAACCCAAGCCCGCTCAATCTGTTAGAGAGCAAGGACAGGGCACGTCTTGTGCAGCAGGCCTTGGCGGAGCTGCCCGGCCGCGACCGGGACCTGCTGCGGGCCATCCTGATGGAAGACCGCGACAAAGATGCTGTCTGTGCAGAGATGGGAGTAAGCCGCGAGTACCTGCGAGTTCTGCTTCACCGGGCCAAGCAGTCCTTCCGGTCGACCTATGATCGGCCGCCTGTTCCAGAAGAACCTGTCCCCAGGCGTGAAACGTTTTAGTCCCCCAACGCACTATTAACTCGAGGAATGAATTCGGATGGATCATCACCGCATCGTCGATCAACATCTGGTTGAACAATATCTGCTGAATGAGATGTCGCCAGAGTTGCGCGAGGAGTTTGAGGACCACTACTTCGGATGTCCGGAGTGTGCTGCCGAAGTTCGCGCAACCTCCGCATTCATGGACGCGGCACGGAGCGAGTTCAAGAAGACAGCACCGACGAGCAGCCCAAGTCTGAGTGATGCCAGGCCGCCAAAGATTAAGCAGAGCTGGCTGTTCCTGTGGAGGGAGTGGTTCGCGGTCGCAGCGTTCGCGACGTGCCTGCTGGTGGTTGTGTATCAAAACACGGTTGTCTATCCTCGGCTGCGAAATGAAGTCGCAAGCCTGGAGAAGCCTGAGGTCTTAGCTACAGTCTCCCTGGTCAACGGGAACAGCCGCGGAGGAAACATTGTTTCCGCGCAGGCCGGCGACGCGCAGGCTCTCCTGCTGCTGGTAGATATTCCAGCGCAGGACCGCTTTTCTGATTACACCTGTCTGCTGTATTCACCAGATCACCAACTTCTTTGGACGGTTAAGGTGTCGGCCCAGGAGGCGAAGGACACGGTCTCGATCCGCGTTCCTTTCGCGAACAGGAGGGAGGGTATCTACTCCCTGGCTGTCAAAGGAAATCAGGACGGAGCCGCCTCCAGCAGTGGTGCCGAGCTTGCGACGTACAGCTTTTCGTTGAACACCGGGTCCGGTCATTAATCAATGCCATCTCACCAGGAGTCAATGCCATGCAAACGGACGTAAAACAGGTCTTCTACTTTCATGCAGACGCCAACTCGTTGGGCGGGTTCCTTGAGGAGCCGTTCCGCTATATACCGACCCCCTGTTCGGTTGCCCTGTCCTCTACCGGAGGCAGCGTCACGCAAAAGGCGGAGCCCTTCCACTTCGAAGATCGCATCCACGCAAAAGCCTCTTACACCCATGTCTCAGGAAGGCCTACAAAAAGGAATGGGCCATGGACGCAGCGCGTCTCCAGCGTGGTAGAAGGCTTCAATCTGCTGGGGCGGGTTACTGCGGACAGCCTCGCAGCGCAGGTATTTATTGAGCATCCTGAGGCCGGCCGCGGCCCTCGGAAGATCTCATTTGCCGGTTCGCATATCCATAATCTTCGCGTCGACGGCAGGCCGGTAACCCCCGTCCTGAACGCCACGCTACTGCCGGAACAGCATCGTTCTGAGGACGTTTATAATCGGGACGCATCCGTCAATCCTGAACTGGCCTGGCCCACGCTTTGGCAGGCAGCGCACCGTCAGGGCGTCGATCTGTTGGAGAACAGGTCCATCCCCGAGTGGGTTCGCGCTCGCTACGGCTGGATTGCGGCGAAGGAAAATTCTGGTGAAGGTAGCCTTGAGGGATACACGCTGTGCTCTCTGGTGGACAAGCTCGATGGCCTCACTTCGGACCGGAGTTCTGGCCACTCTATCGACGTGCCCGACCTCGGAAGAATCTTTCTGGGAGAGGTGACGATCTTTCCCCAGGCCGTAACTCTCACGATGCTGCGTGCCGAGTTGGGTTGCGCTCTTACGGGACAGGCGAGTGTGGCGTCGGCGGCAAGCAATGGCACAATGATTCCTCCAAATGTCTCATTGCCGGGCTACTAGGGCTTGTCTTCATCATCGGATGCCGACCTCCGCGACAGGTGGATCCTGCTGCTAGGTTTGAACAGATTCATGCTGATTTTCTTGGAGGACATCTCGGCCTCGCTCAGCGGGCGGCGTCCATTGAGCGGCGGGCTCTTTTCAGCCGTGATCCAGCATGGAGTTTCAAGTTCTGTTTGCTTGAAGCGGAAATTCTGTCCTATGAGGGGCGTAGTCGGGATGTCGTAGACACGCTGGCGGACGGAACTCGATCATTCTCTCCTCGTGGAGACGCGGCCATCAAACAGGAGATATTACTCAGTCTTGCTCATGCCCGCCTGGGACAGTCCCAACTGGCAAGTGAGGAACTACAACAAGCGCAACGGCTAGCCGACTCAACTCTCTCTCCTCTGCAGAGCGAGGTCGTTCGTGCTGAGGGGCTGCTCGCAGATCGAAACGGACAACAATCTACTGCTGCGAGTTCGTTCCGCAAGAGTTTGGAGCTTGCACGGAGACAGAAGGACCTTTTTATAGAAGCAACCGATCTATCTAATCTAGGAACGGAGGCTTTGCATCAAGAGCGTCTGGATGAGGCTTTGGATAGGTTTAATGCATCATCGGCGATTGCAGGTTCCATTCATGCCAATGTAATTCTGCAGGGGGTTCTTGGGAATGCAGGCTGGGCCTACTACAGCCTTGGAGACTATGAGAAGGCTCTTGTCAGTTTTCAGCAAGCCGAGATACAAGCCAAGAATTTGGGCGCTACGGACAATGAAATTCTCTGGCTGCAAAGTGCCGGACTGTCGCTCTATCGTCTTGGAGATCTGAAGCAAGCTCAGTCTTACTACGAAGAGGCGCTACGTGCTGCCGACGCAAGCCACGACGCAGCCAGAAAAGCAGTAACCGACACATCGCTGGGACAGCTCTTGCTTCAGCTTGGTCAACTGGATGCGGCAAAGGCTCGTGTCGATGAGGCGTTGAAGACAGCTCAACAGATAGGGGACAAAGCCAGCGAGCTGGATGCTTTATTTTTGCAGGGTCAAATTGCAGCGCGTACCTCGAATGGGGCTGATACAGAGCGGATCTTTTCGCAGGTCTATCGCGATGCTGCCGGGACGCCCTCTCTCAAGTGGGAGACCGAGAATGCCTTTGCCGATCTCTATGCGAGCAGGCACGATGTGCGGCAGGCAGGCCTGTGGTATCGCAGGGCGATCAAGACCTTTGAGACGCAGCGGTCTTCCGTGCAGGATGAAGAACTCAGGCTTCCGTTCTTTGCCAATGGCGATGAACTGTATCGCGACTATGCAGACTTCCTGATTGCATCTCATCGCTCCGACGAGGCACTACAGTTCCTCGATGGGGCCCGTGCTCGAACGCTGAAGGAAGGTCTGGGTGAGTCGGTACAAGCCACGCAGGTGCAACCCGAGACACCATCCCATACTGCTCGCCGATTGAACGCTGTCATCCTGTTCTATTCGTTGGGGCCGCAGAAATCCTATCTCTGGGCTATCGATCGGAACGGCACGCATCTGTTTGTGCTGCCCCCCGAAGCAGAGATCACCGCGCGGGTAAAGAGTTATCAAGCCGATGTTCTGAAGTCGCATGATCCATTGCGTGAGGGTAATTCGGAGGCCCAGTGGCTTTACGCAACACTGGTCGCACCTGCCCAGGCTCTCATCCCGAAGGAGTCTCGCGTCTTCGTCGTTACGAGCGGCAGCCTCAATGATTTCAACATGGAGATGCTCCTCAAGCCTGGACAGTCTGGATCTCAAGAAGGAGCACACTACTGGATTGAAGACGTCAGCCTGAGTATGGCAAGTTCCATTCAACTACTCTCTCGGCTTGCACCGGATAAAGAGAGGACTGCGAACAAGCTGCTACTCATCGGAGACCCTGTGGCTACAGGGGAAGGCTATCCTCCACTTTCGAATGCGGCCTCTGAGGTGGAGAGTGTCGAGCGATATTTCCCGCCTGGGGATCGAACCATACTGACCCAGTCGGCTGCGGTTCCGGTGGCGTATGTGGACTCCCATCCGGAGCAATACTCTTACATACACTTTGTCGCGCATGGAACAGCCAGCAGCCTGCGTCCTTTGGATTCCGCGATCGTGCTCTCTCCTCCGCATGCTGATCCGGACAACTTCAAGCTATATGCGAGGGACGTTATCCATCGGCCGCTCCACGCTCGCCTGGTAACTATCTCGGCCTGCTATGGATCAGGATTGCGCAACTATGATGGCGAAGGCCTGGTGGGCCTCTCCTGGGCATTTCTGCGTGCGGGAGCGCATCAGGTGATCGGAGCCGTGTGGGAGGTCAATGACAGTTCCACACCGCAACTGATGGAGCAGATGTACCACGGTCTCGCAGAAGGCGAGCAGCCGGATCAAGCCCTGCACGCTGCTAAATTATCGATGCTGCATTCGCAGGGAGTGTTTCGGAAACCGCTGTATTGGGCGGCCTTCCAGCTCTATACGGGGTCATAGAGAGATTCCATTCAGCGATGGAAGGGTTCATAGCTGTAGTGTTGTTCTTTTCAACCACCTGATGAATTGTCATCTCGACCGGAGCATGACGGTTTTATGTCATGCGCAGTGGAGAGACCTGCAGCTTGTTCGCACAGGCGATCATGCCGGTACAAGCAAACTGCAGGTCTCTCCACTACGACGGCAAAAGCGCCGCCTTCGGTCGAGATGACAATTCTGAGGTGGTTGGTCTGTACATCTTATGAAACTGTTCCGACTACGTGGTGAGTACAAACGCAGTCAGGGCCGAGGCATCGTACTGGCTTTGTCTGCCTTGTCCGTTGGTCATGGTGGCGGCAACATAAAGCGCCGCCGCAAAGCCCGCAGTGGGGCAGGTTCCGAGCAATTGGCCGACTTGAGCGTTGAAGGTTGACGTCAGTGAGCCGACCTGGCCGCTTGGCAAAGCAGGCGTGAACGAGAGTTGTGTTCCGCCCCGGACAATCTCAGTGGAGTAGTCGCCAAACCCCGCTGGCTGGCTTGCCGTAAAGCCGATGGAAACATTAGCCGTTGTGTTGCTTCCATAGTGCAGCACTCCGCAGGTGTCCGCGGTTACGGGCGGAGCCACCTGGAGCACCGGCGCTGAGATCGAGGCGATGCAGCGCTGGTTGTTCACCAGGAGGGTGAGTGGTGCGCTCACCAGGCCCGAGATCGGATTGCCGGCATTGTCGAGGAAGACCAGTTGCAGCGTATGCAGTCCATTGCTCAGCACGGTGGTGTCGAGCATGTCCCCGAGCGCCGGCGACTCCCACAGGAAGAGCTCGCTGACGGGATGCACGGGATAGCATCCTGTCGACGACCCAATCTTGGTGGCAGTGATGGTCTCCAACACATTCCCCGTTCCATTCCAGAAGTAGTTCGTCCAGCTATCGGTGTGCGGGACGCTGTCTACTTTGACCTGGTAGTAGGAGGCGCCGGCATCCGCCGCGGCCTGGTGGTTGACTAAGACCGGCAGCGTTCCGCCGAAGGGAACATTCTTGACCCAATAGGGTGGGTCGACATCGACGGAAGTGTTCGCCATCCCCTGGAGTGGGCCGGCAGCCTGGTTGATTCTGTCAAAGGGAATCAGACCGATGCCAATCAATAGATCACCGGTCGCGGCAAAGGTGGTGAAGGCGATCTCTTCAACCTCCGTGTTGGAGCAGATCAGCATCTCTCCCGGATTCGGCAGAGCTACGCTGGATGGCCGCACCGGCACACCGCTGGCTACGACATTCGTGGCCCCGCTCGTGACGTTTACACTCACGATGGAGTTCGCAGGATCTCGCTGTGGAACCAGCAGCGCATCTTGCCCCACATCAGCCCAGGTCAGAAAGAATGGCTCGGTTAAGCCTGAGGCGACCGTGGTTCGCGCAGCGTTACTCAACTGAATGGAACTGATTCGTCCGGCGGTGGGCGCGGTCATCTGTTCGCTGACATAGGCGTACTGCAGGTCGGAGCTGAGCACGATTCCAACGGGGTTGACGAGTCCGGTTGCAACCGTCGTCTTCTGTCCGTTGGCCAGGTTGACCTTAACGATCGAGCCAGGAGCAGCGTATTCGACTATGTACGCCGCATGATGCGCTTCATCGAGGAACATCTGTTGTGGTGCAGTCAGCCCTGTGGCGATCACCGTCGCGGCACTGCGATTTGCATTCGTGAGCGCAACCTTGACCAGATCACCGCTACGCTCCGTCACATAGGCGTGTACGCCGTCGGTGCTCAGTTTTACATCTTCTGGCTGGTTATAGCCGGTCCCGAGCACACTGTAGCCTGAGGCGATACGGTAGGTAACCCAATTGATGGTCAGGTCGTAGCCGTAGGCAACTACCTGCACCTTCGTGTAGTTGCCGTTCGTGGTCAGCACAGCGAACACGTCGTTCACGGTAAGAACATTGGAGGGGTTGTTGTTGCCTGTGATGGGAGTCGTTGCGTAAGGCAGGTCCTGCAGATTGGCCGCGGTAATACCGTTGAAGTTCACGGCTCCAAGGTTGATGATCTTGGCACTGTTGAGTGGCGCCATCTGGCGTATGACGGTAGTGTCCTGTACCCACTGGACATCGGCACTCGCTGCAGGTCCGCCCTGGACGCCGGTATCGAAGTCAAAGGTAAAGGTGCCCTTCAACACTGTATTCGTGCCACTGTCTACGGTGGTCGCGGCAGGGAACAGATTGACTGCAGACAGCTTTCCCGAGTACTCCACGAAAACAAGTTGTTGTTGCGCGTTGCGAAAATCGCATCCAATTGCGCCGCCGAGGCCGGTGGCGAGTTGTGTTGTGGTTGGCATTGAGTCTCTCCAGATAGATCTACCTTTGCAGGCGATGTCTTCATAGTGATGAGTCATCGCAAAGCGTTTCAGTATTAGCGAGAAATATTCGCAAACACATCGACTTGGTGAAGCGATGCAAAGGGATTGAAGTAGCCAGAGTGGTGAGTCATTAGTCCTTGAAGAATGATGGTCAGTTCAGTACAGCGCAAAGCGCGTTCCCTGATGCTTCAGCATCAGGGAGACGGAGGGAGCCGTAGCCTTTAGGCTACGGAATTAGGGGGGCTGGCGAAGATGTGGCCTTTAGGCCCGGGCTCTCTTTCGGCTGCGAACAAAAAGCCCGGGGCTAAAGCCCAATTCTTGCCTAGCTCTAATCCCGTAGCTAAAGGCTACGGCTCCCTCCGTCCCGCGACGCTAAAGCGTCACGGTTTGCGCTTCGCGCTATAGGTGGTCGCACTGATTCTTCAACGAACTAAACACTCACCACACCAGTTCTTATTTTTCAGTTGATCTGTAACGCTCCTCCTCTCCGCTACACCATTCAAGCAACAGGGAACCGGGGCTTGGCTTCGGCCAGATGGAAAGCCCTGGACAAGGAGAGAGTGATGTCGATTAAAACCAGTGAATTGCCCGATCTGATTGCGGCAGCCGTTAAACACGCAATCGCCACCAAGCAGATTACAGACGAGACGTTGCAGACTTTGCTTCACAAACCCTTCACGATCGGTATCTATCCGGAGCCCGCACTGGGACTGGCAGAGCCCGCCGAAGTTGTGAAGTTAAAACCACTTGGCTATGCTGCGCACGACCTCGAAGCCCTTCGCAATCCTTCAACGCTTAAGGAGATCTAGCCGTGAAGGGGCCGAACGTAGTTCAGTGTCCAAGTGCTCAACCCGCCATGCTGGGTGCGGTTATCCACGGTGTTGTGGATGCTGCATCCGGCAAGATCCAGCATCTCTCCACACCCGAGCCGGTAACTCCGGAACTGCTCGCTATGACAGCTCCGCTGCTGCCTACCCAGGTGCTTCGTATCTCTGCACCTTGTCAGGGAGGAGCCTGTGGCCACTTCAATGGAGCGGACTGCACCCTTGTGGACCGCATCGTTCAGATCATGCCTGCAACTGATTCCGCACTGCCTTTTTGTGCCATCCGTGCAAACTGCCGGTGGTTCAGCCAGCGTGGTAGAGCCGCCTGTATGCGGTGCGATCAGATCGTCACGGATGAGTTTGTTCGGGATGAGCAGATGGCATCCTTAACCGTTCCGGCGGGTAGGCCCACTGAGTCAAGCGATTTGCAGTGAGCCATAGTGCGTGTCATCAAATTGCACTTGGAGTGTGGTCGAAGTATGCAGCCAGTTTGTTGAGGCAGGGATCGGAAGGGCCTGGCTTCAGCCAGGCCGCTAAAGGTAGCATTCAACGCCTTTTCCACTCTGCCGAAGGCTGAAGCGGAGGCGTAGCCGGAGCGACTGAATTGCTTTCTTTGATTGCGGCAAAAGGGGTGGTCATATCCACAAAAGTGTCCCCGGTGGTCCTTGTGCAGCTTGGGCCGCACGAAGAAAGGCAATTCAGTCGTTGCGCCCTGCGGGCTTCACTTCGGCCTTCGGCAGAGTGGAAGGAACCTTTAAACGCTGCCTTTGCGGCACGGTTGAAACCGTGCCCTTCCGGTCCCTGCCTCAACAAACTGACTACACAGTTCGAGCATCCCCCAAATGCAGTTTGGTGACACGCCATAGAGCAAGCATCGCAAAAAGAAATTTTCTAAATGTAACGATGTCTGACTTATCAGCACTATCCAGATAACGGGGATTACAAACTGCGTGCCGTGCTGCGGCGCAATTTTTATGGGACGTCCCTGCAAAGGAGAATCACCATGCATTCATATAACGCATCGCGTAGGACGCGCCCTGACTTTGTACTCCTCAGCGCAAAGATATTCGTGGGCCTGGTTTTGTTGGGACCCGTACTCTTAGGCTATGCCGTGAGTCAGATGCCCACACGCAGAGTGCCGACACTGCCCGTAGCCATAAGAGCTACAGGCGGTAAGATCACCTTCCCCTCAACGCTGATTCCAGCGGTGCCATCTTCGCTACGGATAGTAAGGCTTACTTTGCAGGCGCCACCGGATACGTTCCTGCGCTCAAGCCTGGTCAAGGTAGGGGCTAAGACAGAGGATATTCAGCCACTCGCTCACAGCGCACTTCCCGAGTTGAAGGCTGCGCCAGAGACTGCTGTAGGCCTAGTGCAGGAAGATCATCTGATTGCCTCCTGGGATACGCAGACAGGAGAGTCCCAGATTCTTCCGCAGCTCGATAAGCTTCCTACGGTCATTTACGCCGGTGCCAAGGACGAACACCTGACGCAGGCTTCAACGTTAGCTCGGCAGATCTTTGCCAGCTCAGAGATCCTTCCCAGGGATGTAACGCAGTACACGCTGGGCGTTCCTCGTCCTATTGTTGGAAGCACAGCACAGCTTGCTTCCAGCGGGGGGAAACCTACGGTCTCTGCCGTGAAACTCTATCTCACCTACGTGGCAGTCTCTCGCACGGTGAGTGGTTACAAGGTGTATGGCACCGGATCCCACGCAGCGGTTGCCATTGGTACCGATGGCAATGTCTACGGACTAGTCAATCGTTGGAAGGCCGGAAGCTTTGCAGCCGCCGTGGCGGAGCGTCGCAGTAAAGCCCAGATTCAGGCAGCACTTCTGGAGACGCTGAACCCTTTGACGAGTAACTCGAATGTCGAGGTAATCTCCGTTGAAATCGCCTATTACGATGGCAATCTAGACTCCATGACTCCCGTCTATCGTGTAGTGTCGCGTCTGCATCCGCTTCCATCCGCAGGCGCCGATGCACAACTGCTCCAAACCACCGACTATGTTGCAACGTACATGTCCTATGGCGACGGGCAGCTTCCGGCCGAGCTTGTTCCTGGCTCCGGACCTGCGCCATCTGCCGCGCCTGCGAATCGTTCCGCTCTGAGGCAGGCTGTTATTCCTGCGGGTGATCCGACGGTTGGCAGGTATGTTGTCCGCGACGCACAGTCAGGCTTCGTCTCCGAGGCCAATGGATTCTGGAGCGGGTTGCAGAGCTCGCATAATGCCAGCCAGTTCACCAACTCTCAGTACTACTGGGCAGAGCCTTTCGTTTACACCACGGACGAGCAGTCTTTCGTCAACAATGTAAATGTGGCTTTGACGGAGGCACATGGCTCTCCGTGGGAGTTTACGACGGAGTCGAACTGCTGTGACGTAGTCCACATCAATAACATCCCCGCGACCGAGGGCTACGGAGCCGCGAACCACGGCAAACTGGACTACTGGATTATTCATTCCTGCGATGTCGTTCCTTCCGCGGAAGACAATGCAGAGTGGTGGACGCCGTGGTTCAAAGTCTTTCAGGGGCTGCATGCGGTGATGGGTTCACGCACGGAGATGTTGTTCGACAACGGAGCGATCAATCAGCCCTTCGGTCAAAACATCGGTAACGGAGCGTCTGTCGTCTCTGCCTGGTTCAATGCGAGCCTCAGCTACTATCCGGCCTCGGAGCAGCCACCGCTGGATCGGCCCTCCGCTATCACTGTCTGCGGACATGAACCGGATACCGTCTTCAATACTTCGGCACTGCCTGCCGCCAGCTGCCTGACCAATTACTGGCAGCCGAACTGAAGGATGGCATCGCTAGCATTGTCTGGTCTTTGAAGCCGTTGAGTTGGTCTTTGCTGCTTCCAACATTGTCGAAAAGGCGCTTCTTTCGGGGCTCTTGTCGGAATACGATCTCGGCTGAACCGATTCAGGTGCGTTGCGGTCTCTTTCCATGACAGGTGGTGCCGGTTCGCCTTTACGACATTGATCGGGAAAGGAATACGTCAAAGATTCTGATAAACAACAATCATCTACTTACCGTTGAATCTTGAGCCGGGCCGGCGGTCATCTGCTGAAAGACTCCTAACTTGTAAGACCCCAGGTCTGTGGAAACAAGACATTGATGTGCCCCAATTTCCGCACGTTTGATTCATGACCAGGCCAGAATACGGGGACTCCGTGCCCAGCTCCCCGGCTGCCCGCGTACAGTCATCTCGCAGGTACAGCATCGGAATCAATGTGCAGGCTCAGACTGTCAGTCTCGCCCCCCGTATCATTCATCCACTCACGAACGTTAACAATTCGTGCACCTTGAAATACTGCATGAGCGCGATGGGTCACGAATACAATTGCACCCTCAACCATTACATGGCGAAGTCTCGTGAGAACCTGTTGTTCGTTCTCTAGATCCAAGGAAGAGGTCGCTTCGTCCAGCAAGAGCAATTGAGGCCTCCGTAAAACTGCTCTTGCAATTACTAGCCGCTGACGTTGCCCTCCAGAGAACAGAATGCCATTATCGCCAACTCTGGTGTCCAAGCCCAGGGGCAATCCTTTGACGAAATCCAGTAACTGAGCTACGTCCAGAGCTGCACTTATTTGATCCTCAGAAACATCATGAAACCCGAACAGTATGTTTGCCCTTACCGTGTCGTCCAACAGAATGACGTCCTGTGGAACATAAGCTACGCGAGACCTGTCGACATAAATGTCACCGGCGTCCGGCTGCAGGAGGCCGGTAATGAGATTCAACACGGTCGATTTTCCCGCTCCGGACGCTCCTCTCAATATGACAATTTCACCGTAGCCAATACGAACCGTCAAATCCTCGACTATATTTTTCCCAGCTTCGTAGCTAAACCTGACTTTATTCATTTCCAATACATTACCAACTGAAGGCTTCACGTCTGCACTGGTTGTTTCTCTTCTTCGACGAGTGTCTGCCAACTCCCGAGCGACAATGCTGATATTGTCAAAAGCGCCATCTACCTGGCCCATCGACATGAGTAGTTGACTCACGGTAGGCAACATTCGTCTCGCTACAATAAAGTAAAACACCAGCATTGAAATCAAACCTTGCGCGGCTACCTTATTCAGATAGGCGACGATCGTGACCAAAGTAAAAACTACCATCGCCCCGTACTCGATATAGGAACGAGAGACCTGAGGCAGGCTACTGAGTATTGCGTTGCTTCTGCCCAAATCTCCTATTTGCGCCGCCAACCTACGCCGAAAATATCCGAAGTTCTTGTATACCCTGATTTCCTTTGCGGACTCGAACATCTCTGCAAAGCCAATTTGCAGTTTGCTTAGAGCCTCTTCTCGAATCCGGGAAGCTCCCTGAAGTTTTTTGCGAAAGACGATCCGGTGGAGTAACAGCAAACTACCTAAAAATGCTAGCCAGAATGTCGCCGGGACCACTCCCATGATGAAGCAACCTGCTCCGAGAATTCCAACGATAACGGCTGCTGTGACCTGTTCAGTAATGAGTTGATAAGCATAAGCTCCATCCTGAGCTGTAATAAGACAGTGTCTAACCAGGTCATTGCGATTGTAGGCAACATAAGTGGTCCAGTTGACGGCCATATAGCCCTCGGTTAGGCTTGTCAAAAAATGCGCATAAAGATTCTGCCTGTAAGTATTCGTCCAGCGAATTGTTGTGACTTCTCCGGACATGCGTACGATAAAGCCAACTAACACTATAAGAGCCATATCTAAAAAGCTCAGGTGAGCTCTGAGAATGGAAATTTGCAAAGCTTGCGCGTTTCCTTGCAGTAATAAAACAAAGCGATATAGAAAGATTGCCAAAAACAGATCCAGCGCTCCAAGCATGATCTTCACTGCCGCAATCGCACCTAGCTCCCACATTTGACGCGAGTTGATCTGTCTAAATGCCACGCGAAGTCTGTTTTGCGTTTGATGAGCGATGAGAGTCTCTCCATTTGAATTGTTTTGCGGCCCGTGTAAACGTGCAATAGACGGCGTCACTAGATGAAGGTCGTTTTCATCGCGCACCTCTTTCATTTGCGCCTCAGATAACAACTTTTTCCAATGGCGATCGTTCAGAGCAATACGAACATTTTCCCTAATATGGAATTTCATTCTGAAGATCTTCCGATTAGTCGTTGCAAGCGCCCTGTAATACTGGTGCCTCAAGCTTTGTGGTTTGGAAATATCACTGGGCTTGAACAAAGGAGGTTGAGATAGGGTGCGAATACCATCGTTACTTTTGACCCCTTGGCTCGCTGAAAGCAGATTCCGTAAATAGAGATACAGTTTTGTGCCTGGATAGTCTGCCAGCAGCGCTTCTTCCCCATAGCGCTGAATCCAAAGATGAACGGAGATATCCAACTTTTGGATTGTCCATTCCTCCAATGTGGGTGGAATGGTAGCTCCCAAGATTACCTTGATAAGGGATAGAGCGATGCCGATGGCGATTATCCTAATGGGATCATGTTGTGCATCCTTCTGCACTTCTTTTAGGAAAGCGGTGTCGTCCCGTCGAAAATCGACAAAGGCTTTGTATTCTAGCAGCCAGGATAGGCGAGTCCACTCGCTAGAGATCCGTCCAAATATATGCAAGGACTGGTTGATAAAAGCGTCGCTGTCAGAGGCGACAGGAAATGTAACTCCATTCCAAGTTCGGGACCGTCGCTGCAGTAACTGCTGATAAGCTGCTGCGTGTGGCCCTTCCGTCGGCGATACAACGTAGACCTTCACGGCACGGGGGGCAGTGGTTTCATAAATATTTGGTAGATGCGGCGTCTTTAACGCGTCTTCCGCAAATTCCAACATGTGCTCACTGTAGGTAACCAAAGAATAGCCAAGCTCTGCCAAGGCCTTACAACACAAAGCCGCATCCTTACCCGACATGACAAAATCGAGATTCATCTGGGTACGCAGCACTGGATCGGGACATGATACCGGCACCAAAGTGAAGCCTTTTACATTGAAGTAGGTTATGTTGGCGCGTTGAAAACTGTGATTTATGGCGACAAATCCAGCAAATAGATTAGCTATCCTTTGCTTGTTTGCAGTCTGATTGTTTTCCAGATGTTCCAATACGAACGGGGGAAGAACATGCGCAATCCCGAGAGCCTTGAGTCGATCTAAAAAATAGAGAGCAAGACCACTCGAGTCCAACCAACGATAGCTACTAACCCATTCGCGGCGTCCAAACACAGACAGGCATGCGGAGAGTTCATCAATCGTTTTTTCTCGAAAGGTGTCGAGCACTGCACGTTTCAACATCTTGGGCATCCGCATGTGACAGGTTTCTCCGGACGGTATGGCACTCATAACGAATGTTGTAAGCGCTGTGATATCAAGTGGTTTTGCGCTTGGGGTTCGGCGAGCAAGAGATAGTGCAGCAGGCGTGATATGGAAGCACTCGATGTCACATGCGGCGGCATACCTTCGCCGTGCAGTGTCCACGGCAAATTTCGTGCAGATACGTGCGATTCAAATTCCAACCGAGGACCGTAACAGACATGACAGGAGGTACTGGTTCGCCTTTACGACATTTATCGGGAAAGGAATACGTCAAAGATTCTGATAAACAACGCCTGCGCAGTCCAGCCATACGCTGATCTCCGTCTGGGGATCAGGGAGCTTAAGAGTAAACTCTTGGGGGACAAGGGTTTCCCCGAACACAACCTTCTTGATCACCTCGCGCACTCGACTCGAAGTCCCCAACGCTAACCTCTTCTCCGAAGGGCAATACAGCTTCGAACAACGCCTTCACGAAAGCTACCAGTTGATATTCGATCAATCTGGTTTGAAGAGCTACAGGATCGATGATGAGGCATTGATCGAACGATCTGGCTCTCGCCTCTAACTTGATGACAGAGCTTAGAAGCCTATAACGATTCCAAACATATCACCCCAGCGGTCTGGCTATATCAGCCCTTTGTCTTTGATTTGTCATTGGATTGTCAGCATCTTCAGGGGCATCGGCTTTTCTTAGAGAGCCCGAAATGCTGTACCAACCAGAGGGTTTAGGATCGACGTCTTTTGAGATCCTCCGGGGAGGACATCTCTTTGGAAGAGAGCATCAGCAGCCCAATCAGTTCGTCGAGACTGAGAATGAACCTGGTCCCCGGCGAAGCTCATTCCTGGCATCAATCGTATGTCGGCGAACCTATTCAGAGAGCCTTCGTGATGAAGTAAGACAGGTAAGCACGAGAAAGCCTCGCAAGGCGTGTATCCCGGTCACGTCCCATTCGGATACCGCAACAACAAAGCAGACCGCACCATCGAGATCGATCCGGTTTATTCACCCATGGCGATTCGTCTGATGGAACTCTATGCGACAGACGGATACTCACCGGCGATCTGCAACAAGCGTCAAGCAAGCAGGCGCTCTATGCTATTTGAACCTTTGGGCCAAGAGGAACAGAGTGTTGGACACGTTTCTCGTTGCCTTGCTTGGAAGTTGTTGAAAGTAAATGGTCGGGACGACTAGATTCGAACTAGCGACCTCACCCACCCCAAGGGTGCGCTCTACCAGGCTGAGCCACGTCCCGACTTGTTACGGAAGCCGCTCGCGCCTTGCGGGCCAGCGGCTGGGGTACCTCTAGTCTACACCAGTACGGCCAGGAAACAGGAATTGGCGAACAGGAAACAGGAAAACCAGGATTGAGGGCACCTGCGCTGTTTGCTGTTTCCTACTCCTGCTTCCCGCTTTAGTGGGTAGGAGCTACGTATTCTTTGGGCAGTTCGCCGCCGGAGCCGAAGAAGAACTCGTTCATCTGCTCGACGAGGAACTCCTGTGCCTCACGCGTCCAGGGCTGCAGGCGGTACTCGTTGAGCAGCATCTTCTGCCGCTCGACCCACTCGCCCCAGGCCTTTTGCGAGACATTCTTGTAGATCTTCTGCCCGAAGTCGGAGTCGAAGGGTGGTTCGTCCAGGCCTTCCATTTCGGCTTTGTATTTTGTGCAGAAAACCATGTGTGCCATTTGTCGAATGCTCCTTGATCTCAGTTACGATCTCCAGTTTACCCGACGCCGGTGTGCCCACAAGAATCCTCCTTTTGCAGCCCCCGCCTTTCTATAATCAGGGCGATGGCCCACACACCCTCCAACGCCCTTTCACCCGACCAGCAGATCGAAGCCCTGCGCGAAGATCTGCGCCACCACGAGCACCTCTATTACGTGCTCGATGCGCCGGAACTGACCGATGCGCAGTACGACGCGCGCATGAATGAGCTGCGGCGGCTGGAGACCGAGCACCCGGAGCTGGTGACCCCGGATTCGCCGACACAACGCGTGGGTGGCAAGCCAAAAGAGGGCTTTGCAAAGGTCGCGCACTCGCGTCCCATGCTCTCGCTCGACAATGCCTATAACGAGGCTGAACTGCGCGCCTGGGCGGAGCGCGTGGTGTCCGGTCTTCCCAGTGGCGAAGTCGTGCGCTTCGTCTGCGAGCTCAAGCTGGACGGTCTTTCGCTGGCTCTCCAGTATGACGCCGGAGCGAAGCATGAAGCGGTGTTGAAGACGGGTGTCACGCGGGGCAACGGAACCATCGGCGAAGACGTTACGACGAACGTCCGCACCATTCGCAGTGTGCCGCTGCATATTCAGGCTGCAAAGCTGGCGAAGGCCGGTCTGCCACAACAGTTCGAGGTGCGCGGTGAGGTTGTGCTGCCGCAGAAGGCCTTCGAGAAGATGAACGCAGAGCGTGAGGCCGCCGGGCTTGCGCCCGCAGCGAACCCCCGCAACGCAGCGGCAGGAACGATCCGTACGCTCGAGCCCAATATCGTTGCACAGCGGCGGTTGGAGTTCTTCGCGTATTTCCTGCTGCGAGAGGGAGAGCCCCTGCTCGCGGAGCAGAGCTCGGCCCTGCAGGCCCTTCGTGAAGCCGGCTTCCTCGTCAACAAACATGCACGGACGGTTGGTTCGATCGACGAGGTTCTGGCGTTCATCAACGAAGCCGAACCCCTGCGCGATGGTCTGCCGTATGAGATCGACGGAGTGGTGATCAAGGTTGACGCTATCGCCCAGCAGCGCCGCCTTGGCTTTACGGGCAAGGCTCCTCGCTGGGCCATCGCCTACAAGTTTCCCGCGCGCGCTGCTGTAACCCGGCTCGATGATGTGCTGTTTCAGGTAGGCCGCACGGGCAAGGTGACGCCGGTAGCCGCACTTGCCCCTGTGTTCATCGGGGGAACGACGGTGACGCGTGCCACGCTGCACAACGCTGACGAGATCGCGCGGCTTGGCGTTCGGGTCGGCGACTTCGTCTCGGTCGAGCGTGGCGGCGACGTGATTCCCAAGATCACCGAGGTGGTAGAAGACGCGAAGCATCCGCGCGGCACAAGCGAGATTATCTTCCCGAGCCATTGCCCGGTCTGCGGCAGCGAACTGGTGCGAGCTGAGGGCGAGGTGGATTGGCGCTGCATCAATGCGGTGTGCCCGGCACGGGTACGCGAGGAGTTGCTGCACTGGGCGGCGCGCGGCGTGATGAACATCGAAGGCCTCGGCGAGTCGATGGTGGCGCAGTTGCTTGGCCAGGCGGAGGAAGACAGCGAGTCAGCAGAGGGTAGGTCCGGGCTTCAGCCCGGACTTAGCGAGTCAGTGAGTGATGAGGGGCTTCAGACCGGGCTTGCTGAGCCGATAAAGACATCGCACGAGCCGCTGATTCGCAGTATTGCCGATCTCTACTCGCTTACGCGCGAACAGTTGCTCACGCTTGAGCGTGTTGGTGAAAAGACCGCGGATGCACTGCTGGCGGAGATTGAGCGTTCAAAGCAGGCACCCCTGGCGCGTGTGCTCTTTGGCCTGGGGATTCGCTTTGTCGGCGAGCGTACGGCGAGTCTGTTGGCGGAGCACTTCGGTAGCCTCGACGACCTGATGAAGGCCTCTGCCGAGGATCTGGAAGCTGTGAACGAAGTAGGACCACGTGTAGCGCAGGCTATCGTCGAGTTCTTTGCGGAGGAGAAAAACCGCGAGCTGGTGGAGAAGTTACGCACTGTGGGGCTTACCTTCACAGCGGAGAAGCGTGTTGTCGGCACAACGTTTGCAGGGCTGACCTTTGTGCTCACGGGGACGTTGCCCACCTTGACTCGCGATGAAGCGAAGCAGCGCATTGAAGATGCTGGCGGCAAGGTTTCGGGTTCCGTGAGCAAGAAGACGAGCTATGTGGTCGCGGGTGAAGATGCGGGATCGAAGTTGGAGAAGGCACAGCAGCTTGGGGTTGCGGTGTTGGATGAGGCAGGGTTGCTGGCGTTGATTGCTGGGTAGAGCTATTTCACTATTCCACTGTGGAATGACAACCAGAAAGGCAAAGCGTCCTTCGAGCGAGATGACATGGGCGGGGTGATATCTCGCTCGGAGGCATCAACAGATATCACCCGCTATGAGCCACCCTACTGCGGCGGCAATTGCGTACGATCCCATCCACCACCAAGAACCTTGATCAGCAATACCGTCGCATCCATGCGCCGGCGCAGGATGTCGATATCGTTGCGTTCATTATTGAGTGCCGTCGTCTGCGCGGTGATGACCTGGAGATAAGTATCAACGCCGCCGACATAGCGATTGTTGAAGATCCGCTCCGACTCTACCGCCGAGGCCGTAGCCTGGCGCTGTTGCTGGGCTTCGTCAGAGAGAACCCGCAGCGCGACGAGATTGTCTTCGACCTGCTGGTACGCCGTTAGCACGCTCTGGCGATAGTTTGCGGCGTTCTGCTCATAGCCCGCAACAGCCTCTTCCGAGACGCCGCGGCGACGGCCTCCATCGAAGAAGGTCTCGCCCAGCGTCGGCCCCAGCCCATAGACGAAGCTGGAAGGCGTGAAGAGCGAGGTGATCGATGTGCTCTGGTAACCCGCCAGCCCGCTGAGAGAAAGAGTAGGAAAGTATGCAGCGCGTGCAATGCCGATCTGCTCATTGGCAGCAGCGATGCGGCGCTCCGCAGCGGCGATGTCGGGACGGCGCTCCAGCAGTTGTGACGGCAGTCCTGGCGGAATGACCGGTGGCATCAGTTCGACGGATATCGGTGCGGCAGGAATCGTCAGCGAAGCCGGCGGCTGGCCGATGAGGATCGCGATGGCATGTTCAAACTGCGCACGTTGAACGGCGACGTCGGCTGCCTGCACCTTCGCGGCCTGCAGTTGTGTCTGTGCCTGCGTCACATCAGACTTCGGCGCGATGCCTCCGCTGAAGCGGTTGCTCGTGACACGGAGAGCCTCCTGGTATTGCACGACCGTATCGTCGAGCAGCTTCTGTTCCGCATCGGAGGAGCGTAACTCGAAGTAGTCCAGGGCGAGTTCCGTCTGTAGCGAAAGCAGTACATTCTGGCGGTCGGCGGCGGTGGCCTGCGACTCTTCCTTCGCCGCAGCGATGTTCCGGCGAATGCGGCCCCAGAGATCGACCTCGTAGTTCACCTGGAGCGGCACCACAAGGTTGGCTTCTCCGTTGTTGGCAATGGTCGAGTTGAAGTAGGGCTGATTGGCGGACTCGCGCTCGCCCTGCACCGACGGAGAGACTCCGATGGTCGGATAGCGATTGGCGTTCTGCACGCGGATGTTGGCGCGTGCCGCGCGCAGATTGGCATCAGCGGCCTTGAGCGTCTGGTTGGCGGTCTCTACCTGCGGTTCCAGCGTGTTCAGCTCGGCATCGTTGAAGACCGTCCACCATGCGCCGCGTAGGGCGGCATCATTCGGTGAGGCGACGTGCCAGTCGGCGGTCTCCTTATATGCATCGGGAGAGGCTTCCTTATAGGCAGGAGGCGCAGGCGCAGAGGGGACCTTGTACTTCGGTCCGACCATGCAGCCGGTGAGTGAAAACACGCTCAACAACATGCTTCCACTCAGCGTAACGAGTGAGGTAGAGCGGACGTTCATGGCGTCACCGTCCCGGTATTCGCGATCTGCACCTGCTGGCCTTCAGTGAGTGAGTCCGAAGGGTCGAGCACGATCTCGTCTTCAGCCGTAAGGCCGGTGGCAATCTCCAGGGTGCTGCCGTTGTCCTTGCCGATCGTGACGCGCTGAAGATGAACACGGCCATTGCGCACGATGCCAACCTGCAGGCCTTCCGCGCGGAACAGCAATGCGTTGGCCGGCACCGAGAGTCGGCGCACCTGCTGCGGGATCTTGAAGTGCGCGAAGACATAGGCGCCAGGCAGCAGCTTGCCATCGGGGTTTTCGACATCGACCTCGACGTTCAGCGTGCGGGAGGACTGATCGATAGCGCTTGAATTACGAACAACGGTGCCGGTGAACTCCTGGCCGGGATACTCGTCGAGCGTCAGCGCGGCGGTACCGCCGTCGTGAATGGCGGGAGCGTAGGTCTCCGGCACTGCGACGTAGACACGGAGCTTGCCGATAGCGGCGATGCGGAAGAGCTCCTTGGCCGTGCTGCTGGTGGTTGCCGAGCCTGAGTCGATCAGGGCTCCGATATCCGTATTGCGAACCGTAACGATGCCGGCAAAGGGCGCATAGACGCGTTCAAAGGATTGCAGTTGCTGCAGACGCCGCACGTTGGCTTCAGCCGCGTCTACGGCGGCCTGTTTAGCGAGTGCGCCGCTGACGGCGACATCGGTCTCCTGCTTGGAGACCGAGTCGCTCTTGAGCAGGTTCTGGTAGCGTTCGGAGGTCGTATTCGCCAGTGCGAGGTCTGCCTGTACGCTCTTCAAATCCGCCTGCGCTACTTGCAATTGCTCGTCGACCTCAGGCGTCTCGATGATGGCCATGAGCTGGCCCTGCTTGACGTGCTGGCCGATATCGACGAACCACTGCTTGAGATAGCCATTGGTGCGCGCGTAGATGGGCGTGTCGTTGTAGGCCTGCGTGTTGCCGGGGAGCGCGATCTCAGAGCTCATACCCAGTACCGCCGGATGCGTGATGCTGATCGTCGGAACGGAGCTGGCTTTTGTCGTCTGCTCCAGGTGGCGTGCCGCGGCAGCGCGCGAAAGCAGGCCATAGACGATAGCCGCCAGCAGGAAGATAGAGAGGATGGCAACGGCCAGCCACACGCCTGTTGGAATACCCTTTGGCTCCGGCAGGCCACGCTGCGGCTCGGGATGTGGGGGATAGTGCGGTGTCGATCCCCCGGGCTGAGTCGTTGAGGGAGTCGTCATTTCGGTGTTGATGTCGGTCGACATATTTCGGTCTCCAGTACGGGCATCAGTTTTCGCAACCAGCTTCGGCACAAGTTCGCGGGCTAGGCGGTGGCTTGTTCCTGTGCGGTTTCAGGCTTTGCTTTAGCGCCGTCGCGTCCATGCAGCAACGCGAAGACGGCGGGAACGAAGATCAGCGTGGCGACAGTCGCAAGGCCCAGACCGCCAATGACGGCGCGGCCAAGTGGCGCATTCTGCTCTCCGCCATCGCCTGCGCCGAGTGCCATCGGAATCATGCCGATGATCATTGCGAGCGCCGTCATGGCAACAGGGCGGAAGCGCGTCGCGCCGGCTTCGATAGCCGAGCGGATGGCGTCGCCGGTGTCATTGAGTCTCTCCTTCGCGAACGAGACCACGAGAATCGAGTTGGCCGTCGCCACACCCATGCACATGATGGCTCCCATCAGCGCGGGCACCGACAGCGTGGTGTGCGTGAGGAAGAGAAACAGTACGATGCCGGCGATTGCAGCAGGCAGCGCCGTGATGATGATGAAGGGATCGAGCCACGACTGGAAGTTCACCACGATCAGCAGGTAGACGAGAACGATCGAGAACAGCAGGCCGAAGATCAGGCCGGTGTAGGAGCTCCGCATCGTCTCCACCTGGCCGCGCATACGAATGAAGTTGCCCTTCGCGAGCGAGCCGCGATTGGCATCCATGATGCGCTCCACCTGCCGTGCCGACGCGCCCAGGTCGCGGTCCTGCACGTTGCCGTAGATGTCCAGCGTGCGGCGAATGTTGTAGTGGCTGATGACGGGCAACTCTGTGGAGCGTCCAAAGTCAGCGACGTCCGCCAGAATCTCCGGCTGCTTCGCGCCTGGCGCGGAGACGGGAATGTTCTGCAGATCCTGCAGCGACTGCACCTGGTACTGCGGCGTCTGGGCCACGATGTTGTAGACCACACCGTTGCGATAGTTGAGGAAGAACATTGGCGTGAGCTGCGTGGAGCCCGAGAGGATGTTGAGCACCGAAGTGCCCACATCGCGCTGCGTATAGCCGCCCTGTGCCGCCTTGGTACGGTCCACGTTGATGTTGAGCACGGGGTAGTCATCGGGCTGTTGCAGACGCAGGTCGACAAGGCCCGGTACCTGCCGCAACTGCTGCAGGATGGTATCGGCTACCTTACGATTGCCCACGTCATCGGGCCCGTCGATCTGCACATCGATGGGAGCAGGCAGGCCGAAGTTCAGAATCTGCGTGACGATATCGGAGGGCAGGAAGTAGAAGACCGTTCCGGGGAACTCCCGGGGAAGTTTTTCGCGTAGCGTACGAATGTAATCGGCGGTGGGGTGGTGATCTTCCTTCAGCGAGACGAGGATGTCGCCGTCAGATGCTCCGAACAGACCACTGGTGGCGTGCTGCGTGTTCAGGGTCGAGTAGGGCAGGCCGATGTTGTCGAGGATGTTATCCATCTCGCCTGCGGGCACGGTGGTGCGGATGGACTGCTCGACGAGATCGCAGAGCTTGGCTGTCTCTTCAATACGCATGCCGGTCTTGCCGCGAACATGCAGAATGAACGAGCCGTTATCGGTTGCGGGAAAGAAGTTCTGGCCGAGGGTAGGAACCAGCAGCAGGGCAAGCACGCAGCAGCCGAGGAAGATCGGGATGAACAGTCTGCGGGCTGTGACGAGCCGTTCCAGCAGAGACTCATAGGTGGAGCGCACGCGCTCAAAGACACGTTCGAAGGCCCGCTGAAAGCGCGCAAGAGGATTGCGCGAGAGGGGCGCGTGGTGATCGTGGGCCTTCAGCAGATACATCGCCAGCGTCGGCACCAGGGTTCGCGAGAGCATGTAGGACGCGAGCATCGCGAAGACGACGGCCTCGGCCAGCGGAACGAACAGGTAGCGCGCCACGCCCGCGAGAAAGAACATCGGCAGAAACACAATGCAGATACAGAGCGTGGACACCAATGCGGGCACCGAGATCTGCGCTGCGCCTTCGAGGATGGCCTCGTTCAGTGGGTGGCCCTCTTCCAGGTAGCGCTCGATGTTTTCGATCGTCACAGTGGCATCGTCGACGAGGATACCCACGGCAAGCGCCAGGCCGCCAAGCGTCATGATGTTGATCGTCTGTCCCACCAGGCCAAGGACGATGATCGAGGTCAGGATCGAAAGAGGAATGGAGACTGCAATGATGATCGTGGAACGCCACGAGCCGAGGAACAGCAGGATCATCAGTCCGGTGAGCGTCGCCGCGATGACCGCTTCGCGGATAACGCCATTCACCGAGGAGCGCACGAAGATCGATTGGTCGCCGATGGGAGTGATCTTGAGGGTCGAGGGCAGGCCAGACTTGATACGAGGCAGAAGAGCGAATTCGCCTTTGACGACGTCCAGCGTAGAAGCAGAGCCGGACTTGAGGATGGAGACGAGTACGCCGCGATGCCCGTCCTGGCGAACGATATTGGTCTGCGGAATGCTTCCGTCAACGACGCTGGCGACGTCATGCACGTAGACCGTCGTTCCATTCACTTGTTTAAGCGGAAGGTTCTCCAGGCCCTCGACGGTGAGAGGAGAGCCATTGAGCCGGACGTCGTACTCCGCGGAGCCGATCTTGGCGGTGCCTCCGGGTTGAACGACGTTCTGCTGGTTCATCGCGTTGAGCACGTCGACAGGCGAGACCCCTTCGGCCTGCAGCCGTCTGGGATCGAGGTTGACCATGATCGATCTTTGTTTGCCGCCGTAGACGCTCGGAACGACGGCGCCGGGAACCGTTACTAACTGCGGCCGGATGAAGTTGAGGCCGAAGTCGTTTAACTGTTGCTCGGATAGATCCTTGCCGGAGAGGCCAAGCTGAAGGATCGGAACGCTCGATGCGGAGAAGTTGATGATCTGTGGAGGCAGAATTCCCGGTGGCAGCGAGCGGAGCTGGAACTCAGAGGCCGCCGAGACCTGGGCGTTCGCCGTGTCCAGCGAAGCACCCGGCTGCAGGTAAACCTTGATGATCGCCTGGCCGTTGATGGTGGTCGACTCGATGTGCTCGATGTTGTCCACCAGCGTGGTGAGCACCTTTTCGTACGGCGAGGTCAGGCGCCCTTCCATCTCTTCCGGATTCAGTCCCGTGTACTGCCAGGCAATGGAGATGACCGGGATGTTGATGTTGGGAAAGATGTCGGTCGGGGTACGCAAAATCACGACCGGGGCCGCGATCAGGATGAGCAGAGCCAGCACGATGAACGTGTAGGGCCGAGTCAGCGCAAGTCGAACAATCCACATGAAAGGGACTCCACGGACAAAAAAGATCCTGTAATAAGGACTCTAACTCCTCCCATTCCGATTCGCAGTTCTTTCCTCCATGTTCTATCGGTAAAACCGATAGAATGAGATCGGAAGATCGGTATTTTTGACACCGAAAGATCGGTAGATTGACCTCATGGAATTACGTCATCTGCGTTACTTCACGGCGGTCGCTGATTTCGGAAGCCTCTCGGCGGCGGCCCAGCGGTTGAATGTCTCGCAGTCGTCTGTAAGCGAGCAGATGGCTGACCTCGAAGCCGAAATCGGCGGTGCTTTGCTCGACCGCTCCAGCCGCCGGGTGCAACTTACTGCAGAGGGCCACGTGTTCCTGGAGGAAGCCCGCAAGACGCTGCGAGCGGCGCAGCGTGCCGTTGACCTGACGCGGCAATCGCTGCACGGCGAAGTGGGAACGCTGTCGATAGGCTTCTTTCTGTGGGGTGCCGGAGGGTTCTTTCCGCGCATCATCCGCGAGTACCGGCGAACCCGCCCGGGGATTCGGCTTTCGCTGATCGAGATGCGCGCCGTAGAGCAGGTCGCCGCACTGGAGGAAGGCCGCATCGACGTGGGGCTGACGCGGCCGCTCGAGCCGCCGTTCGACCGCACGCTGCGCTCCGAGCTTCTGTACCGCGACCCCATCGTGGTGGCCATGCGCCTCGACCACCCATTTGCCGGACGGGATGTTCCGGTAAGCCTGTTGCAGAATCAACCACTGGTGTTGGTCGATCGCAACTCCAATCCATTTCTGTTCGACGGCATTGTCTCGCTGTGCGCGGCGGAGGGTTTTTCTCCGAACATCGCGAACACCTCGTCGTCGTGGCCTGGAGTGCTGACGCTGGTCGAGTCGGGAGAAGGCATCGCGCTGGTTCCGGCAGGCATGCGCCACCTGCGCGCCAAGGGAATTAGCTTCAGCCCCCTGCTACCGGAGACGCTGTCACTGGGGCTATCGGTATCGTGGAACCCGAAGAACCAAGGGGTAGCCTTGCGCGACTTCCTCACACTGCTGCGTGAAAACCGCAAGCGGATTCAGAGTAGCGGCGGCAGTTAGCAAGCCTCTGTTTTTTTCCTTCGCCTTCTCCTTTGTTTTTGTCTTTGCTTTTCTGGTTGTCATTCCGAGCGCAGCGAGGAATCTGCTTCCTCCCGTTTTTCGGTCGAGATGGCAACATTTGAGATGCACCGGAATGGGGTAATTCTCTCACCACTGGTGAGAGAATTACCCCGAAATCACAGTCTTATAGTTCTCGAACCACAGGCTTACAGCTTTATACAGCCCGAAAGCCCGCCTTCTTCATCGCCACCCCAACCTCCGGGTTACGCGCAAAGGTCTCCCAGACAAAACCGGTGCGCAGGTTTTCGGACATAAGCACACCGATCCCCAGGTCGATGCCGAGCACATCCGGGTCATACCATTTTGCCTCCGGATGAAAGGCATCGCAGAACCCATACCGTCCCCACGCCTTTTCCCCATACTTCTCTTTCAGCGATCGCAGCACGCGGAGACAGTCCGCTGGCAGGAAGGGAAGCGATCCTGCCGGTGCATTGGGAACGACGGAGCCGTCGATGTGGCCCTCACCCGGAGGCCCTCCCCATGCTGTGTAGCCGTGCTCGGAGTCCGAAGCACTGATGCCCCAATAGTCAGGCGAATAGGGCTTGCCCAGGCTAAGACAGAAGGCCTCATGGGCTTTGGTCGCGATGACGGAGTTATCGAAGTAGTTCGCATACTTATCGCGCTTGCCGCGAAAGTCGAACCACGCATGGCTGTACTGATGCACGAAGAGCGGATCGCCCGCCCCGATGTAGGTGTAGTCCTTGTAGGTGATCTTCGGACGATCAAAGGCGTCCCAGGCTGAAGCTTCGACAGGGTGTGTCGGAGAACCCATGGCGAGCAGATAGATCATCATCAGTTCGCTGTAATGGGCCCAACGAGATTGGATGAACTTGCCGCGAGAGAAGCCCATGGAGAAGGTTGTTCCTCCGTTGAGCATCCAGGGCCAATCGACGCGCTCATAAAGGGCTGTTGCGAGCCGTTTGATCTCGGCGTCTTCATGGAAGTGGGCCCGGGCCGTCAGAACGCCGCACAGCAGGAGCGCGGTGTCGATCGACGAGACCTCACTGCCGATGTAAGCTGCGCCATATTCGACATCGTTGAAGTGATAGAGAAACCCATGTTCGTGGGGCATCTGCTCATAGTGGAAGTGCAGCGTCCTGCGAATCTGTTCTATGACTTTCTGCCGAGGCTGATAGCCGCGTTTTTCCGCGATGCATAACGCCGAAAGACCGAAGCCTGTAGCCGCAATACTGGCCATCAGGCGAGGGTCTCGTTTCCCGTCGGTATTAGCCGACGCGGCCCGGTCGAGCACCTGTCCGGTCTTCGCTCCGGCCTGCTCGACGAAATACAGGCAGCCACGCCGCTGCATCTCGTCGAGGAAGGCGTCATCCTCTTGGGTAAGAGTATTGTTCGGCTTCTTCGTGCGTGCGAATGCTGGAATCTGCGGTAACAGTGCCGATCCGGCAAGTAACTTTAGTAATGTGCGCCGTTCCATCGAGTTACCTTTCTATCACCACGAGTGCCAGGCCATGCGCTGGAACTGTGACCTGTAGTTTGCCTTGTTTGAGGCGTACGTGTTCCGCAGGAGCCATCTCTCCGGCTGCACGGAGCTTTATAACCTGTTCCTGGGTGAGATCGCCAGAGGGACGTCCCATAGCGTCAAACGCCTTCAGCACGTTGCCGTGATCATCGTCCACGCGCCACAGTTGAACGGAGGCATTTGCTGGCACGTTCTTCAGTTCAAGATCGAACGTCTTCGCCGGTCCTGCGGGTCCAGTGGGCATCGTATAGGTAGCGCCTATTCCTGTGGGAGGAGCGTAGTCCCATAGAGCAACTGTGAGTCCACCATTCGCTGTAGTCGTCGCCAGTACTGACTCTGAAGCCACGGAGATGCGCTGGTCACCCAACTTGTGCAGCGTGCGAAAGACATTGAGCGAAGGCTTGGGAATGCTGTCGGCAGACAGCAGGCCAAAGCCGCCATAGAAGGGCGATCGCACGACACCTTGTTCCTCAAAGACGTCGGAGAAAGTCCAGTAGTCCATGCTCTCGGTCATGCCGTCGCACAGGCGAATATTGTTCGCCATCCACGGGCCCATATAGGTGGAGTCGGTAACATTCGGCTCATTGGAATAGCTGGCCCCGTACTCGGAGAAGATGAGCGGCAGCTTCGGAAAGGCCGAGTTCAGGATCTCTTCGTGGATGTTTTTGACAGCACGCCACACCATCTTGTCTCTCGGAATATCTTCAGTCGTACCGAACACGTTGTCCGCCGTATCGTTGGCATAGACGTGGGTCGAGACAAAGTCGATCGGAACGTTCTTCTCCTTCACGTGCGCGAGAAAAGGTGCAACCCACGCGGCCTGCGCGGAAGACGGTCCTCCGACGATCAGGCGCGGAGAGACAGCCTTCAGGGTGCGCGCTGTGTGGTCGTAGAGTTCAAAGTAGGTGGCCTGCTTCGGATTCCCCATCCAGAAGTCCAGGTTGGGCTCGTTCCATACTTCAAACTTCCATGTGGCCACTTCTTCAACGCCATAGCGCTTGATGAGATGTTCGGCAAACGCATGGATCATGGCATCCCAGGTGGCATAGTCCTTCGGTGGGGACACATTCGGGTGATACCAGAACGCGTGCAGCGCATTGGGATCGGAGGCCATCTTCTTCGGCATGAAGCTCAGCTCGATGAAGGGCTTCACACCATTCGCCAGCAGGCCATCATAGATTTGATCGATATAGGAGAAGTTATAGATGGAAGCATCATTAGCAGCCTGTGCGGCGAGGCCAGGGTTTTTGGTCTGACGATCCGGGTCGTAGAGTCCAACCTCATCGAGGAAGATGCCGTGGAAGCGCACGGATTGAAAGTTCGTCGCCTGCTTCACCGTGCGGAGATCATTGCGATAGCTCTCGCGCAACGAAAGAATGGCCCGGCCTGAGCCGAACGTCTGCTCCCAGAAATGAGGGAAGGGTGTGGTCGCTGCCTTGGCATCGATGGCGATGTGTTCCTGCTCCTGTGCCTGGAGGCAAAGCATGGAGCTCGAAAAAAGAAACACTCCCGCCGCCAGGGCAACAGAGCGAAGTTTCAATTGTTTCCGCATGGTATTCCTTTCATTGCTGCCGGATAGATTTTTCCGGACGGATGATTGATAGGTTCGTGCTGAACGCATGTAAAGCACTTATGGCCGGACTTCGATCAGTACGAGCGCATTCTTCCCAAGTTCGAGCGAGAGGCTCCCATTGGTAAGAGAACGGTGTTCAGGGGGAGTGAGCGCGGTCTCGCGATTCATCTGCTCTACCTGCGCGGGCTTGGGATAGCGAGGGCTGCCTAGCTTCGCATAGGAGTTGAGTGTGTTGCTGTGCTCGTCATCGACTTGCGCAATCGAAACCTGCGCGTTCTTCTTTACCCCTTGAATGGCTAGCGTTATCTGCCTGGGTTGAGGAGCCTTTCCTGGGTCAGGCAGATTCCAGACGGCAATCTCCAGGGAGCCATTTGCCAGCTTCGTGACAATCACATCCTGCGATGGATTAGCGATGCGCTGCGTCCCTAGTTTGTGTAAGAGTGCGAAGTCGTAGAAGCTCGGCTTATTGATACCGCCGGCGGCTCGCAGTCCAAACTGGCCTTCGAACGGCTTCGTTGCGGGGCCGCCTTCTTCAAACACATCGGAAAAAGTCCAGAAGGAGAGATAGTCGGTCACGCCATCGCAGGTGCGAACAGCCTCGGCCAGCGCCGGTCCAACGTAGGCTGTGTCGCGCAGTTGATCTTGGCCGGGAACGTTCCACTCCGTCCAGAGCAGGGGCAGATGTGGCATCGCTGAAGCATCGATCTGGTGGCGCACCTTTGTTGCTGCGGCGCAGGTACGGTCTTCTTCACGAACGTCCTTGTCACGCAGCGGTTGGTCCTTACCGAGGAGGCGTTCGACGGGCTCATCGTCGTAACCATGCGAGGAGACGAAGTCTACCGGTACATGGTTCTCCGCCGTGTACTTCAGGAAGTCTGGAATCCAGGCCGCAGCCGCCGTTGCCGGGCCGCCTACGCGAAGACGAGGATCTACAGCTTTCAACGCACGTGCGGTGTGGGCGTACAGATCGAAGTACGATTCCTGCCGCGGGATACCGCCCCAGAAATCGATGTTCGGTTCATTCCATACTTCGAAGTACCAGGTTGAAACTTCATCGATGCCGTAGCGGTCCACCAGGTTCTGCGCGAACGCCTTCATCAGGTCGTCCCAGCGCTCCATGCTCTTTGGTGGCGAGACATTCTGCTTGTACCAGAAGGGATGCAACGCATCTGGATTGAAGGCCAGCTTCTTCGGCATAAAGCTGATCTCGACTACAGGCTTCACGCCATTCTTTAGTAGGCCGTCATAGATCTGATTGACATAGGTGAAGTTATAGACCGGGTTGCCATGCTCATCCTCGTTATAGACACCGACCTCATCGTGCAGGATGGCATGAAAGCGCACATAACGAAAATCAGTAACTTGCTTTACTGCGACCAGATCGTCGCGATAACTCTCGCGCAGCGAAAGAATGGCTCGTCCTGAGCCGAACATCTGTTCCCAGAAGTGAGGGAAGGGTGTTGTTGGCGCCGTAGCGTCGATCTGTATCTGTTCCTGGGCTTGAACTTTAAAACCTGTGAATACGCTTGTAGCCATTACAGCTACGAGTCCTAACTGAAACGTGCCATATTTCCATCGATGCAGCATGTCTTCCATGGGAGCCCCCGGCTGCTCACACTACGCGGGATCAAGATCCAAAGATTGAGTGAAAAGAGAGGGTGCCCCTTGAGGAGCACCCTCTTGTTTGCAAAGGACTACAAACGCGAGTTAGAAGCTGAACCGCGCGTGGAAGGTAACGGACCGTGCACCGAGAGGAGCATTATCCGTTCCAAAGTTCGAAGAGTTGATATTGGTTGCGATGTTGGATGGGTTGAGGTTCAGGTTGTTGAACAGGTTGAGGGCGCTAATGCTGATTTCAATATTCGCCTGATCGCCTAGAACAGGCATCTTGGGGAGACCGAACGCCTTTGCCAAAGAGGCATCAACGTCCTTGTATCCAGGGCCGTTGAACGAGTTACGTGCAATTCCCGGCGGCGGTGGTAGAGCCGCGTTAACTGCTGGGAATCCGGTGCCGCTAGCCGCTGTCATTGCCGCAGCGAAGTTAGGCACGCTGAAGTATTGATTGGAGAACTGAACAGGTGTCCCAGTAGCTCCGTTGACTGTCGCCGTCTGGGTGACTCCGGTTAGATTGCCTGGGTAATTTGAAGAAACACCTGCGGCATTGGGCTCGAAAGCACTATTCTTCGTTGAACGTGGAGAGCCCCCGAGGTAGAAGGGACGCAGATTTTGGTAGCCGCAGTTGGAGCAGTAGAGTGACTGCGGGATTCCGTAGTTAGGTGTCCAGCCGAAGCCGGTATGAACCGTGTAGATGCCGCTCAGCGACCAGCCGCCGGCAATCTTCTCCATCCAGCGATTGCTGCCGTGGAAGAGAACCGGTTGCCAGAGGCCAAAAGCCTTGAAGGATTTTCCGATGTTGAAATCGGAACGGCCATAGTCATAGCTTGAATTGACGGGGGTATAAGGCTGCTCTTCGTAAGGCCCAGAGGTGTTATCCAGGCTCTTTGCCCAGGAGAACTGGCCTTCGGCAGAGAAGTGATGAGCAAATTGGTGCTTCAAGCCAGCGAGCAGGGCATTGTTGTTGGCTGAACCGCCATTCCACCAGTAGTTTCCGCTTGTAACCAGTGGGTTCAGCGCCAAACCATTCGCCAGTGCGAAGGCGTTGGAGTTGGAGTTTTCGATGACGTGATGGGACGAGCTGCCTTGATATCCCAATGTCGCTACAAGCTGGTGCCCTAAGTCGTACTGCAAGTCCAGCGAGTAATGGTGAACATAGGTGGTAGGTAGATGAGAAGGGAAGATGGTGAGGTTAGCCAGACCCGAGCTAGGTATCCCGGCCGCATTTTCAATCGAAACGCGAGTGTTGGGATTGGCAGCATAGCCGAACAAGTTCGTCGGGCTGCTGGATATCCCATAAAGAATGGCCCCTCCTGTAGCGCCTGGGTTGGTGGGGCTATCGAAGGCGAAGTTAGCGTTGAACGTCAGCGGCGGATTACTGCTGCCACTCGCGGTAATGGCGATCTCTTCCTGGTTGTAGCTCAGGCCGTAACCGCCACGAACGACAAGCTTGTCGTGGAAGGTCTCGGGGCTCCAATTGAATCCAAACTGAGGCCCGAAGTTGCCCTTCTGCGGTGTCCAGACATTGCCGCCTGTCTTAACGCTAAGACCTGTATAAGTAGCAGCACCCGGACCGTAAGTAGCCACACCGATATTGTTTTGTTTGTCGTAAAGTGAACCGAAATAGGAATAGCGCAGGCCCAGATTAATGGTCAGGTTCTTGCGAATTTTCCAATCATCCTGCACAAAAAAACCAAAGAGATTTTCACGATCGTCCTGGCGGGCACCACCGGGGAAACCTGTTGCCGGGTTGAATTGTCCTTGCTCCCGGTGTGGCGCGTCGTTCAGGAAGTCCCAGACATTGTAAAAATTATAGGTCGGTGCAAAGGTGAAAGTCGGATTATTGAGGTAGTGAAGATTCGTATAATCGCCGCCAAATTTAATGGTCTGTTGTCCCCAGACCTTGGTCGCAACATCCTTGTAGCCATAGGTCCACTGGTTCAGATCGCTGCCAACGGAGGGGCCGAATTGATTGAGCGTAATAGAGCCGATCTGGTCAATATTGTCTAGTGGCAGGCCGATGGGCGACTGCGGGTTGGAGGCGAGTTCGTTATAACGCCAGCCTGCAGCGTTGGCACGAGCCTCGTTGAGGAATGTTGGCGAGAATGTATGGTTCCAGATCACTGAGAAAGCATCGTTGATCTGGTTGTGAATGAAGATGTCATAGTTGCGGGACCCGCCCCGTTCGTTTGTAGTCCCTTGAGGCACCCAATAGATGGCAAAGCTGAGGTGATCGCTCTTGGTGACATCGGCATCGAGACGACCGTTATAGGATTTGTAGAACGAGCTAAAGGGCGAGATTGTCGCGAACTCTGCAATATCCGCCACATTTCCCAGTCCACTGCCAACTCCTGGATTGGCCGTGGTTCCAGTGGCCGTAGGGTCTTGAGTACCTAAGGCAGAGGTCAGCGGAGAGCCAATATTCAAGCCTCCCGCGACGGCATTGCAATTGACACCTTGAACCAGACCGGCAGTTGCGCAGGTCACGCCCGGGACAAGGCCGGTAGCGTTGACGCCCGCACCTGGAAAGGTCAGATAGGTGGCTGCAATGCTTCCTTGTCGTCCTAGAGCGTCGAAGGCGGCAGTGTCGTACCAGCCGGTTCCTGTCGTGGGGGCATTCCCTTGTGGGGAGGTCTCATAGGAAAAGAAGGCGAAGACCTTGTTCTTCCAGATCGGGCCGCCAACGCTACCGCCATATTGGTTGAAACGAGAGTTGTCTCTACCGGTTTTAGGATCAGAACCGGTTCCAGAAAAATGCGGATAGGCATTCAAACCAGGACGGTGAATGTCGATAAAGAGGCTTCCATGAAATTGGTTCGTACCGCTCTTGGAGGTGATCTCCGTAAGGGCACCACTGAAGCGTCCATTTTCTGCATCGTACTGATTGGTAACGATTCGCACATTGCCGATGGAATCCGGATCAGGGGTGATAACGCTGGCTCCGCCCCAGACCGCACTGGTGGTGCTGATGCCGTCAATCGCAATGCCATTGGCCGAATTCTGGTTGCCATTGGCGAAGGTTTGAGCTTTGTTTTCGGTGGGCTCCTGTCCGCCCGATCCTGAGCCTCCAACACCCTGATTGCCGGGGGCGCTATAAACACCTCCACCTGTAGCCTGGGCTCCATCGTTGATCGCGCCCGGCGCCAATTGGCTCAGCGTGAATACGTCGCGGCCGGAGGACGGCATGTGCGCGATATCGTTGCTGCTAATGGTGACGCCCAGGTTTGAGTTCTGTGTATTGAGGGCCGGTTGCGTCGAGGCATCGACGGTAATCGTCTGCGTATCTCCGCCAACCGCCAACTGCACGTTCAAGGCGTTGGCCTCTTCAGGAACGAACTGGAGATCGCTGAGAACTTTGGTCGCAAAACCTTTACGTGCGACCGTCAGGACGAAGGGATCGGCTGGCAGAGCGTTGAAGTTGAAGACGCCATTGGCGTCGCTCGTGTGAACGATCGTTCCGTTCGTGGTGGTGTTCTTGAGCGTCAGGGTTGCGCCCGGAATGGCCGCTCCCTCGGGATCGGTAACAACACCCTGGACCGACGTTCGGTACTGGGCATGCGCGGCCAGGGAAGCGACGCAAAGAATTGCCACGAGCGCAAGCCACCGAAAGGCCCTGCGCTGAGGGGAAAAGATGGTAGAGATCAACTTCATACTGCCTCCAGGAAAGTCCGACAACGTAAATATTTGGCGTTTGCGATAGCGCCTGAGCAAACGTTTGCCCAAATTAGGCAAACGTTTGAGCAAATAGGCACTATGCTCCGTCTCGATAACGACTGTCAAGCCTCGGCAATCGATTTTCGCGCGGGTGCCCACTTGTGAAAGACTCACGGGGTGGCACCTTCGTCGAAAAAAGTAAACAAATCCGATAAGACTGATCTATCAGATGCAACTTCCCGGCATGGCGCACCCGCTTCGCTGGCGACTCTTTCGGCGCATCTGGGGCTTTCGGTAGCGGCCATCTCGCGCGTGCTGAACGGCGTTCCCGCAGCGAAGTCGATTCCAAAGACCACGCAGGACCGCATCTTTGCCGCCGCCAAGGAGTTCAACTACCGTCCGAATGCGCTGGCGCGATCGCTGCGGCATGGCCGGTCGATGATGGTTGGCGTACTGGTTCCGGAGGTCTCCGAGGGCTATGCGACGCTGGTGCTCGCCGGGATCGAACAGGGATTGCTGCAGTCCGGCTACATCTACTTCCTCATCAGCCATCACCACCGCAGCGAACTGATTGAGCGGGCGCAGGCACTGTTGATGGAGCGCTCCGTCGATGGCATCATCGCCATCGACACCATCATGCCGCTGCACTCGCGGCTGCCGACGATCACCGTCTCCTGCCCCGACGAGCAGGAGGGTGTGACGAACATTATGCTGAACCAGCGCCGTGCTGTGGAACTGGCGCTCGATCACCTGGTGGGGTTGGGGCATCGTGAGATCGCCATCATCAAGGGGCAGAGCTTCAGCTCGGATACGGAACCGCGCTGGCAGGCGATCCGCCATGCGGCCTCGCGGGCGCAGATCAAGCTCAACCCCAAGCTCGTAGCCCAGCTTGAAGGGGATGCTCCCTCGCATGAGCCCGGTTATTTCGCGGCCCAACGGCTGCTCGCATCGGATACCCCCTTTACCGCGTTGTTCACCTTCAATGACGTCTCGGCAATTGGAGCCATCCGTGCTCTGCGTGAGGCGGGGTTGCGCGTGCCGCAGGATGTTTCCGTTGTTGGCTTCGACGATGTGCAGTCGGCAGCCTTCCAGAATCCCAGCCTGACGACAGTGCGGCAGCCTCTGCGTACGATGGGGATGCTTGCCGCTGAAGCGCTGGTGCGCCAGATCACCGCGCACCCGGACCATCCTCCCTCGAAACAATTGATAGTCGATCCGGAGTTAGTGGTGCGGGAATCTACCTGTCCTCCGCCGGCGAAAAAACGCGCGAAGAACTGAGGGAAGTCAGCAATTGCTATTGTCTGCTCTACCTTTGTTTTGCTGTTGCCTTTGCTTTTCTGGTTGTCATTCCCGGAGGGAATCTGCTTCCCTCCTTGGCAGGAAAGCATGTTTGCCACCACCAGACAGCAGATTCCCTCCGGGAATGACAACCAGAAAAAACAACAGCAACTACGCCCGCGAACTTATCGCAAAACGGGCCTTCTTATAAGCTCAGAAGTTGACATACGAATATATTCCTCCTATGCTTTGCAGACAGGCAGGCAAAGATGTCATGCAGTAACCAACAATTCGCGATGATGGCCTCCACCGGCCTCTCCCCGGTTGCTCCCCGCACCGGTTGTTGTTGTACCTGTTGCCGCTAAGTTACTAGCTAGCTAACTCCCCTTTTCTAATTTATTTTTCGAACGACGAGCTATCTCTGCGTGCGTACTTTCTCCCCGCCGGAATAAGCGTGTCTTCCTTATCTCACCGGAGGCTCTGTGTCCCTGCGCAGGAACATCTCACTCTTATTTGTATTGATTGCATCTCTTCACGTCGCCGCCTGGGCCCAGGTAGATACCGGCGCTATCGTCGGCACGGTGGCCGACGCACAACAGCAGCGAGTATCCGGTGCCGCGATCAAGTTGCGCAGTGAGGAGACCGGTGTCGAGCGCACCGCGAAGTCAGGCAGCGATGGCAGCTTTACCTTCTCGCCACTTGCTATTGGGACTTATTCGCTCACCGTGGAACAGGAAGGTTTTGAGCGCTATGTGCAGAAGGGCCTATCGATCACGGCCCAGTCAACCTTGCGCGAAGACGTAGCCCTGCACGTAGGCGAGGTAACGCAAACGGTAGAAGTCGCTTCCACCCAGCCGCTATTGGAGACGCAGACCTCTGCGCTGCAGCAACTGGTGGATGCGCGCCGCATCAATGATCTGCCGTTGAACGGCCGCAATGTAACGTTCCTGGCCCAGACCGCTCCCGGTGTCACGATTGCGCAGGCAGACTCGCGCGGCCTGGCAGCCAGCGGCTCCTTCAGCGCGAATGGCGCGCGCCGCGGGCAGAACGATTACTTGCTCGACGGCATCGATAACAACGCCGCGATTGCGGACTACGTAAATCAGACGCAGTACGTCATCATGCCTCCGCCGGATGCGCTGCAGGAGTTTGTCGTGCAGACGGACAACTACACGGCGGAGTTCGGCCACTCTGCAGGTGCGGTGCTGAATGTGTCGACGAAGTCAGGCGGCGATAGTTTCCACGGCGATGCCTGGGAGTTCTTCCGCAATGATGTCCTGGATGCGCGCAACTACTTTGCGACGGCAGCGGCCAAGCCGGCTTTTCGCCAGAATCAGTTCGGCTTCGCCCTCGGTGGACCGGTAATCATTCCCAAGCTGTACAACGGCCGAGGCAAGACCTTCTTCTTCTTCGACTATCAAGGCATGCGCAGCGCGCAGGACAGCAGCAAGGTTGTAACTGTGCCTACTGCTGCCGAAAATCAATCTGGATTTACGAACTTCGCCGACTTGATTACAGGGCAAAGCGGAACCAAGACCGATTTGCTGGGCAGAGTCTTTCCCGTGGGCACGATCTTCGATCCGGCGACCAGCCGCCCCATCACAGGCGGGCAGATCGATGCAACCACCGGACTGAAGGCGACCAGCACCGGCTATGTGCGCGATCCTTTTTACTCAGGGTCCATTGCAGGGCAGACAAACTTTACCAACGCCGGACAAGTGGCGTTGCTCAATAGATTGCCCAGCGCTCGATTGAGTTCCAGCGCGATCGCTTTGTTGAATCTATTTCCGTCGCCGACCGCCGGGGGAGTGACGAATAACTTCACCTCGTTTCCCACGGTGACGAATAACAGCGATGGCATCGACCTGCGTGTCGACCAGCACTTCAGCGATCGCGATTCGGCGTTTGTACGTTACAGCTATCTCGATACCGACCAGTTGAATCCCGGGCCGTTCCAGGGTATTGCGGACGGTCAGGCGAGCCGTCCCGGCAATGGATGGACGCAGGCGCAGAATGTTGCCGTAAGTGAGACCCACATCTTCACTCCCCAGATCGTGAACGAAGCGCGCGTCGGCTATAGCCGCGTGGTCGACATTCGCCAGCAGCCCTTTGCCAATCAGCTAGGCCTTCCGGCGCAGTATGGAATCGGTGGTATTCCGCAGTTCCCAGGAAATGGTGGCTTGCCTACCCTGACCTTCGGAGGGTTGGCGAACCTGGGGCAATCGGGTTCTCTGCCGAGTAACAAGGCGAGTGACATTACGCAGTTCTCCGACAACGTGACGATCTCGCGCGGCCACCATGTACTGCGCACCGGGCTGCTCTACCAGAGCCTCCTGTATCCCACGTCGACGCCCTCCGCGTCGCGCGGTTCGTTTGGCTATAGCGGCATCTATACCTCCATCGTGAGCCAGACGGACGGCTCCACTGACCGCGCACAGTTCCTTCTGAACCCGACGGTCAATTCGATTGAACACGCTACCACGACCGCTTACGACAATATAGGCGGCGCGAACACCGTCAGCGCCTCCAGCTTTCCTCCTATCAGCAACCTTCACCGGAGCTACGTCGGTGCTTATGTTCAGGACGACTGGCGTGCCACCTCGCGCCTGACTTTGAACCTCGGCCTGCGTTGGGAGCACTACGGTGTTCCTACCGAACGTGACGATCGGCAGGCTAACTTCCTCCCTGGGCCTTTGAGCAACCCGGCAGTCGGCGCTCAATTCCTCGTTCCACGATCACAGGTAGCTGCAGTGCCGCAGGCCTTTATTGCGCTGTTGAATAAAGACCACATTGCTTTTGTGCCAACCGACAACAGGGGTCTGGGGACGGCACAGAAAGAAAACTTCGCTCCACGTTTTGGAGTGGCTTATCAGGTGAATCAACGTACAGTGATCCATGCAGGCTTTGGCCTGTTTTATGGCGGCTATGAGAATTACGGTTTGAGCGCACAGCCGGGCGCGAACTTCCCGTTCAATATCGCGACAAGCTATACCGCAGGCAATCCTGTTACCCCGCTAACGCCGGATAACTCCATCGGCACGTTGGCCAATGGGTTGACGAACGTTCCACTCAATGCAGCCAACGCGAACCTCTCGAGCATTACTCTTCTTGGCAGGCAGTACAACTGGCAGAGTGCCTATACCGAAGGCTACAACCTGCAGGTGCAATATCAACTTACTGCGACGACTGTCCTGAAGGTAGGCTACGCGGGGTCAGTCTCGAGACACCTGCAGACCCCGATCAATACCAACACACTCGATACGGTTCTTCCCTCAACTGCGAATGCGCAGACGAATAGTTTCTTTCCTGACTTTGCCCGTGGCGGTACTTTCATCACTCCGTCAGGCGTAACAAACTATAACGGCCTGCAACTCGATGTCACCCGCCGCTGGTCGAATGGCCTGACGCTCGATGCCAACTACACATGGTCGAAGTGCATGGGCGATGCGCGCGACCAGCTCGATAACAATATCGGCAGTTATCGCGCGCCTTATGTTCCGGGTGCCGGCATCGGGCTTGACTACGCTCTCTGCGATACCGATGTCCGCAATATCTTCCACGCGAATGGAACCTATGCTCTGCCGTTCGGTCACGGGCGCGCGCTGCTCACGCATGGGCCTGCGGCTTATGTGGCAGGCGGATGGTCGTTGCAGGCAATCGCAACCGTGCAGGATGGTCAGCCTCTCACCGTGGCCTGCTCGGTTACCACCGCGGCTGGTTTGGGATGCAATGCTCTAAAAGTGGCAGGGCAGAACCCTTATGCAGGTCCTCACAATGCGAAGCAGTTCCTGAACCCGGCAGCCTTTGCCAACCCTGCTACGACAGCTACCGGGCTGGCAGCCCTGGGAGGCTCTCCTACTCAGGTTAGCGGGCCGGCTTACCATAAGCTCGACGCTTCGCTCTTCCGGCAGATTCCCCTTGTCGCAGGAACGCGGTTGGAAGTTCGTGCCGAGGCTTTCAACATCACTAATACGCCGAACTTCTCCGCCCCCGGAAGCCTTACCTTTACAACGCCCTCTACGTTCGCGTCGATCACCAGCACGCGTGATAATTCAAGACAACTGCAGTTCGCTGCAAAGATTTATTGGTAGGAGTTGAAGATGCCGGAAACGATAGAGAGCCGCCGATCATTTTTGAAGGGCACCGTGGCAACCGCGGTAGCTGCTGCTGTGTCAGGTGCCGCTGAGGCGGAACAGTCCAAGGGCGCCGCGGCAAAGCCTGCCTCACGTCCCAACATCGTGTTGTATCTCGCCGATCAGTTCCGGTCGGACTTTGTTGGCGCCAACGGTCGCAATAGTTCTACGCACACGCCGAACATCGACGCCATTGCAGCACGGGGCAAGAACTTCACCCATGCGGTTACCAATCAACCTGTATGCGCTCCGGCGCGCTCGGTAATCTTTACCAGCCGCTATGCCACGGAGACCGGAGTCTGGCACAACGGCCTGGAGTTGGATAAATCACTGCCGACACTTGCAGGAGAGCTGCGCAAGGCAGGCTACTCGGCGAACCTCATCGGCAAGTGGCATCTCGCCCTGGAGAACCCGGCACAGGGCGGCAGCCCGGGAGCGGTCAAGGCCGAAGACCGCGGTGGTTTTCTCGACCTCTGGGAAGGGGCTAACGCAATTGAAAACACCTCGCACCCTTATGAAGGAACGATCTGGGACCGCGATGGGAAAGAGATCACCTACAAGGACGAGTATCGCGTCGACTTTCTCACCGACCGTGCAGAGAAGTTTCTTCGCCAGAAGCACGACAAGCCGTTCTTCCTCTTCATCTCGCAGTTAGAGCCTCACCAGCAGAACGACATGCACCAGCCCATCGCCCCCAAGGGCGCGGCTGCGCGCTACGTCAACTCGGTGGTGCCTGACGACCTTCGCGCGCTGCCCGGCACCTGGCAGGCGCAGCTTCCGGACTACTACGGCTGCATAGAGTCCATCGATACTTCAGTGGGACGTGTGCGTCGCATCCTTGAAGAAGAGCATCTAGCCGAGAACACGATCTTCGTCTTCATCAGCGATCACGGCTGCCACTTCATGACGCGCAACCAGGAGTACAAGCGCAGCACGCACAACAGCTCGATCCGTGTGCCGTTGGTGATCGACGGTCCCGGTTTCCGCGGAACACAACAGGTTCCCGAACTGATTGGGCTTATCGATCTTGCGCCTACTCTGCTCGAAGCAGCAGGTGTTCCTGTGCCTTCCACTTGGAAGGGACACAGCGTGCTGCCGTTGCTCAACGATCCTGAGGCGCGTCAGCATTGGCCAAATCAGCAGCTCATCCAGATCAGCGAGTCGATGACCGGGCGCGCGATCCGTACGCCGGATTGGACTTACTGCGTCGCCGATATGTCGGGCGGCAAAGAGTTGGCAGCCAAGACCTATACCGAGTACCAGATGTACGACCAGCGCGCTGATCCCAACGAGCTGGTTAATCTCGCGGGCCGCAAGGAATATCGCGAGAAGGCCAATGAGTTACGCGAGCAGTTGAAGAAGTTGATTGTGGCGGCTGGAGAGCCTGAGCCTGAGATCGTGGAAGCGAAGCTCTATCCGTAGGACAGGTCTCTGAGGTGAGGTCAATGTTCTGGTGGTGGGGGCAGCGTTCCGGTTTTGCTTTGAAAGGGCGGGGCTTCAGCCCCGCCGTCAGAGGCCGCTGCATATAGTGGCTTTAGCCACTGAGGGAATGATGTCGAGGCAAACCCAACCTCTTCCAGAGGTAAGAGTTCTTCTCTGGTACCTAAGAGGATCTTCATGTAACAGGGCTCTGCTCACGACCTACAATCTAAAGTGATGGACGTGCGATGAGTACTGACAACAACCCCAAATCCTGCTGCACGCCGACAGCCGTCCGCGAAGCTTCAACTCCTGTTGAAGCCCCACTGGTCTATACCCCCGGTCTAGCTCCAAACCGTGCGACGATCCCGCTCCCCGGCGGCACCTTTCTCATGGGCACCAACTACGAACGAGGCTTTCCCGCCGATGGCGAAGGCCCGGTTCGTCCTGTCTCGCTCTCGGCCTTCGACATCGACACCTACCCGGTTACGAATGCCGACTTCGCTGCCTTTATCGCAGCGACAAACTATCGCACCGAGGCTGAAGTCTTTGGTTGGTCGTTCGTCTTCTGGTCACACATTCCCGAGGAGCGTTTCGAAGAAGTGGTAGAAGACACCGTCGCGATGACGCCCTGGTGGTGCAAGGTCCCCGGTGCTACGTGGAATCACCCGGAAGGCCCTGGCTCCGACGTGAAGGACAGGCAGAACCATCCGGTAGTACACGTCTCCTGGAACGATGCCGCAGCCTATGCCGCGTGGGCAGGGAGGGCACTGCCCACCGAAGCCCAGTGGGAGTATGCCGCTCGCGGTGGTCTTGAGCAGAAGCTCTATCCCTGGGGCGATGAACTGACTCCCAAGGGAAGGCATCTGTGCAATATCTGGCAGGGCCAGTTTCCCCGAGAAGATACAGCCGAAGATGGTTATGCCGGAAGCTGTCCGGTCGATAGCTTTCCACCGAACGGCTATGGCCTGTACTCCGTTACCGGCAACGTGTGGGAGTGGTGTGCAGACTGGTTCGGCACGACGTTTTCTACCTCACAAGATCCTGTGGGTCCGCCGGTCGGCGAAGCCAAGGTGATGAAGGGCGGATCGTTTCTGTGCCACGCCTCCTACTGCAATCGCTACAGGGTGGCGGCGCGGACCTCCAATACTCCTGATAGTTCGGCCTCGAATATTGGCTTTCGATGCGTAGGAAAGGCTCATCCCAGGATCGTTTAATCTCGATCATTCCCATAGACCGGAATACCTTGCTTCACACGAAAAGCAACGGTCGCGGCGCGAGCCGCGAAGTCCGACTGCGGATACTTCTGCCGCAGCTCATCGGCAATCGACTGGCAGTTCTTCGCTGCTGCCTCTGAATTCTTTTTATTCTCATCGAGCGCGTACATCGTCACCAGCGCACCTTGGCGATAGGCCGCGTTATAGAGCGCTTCGGCAGACTTCGGACCATCGGGATAGCGGTCTGCGTATTTCAAATAAAGCTGCGTCTCCATCTCTGGACACTTCGGAAGGCCCTGCCAGTCGCCGCAGAGTTTGTTGTCGAGCAGTTCGAACGCCGCGCGTGCTGTAAACGGAGAGTTCGGATAGAGCTTCATCAGATGCTTGAACTCGCCTTCATATATCTGAGGACGCAGAAAGGCTTCCTGCTCATGCGCGCTGGGCAGCGTGGAGATGTCGAGCTTGTCGAGCTGCCAGCGAATGTCGGCGGCGCGAAACTCGGCCTCGGGTGCGAGCGGTGAGTCGGGGAAGTAGTTGGCGACGCGATGATAGAGCAGATGCGCGGCCTGGTCGGCTCCTTTAGGCGCGTGCGGTCGCATCGCCTGCGCTTCATACTCGGCAGCCGCGCCATAGATCAGTACATCGCCGTTTGGTGTGGTTGGGCCGACGATGCCCTTGTCGCGAATCCAGCCGGAGCTTGGATCGGGATTGGCCTCGGGATCTTCGAACTCGGGCTTGGAGTCGGGGTCTACGTCTTCCTTGGTGTCGGTGTTGGCAAAGACGTTCACCCACGGGCCGTTGTGCGCCGTCACGACGATCTCATGGCCGGGAGTGACCGTGACGATCGGCGGGGCGCTGCTGTCGGGAGTGGCGTAGACGTTGGCCGTATGCAGCACTGTCGAACGCGCCGATCGCTCGTAGCCGCTGCGGTTGTCCCTCTTCTGTTTTTGCGCAAACAGCAGTCCGGGCAGAAGCAGGACCGCTGCGGTGACAGAAGGGAAGCGCATGGCTGAGATTTTAGCTGTTAATAGCTTTTGTTTCAGCCTCAAGTTCAGCACGTAGCGCCGGATCGAGGTTCCCCCCGGAGAGTACGGCGACAACCTTGTCAGCCTTGGGAAGCTCGTGCGCATGAAAGAGGATCGTTGCCAGGGTGACTGCGCCGGAGGGTTCCGCAACCAGTGCGGTTGCGCCCAGGATAAGGCGCAGGGCGGTACGAATCTCGTCTTCTGTGACGGTCACAATGCCATCGACAAACTGCAGGATATGCCGGAAGTTGCGTTCGCCGAGTGACTGCGTGCGCAGGCCATCGGCCAGGGTGCGGGTGGTCTTGGCGGCGGGCCACTCGACGAGTGTGCGCGTGTCGAAGGACTCCTTGGCGTCGGCAGCAAGCTCGGGCTCGCAGCCCCAAATCTTCGGTGCGACATGGCCTGCCGCCTGCGCTGCGAGCTTGATCCCACTAGCCACGCCAGAGAGCAAGCCTCCGCCGGAGACGGGTGCCAGCACGAGCCCTGCGTTCGGCAGTTGTTCGAAAATCTCCAGGCCGCAGGTGGCCTGTCCGGTGATGACGGCCTCGTCGTCGTAGGGTGGCACCATCGTGTAACCGTGCAGCGTTTCGAGCTCTTCAGCCTTTTGTTTACGCTCCAGGCTCGCCGGGCCAACGGTGACGATCTCCGCTCCGAGCGCCTTGGTGGCCTCCACCTTCAACTGCGGTGCGTTCGAGGGCATCACGATGACAGCCTTCGCTCCCCGCGCCCGTGCCGCGAACGCCACACCCTGCGCATGATTGCCCGAAGAGTAGGTGATAACGCCGCGCTGCAGCTGTTCCGCGGAAAGCTGGGCGATCTTGTTGTACGCGCCGCGTAGTTTGAAGCTGCCGATGGGCTGCGCGGCTTCGTCCTTCAGATAGATATCCGGTGTGTTCTCTGCGAACTCGGCGAAGCCGGCCATGCGCAATCGCGCGCGGCTAAGACGTACAAGAGGCGTGCGCACGGCGGTGCCTGCGATGCGTGCCTGGGCGGCGTGGATGTCGGCGAGGGTGATGAGGTCTGGCATAGCGTTGACTTCGATTGTAGTTCGCCACAGCTTTGGTCTTTGCTTTTCTTGTTGTCATTCCCGAAGGGAATCTGCTTCTGCTCTTGCTGTTGCCTTTCTTGCTTGTCATTCCGAGCGCAGCGAGCGAATCTGCTTCCTCCCGTTCTTCGCTTATGCTGCCACAAGCGCTATGTGCAATACGACGATGCCCCTTCTGTGCCGACCTATACGTTATAGGGAATACGAACAAAAAACGGGAGGAAGCAGATTCGCTCGCTGCGCTCGGAATGACAAACCAGAAAAACAAAAGCAACAGTTGTCAGTGGGCTGCCGCATCTAGAATTAACCCAAAGAAATGCACCAACTGCCAGCGATCCATCGCTGTCGGACCATGGTTATCAATATCGATATGAGTGAGTACAGGCGAGACCAGTGAAGCCTTCAGCGTCTCGCTCGGTAACTCATCAGCCATCCATAGAGTCTCCGCGGAAGGAATGATGTTATCGCCTTCCCCATGCAGCAGGTAGACCGGTGTCGTGAGTTGCCGCAGGTGTCCATGCGGGCTGACGCCGGCCATCTCCGCGATGTGCTTTGTCTCCGCAGCCGCCAGTCGATCATGGGTTGCCGTGGAGGTGGTATCCATCAATTGCTTTACTTCAGCAAGCTGGGAGGGCGTCAGCCTGGACAGGGCAGATTTCTCGGCGGCGAGGTCTTCGTACAGATGCGCACGCAGCACGGCGCGCAGAGGCTCGAGATCGGGAGCCGGAACGTAGTCTTCGAGGTTCTCATACTCCAGCACCAGCGCACCGTATTCATGCGGGGCCAGCAACTCTACGGTCCCATTGGGGCGCAGGTCTTTGCCGGTGCGATAGTACTCGGCTACACGCGACATCTCGTCCTGCGAACCAACGGCGACGACAAACTTGATGCTCGGCTGGAACTTTGGATCAGAGGCGGCGAGGAGCGACAGCCCGCCTGAGAAGCTCAGGCCCATAACCCCTACAGGTTGTCCACCATCTTGTTGTGCCAGCCATGTGGCTGTGTCGCCGATGGTTGCAATAGAGTTCGCGCCGATGTGGTAGTCCTTGATGTCCGGCAGCTCCGGTGTGAGTACACGCAGACCGCAGGAGGCCATGGCCGAGGCGAAGGCAATCAATCGTGGCTCATCCATGCCGAGATGGTGCACTCCATGCAGCACGACCAGCGCGGGCGCCTTCGGATGATGCAGCGGCGTATAGAGCCGAGCGCGCACGGTGCCCTGGCTCGTGTTGATTTTTATCTCGCTGGTGGTGATGGGCTCAGTCGCCAGGGCCTGCAGCGGTGCAGGCACCGGCTGGCTGGCCACGAGGTCCAGGACCGCGACTGCCTGTAGATGGGCCTTGACCGCAGACCAGGCGCAAGCTGGGATCACGATAACGAGTAATCCAAGGACCGCGATCAGAGTTCTGCGTGGCAATCGAGTAGCAGTTTGAGGGGGTGGTGCAGATGTCGGCATGCGGAAGGGCATCGTCCTTAGTGGTGCAGTATGAAGTACAGGGAGATCACCAGAAGCGCCACATTGATGGCCAACACGCCGATCAGCATCTCGGTGTTGCTCTTCAAGGACCTCTCCAGCTGGATGATGCGTGCCTCTGAAGCCACGATGGCAGCCTTTGCGGCGCGCACTTCCGCAGCGATGCCCGCCAGCTTCTCGTTCTGATCGTTGAACTGGCGGTACAGACTTTCATGAGCCGCCGTCGCCTGGCCGATGTCGCTGCTCAGGCCATCGGCCAGCGCTTCCATGGCGCGCCGGTGAGTCTCCTCACTGGCCGATTTGCTCTGGAAGAAGCGGTCGGCCACGGGAATCAGCCGGGAGATGTGTGGAGCGAGTTCGATCAGTTGTGCAAAAGCTTTGGGCCACATGCTACGGATTGTAGCCGTGATCCCGTGCCTATTGCGTAGCTATGTTGCCAAATTGCTGTTTGTTCCTGCGCTGCAGGATGAGCGCAACGATCGCACAGAGCAGAATCGCCGTGATGATGCCCTGAGACCATAGGCAGTAGATACACCACTTCTCGATAATGTAGGCCTCCATGAAGCTGAGGAAGGCGGCAAAGGCGAAGCCGATCTCGGCGGCCTGCAGGGTGAGCCAGGGGCGGTTGGCGAGCGCCAGAACGGCAATCAACGCATAGCCGATAATGCCGAAGAGCGCCACCGGGACATGGACCTTCTTCGAAGCAGGGTCCTCATCGAAGCTGCTCGGCGGAAAGACCGCGAATCGCGAATGATTGACGGCACCGCAGTCGAACCGTTCTGTGACTGCACACGGAGGCGCCTGGCTGGGATCCTGGTAGTGGATGCGAAGCGCTAGGGAGGAGTCGATGATTCCGGCGATGGCGAGCAGAACGATAAGGTAGCGCATGGCTGTCTTATTTTACGGGTATGGTCCGTTGGTTGGCTCCGCTGCATCTGAACCAGATCGCAGGAAATGCGATCATGCAGAGATGCCGCTCTCACCGGCGGCTGGAAGGAACGAAGCAACATGGACACATTACATCTATGGAATGGCGGCGGAACGGCGGATACCGCAAAGCAATGGACGGAGACGCATCTGGCGGCCTCGCGGGAGAAAGTAGCCGAGCTGCTGGCCGTCGAAGGAGCACGCACTGTCGAAAATACGCTAGCGCTCTACGATAAGGCGCAGTGGCACTTGCGCATGGCCGGAAGCCAGACCGGGGTGATGTTCATGGTGCATCCTGCCGCCGCCGTGCGGGACGCCGCGCAGGAGTTGTCGCAGACGGTGAGCGCCGCAGGGGTCGAGCTCAGCCTGAACCAGGCGGTCTACCGTGCGCTTGAGGCCATCGATGCCAGCGCTGAGGACGAAGCAACCCGCTATTATCTGGAGCGCACGCTGCTCGGCTATCGGCTCGCCGGCGTGGACCGCGACGAGGCGACCCGTGAGAAGGTCCGTGCTCTCTCCGAACGCATGACCGAGTTGAGCATGAGCTTCAGCCGCACAGTGCAGGACGACGTCCGCAAGATCTCCGTCGACGACCCGAACCAGCTGCGCGGTCTGCCCGCCGACTACCTCGCACGGCACGGCATCCACGAGAATGGCGCTGAGCTGAAGGCCGATGCTCCCGTAGTGCTCACGACCGATCCGCCGGAGATGTCGCCGGTGATGAGCTATGCGATCGCTCCTGAGCTGCGGCGCAAAATGTACCTTGCCTACACCGATCGGGGCTATCCGGCCAACAAACAAGTTCTGCTGGATCTCCTCGCGGCACGCGAGGAGATGGCCGAAGTGCTCGGTTTCCGCAGTTGGGCGGACATTGCGACGGTCGACCAGATGATGGGCTCGGCGGCGAACATGCGGAAGTTTCTCGGCGAGGTAGAAGAAGCTGCGCGAGCGACAGCGGAGAGCGAGTTCGTCGAACTAGAGGCTTTCGTCCGTGCGCGCGATCCTAAAGCCTTGCCGCTTACGTTGAGCGATGCGCGCTTCTGGGAGGAGCAGTTCCGCCGCGCGAACTACGACTTCGACTCGCAGAGCGTACGTCCCTACTTCCCCTATGAGCAGGTCGAGGCCGGCATTCTTGCCACGGCCGGCAAGCTCTTCCGCGTGCGCTTCGAGCGGGTCTCGAATGCCCCGGTGTGGGACGCCGCCGTCAAAGCATTCGACGTGCTCGACGATGACAACTCCTCGGCGCACAAGGGTGAGACCGTCGGACGCATCTACCTCGATATGCACCCGCGCGAAGGCAAGAGCAAGTGGTTCAGCGAGTGCTCGCTGGTCGGCGGCGTACTCGGCGCGCAGGTTCCCGAAGCCTCGCTGGTGTGCAACTTCCCTCAACCGAAGGACAACGACCCCGGTCTGTTGCAGTACTCCGACGTCGTGACGTACTTCCACGAGTTCGGCCACCTGATGCACGAGGTCCTTGGCGGACGGCAGCGCTGGGCGGGGCAGAGCGGCATCGCGACCGAGGGAGACTTCGTCGAAGTGCCCTCGCAGATGCTCGAAGAGTTCTTCGAGGACGCCGATCTGCTGCGCACGTTTGCGAAGCACTACGAAACCGGCGAGCCTATTCCCTACGAAACCGTCACCCGCATGACCAAGGCCAGCGCGCATGGCCGGGCTTTGAGCACGCTGACGCAGGTGATGTACGCGACCTACTCGATGGAGACCCATGATCGCCGCGCCGCGGAAGTTGATCTCGATAGACTTCTGCGCGAAGGCTACGACCGCTTCAGCCGTTACGAGTTCGTCGACGGCAACCGCATGTACGCGGCGTTCACGCACCTTGTCGGCTACACCTCGAACTACTACACCTATCTCTACGACAAGGTGATGGCGCTGGAGTTCTTCGCCGAATTCGCGAAGGACGGCAAGGGCGATGTGCTGGCTGGCGATACGGCTATGCGTTATCGGCGGCAGGTGCTGGAACCCGGCGGATCAAAGCCTGCGCGCGAGCTGGTACAGGCGTTCCTTGGCCGCGAGGTAAGTATGGAGGCCCTGCGAGGCTGGATTCAGAAGGGGTGAGCATGGAGCAGAATGGAGGTATAGGCCATTCCACTCCATGGAAAGACGGTGGGAGCGGGTATAAAACCATCATGCTCCGGTCTGGATAACAGCCTGGCCTTCTGAATTTATGGCCTGTCCGGCGGCTTCATGGAATAAAGCCATCCTTGCGGTGTTCATTCATCAGGCCGGCCAAAAGAGGCTGGTCTGGTGGTGTCTCGATCGTGATGAAGGCATCGCAAGACATTCAAGGTTTAGAAGCCAGATCAAGGAAGATACGGCCATGCCCCCATTTGATCCGAAATTCGGGTTTAAAAACCCCAATCCAAATCAGCCAACCAAGGAATATCTGGACGAGCTTCAGGAGTTCGTAAGGCTTCACAACTTCATAGAGAAGGTCATTGGACCCTGGGCAACCCAGGCGCGCATCTCGCAGATCATCGCAGAAGACTATGACGAATACGACAGAATGGAGTCGACGCTGCGTAACAACTTACGCACTGCTACGGCTAAGACCTTCACGCCCCGCAGTCCGGGCCAGTCCCAGATTGGGGGCACTGCGTACTCTTATCTTGGTCCCGCGTTTAAGCCCCTCGCTAATCCTAAAGACGGTTACGTCGAGAAGTACATCAATCGAAACATTACTGAACAGGAACTTGTGAATGGGGAGGCCGTGGTGCGTATGTACACGGCCGTCTTCATGGAAGCTATCGGCAGTAATCAGTTTAAGGATGTATATCAAGAGCCAGCGACAAAAAAAATCATTATTCAAGATAGTGGTGGTGTCTTGTGGGTAGGTGGTGGGCAGCCTCTTCGCGCACTTAAATGGATGGAAAAATACAAATATTCTGTTGATCCGAACACAAAGAAAGCCGCGCGCCCGATTATCCGCTCGTTCCAGCTTCCAGCCAATATTTACCAGCAGATTTCCGCCGCCGCCGAGCCTGAAGACAACGGTCCGGCTAATAAAGATAGCTCGATTAATGTAGATGTTCATGCGGCATCGGACCAGTGGGGTGTGCGTGGTCCCAGTCTGGCGATGATGAAAGAGAAGGCAATACCGGGATCATTGATCAGTTATGCTGACGACCTGTCTTTTATCAGCCCTGCTTACGGAGGACAAGTAACATATGCCGATGTACTCCGTAACCGGCTTGGCGTTCCAGTGGATATGACCCGGGACGTTGAAGTGTTTCTGACTCGACCCAGAGACGGCGTGAACGCAGAGTTTCAGGACCGTCACAGCTTCGAGGGGATTGCCGATAAGTTGATGTGCATCTATGGGGTGTGGACTGGCAACGAGCAATTTTTATCCGAAAGCTGGAGGAAGACGCCAGGACCTGCTCGCCTGGACCGTATGCGCAGAGTGCTAAAGGACCACGGTGTGATTGTCGACGAGGGCGTATGGAAGAAAGTAACCTCGGCTGGAAATCCCTCTCGTCTCGCGCAGAGCGGCATGGAGATGCTTCGGCGGTACAACAGGCCGATCACGTAAGTTGGAGTGCGCGTTCGCGCTGTTGCGGCACTAAGACTATAAGGAAGGACTAGCCTACGGCACCACTTCCGTAGCGCTCGCCGCACTCAACTGATGAATCGCCAGCCAGGTCTGCTGATACGCATTGAGAGCGTCGTTCGTGGACGACCTCGCATCGCGCAGCGCGTCGAGATAGTCGATCAGGGCGATGCCTCCGTGTTCAAACGCGTACTGTGCGATGCTGAGCACGTCATGCGACTCGTCGAGGTAGTGCTCTCCGAAGCGGTCGGAGAGGCGCTTGGCCTGGGTATAGCCGATCCAGGCCTGGTCGATATCGGAGACCACCTGGTTGCGAGCCGCGGTCTGCGCGAACTGCGAACCTGTCGCCTGAAAGCGCGCCGTCTCCTTGTTGCCTTGATTGCGATCGAAGATGCGCAACGGAATATTGACGGAGAAGCCGGCAGAGTTTTCCGTTCCGCTGCGGTCGTACTCCGCCTCCAGCGTCGGGTCGGTGGTGCCGTTCGCTACCGCCAGCCGGGCATTCGCTTCCGCTGCCGTCACCGCAAATTTAGCCGCTGCATAGTCCGGGCGATTGTCCAGGCCTGCTTGTACGAGTGCCCCCTGCGTCTGCGTAACGAGAGGCGGAATAATGTCTCCGGTCACGTCGAAGTCCGCTCCCGGGGTGGCTATGCCGATCAGCGTTTGCAACTGGTCGCTGGCCTGGCGCAGATTGACGATGTCGTTCGACTCATCGCTCTCGAGGCTGCCCAGCTGCAGATCGAGACGCTCAAAATCGAGCTTGCCCAGGTCGCCTGCTTTATAGCGGTCGGAGGCGATGTCTACCTCGTGGCGAAAGTCCTTGAGGCTGGCGCTCGCCAGTTCCAGGGCTTCCTTCGCGATCAGCATATGGGTAAAGGCCTGCTTGACGGCCAGATTCGTCTGGCGGATCGTGTCGTTCAGTTGTGCCTGCGTCTGGGCCGTGGTGGCGCGGGCATCGTCGAGACGCCAGCGGCGTTTGTCGCCACGCTCGAAGAGGCGCGAGACCTGCACCGTGTAGTTGTAGGGGGTAACGGCGTTCGCCCCTTCGGTGACGTCAGTTCCATTTGCTGTCAGCGAGGGATTCACGCGTACGCCGGCCTGCAACTCCTGGGCGCGAACCGCGCGCAGGTTCTGTTCGGCGGCCAGCAGCGTGGGGTTCTTGGAGCGAGCCAGATCGAGTATCTGGGCCAGGGTATAGGCCCCCGGACGTGAGACCGGCGGTCTGCGCGGGTCAGGGGTAGGAGCGGTTCCCGCTGCGTAAGCGGCGGCAGGGCTCTGAGGCGTCTGCGCAAACAGTGCAGGCCTCTGTGTCACCTGGAGTGCAAGAACGCCAGCGAGAATCGGGAGGACGGATTGAGTTTTAAACATGACGAAGGTCCTCAATTCTCGAACTCGTAGTCTGGTCTGGGAAGAATATCCGTGCTGCGCGCCAGCCAGACATACAGGCAGGGCAGGATGAAGATGCCGAACAGCAGCGCGCCCATCAGGCCGCCGACGATGACGATAGCGAAGGGCCGCTGCGAGTCCGATCCAATGCCGTGCGAGAGCGCCGCCGGGAGCAGGCCCAGCATGGCGACCAGCATCGTCATTACGATCGGGCGAAGCCTCAACACCGCACCTTCCACCGCGGCCTCTTCGACCGGGTGCCCATTGACGCGCATCTGGTTGATGTACTCCAGCATGATGATGCCGGTCTGCACCGAGACGCCGAACAGGGCGAGGAAGCCGACTCCCGACGACACGCTGAAGTGCGTATGCGTAAGGTACAGCGCGACCATGCCGCCCACTGGGGCGATCATGACGTTGCAGATCACCAGCATGGCCCACTTGAACGAGCCGAACATGGCATACAGGATCATGAAGATGACCAGGACGGTGATGGGCAGCACGAGCATCAGGCGCCGCGAGCTGCGCTTCTGGCTCTCATACTCTCCGGCCCAGTCCAGCTTGTAGCCGGGCGGCAGGGAGACCTGCTTGTTGACCTTCGCAATAGCCTCTTCTACCGTGCTGCCGAGGTCGCGATGGCGAACGCTGTACTTGATGGCCACATAGCGGCTGCCTTCCTCGCGATAGATCTCCTCCGCGCCATCGGTCACTGCAGGCCGCGTGAGCTGCGAGAGCGAAACCCGTTCCCCGGAGGGAGAGAGCAGGCGAATGTCGCCGATCGCTTCAGGGGTCGAGCGGAACTTCGGATTGTAGCGAACCATCACATCGTAGCGCGCCTCGCCATCCAGCACCTGCGTTACAGGCGCTCCCCCGAGGGTGCCTCCCACGGCGCCTTCGATCGCATTCTGGATGTCGGCCACATTGATGCCGTAGCGTGCCGCAGCCTGTCTATCGATGACATAGTTCAGGTTCGGTTGGCCGATGACCCGGAAGAGTCCGAGATCGGCGACGCCGGGAACCGTGCTCATTACCTGGACGATCTCATCGCCCTTGTGCTCCAGCGTCTTCAGGTCGGTGCCGTAGAGCTTCACAGCGAGCTCGCCCTTGACGCCGCTGACAGCCTCTTCCACGTTGTCCGAGATGGGCTGCGAGAAGTTCCAGATGACGCCGGGCATCTTCTCCAGTTCGCGGTCCATCGCCGCAATCAGCTCTTCCTTGTTCTTATGGAAGACCGGGCGCCACTCGTCCTTGGGTTTCAGGTCGACGAAGTACTCCGTGTTGAAGAAGCCGGTGGTATCGGAGCCGTCATCCGGCCTGCCGATCTGGCTGACCACCTGGGTGACCTCCGGGAAGGCCGCCAGCTCAACCCTGGCTCTATCGGCGATGGTGCGGCTCTCCGTGGGGCCCGTGCTGGGCGCTAACGATCCGCGCACCCAGATCGCGCCTTCGTCGAGATGTGGCAGGAACTCTGAACCGATGGCTCCGCTGAACATAAGAAATGCCCCCAGGCCCAGCAGTGCGAGTCCAGCAATGATGGGAACAGTCTTATGCTCGATGGCCCAGGTGGCATCGTGGCGATACCGCTTGGTAAGCCAGTGCATCACCGGGTTTTCCCATTCGGTCGTGCCCTTGGGGAACAGGAAGCTCGCGAGCACCGGCGCGAGAATCATCGAGAAGATCAGTGCGCCCAGCAGCGCGAAGGCAACCGTCCAGGCCATCGGCTTGAACAGGCGGCCCTCGACGGATTGCAGGGTGAAGATCGGCAGGTACGTCGTGATGATGATCGCGATGGCGTAGAAGACAGGGCGCTGTACTTCGTGGGCAGCCTCGCGAATGATCTGGATCGGAGTCTTGTCCGGCTGGCGCTTATGGCTCAGGTGGCGGACGATGTTTTCGATCATCACCACCGCGCCATCCACGACCATGCCGAAGTCCAGCGCGCCCAGGCTCAGCAGGTTAGCTGGAATGTGGTTGAGGTCGAGGCAGATCGAAGCGAACAGCAGTGCGAACGGAATGGTAATGGCAACGATCAGCGCACCGCGCAGGTTGCCCAGGAAGAAGAACAGGATGATCACGACCAGGAGGATGCCCTTGGTCAGATTGTCCAGAACCGTGGTGGTCGTCAGCTTGAGCAGCGTGCTTCTGTCCAGGAAGGGAACGATCGTCACACCCTTCGGCAGGATGCGCTCGTTGAGCTCCTTCACCTTCTCGTGGATACGCGCGAGCGTAGCGTCGGAGTTTTCACCCTTCTGGAGTAGAAGAACGCCCTCTACCGCGTCGCCGTCGTTGATGAGCTTGCCATCGACGCTGCGATAGGTCTTGCCGATCTGGCCGAGGCGAATCTTCGGCCCTTGCGCGACGGTCGCCACATCGCTGACACGCAGCGCGGTGCCGTTGGACGCCTTGAGCACCGTCTGCTCAATATCGTGCACGTTGGTAAAGAGACCAACCTCCTGCACGTTAATCTGCTGCTGGCCCTGTTCGATGAAGCTGCCGCCGGTATTGACGTTGTTGGCCGCGAGCTGCTGCTGCACCTGCGCGATGGTCAAGCCGTAGGCGATCAGCTTTTCCGGATCGACGGTTACCTGGTACTCGCGGGTGATCCCGCCAAAGCTTGAGACATCGACGACACCGGGTACGCTGCGGAACTGCTTTTCGAGCTGCCAGTCTTCCAGGCCCTTCAGGGCCATGTCGTCGTATTCGGGGTTCGTGCTCTTCAGGGTGTACCAGTAGATCTGCCCGACGGGGCTCCAGTCGGTTCCGATCTGCGGCTGAAGACCAGCCGGCAGCGTGACCTGGGAGAGCCTTTCCAGAACCTTCTCGCGGTTCCAGTCGTCCGCGCTCTCATCGTCGAAGATCATCATGATGCTGGAGATCCCGGCCAGGGTGGTCGAGCGCAGGTGGGCCATGTGCGGAATGCCCGCCATGCCGATCTCCAGCGGCACGGTGACCTGCTGCTCCACGTCTTCAGCGGAGCGGCCGGGCCATTGCGTAATGATGCTGACGTAGTTGTTGGCGACGTCGGGATAGGCCTCGACGGGGAGGTTATGGAATGAGATCGCTCCCCAGCCAAAAAGCAGCACGGCGGCGATGAGGATGATGAAGCGATTGTTCAGCGCAAAATCAACCACACGCTTGATCATTGCTGGTCTGCCGTATTCTGCAGGTCAAGCGCATGCAGCACTACCTGCTGTCCGACGTTCAGACCCGACTGCACCTCGATCAGATTGCCCTCGAGCGTCCGTCCAATTTTTACCTGCACCCGCTTGAAGGTGCCATTTGCTTCAGGCTCGAAGACATACGAGCGGTCGTGCAGTTGCAGGATCGCTTCCGCAGGGACTGCTGTCATGTCGACGGGCCGCAAGCCCAGAATCGACGCCGTGGCGAACATGCCAAGGCGCAATTGATTGCCGGGGTTCGGCACCTGGATTCTCACCTTTGCCGTGCGCAGGCTCGGGTCGAGTTGCGCTCCAATATCGCTGATGGTGCCGGAGAATACCTTGCCGGGGAACGCGTTCAGCCGGATATCGGCGTGCTGGCCAAGGTGCACATTGGCCAGGTCATTCTCATAGACATCGCAGATCACCCAGACGTGCGAGAGGTCGGCGATGGTCAACGAGCCTGCCGCTCCGGCGAAGGTGATGCCCGCCGCACCGGCTGCGGTGACGTTCTGCGCGATGATCACTCCCGTCGCGGGCGCATAGACCTTCACCATATCGCCGGGATGATCCTTGTCGACTCCGAGGATCTTCAACTGCTGTTCTGCCGCGGTGAGGTTGGCCTTGGCGTCGTCCTCGCCGTTCTGGGCACCCTCAAGCTGGGTCTGGGGAATCGCTCCCTTGTCGTACAGGAGCTTGTCGCGCTCCAGGGTAATCACGGTCAGATGCTCGTCGTTGACGGCCTTGAGATAGGCGTTGAAGGCCGTTGCCACATCCGGGCTTTGGACGTCCATCACCAGTTGGCCCTTGTGGACGGTGTCGCCGAGACCCACATGCAGGGCGGCTACGCGTCCATTGGCCAGGGAGAGCACAGGAATCTCACGTGAGACGTCCGGGCTGACGGAGCCTGTGACTTCGAGCGTGCTGACAACCGACCGCGCTACCGACGACTGAAGAGGAAACCGGCCGGGATTCTCTACCCGGACAACATCGTTGCTTCCTACATCGACCACCTGGGGTTGGGCGGCAGGAGCTTCCTGGGCCGTGTGGTCCGGTTCGTTATGTTTGCAGCCGGCCAGCCCAAAGAGCAGCAGGAGCGCAGATGTGCAGGCTATAGGGCAACGTACCGCATTGGCCGATCGCATCCTCAGACTTGTTCCTTTCCATTTTTCCTCTCGCGATCGCTTGCCAGCAAGGGGCAGTAAGACCTGGGGAGAGACGTGTGGCTTGCCGGATCGTTGCACCAGCGGAGGGTTAGTGTAACGCAGGGCGATGAAATGTTATGTAGTAGCTACAGTTTGCATGCAGGCGAGGTCTGGCCTGCTTCAGGCGCAAGCATCAGGAGCCAAGGCTCAACAACTGCTTGGACGAGTGATAGGGAAGAAAAGATGACGGCTATCGCAATGATTCTGCGATAGATGTCATTTGTGACGAAAGCGCTTTAGATCTGCGAGCGGCTGCCAGGCCGAAGGGGCGTTACTTACCCTTCGGCTTGGCCTTGGTTGCTGTTTTCGCTGCCGGTTTTGCGGCTGGCTTGGCCACGGTCTTTGCGGGTGCTTTTACCGGTGCTTTGACGGCAGTCTTTGCCGGAGTGCTCGCGACGGCTTTCGCTGGTGCCTCCGCAACCTTTGCGGGAGCCTTGGGCGTTGCCTTCGCTTCCGGTTCAGGAGTTGCGGTGGTCTGCGGTGCGGCGGTCTCCCCTGCAGCCTCTGCGGATTGGCGCAGGGCGTGCAGAACGACACGCAGCATCTCTTCCTCGGGTGCGGGCTTGCCGGTCCAGATCTCGAACTGGCGTGCTCCCTGCTGCACGAACATCTCCACTCCGGAGATCGCAGTCAGGCCCTTCTGCCGCGCCAGGCGCAGCAGCGGGGTCTCGATGGGGTTGTAAACCAGGTCGAAGACGATCCGAGCGACAAGATCTTCAGGCTGGAGCAGCGGAGCCGCTTTTTGCCCGGTCATGCCCACCGGCGTCGCATTGATGATGACGTCAAAACCCATCTTGGCGACGGCGTCGCGTTTGATGGTCTTGGCTCCGGCCTGACGGGCGAGCTTCTGTGCCGTCTCGGGGGTGCGATTCAGGATCCAGACCTCGGCGCCCTTGTCGCGGCAACCGAAGACGGCAGCCCGTGCCGCACCGCCTGCGCCCAGAACGAGCACTTTTGCGCCCTTGAGGCTCAAGCGCCGCTCCAGGGGACCGACGATTCCAGCAACGTCGGTATTGAAGCCGTAGAACTTGCCGTCCTGTGCTCGAAGAACCGTGTTGACGGCGCCGATCTTGGCCGAAAGAGGATCCGTGCGCTCAAGCAAGGGCATGATGGCTTCCTTCAGCGGCATGGTGACGCTGAGGCCCTGGATCGGAATCTCCCGCACAAGCTTGAAGAGGTCGTCGACCTTGGTCGCTTGCAGGGCAAGATAGACCGCATTCACCGTCTCGCGACGGAAGGCCGTGTTCATCATCAAGGGAGAGAGCGAGGAGCGGATTGGGTTTCCGGCAACACCGTAGACCTTGGTCGCGGCGTCTACCTGGTCGATGCGGTAGTCCTCGATCAGGGTACGCGCAGCGATCTGGCCGGGAGCCGTCTCTTCGCCCGCGTTAGCCGCGGCAAAGGTAAAGGCCGAACCAGCCCGAAGTCCGAGAACACGCGAGATGATGCCCGCTTCTCCCATACAGATGCCGACGATGCTGGACTTCGAACGGTCTTCCATGCGCTCCAGGAAGCGCATCAGCGTCAGATTGTCAGAGAGGGACTTGGCGGTCGGAACGACCTTGATGAAGTCGGGAGCAAAAGGTTCGATGCGGTTGTAAACGGCATCGAGATCTTTGGTCCCGTGAAAGTCATGGTGGCTGATGATGACGGCGGCGCCGGCTTCGCGCAGGCGATCCATCGTTGTCTTGGGAAGCTTCTCGATGGCTTCGAGTTCGATGTCGACGAGTTGAAATCCGCTTTCAGCGGCCTTCAATAAAACGTCGAGTGCACCGGTATTCGAACCTTCGAAGCGTCCGCCATTCTCTTTACATCGGCAGGTGGCGATCACCGTGGCGGCGCCATTTTCCGCAAGAAACTCTTTGAGAAGCGGAAGTGCGGCCATGGGTTTTGGCAGGTAATCGAGGCGAAACTCCAGAAAGGTCGTCTCTTTTAGGACGTTTGTAGCCTTTTCTATGAGTTCGTCCGGCGTCGCTCCGGTAACGGCAACACAGATCTTGCCGATGCGGGAGCGGAGGAGATGGGAGGCGATTTGGTTGGCAGTTGTCATGCAGGCAATCGCGGTATCGTAACCCGGAAACCTTTCAAATGCAAGGGGTTTAATGTGACTTTGGCCGGTCTGTGGTGGAAAAGTGCTGCCGGCTATTGGCCAATCGACAGATTAGACGCGGGAACGGCGCGAACGTTTCTTTACTATCTCGGAATTGCTTGAAAAGAAGGCTGTTGGAATGGGTGAAAGTCTTCATGAAAAGATTTGTAATTTTATTTACTAAACTGTGCGTCCATTTTGAAAGCTACACGTCTAATCCAGTAACTGAGAGGCAATTCCATTCTGTCCCACCGAAGTTGATTCCACATTCGCCCGTTTTTGGGCTCTTCCAACGATTCCTCAGTTTCTCCCTCCCCCTATGCCTCTCTCGGGCCCGCCGGAAAGCGGGCCCAGATTCTTTAAGGCCGAAACCGCCTTAGAATGGCCAGATGGCAGGCTTAGAGCAAACCCCCGGTATCGTCAGGATCGAAAAGTGGGCGGAGTATCCATGGCTACATGCGGGATTCAGCACTCGGCAGGGCGGCAGTTCCAGCGTCTACGGCGAAGGGGAGTTGAATCTTGGCTGGACGCCTGAGGATCAGGCGGAGACGGTAGCGGAGAACCGCAGAAGGTTTGCGGGTACCGTCACGGGCGAGCATTCCCTGGAGCTGGTTACGATTCGCCAGATCCACGGCAACGTGGTCTGCGCGGTAGAGGCCGATCATGGCCCGCTGGCAACGGAAGAGGGTAAGGCGGTCCTGCAGGGCGACGGCCTGATGACCGATCTCAAAGAGTTACTGCTCGGAATACAGACCGCGGACTGCACGCCGGTACTGGTGGCGGACACGCAGGCGCGGGTAGTTGCGGCGTTCCACGCCGGCTGGCGCGGAACACGGGCACAGATCGTTGAACAGGGCATTGCGGCAATGAAGCTCCGGTATGGCTCGCGTTCCAGCGACCTTATCGCTGCCATCGGTCCAGCGATCGGTCCCTGCTGTTTTGAGGTGGGTCCAGAGGTTCGGTCGAAGTTTGAGAGTGAGTTTGCCTATGCGCCGGAGCTCTTTTCCGAAGTTGGCTCGCAGATTCATCTCGATCTATTTGAGGCCAATCGAAGGCAGTTGCTCGATGCGGGCGTTGCAGCCGAGAAGATCAGTGTCGTTGGGGAATGCACGGCTTGCACGCGGCTGAGCGATGGCCGTCGGAAATACTTCTCTCACCGCAGCGAACACGGATTTACGGGCCGCATGTTGAACGTCATCGGGGTAACCGAACTTCGCTAAGCTGCTGTTGCTTTTGCCGTTGTTTTTGCTGTTGCTTTTGCCTTTCTTGTTGTCATTCCCGCAGGGAATCTGCTTTCTGCCCGCCACAAATATCATGGCCCCACCACCAAACAGCAGATTCCCTCCGGGAATGACAACAAGAAAAGCAACGACCCCAAAGCCCTACTTCTTGCAGAGCTCTTCAAACAATTCATCCCGATGAGCCAGGGCAAACCTATCGATGGAATCCAGGCTGCGCACATAGACGAACACCGCGACGCCCGCGAGTACCGCAAAGATCGGCAAGGGCAACCAGGGCATTCCGAAGAAGATCCCCAGGAACAGCAACCCGGCCCCGATACCTGCCGACCCCATCAAAAGACCCATGCTGATGAGCGCGCTCAGAGGGGACGCCTGCTTCCCGGACCCCATCTTGGCGACCGTGATCTTTTTGGGAGCTGTGATCGAGCGGCGATTACCCAGCGTCGTGCTGAACAGCAGAGTGGTCGCAGCCCACAACAGCCCGCTGGCGGCATTCAGCAGCGAGGGCATCCTGGCGATCATCGTAATAATGATAAAAACAGCGGCAATCTCGACAAAGGCAAGCAGGAAGTTCACCAGGTTCTTGGCGAAGAACACATCGCGCAAACGCACAGGAGCCATGAAATAAAACTGCGAACCTTCGGCTTCGAGGCCGAACGAGTTATACGCCAGCGGGGCAACACCCAGCAGGGTGTAGGCCATGGCCGCGGGAAAGAGCCAGGTGGCATTGCTATGCGTCGCCAGCCTGCCGGCGAAGAGGAAGACCATGACGACCGGCGCCACCAGGCTATAGAAGATGCCGGTATTGCGGCGAACGTAGAGCAGCTCTTTGCCGAGTACGGCTGTGGTCACCGAAGAGAGCCCCAGAAAACGGATCTCAGGTTGTGCTGCAGAAGAAGCAGGCGCAGCGGCGATTGACTTTGCCGGCGACTTGGCTTTGCGCGAGACGGCATTGGCTTGGTCGCTGAGGTCTTCGCCACGGAACTCCGTGCGCATTCGTAACGCGAAGACCGCGAAGAAGGCTGCGGCGAAGGCAGCGCATCCAAGCATGAACCCGAGAGCAGCGAGCGGCTGTCCGCGATGGGCGGCGACGAGCGAGGAACTGGTCAGTCCAGGCGGAAGTGCGGCCAGGAACGGCAGGGCATGGTGGTAGAAGTTGATCCCGGCATTCAGGCGGGCCGCGGAGACTGCGTTGGCCTGATGATGGTGGTTATAGGCGGGATTAAACGTGAAGTTTAGATACTGAAAGCCCAGCGAAAAGAAAAAGATCAGACCGGTAAAGATCTCACGAGCGCGCCGCGTCGAAAGCCAGCGGTCGACCCAGGCGAAGACCATCCGCGAGAAGAGCGCGTTGGCTGCCGCAAAGATCGCCAGAGAGAGCAGCGAATAGAACCAGAGCGCGGGCAGGGCGACGGTGGCGCCGACGGCAACCGCCAGGGCCATCAGCGAACCGATGACGTTAGCCGGGGTCAACAGGCCGAAGAACAGGCGGACAGCGACGTAGTTGCTCAGGCTCAGTGGGAAGCGAATGAGCTGCGTCGGGTCGAAGGTCGTTCCGGGCTGCCCAAGATTGATGTTGAGCAACTGGCAGAGGACAAAAGTCCCCCACAACAGCCAGGAGATGTGGTCGAGGTGCCCATTGAGCGCGAAGTAATACGCGCCGATGCCCACAAGAATGGTGGGCCCGAAGGCGAACCCGGCGAAGAGGGGATAGGTGATGATGCGGGCGATCATCTCGCCCGCTCCGCCCTTGCGCCGGAAGGCATTCACGGTGATGCGCCAGCGCAACTGCGCGATCGCGGCGAACTGGGCGCGAGTCTGCGCGGCAGTCCAGCGTCCGTCGTTGGGCGTGAGGCCTACCCCAGCCATTGCAGCTCCTGTTCGGGATGCGTGGCACCCGATTCGCCGCCGACTACATTGATGAAGATCTGTTCGAGCGTGAGCTTGGCATTGGGATCGGCGGCTTCACCATGCGCCAGCCGGGCCTGAACGCCGGCGCGCAACTCATCCAGCGAACCCTTGGCGACGATATGGCCTTTATCGATGATGGCGATGTGCGAGCAGAGCCGCTCGACGATCTCCAGCACATGCGAGGTAAGAAAGATCGTAGCGCCCCGGGCGATCATGCCCTGCAGCATGCTCTTCAGCGTCCCCGCGGCGATGGCGTCGACGCCCTCGAAGGGTTCGTCCAGGAACAGCACCTTGGGTCCATGAATCACGGCGGCCGCCAGGGCGAGCTTCTTACCCATGCCGTGCGAGTAGTCGGCGAGAAGCTTCTTCTGCTCGTTGGCCAGTCCCATGAACTCCAGCAACTCGGCGGTCCGCTGTTGCGTTACCTGCTTATCGAGCCCGTACATGCGGCCGACGAAGTGCAGGTACTCGGTCGCGGTGAGCTTGCCGAAGAGCGCCATGCCTTCGGGCACGACGCCGATGTGGCGTTTGACCTCGACCGGATTGTTCAGCATATCTTCGCCCAGGATCTGAATGCTGCCAGAGGTCGGCGCCAGCAGTCCCGTAAGCATCTTGATGGTGGTCGACTTGCCCGCGCCATTCGGTCCGAGGAAGCCAAAGAACTGTCCTGGCTCAACGGCCAGATCGATGCGGTCGACGGCGGTAAATCCTCCGTCGAAGCTGCGAGTGAGAGAGTGGGCTGCGATCGCGGGGGGCATAGGTCTTCGAGTGTACGGCAAAGCCCTTGCCTTTGCTCTTGCTTTTCTTGTTGTCATTCCCGAAGGGAATCTGCTTCTAGTGCCACCCCAAACGTCAGGAGAAGGGCTTATTAGGGAAGCTGCGGCGGTCCCACCAGGGGCGTCTTAACCGGAACCGCTGCGCCGACAAATTGGGTCACCGAAAGGTTCCCGGTATTGGAGACCCACAGGTTTCCGCTGGCATCGATTGCAATACCATAGGGATCCAGCATGGAAGCATCGCTGCCGAAACCAGCGTCCGGTGGCGATAGAAACGCCCCTGGTACGGAGGCGTCGGCACCTGCAACTTCAGTGAGGGAACCAGCGGGATTCTGATAGTAGTTGGTCACCCATACATTCCCTGCGCCATCCACGGCGATGCCATTGGGTGAGAAGAGCCCGCTATGTGCGCCCGAGAAGTTGTCGATGTTGGGGCTTGCTGCGGAGGTATTCGTAATCATGGTAATGCTGTCATCGAGAAAGTTTGCAGTCCAGACGTTGTCTTCCTGATCGACAGCGATACCTGCCGGGTGGTCGCAGCACGTGAGGTTCGTCACCTGCGAGCCGTCGGAAGAGATTCGAGTGATCGTCGAGCCAGCGCCAGTGTTGCCGACCCATGCATTATCGTTGGCATCCACAGCGATAGCGTCAGGTACCGCGATCAATCCTCCCCCTGCACCAATTGAGGCAGCAAGCACCGTGCCGCTGTCATTGAGCAGGGTGACCGTAGAGAGATTGGCGTTCGCTACCCATACATTTCCGTTCGGATCGGTAGCAATGCCCTGGGGGAAATTGATGCCTCCGTCCGTAAAGCCGCCTGTGCCGGAGAGTAACTGACCTGTTGGGGACAGTTCTATAACATCGCCAAGGCCGCTGTTTTGCGTGGTCTCCCGGTTTGCGATCCATACGTTGTCATGGACATCCAGTGCCATGCTTCTAGATTCGTTAACACCGGTACCTGTGAACCCTTCTGGGGCGACAGGAGTGCCGTTCGTAGAGAACTTCGCGACCGCACCATAGTCAGTCGCTACCCAGACGTTACCGGCAGAATCGATGGCGATGGCCCTTGGCGTCTGCTCCAGGCCGCCGCCCGTAATCGTCCTGTAGAGCAGCCAGTCCGGCGGAGCGGCGGTCAAGGATGGAAAGATAGCATTCGCCTGTGCCAGCGTATAGATGCTGCTCACGTTGTTGGCTGGATGACGTGCGATATTGAGCGCCGCATCCAGCGTATTGCCGGGAGTCGTTCCGCTTGTCGTCGCAGCGGAGAGCAGCGCCGCGCAGGCTGTCTCTCCCGCCGGAGCCATGCACGATGAGAGTGCATCAGCCAGCGTATTCAGCTTCGCGGTGGAAACCGTAACGTTGGCAGGCACCGCCGCTCCCGGGGAGGTTCCCGTGGCGATATTGACCAGGTTATTCGCAACGATAACGGCATTGGCAAGGCCCAGGGCATTGGTGGAGGTCGCACCCAGATTGCCTTCAGGCGCGAGAAATTGCGACAGCGCCCAGGCCGAGGCCACGGTCGTCACCTCGTTCAGAACGGCTGTGGTCGATGCTGTGATGTCTCCACACGCGCCGATCGGAGCCATCAGCCACAGATCGGCATTTGCCGAAGACGCACCTGCGGCCTGGCCGCCTTCTGCCAGTAAATAAGTGATAGCAGTTGCGGAAGGGCAGGTGTACCCGGACGGCACGGTAAAGCTGCCGGTTGCGTCGGTCGTGACCGCGCTGGACAGCAAGGCCTGTGGGGCAGAACCATTTCCCGAAGTGCCCGCTGCATAAAGTTGCACCGAAGCCCCGACGATCGCCTGCTGACGCCCTTGTACCTTGCCGCTAAAACCGACTCCGGATCCTGATGGAGGTGGTGGTGGTGGCGGTGGCGGTGGCGGTGGCGGAGGCGGCGGTGGTGGTGGTGGCGGTGGAGGCGGAGGAGGCGGAGGTGGCGGAGGTGGCGGAGGTGGCGGAGGCGGGGGAGGCGGCGGTTGAGTTACTACCGGTGGAGGCGTGGATGTTCCATGAGGGCTGATACTGCTGCTGGTGCACCCGGTCAGGGCGAGGAACGCGAAGAGTGGAATAGCAGCAAGCAGTCTCATTTGCATGGGGCTGTCAGAATAGCAAAGGGATTGCCTTGGTGTGATGAGGAGTGATGGGGCTACCGGGAAATTTAAACGTTACCGCTTACTTTCAGCGCGCGGCTCCGCGTACTTCCGCCGCACGCTCATGATCCTGGCCGCGCAACGCAACTACATTGCGGGCGGATGGTGGGGATCGATGGGCTGATGAGGTTCCTGAGTCTTTGCAGCCCTGACAGGCTTCGACTCTCCTGGATTGATCAGGTCGCGCAGGTCCTTGCTTGGCTTGAAGTAAGGGACGCGCTTGGCCGGGACCGAGACAGAGGCCCCGGTCTTCGGATTGCGTCCGGTGCGCGGCTTGCGCTGGCGCGTACGGAAGCTTCCAAATCCGCGGACTTCAACCTTGTCGCCCGATTTGACGGCTCCAATAATCGAGTCGAAGAGTGTATCGACGATAACCTCGCCATCGCGGCGGGTCAGATCGCCGAGGGCTATGACGTGGTCGACGAGTTCGGCTTTGGTCATGGCAAGGACTCCGGGAATGCAAAGTGCCGGCGGGTAGAACCTGCCGACGGTTTCAGTTTATGCCATCACTTCCAAAGAAAGTAAAAACCGGGAGCGCGATCGAGCAGTTTCGACGGATTTGGGAAGATCTCGTCCGTGCCGTCGCTCAGTAGAGCTGCCAGCCCGTGCTTCTCTTTCGCGGGGCGAACGATATGCGGTTCATCCTTAATACCCACCGAACGCGCGGTATCGATGAGGGCAATCCGGAATCCGCCCTGGGCGTCGATAAGTCCGAGCGGAAGCGCCTGTTCGCCGGTCCAGACCTGTCCGGTGGCGAGCGGCTTGATCTTGTCATCGCCTACATGGCGACCGGTGGCGACGTCATGGATGAACTGGACATACATATTGTCGACCAGCGATTGGAAGTAGGCCTCTTCCTTGGGGGTAAGGTCGCGGGTGGGGTCGCCTGCATCCTTGAGCTCTCCGGCATGGATGACGACATTCTTCATCTTGGCCCAGCGCAGCAGATCGCCGTAGTTGGTCCACTCCATAATGACGCCGACCGAGCCCACGACCGAAGCCGGGTTGGCATAAATCTTGTCGCAGGCCGAAGCAATATAGTACGCGCCGGAGGCTCCGACGCTCTCAATGGAGGCGACGATCTTCTTGTGCTTCTCCTGCCGGATGCGCAAGACCTCATGGTAGATCTCCTGCGAGGCGGCCGCTCCGCCGCCGGGAGAGTCGATGTGCAGGATGATGGCCTTTACGTTATCGTCATCTCCAAACTTCTGGAGCTGCTTGTCGACCTTATCGGCGTCGAGGATCACGCCGGAGACATCAATGACCGCAATCGAGTCGGAATCGAGGCTCGAAGTGCCGTCGGCATCGCTGCCGAGAGATTTCGCCAGGGACGCGACAGTAATGCAGATCGCGATGATGACGACTGCGGCGATGCCCCCGATCAGGGCCACCCAGAACCAGCCGGACCGGCGCGGAGCCGGAGGACGTCCATACGGTGGAGGAGCTCCATAGGCCGCGCGCCCATATAAATTGGGATCGCCCGGCTGGCCTGCTGGCGCGGCATAGCTTCCAGGGGTGTAGGGAGCGGAGGGCGGCGGCTGTTGAGGAAAATCTTCCGGCATGAGGTGGAGTGTAGCAGGGCGCGAAAGTAGGGAGATAGGGAATAACCGGGCCGAAGTGCACAAAAGGCCTGATGGCTGCGATAATTTTGGAGCGATAGAGATATCAAAGCGTCAAATGGATAGCGTATGATTGGGCGCGTATTTCCGGCGTCTCCGCCGCTGCTGGCTTGGGAAAGAGCACGAATGGAGCCGACAGGCGAAGAAGGACAGAGAGACAACGTGGCGCATCCAGCTTTGAGCATCATCATCCCGGCTTTTAACGAGCACGCGCGCATCGAGGGCACACTCGAGCGCGTGATGAGTTGCGTGCAGCAGCGTGGATGGGATGCCGAAGTATTGGTCGTCGACGATGGCTCGACTGACGAGACGGTCGCGATCGTTCAGCACTGGATGGAGACGCACTCGCGGTTGCACCTGGTAAAGAATCCGGGCAATCGCGGCAAGGGCTATTCGGTGCGCAATGGATTGCTCCAGGCCGCGGGCGACATCGTGATGTTTACCGATGCCGATCTCTCTTCACCTATAGAAGAGGCGGAGCGGCTATTTGCGGCTCTCGAAGCCGGTGCGGATGTTGCGATCGGCTCGCGCTGGCTCGACAAGCAAAAACAAACAGTGCATCAACCGCTGTATCGCCGGTTCTTTGGGCGCTGCTTCAACAGGGTGACGCGGCTGGCGATCGGGCTGCCATTCAAGGACACGCAGTGCGGCTTCAAAGCCTTCAAGCGCGAGGCCGCGCAGACGATCTTCCGTCTGCAGACGATCGAGCGCTGGGGCTTCGACCCAGAGATCTTATTTATTGCCCAAAGGCTGAAGTACAGAATCTCGGAGGTCCCTGTAACCTGGGGCCACGACGAGCGCAGCCGCATCAGCTATCTCAAGGACGGCATGAAGATGCTGGAAGAGATGGCAGAGATCCGCGCCAACTCCCTGCGCGGACGCTACGACGAGGCGATCGCCGCGATGAAGGACACCAGCAACATGGTGACCCCGCAGGTAGGACGCGTCGAAAACGCAGAGCACGTCGAAGCCCGGTAAAACCGCAGAGCCTGTCGAAGCCCGGTGCACCTTAATCCGAGCCTGTTTCTGTAGGCGTGTCATCGAGTCACGCGAAGCCTGCATGTGAATCACATGTGCCCCAGCGCTCCGATGCTCTAGTGCTCTGTCGCTTTGGGGTTTCGGTGTTCTGGTTTCGATGTTCCGGTGCTCTGGTGCTCTGCAGACCTGCAGACCTTCTGTAGACCTGCAGACCTGCAGACCTGTAGACCTGCCTCAAAACTAAGCCCCGCAGGGGCGACGCCATCATAGCCCAGGGTGAAACCCTGGGTAACAATACCCAGCGAGAAGGCGAGCCCTGAAAGGGCGATCTATCGGCGGTTGACCATGCGTATCGGGAACCATCTGAGTGGGGTGGTGAGGGAGTGAGTTAGCCAACGTATAGGTACCCTGCTCTAGATAAGAAAAAGTCTCCGTGGGCGCAGTCGGAATTGAATTCCACTCGACGGCCCGTCGTGGAATATTGTGGCCAGCTTTGATCTTGCAATCTGTATCCTGCACCAACCTCAGAGGGTCAGATATGACAGACGTACGAGCTCAAATCGCCGATGTTGCAACATAGTATTCGTATATCTGTCGTAGACTACCAAAGTCATCTTGACAGACAAATACGATAGCTCCATTGAATTCGTATCTATATTTTTGCTACTGTGCGTTCTGAGCGCTAACGGTGGCGTTTGCCCTTATGCCCACAAATATGCAGGTGAGGTGTTTTTTGGCTTCCAATGTTGTGAATTTTAAGTTACTCGCGCTCGTCGTAGTTATTTTCGGTGCTTCATTCAAAATACAAGCGCAGACAATCAACATCAGCAATGAAACGATGACGCCGACTTTCGGTGCCGGGCACTCTTATATCCAGGATCTTGCTGAAACTGTGAATCCCGCTAACGGCTCGGTTAGCGTACGCATTCAGCTTCCTGTACCGGCTGGGAGGGGTTTAACGGAGCCCTTCATGATGCGCTATGACTCGAATGCCAGAGGGGAATTGCGTGCAGACCCTTACGTGCCGGACCCGGACCAAGGAAATGTACCTGCTGTTCAGTGGTTCCAGAAAGACGTCCTTGGCATTAATGACACGGCTGGTTGGTCATACGGCTATCCTTCTGTGAGTCTGGAGGAGTATCAGACATGGTGTCCGTATAACAATGGCTATTCGTACCAAGGTACAGACGACTATATCTTCGAGGATGGAAGTGGTGAGCAGCACCCCCTGCGAGTTGCCTCGGTGATACCGACGAGAGGTTGCCCTCCCCCAACAGATTACTCCACAAATGGGGATACCTATGTCTATGCAACCTTAGGGGTGCCAGCTCAAGAGAATGTTGTCCCTCCGTTGAAGGTCTATGACTCTAATGGCACGACCTATTCATTTACCCAGCCTGGCGGTACTCCTGCTGGCATTTTGTTGGGGGATCAAAGCACGGCCTCCCAATCATCGTGGTTATCCTTCCCGGATAGCATCGAGGATCGTAACGGCAACATTATTAAATCGAGTAGTACCAGTGGCTCATATAGCTTTACAGACACGCTTGGCCGGACGGCATTATCATTTCCCAAGCAGGTACCAACGTCCCTGATCTCCAATCTTCAGGTGGGAAATTATAACTATAAGCTGACCTGGGCATCCCTCTTGAGTAGCACTGCAGGCTTCAACACAAATCCCGTGCAGGATTTCGGCCAACTGGGAGCATCCTCGTATTCGTCGAGTGCATTTGTAGACATTATTCACTGCTCGACAGTGCCCACACTTGGCAGCGGAAATATAGCTATTTCCTCTATTGCTCTACCAAACGGGGATACGTTTCAGTTTCATTACAACAATTGGGGCCTCTTATCTGAAATAGATTATCCATCAGGAGAGTGGGTCAAATATGAGTGGAAGCAAAGCGATCAGCCTTCAGATGTGGTTACCTTCGATGGAATCGAACAGATTCCACCCGGCGGGGGAGGTACTGGGATTCAGTCGGTCACGAGCATTCTTGACAATGGGTATGAGTCTGCCGGGCCAACCAATGAGGGATGGCATTACTTTGAAAATGCATGCGTTTTCAAGTATCAAAATGCCGTCATTGGTACTCGAACTGTAGGGTCAGGAACGACGACGACACAGGTACAGACTTTTACGTATTCCACGCAATGGGATCCTGCTAATTCTATTTTGTGGAAGACCAAATCGACAGCCGTAACTACCCAGGACGTTCTGCGGCAGACGACAAAAACGGCCCAATATACCTATACTCCACAAAATGCATTCACAATGACAGGTGTTGAAGTCCCTGCGCAGTTTGGAGGAAACCCTTCTTTCCAGGTCGCGGGTGTCAGGCCTAGCCAAGTGCCGGTAGAAAGTTCCATCCAATATTTTGATTGGGCGAGCCCCACCACTCCACTGGAATCCGTTACCGAGACCTGGGACGAACTCTTTCATCTTCTAAATAAAACAACAAGTTTCAACAGCGGACCCTCTTCCAGCGTCGTTACAACATGGACAGGTCCAGGTGCGTCTTTTCTCAATTATCCCACTGAAGTAGACGAGTACGACTTCGGTCAATCAGCTAAATATCGCTCGACGCAAACAACATATCAAGCGTTCACAGGCGGGCTCGGCGGGACGTTTTATAGTCCTTGTAAGAAACAAGTATTCGATGGCTCCGGCTCCACCACTCCAGTATCGGAGACCGACTTCTACTACGATGGCGGGAGTTCGTTATGCACTCAGGGAACGGGGCAATCACTTGCCTCAGTTTCATCATTAGTCTCCGGCACTCATGATGAAACTCTCTATGGAACAGGGGTAAGTGTTGCTCGGGGCAATTTAACGGAACAAGTTCAGGTTCTTGCCGGAGGCCAATCGCCTGAAGATACATATTCATACGACGAGACTGGTCAGATCCTTTCGCATACAGCGCCTTGTGGAAACGTGACTTGTTCCGATGTAAATGCAGCTTCGGAAACAACAAAGTATACATATACCGGATCAAAATTCTTCGATACAAGCGCGAGTGGAAACACGAATGCTTACGTAGCATCAGTCACTTCACCCCCTACGAATGGGGTGTCGCATGTCACGACGTATACGTATCGTCTCTCAGACGGCCAAATGTCTGAGAGCGTAGATGAAAATCTGCAGCCTACCGACTTTTACTACAACGATACAATGGGACGCCTGACGGATATCTATGGGCCAACTACCAATGGCCAGCGGGCACATACGCAAAGAGCTTATACGGATGGCATAAATCCATCCTGGCAAGACACAAATCCGATCGGAGTTGTTACAACAACCCAACTGGATGGTTTTGGTCGAACAGTTGAAGTAAAGAATGTCAGCAGCGGTGCCATTGTAGATACGACATACGATGGCATGGGGCAGATATGGAAGCAATCTAATCCATATCTAAGCGCCACCGACCCAACCTATGGATTGGCAATATCTGCCTATGATGGTCTCGAAAGAAAGGTTTCAGCAACGTGGCCCGATGGCGCATCTCATCAGTGGAAGTTTTCTCAGAACACTGTGACAGAGACTGATGAAGCAAGTAATTCATGGCAGAGAACATCAGACGCATTTGGTCGACTGACGAATGTGGTTGAGCCGGCAGGTTCTTCCGCCGCGTACACCTACGATGCACTTAATAATCTAGCAAGCATATCTCAATATGCGCCCACGCAATGCATTAACGAAGGTGGTGGCGCGAAGGTATGCTCGGTCCATTTTGGGCCTAACCTCGCACGCACCTTCTCCTACGACTCACTTTCCCGCCTGCTCGCAACGCAAAATCCAGAAACAGGAACAATCAGTTACATTTACGACGTCAACAATAATCTAAAGAGCAAGACGGATGCACGCGGCATCACGACGAATTACAACTACGATGCGTTGAATCGGTTGATATCGAAGACGTATTCGGACGGGACCGCTAGCGCTTCCTTTGGCTACGACGAAACCGGCGATTGGGGAGCCGCCGGCTGTGGGGGAACTGGTTTTGTGCAGTGCAACACGATTGGCCGGCTATCGTCGGCTACCGTGCCTAACGTGACCCAATCTATATACAGTTATGATGCGATGGGCCGGATGACGATGAAGTCTACCTGTGTGGCCAGCCTGTGTGGCTCTGACGGGATCGATCAATTCTTTACTTACGACCTGGCAGGAAACCCTACCAGTTACGATCATGGCACTGATGTGGGACGAAATGCCTATTATGGCGGTCATGGATTGAGTTATGACAGCGCTGGCCGGTTGAGTCTTGTCACTGGATACCAGCAGCCAGCGAGCCCGTCTAATCTCTTCAAGGCTACCTCTTATGGACCGGTGGGTCTATTGGAGTCGAGCCTGGGGAATGGTCTGAATGAGACCCGCTCGTACGACAATCGAATGCGGCAGACGAGCTATAACGCCCTCAATGCGGCCCCGACATCTTCCCCATCGTCTTTGATTGGGAACATGGACACTTTTTACAATAACGATGTTGTCCGCTTCCCCAATTTGTCTATCAACGGAAGTGCACTGCCCCAGAACGGCTTGCTCACGGTTGGTGGATGGGCAGGTGACGCGCAAAGCTGCCCAGTGGCTGCCGTTGAGATCGACATCGACCAGACGCCCATTGGTTATGCTTCTCTGGGAGTATCCCGGCCCGACGTGCAACAGATCATATATGGCAACGACGGGCAGCATGCGAACTGCGGGTACAACTTCACCGGAAGCATCGGGGGCGTTTCCGTAGGGCCGCATACGGTAAATGCCTATGCCCTGGATGCCTCTGGAAATCGCCAAATCCTGGTGGATGGGCCTGGCAACAACACGATCACCGTCAGCGCCGATGCCGCTCCTAACGGGACCATAGACGGCACGCTCCCAGGCCAAATCACCTCGGGGGGACTGATGACCCTTGGTGGATGGGCAATCGACAGTCAGATGCATGCCCCTGTCGGGGCTGTAAAAGTTCTAATCGATGGTGTGCCCATCGGATATGCCACACTAGGCGGGGCTCGTCCCGATGTCGCGATTTTCTTCGGGGATCAGCGGTATGCCAATAGCGGTTGGAATTTTACCGGAAGTATTGGAAACCTCTCTGTGGGGCAACACACTGCCTCGGTTATCGTCTACGACAGTGGAGGACAGAGTTTTTCACCGGCGGCAGTTCCCATCAGCGTAGTTGCAGACACGGCAGCTGTGCGCAGTAATTTCGATGTGTTGCAGAACGCGTCGAACCAGACTTCCGTGATGCCGCTCAACGGGACCATCGTTGCTAAAGGGTGGGTTGGTGAATTCCAGAACGAGACCTCCTGTGCGGCGAATATTAGCCGGGTCGATATCCTGGTGGATGGCAACTACGTGGGACAGGCGCAGACCGGCATCACTCGGACAGATGTGGCGGCCAATTTGCAAAATCAGAGTTGTCTAAACAGCGGTTGGCAATTCACTGGCCAGGTGAGCAATATCGACCCTGGAGTCCATACCTTTACGGCAAGGGCATACGATGAAACCGGTGGATCGACGATAGTCACAAGCGTCGGGCCGATGACGATGCAGATCAATGCGCAACTGTCCCCCGCATCGGTAACGAATCCTCTGCCATCGCAATACGCCTGGTCGCTGGGGTATGAGCCGAACAGCAATGTGGGATACGCGTTCGACTCGGTGAATGGCAACTATGCCTATCTATACGACAACCTCAACCGTCTTGTAGCCGCGGGATCGAGTACCACAGGGTTGCAGTGGAGCTATGACTCGTTCGGAAACCGGACCTCGCAGGTGGTAACTGCTGGTTCGGGAACCAGCAGTTACGAAACGTTCAATGCGAAAAACCAGCCGAACGATGTGGCCTTCGATGCGGCCGGGAATGCTCTGGGCACTGGTGTAGTTCCACTGCAATACGACGCCGAGAGTAGGCTGATCAACGCCAACGGTACCCGCTATGTCTACGATGCCGAGGGACAGCGTGTGGCCAAGTACAGTGGCAACACGCTCACCAACGTTTACCTGTATGACCAAGCGGGCCACGTGATCACCGAACTGGATGGTTCCTTCAATGTCATCCGCCGGGAGGTCTATGCTGGATCGCGACATCTGGGAACCTATGACCAGAATGGCAATCTGACCTACGTGTTGTCGGATTGGCTTGGCACGGAACGTGCCAGAGCCAATAGCGCTGGAACGCTCTGCGAGACTACTACCAGTCAACCTTTCGGGGATAACCAACAAAGCAGCGGGACCTGCTTTCCGTCTCCAACGTTCTTTACCGGCAAAGAACGCGACACAGAATCAGGGCTGGACTACTTCGGGGCCAGATACTACGGTTCAAACATGGGCCGCTGGATGTCCCCCGATTACAGTCATGATCCTGACCCTGTTCCATATGCTGATCTGAGCGATCCCCAGAGTCTGAATTTATACGGATATGTTGGCAATAACCCTCTTTCACAGACGGATGACGACGGCCACTGTTACGGGCAGTCGCAAAGCTCCATTTGGTCGTGCATTGGCGGTTTCTTTCACAACCTTTTTGCGGCGAGCAACGATAATTCGTCGGTCACGACTTCTCAGACCGGCTTTGTTTCTGTAGGTCCTGTCTCGGTTAACGTAGGCGGGGTTGCTTCAGGAATGGTGACCGAGCTACGCAATGAGAGCCAAGATGCATATGGCTCGCTGCGAGGACATCAAGGGCAGGGACAGCCTCCGATCCCCCTAAACAATGATTCACAGCGGATTGGTGCTGGTATTATTTTTGCGGGAATGCTTGCCATTCCAGATGCTGGAGAAGCCACCGACGCAATCGAAATCCACCATCTGCTTCCTCGACAGTTCGCTTCGTTCTTTGAGCGGGCGGGCCTAGACGTGGAAGATCATACAATTCCGTTGGGCAGAACTCAACATAGGCTCAAGCCAAATGGTGTGCATGCACAGGGGTCTGATGGTTGGAACCAGACATGGGCCAGATGGATCGAGAACAATGGTAACGCGTCGAAACAACAAATCCTTGCACAGCTAGCAAGAATGCGAAAGGCTTTCGGGATCTGATGGAAACAGTGAAAAGAGAAGTTTTTCGTTTACAAGCCGACTCGTGGGACTTACGTGGTACTTGGAACAAGTCCACAGACCTTGCGTCGGTTATTTGTCCAGTTGATCCAGGCCACCAAAGAGCGGGCGCTCGATTAACTGAGCTGAACGTCAATTTCGCCAAGGCGGCACTCAAGAACGATTTTATTTGGAGTTGGTACTCGGAATGCCTTGTACGCAAGGATGTGGCTGCCGCGCTGAATTCGATGGGGCTAACTGGACTTTCCACGCGTCCTGCTGTAGTGACAAGCGGAAAGCAGATTTATACAGATGAATATGTGGAGTTTTTCGCGACCGGTTGGGGTGGAATCGCAGCTCCGGAATCTGGTGTGCATTTAACTTACGAGTGCTCGGCCTGTGGCATGTTAAAGTACAGCGGCGTTAAGGACTGGACAAAATTAGTTGATTGGAGTCAGTGGGATGGATCGGATATTTTCATGGTCTGGCCTCTTCCCAGCTACATCTTTACTAAGTTTGACACTGCCCAGATCCTGAAGGACTCTGGACTCACCGGGCTTGAACTTAAACCTATTGAAGATTTAGAACCCCAGGATGAGCTGAGCCCAGGGCGAATGTCATACCGGTTTTCGCCTGAAAATCTCGATCGCCATAACATTCCAAGCAGCATCAGGTAAAAGTCCGCCATGCTACAAAAACGGGTCGCTCACATGTACTTGAAAATATTGAGGGACTTATTCACGATAGTGCCATCGTGATGCGTGGGGTGGTGAGGGGGCGGGTGAGCCAACGTATAGGGGCGGATGGCCAAGGTCTGAATCGAAAGCAAAGAGGGTGCCCGACATCTCACTTTTGATATATGGGCTGTAGGATGAGTGACACGCGAAGGATCTAGTTCGCTATCAATAGACGGGAAACCTCTATTTTTTGACCTTCTCTTGTTATCGGGGCTTCCGTATCTCGGTACTCCTGCGATGCGCGAGCTCTTCGAAGAGTCTTTAGAAAAGATGCGTATAAAGTACGACTTCTATATCAATGCCTATGTTGTGATGCCAGAGCATGTGCATCTGTTGATCAGCGAACCCAAACGGGCGATCTTGGCAAAGGCCCATGATGCGATCACATCTTTGCCTATAGACAGCGAACCGCGAAGGCAAACAGTTATGGCCGGACGATATCGTTGCAAGCGGCCTTCACTTCCATCTGCCCAAATAGCTACCTAGTTTCTCTCGCCTCACGTAACTAGAGAAGTGCCAATGCATTTCAGTTCCTTACGAAGCTGTGATCGATATTCGCACGAACTGAGGCTCGAATCCATCTTCCCCCAGAAAAATGCAGAATGCACCCCAAAAGGCTCCTCGTAGTTCTTGGCTTCAAGGCACCTAACCACTAACAATTTGAATTGCACTTAGTTACTTCGGCTGTTCAATCTCACCTGCCGCCAAAGCATCTTTGTACATATCCATGACAGTTACATAGGGGTCTGGATATCCCATGGCCAGCGGGTCTGTGACGATGGTGTGGGGATCGTTCCAGTCGATGCGTATCGGAACCTCCGCGCCGATTCTGCAGACGCGCTGTACCCTCTCCGGCTTGGTGAATGAGAGGGTCTGTTCCGCCGCATAGGCCATGCTGCCGTCTTCCGGCTTCACGAGAAACTGCATATGCCAGCGCTGTACGCCGCGCTTCTCCAGGAAGCCGTTGTTCACCTTGACCTCGTCCGCTTCGGTGACGGTCGCCATCGCCTTCTTGCCTTCGTGCAGGATCTGCGGGCCCAGCACGAGAGCGTCCAGGCGGTTATTATTCGGATCGATCTTCTGGCCGCCGACCAGGGAGAGCGGGACTACGGCCACAGCGTTTTTATCTTCTTTGCTGACGAAGAGGTACGCGCGGTCTCCCACACGGAAGGGATTGTTCTGCATTACCTGCTCGATCGTCACCACGCGCTTCGGCTCTACGCAGGAGTCGATCTCCAGGGTGAAGACTGTCGCTCCTGGCGCTGTTCCGGCGGCCATTCCCTGAATGGTCGCCACGCCAAAGGTTTTGCTCTCGCGCAATCTGGGGGAGATGGAAGCGGCGTCGGCGACCATCTGCGTCTGGCTTGCAGCTATTCCCGCCTGGCTATTGAGTGCGGTCACCAATCCCATATAGACCGCCGCATTGGGATTCTTCTTGTCGACCGAGATATAAACCTGCTCCCCGACCCGAGGGATGTTGCCGAGGTCGATCACCTGGCGCAGATTGAGCTCTCGCGTGGCCTGTCCGGTCTGCTCCAGCCGCAGCTGCAAGGCCATCACCGGAGATTGATTGATCACGGTGCCTGTCTGATGAATGTCGAGCACCAGGGCCACCGTCAGGTCGCCCTCCGTCAGGATTCTTTGGTTGCGACGGCGACGAAGATAGATCCCTCCAAAGACGGCGACGAAGATGCCGATCATCAGCACCGGAAACAAAAAACTCATCAGACTCTCCACTCGATCCTCCGCGACAGCTTGCCTTCGTCCCTATTCTGTCAGGGAGAACGGAAGAGGGCTTTTATAAGTTTCAAAGGACTTTAAGAGGCCAGGCACGCTCTGGTGGGTTGTCTCTTGAGGTGAAGACTCCTGACCTCTCTTACCTTCATTTCTCACTGGTGAGCGATCATGCAGGAAACGCAGCACCCCGGCGGCGTGCGAAAATAAGCGGTTGCATCCAGTTTGTGTGAGGTGAGGGTTGTTAAGGTCTTTCTTTATTGCTTTGTCCACGAACAAGGCATTTCGTGCATTTTCCGAGCGGTCGACGATGGGCCGGCGTGTGTCGCGGCGCTTTGTCGCAGGTATGAGTGTCGAGGAGGCGATTGCAGCCGCCGAGCATCTGAATGCCGAAGGGATCGAGGCGACGCTCGACTCACTGGGCGAAAGCGTGATGCAGGTATCGCAGGCCGAGGAGAGCGCCGCGATCTATCACCAGTTGCTGGATGAGATCGCCGCCCGCAAGCTGAGGGCGAACGTCAGCGTAAAGCTGACCCAAGTGGGCATGGACATCGGCGGCCACGGAGCGGGGCCGGAGCTGGCCGAGCGCATCGTCGGCGAGATGGTGGAGCACGCGGCGATGACGGCTAACTTTGTGCGCATCGACATGGAAGGCTCGGATTACACCGAGGCGACAATTGCCATGACCGAACGGCTGAACGCCCGCTGGCCCGGTGCCGTAGGTACAGTGCTGCAGGCCTATCTCTTCCGCACCGCGGACGACGTGGAGCGGCTGATCGCCCAGGGGATTCGGATGCGGCTGTGCAAGGGAGCCTACAAAGAGCCGGCGGAGATTGCCTTTCCCCTCAAGGCTGATGTGGATGCGAACTACGTCAAGCTGATGAAGCGGGTGGCTTCCAGCGGCGTCTTCTGTGGGATCGCCACGCACGATGAGGCGATCATCGAGACGATGCGTCAGTTTGTCGCCCAAACCGGTCTGGACAAGCGGGCCTTTGAGTTCCAGATGCTCTACGGCGTGCGGCGCGATCTGCAGCGGAAGCTTGCGGCGGAGGGATTCGGCGTACGGGTCTATGTGCCGTTCGGGACGGAGTGGTATCCGTACTTTATGCGGCGCCTGGCTGAGCGGCCGGCGAATGTATTGTTCCTAGCGAAGAACTTCTTCCGGAATTAGAGCAAATCTCCTGTTACTGGGCAGTTGAATCGGGCTTTCAGTACCGTTTTTCTGGGGAAAAACGGCCATAAGTGTCGTGGTTTCGCTATAAACCTACAGGAGATTTGCTTTAGTGGCCTGGCTGGTCCGGGTCGTAGGGTGGTGGAAGTAGGGATTCCACCGCCATCAGGCTGTTCAGCGTGGCCCGTTCGGCGGCGTTGAGATGGTCGAAGCGATCGGAGCTCAAGACTGCCTTGCGCTGCTCGGGAGGAAGTTCGCGAAGCCCGCGGAAGGTGCGGGCAACGTAGAGGTGCTGGTCCTGGGGAAGGGCCGCAAGCTGTTTCATCGCATTGTTCACCTGGCTGCGTTGGGCAGGGTTCAGCCGCGCCATCGTTTCATTCCACTCCAGCAGGTGCTTGCGTTTGGCCGGGGGCATCGCGTTGAGTTCTGCTAGGCGAGTCCGCAGCTGTTGTTGCTTCTCCGGCGGCAGGCTGCGGAAGCCAGGGTGCTCTTGTCCAAAGGCCTGCAGCTGCTGTTCCGGTGTCAGATTGCTGTGACGATCGATCCACTGCAGCAGATGCTCATTTTTAGCGGCGATCGTATTGGAGGTGGGAATCGTATTCGTTCGATGTTCCCCAGGGACGCTGCCGGAGTGCGGAGCTGCTGCGTTGTTTTGTGGAGGAGCTGCTGCGGTGGCTTGCTGTTCCGGCGTTGAAATAGCCACCAACAGGCAGAGAACGAAGCCTGCAAGTGTTGCGACAGCGCGAGTTGGAAGCAAACTGGTCATTTTGTTATGAGACAGACGGCATCTCTGAATCCTCTTCGATCGAAATCAACGAAGACTCGGGAGAAAAGCCGTCTGTCCACTTTAACTGCCGGGTCTTGAGGGTGCTGAACGTTTTCCATCATACCGAAAGCAATCGCTGCGAAGGGTGAGGGAGGGAATCAGCGGCGGTTAACTCTCAGGCGGTGTGTCTTCGTCCTCGGAGCCGGACAGGTCGAGGAGCTGCCCCATCTGCTGCTCGGCCTGAACATTGTTATCGAGCACCTTGAGATCATCGACCGCAGCGGATGTAGCTGGGGTCGCGGGTGCTGTCCCGGAGGTGCCATGAAGTCCGATAAAGGTGCCGCCTCCGCCAACCAGGAGGACTGCGGCGAGCGCTGCCGTAAGGGCCGGACGGAAGCTCCGCCCCGTGCTGAACAGGAAGAAGGAGCGTATTCGTTCAACGATGCCTTCGGGAGCGGCAGCCTGGGCCTCGCGCAGGCGTGCATACAGCTTTGAGTCGAAGTAGGGCGAGGGCTCCGGCGCGGTGTACTCATCGAGCAGGGCCAGCGTGGAGCGCAGTTCGTTCAGTTCGGTGCGGCACTCGGTGCAGGACTCGATGTGCGCCGCCAGCTCAGGGTGCGCCGCCGCGAAGCCCTCTTCAAAGAGGAGATCGGGGAGGTGCGAGCGGCAGTCTTTGCAATCGATCTTGTGATTCATCTCGGTAATCATTTAATACCCCCTATCAGGGTGGTGTTGCTATCATGTCGATACCGGGTACGCCGGAATGCTGCAGCGGCTCTCTACGGTTCGACGATCTGCTGGGCCATTTTGTTCCATAACTATCCAGTAATTCGGTTGATAACGGCCTAAACGAAATCCTTAAGTTTCTCGCGCAGGGTCTGGTACGCGCGGAAGAGAAGAGACTTGGTTGCAGACTCGGAGAGCTTCAGTACCTCACCGATCTGCTTGTAGTCCATGCCTTCGTACTTGTGCATAAGAACGGCGTGCTGCTGCCGTTCCGGAAGCGCCAGTACGTGCTGGCGAATGGCGTTCATGCGCTCGCGCCGGAGCATGTTGGCTTCGGCGGAGGGCGTAGAGTCTGCGACATCGGGCGTCGTGCCGGTCTCGGCGTCCGTCTCATCCAGATAGATCGTCGAGGCAGAGCGCTCGTGGCGCGTGTCGCGGGCGTGGTTGACGCCCAGGTTCGTCGCGATGCGGTACAGCCAGGTGCTGAAGCGGGCCTCGGCACGATAGGTCTCGCGCGAACGGTAGATGCGAAGAAAGACTTCCTGTGCAAGCTCTTCGGCCACGGCCTGATTATGCACCATGCGGAACATGAAGTGAATGATCGGCTTACGGTACTTTGCAAGCAGGATATCGAAGGCAGCCAGGTTCCCGGAACGCAGTTCCAGCATGACTTCGGCATCGGAGAGCTGCGAGAAGTCGCCACGCGCGATGGCCTCGGCCCGGATACGAGCCTGTTCAGGTGTCAGCGCTTCGGCACCCAGGGGCCGGTCGGCCGGAAGATGCACGTCCTGCGGCGTATTCAGGAGCCCGGGATGGATGGCCAGCGTACCCATATCTTCTGAAACCCCATCTTCGGCCTCAGGTTGCGGCAGGTCGTCGGATTCCGCAGGGAACTGCGGATCGTCGACCTCGGCGCGGGGCTCTGAGGGGGGTGTCACGGGTGTTCGCGAAGACTTCATCAGGGTGTAATTGTATCTTTTGAAGCGGCAAATTGGATGCCATAGACAGGAACACGGTTGGCGGGCCAGGGTTGCGATGCTAAACTGAATCTCTGGAACCACTGCGGTGGGCGTGGGGTTCCGTCAAAACAGTTCTGTGAGGCTTCAATTTGAAGCTCAGCGGACGATGGGCGCATAACTCAGCGGTAGAGTGCCACCTTCACACGGTGGAAGTCGTAGGTTCGAATCCTGCTGTGCCCACCATCAAATCAACAGCTTAGCGGCATTGGCAAGAGAGAGATTTAATGCCATTTGCCAAACTTTTACCGGCTGGCATCAAATGCGCCGGTTTTTACCGGCTCAAACCTACCCTGCCTGCTGCTGTGTCGCCGCTGATGTGAGCATCGCGTAGACCGTCCCAACCATCTGCTTTGCTTTTTAGCTTAGTTGAGGAAGGTGGCCGGAGGAACCAAGCAGAAAGATGCAGCCGACAACGAAGCTGTAGACCGCAGTGAGGCCGACGAAGAGTCGCATGACTCGAGGATGTGGGACAGCCCCATGAAAAAGACCAGTGGCAGAAGCGGTCATCAGGGTGTTCATGATGAGCAGCCCGGCAAGGAACATGGCCATGCCGCCGGCGCCTTTAGCGATGCCGCCTAGATTTGCCGCGAGGAGAAATAGTGCGAGCTGGCTAGGTGTTTCTGCTCCAAGTCCGTGGATGAGGCCGATGCCGAAGGCGACGGGACCGGTGTAGTTGACGTCATCGTCGGTGCGCGAATCGCTGGCGGCGCCGGAGGGCCAGATCTTACGGCGGAGTTTGCGGTAGCAGCGGATGATAATGGCAGCCCGCGAAGGCGGCACGGCGCGCGCGTTTCCCCAGACAAGACTGCCCATGACGTAGACGGCGAGGATGATGAGTGTGACACCTACAAGTCGCTCAGCCCATGAGTCCATGCGCTGCGGCAGAGAGAGCTGAAAAAGAATGACGATGCTGCCAAGCAGAGCGATCATTGTGGCATGACCGAGCGCATAGAGTAGGCCGAGGCGCATGGCCGTGGAGGTCTTGGTCTGCACACTTGTGATGTCTGAGATGGCGGCGATGTGGTCGTAATCGAAGCCATGGCGAAAGCCAAGAATGGCGCAGGAGATAAGCGTAATCTGCAAGGGCGAGGTCATAGCGCGGCCTCCTCAAGCAGGGGTGCGGTCGTACGCGGGCGCGCAAGCTGTGCGCGGAGAAAGTTGAAGACCTCTCCCATGCCCTGACCGGTCTTCGAGGAGACCTCGAAGATCTTCATGCCGGGGCGAACGCTTTCAATATTGCGTCGTGCGGTGGCGAGATCGAACTCGGCGGCGTCTGCCATATCCATCTTTGTGATGATGGCGACGTCAGAGCTGTTGAAGATGGTGGGATACTTCAGCGGTTTGTCTTCGCCCTCGGTGGCGGAGAGCAGAACGAAGCGCAGTTCCTCGCCGAGGTCGTAGCTGGAGGGGCAGACGAGGTTACCCACGTTTTCAATGAACAGGAAATCGACGTTGTCGAGATGCCAGTCCTCCAACGCCCTCTCGATCATCGAAGCGTCGAGGTGACAGATCGTGCCGGTGGTGATCTGTTTGACGTTCGGTGTGGCCCGTTGCAGGCGGGCTGCATCGTTTTCGGTAGCGAGATCGCCAACGAGGGCGGCAACACCATGATCGCCAGCGAGTCCGGCTAAGACCTTTTCGAGAAAGGCCGTCTTACCCGAGCCGGGACTGGAGACGAGACCGATGACGCAGGTGCTCTGCTGCTGAAAGCGTTCGCGAAGTGCGCGTGCGAGCAGATCGTTCTGCTTCATCACCTTTGCCCGGACCTCGACCATGCGCGTACTCATGCGGCAACCTCCAGGGATGCGACTTCCATCTCGCGGCCGGTAAGAATCTCCGGTGTCGGCGCAAGACACTCCGGACAGCAGATCTGGTACACGGAGGGCGGCGTGCGCTCCTGCCGACAGACAGGGCAGTAGACCAGCAGGGGAACCGTTTCGATGATCAGGCGTGAACCCTGTAAAGGAGTTCCTTCACAGGCAAGTTCATAGGCAAAGAGTAGAGCATTCTTGTCCACGCCGGCGAAGACACCGAGACGCAGATGGACAGCCTCCACGTCCAGGCCTCCGCGGCTTGCGGACTCCTCGGCGATCTGATCGATCATGCTGATGGCAATCGAAAGTTCGTGCATCTGCCGGCCTTCCGGTTTTTACATAGAGCGGATCTTCATGTAGCGAATCAGATCCGGAGCCGTTGCTACCGCGATGACGACAATGACTAATCCGACCACGCCTAAGAAAATTTTCTCTGTCATGGACTTCCTCCATTACCTCTCTTGTTACTACATTGCCGCCAATACCGGCGGTTGTATGGTGGTTGCGTCTGCCCTGATCCTTGCGACAAGTCCTTCCACCATGTTGGACGCTTCTTCTACTACGGCTTGCACCGGCGCGGAGAGGCCCATACGGCCCTCCAATTCATCACCGAAGTCGTGGGGCTCGCAGCCGACGACAAAGACGGGGGCTGTGATCGGTCCCATCGTGAGCGCAAGATTGAGAACGCGCACCGGATCCATGCTGTGTGGATTCATCTCCATCCCCGGAGTGGAGGGATCGCCCATCTGCGAAAGGTCGGGTTCAACGATGTAGAGCGTGCCCGGAGCATCGTTGCGCGGAAGTGCATCGACGAGGATGACGGCGTCCCAGGGCTCGAGCAGTGCGTATGCGAGATCGAAGCCGCGAATGCCGAAGTCCTTCACGAGGATGTCGGGCGCAAGAGTGCGGCGAGCGAGAGAGCGCGCTACCTCGACACCGAAGGCGTCATCGCCGAGGAAGATGTTGCCAACGCCCGCAACTAAAGTTGTGCCCGTCATTTGAGTTCTCTCTCCGTAGCAAACGCTTCGCTGACCGGTTCAACCTCTTCGGGCGAATAGAAGAAGCGATGCCCAGGCTGACGCATCATGCCGAACTCGCGGCCGGGATCGTCATCGAGTACAACGGCGAACTGTACCTGGTCTTCGAAGTCCTGCTCGATCGCTTCGATGACGGCGACCTTGCCCTCGAGTGCCATGTCCATGATGTCGGCGTTCTTCTGCGGCCAGATGCGCACACGGTCGCCGACGCGAAGTGCCACTCCGAAGACGGTAACGCTCTCCGGCGGCGCCTTGGCTTCCGCAAAGGGATTCCATTCTCCGAAGGGTTCGTTGGCAGGGATCTCGCGAATCTGGCGCAAGGAGCGAACAACACCATGCGCTTTGAGCATTGCTTCGGGTGTCATATTTTCCGTGCGCTCAAGGATCTGGCGAGCGCGTGGATCGCCATTGCGCATCTCCTCTTTCTCCGCATCGGTCAGGGTGAGGACGCGGAGGGTGAGCATCTCGTCCATCTCGGTGCCATCGAAGAAATCACCGCCGCTTTCAGGCGCAATCTGCGGATAATCGTAGAGGATGATCGGCGAACACAACATCATGGTGCGCTTCGGCTCGGTGCCGACAAGAACAGGAAAGACGCCGATATTGCTACAGGTGGCGACGGCCCCGCTATAGCTCTCCTGCGGATCGAGCAGGGAGACGAACTCGCCACCGGTGAGACCGAGAAGCATGTGCGCGGAGACGAGTGAGTGCGGAAGCGCTTCGTCACGTTTGGCGGCGGCTTCGCTGCGCAGTGGCGTGATGTTATCCAGTTCAATGTGAAGCTTCATGGCACCGGACTCGAGAGCCTCGACACGCACGGTAAAGAGTGCCTGGAGATCTGTCTGAGGTGCGACGACCTGATCTCCCGGGAGTGTGGCTGCTCCGAGATGAAGCGTGAGCTGCTGAGGTTGGGCGAGAAGATCGCCAAGGAGAAGCTGTGGATGCTCGGAGGTGCGCTCGACCGCTTCTTCCCATGCGAGGGAGGGATCGGCGAGGGCGGCTGCATCCTCCGTACCGTCGAGGGCGCGGCCCTGGCGAATGAGTTGGAGAAAGCTGATCTTGATGTCGAGAGTCGCGCCTTCCTCCGCGAGGACGATGCACTCGGCTTGCAGGCGAAAGGGCTCCTTCGGCCTTTGAGCTGCGGCGTAGACGCGCGGATAGAGCGTGCCGAAGTTCCAGCGCTGGCGATTTTTAATCGCGGTAGGGCGATAGGGGTAGAGGATGTATCCCTCGTAGAGGATGGCGGCGGCGATCTTTTCAGCGTTCTCGAAGTTCATGCCGTCACCTCGTCAGGTCTCTCAGCGACGACCTCGTTCGAGGAGATCAGACGCTCGATGGCCTGCTCCCATGTGGGCAGACCATTACGAACCTTGTAGTCGTAGAGCTGTTCGAAAGTGTCGCGGCGCAGACTGAGCCAGGCGCTGTTAGGAAAGTGTGCGTCCATCATCTCCTTCCAAATGGAGACAGGAAGTTTGAAATAAGCCTCACGATCCCACGGTATCTGCGCCACTTGCAGCGTCTCTTGTTGTGACTGATAGAAGACCGTTCCGCTGAACATGACGCAGAGGGGGATATCACCCGCTTCGAGCGCGTGGAAGTACTTGGTGGAAGCGACGTTGAAGTCGAAGGTGCACGGAAGTTCGAGGTCAACGAGAACGCTGCCGGTAAATCCCTGCACGGCGACGCTGGTGTTCATCCAGTGCAGCGGCTTGACGGTACGGCTCCAGCGCGAAGGTTCGCCGAAGAGGTCGGCGAGTTTTTCCTGCTCGGGCGGAAGATAGCGACGCTTTGCCGGCTCGATCTGGACTTGGCACTTGAGCGTGAGGGTATGGATGGGCTCGCTCGCGGGAAGATTCGTGATGCGCAGCTTGAGTGCAAGCAAGGGCGTAGCCGCGTGCTTCACCGCCTCTGCGCCCTCGATCTGGAACTGAAGCTCAGGCATGCACGGGCCTCCGGCTCTCTGTACTGCGTGCGCGCAGGTCGTCAAAAAACCGCTGAATCTCTTTCCACACGTCGGTGCCGCCGGATAGTCCGCGCCAATGCATGCGGATGATTCCAACCAGGCGATAACATTCATCGATCGGCACGAGATAGTACTCCGAACTGTTGCCGACCCGGTTGACGAGAAGTGCTTCGACATCAGCCTCCATGGTCTGGAGATCCGGATTCTGCGCAACGATCTCCTGCCAGGAATCGAGTGTGAGAAGAGATTCGGTGGCGCCAGCCGGGCTGGGATACATTGCGAAGACCTTGTCGGCGGCGGTGTCGCGATAGAAGAAGGCGAGGTTGATGGGAACCATCAACGCCTCCCACTGCAGATCGCTGATCTGGAAGTCGATGAGGCTGCGGAGACGGCGCGGCACGCGAAGATAGTGCGCTCCCGCCTGACCGCAGAAGAGAATGGCGCACCCGTCGCAGGCGCAAAGGATCTGCCGTTTCTTTGGATCGAGAAGGTGCTGATGCAGAGGATTAAGCGCGGTGCTACAGAGTTCGCAGCGCTCTTCCGGTTCCGCGGACGTGCGCCGGCGGGCAAACTGGCGCAGGAACGAAGACGCCGCGTCGCGTTCCGGTGTCTCATTGAAGGCTTCACTCATGGCATGCCCTGGCTTTGCTCGTTACGCTGGAGGAAGATTCGGCATCAGCGGATGAATCGGCTTGCGATCGGCAACATTGATCCCTGTGGCATCCTTTGCCGTGCGCGTCATCCGAGTCTTGAGAGGCGCGGCGCGGTTCTCGCCTCGAGGTGTGCCAGGCGTATGCGAAGGGGCGTCCGGCTTTACGTCGTCGTGTGCCATAGGTCTCCTTTACTGGATCATCACAAGGTTTGAGGTGGCAGGTTTGGCTGCCGAGTTTTCCGCAATAATCTCTTTGATATCCGGCGCGGCCTGAAAGAGTGCCTCTTCGACGGCGTTTTTGAGAGTGAGCGAGGACGAAGGACAACTGCCGCAGTTACCGTGAAGACGCAGGCGCACAATGCCGTTGTCCAGTCCGGCAAGCTCGCAGTCGCCACCATGCTCCTGCAGATACGGGCGTACGGATTCAATGCCGCGCAGAACGCGGGTTTCGAGATCGTCGGGATGCAGGTTGTGCAGAAGGAACATGCTGGAGACGAGATCGTCCTGCAGGGCCTCATTGAGGATGCGTTCGCCTTCTTCGGTAGCGATGCAGCGGTCGATGAGAGCCTGCAATGCGGCACCATGCAATTCGATGACGGACTGCACGAGTTCAAGCGCCGTGGCGCGGGTCTCGGGATCGTTGGCCTGTTCGAGACGGGCTGCGAGCTTTTCGACGCGATCGGTTTGAACCTTGAACTCACTGGGTTTGCGAGGTTGCGGCGACGCAGCCGAAGCAGACTGGTTCTCTCCGATGCTTTCAATGACAACAGCAGAGGCGGCCATTATTTGTTCCCCGCAGCCCCAAACATGGGCGAGTGTTGGACCTCAATGGTGCGGCCGTCGCCGACATACATATGCACGCCGCAGGGGAGACAGGGATCGAAGCTGCGAACTGTTCGCATGATATCGATTCCCTTGAACTTGTCGGGACCGTTCTCTTCGAAGAGCGGCGTGTTCTGCACCGCATCTTCATAGGGGCCGGGCGTGCCATAGATATCGCGCGGATTTGCATTCCACGGAGTAGGCGGATAGGGGTGATAATTGGCGATCTTGCCGTCGCGAATGACAACATGATGCGAAAGCACGCCGCGTACCGCCTCGTGGAATCCGCAACCGATAGCGTCATCGGGAACTTTGAACTCAGACCAGGTGGCGGTGCGGCCAGCGTGCAGTTCGGCGAGGGCCTTCTCAACGAAGTGCAGGGCGGTGGCAGCGGCGTAGGCCTGGAAGTAGGTGCGAGCGCGATCGCGCTCGATGGTATTGCTCCACTGCGGGATCTTCCACTCGAATTCAACCTCGGGAAGAAGCGCGGTTTTGGGAAGATTGATCTTGACGCTGTGACCGGTGGCCTTCACGTAGTTGATATCGACCAGGCCGGAGAGCGCAGTGGACCAGAGGCGCGCGATGGGGCCGCCGCCAGTGTCGAGCGCGAGATGATCGCCGGTACGTTCGTCATACCAGCGCGGCGACATAACCCAGGTGTAGTTGCCGTTGAAGTCGCGCTTCTGCGGACGCGGCGTAGTCGTCTGGTTCCAGGGATGGTTCTGGTCGATCGGATTGCCAAGCGGGTCCTTCTTGACGAAGGTCTCTTTGCCCTGCCAGTCCTCGTAGTAGGAGCTGCCAAGCAGGATGCGGATGTTGCGGTTGATGTCGACCAGGTTATTCGTAACGAGCTTGCCGTCCACGACGACGCCGGGGGTGACGAACATCTTCTTGCCCCACGCGTCCATGTTCTTGTACTGATAGTCGCAATAATCGGGATCGTTGTAGGAGCCCCAACAGGCCAGCAGCGTGCGGCGCAGGCCGACCTTCTCATAGCCGGGAAGAGCTTCGTAGAAGAAGTCGAAGAGGTCATCGTGTAGCGGCACAACCTTCTTCATGAACTCGACATACTTCATCAGGCGAACCAGGTAGTCGGTGAAGAGCTGAATGGTGGCCACGGTGCCGACGCCGCCCGGATAGAGGGTAGACGGATGAACGTGGCGACCTTCCATGAGGCAGAACATCTCGCGGGTGAGGCGGCTCATCGCGAGCGTCTCACGATAGAAGGTGCCGGTGAAGGGGTTGAGCGCCGTCATGATGTCGGCGATGGTTTTATAGCCATGCTTGTCCGCGTTGGGCGAAGGAGTGGACTGGGCTTTGTCCCAGACGCCGGGATTGGTCTCCTTCACCATCTGCTCGCAGAAGTCGACGCCGACGAGATTGTCCTGAAAGATGTTGTGGTCAAACATGTACTCGGCCGCTTCGCCGAGGTTGATGATCCACTCGGCTAACGCGGGCGGGCGCACGCCGAAGGCCATGTTCTGCGCGTAAACAGCGCAGGTCGCGTGGTTGTCTCCGCAGATGCCGCAGATGCGGCTGGTGATGAAGTGGGCATCGCGCGGATCCTTCCCCTTCATGAAAACAGAGTACCCGCGAAAGATGGACGAGGTGCTGTAGCACTCGGCGACTTCACGGTTCTGGAAGTCGATCTTGGTGAAGATACCGAGGCTCCCGACGATGCGGGTGATCGGATCCCAGTTCATCTCGACAAGAGTGCGCTTTTTCTGTGCTTCGTGGGCCAGAGTTTCAGGAATCGTCGCCATGGAATTATCCTTGCGTTCCGTTTTAATTAGTAGGTCGTGGGGTGATAGCCGGTGGTGAGCTCTGGCCTTGAATGGCGCCACTTCGGCTCTTTGTTGAGCGTCGTGTTGGTGATGCCGCGAAGGGTGCGGATCATGCGCCCATAGGTACCGATGATGGTGGAAGAGAGCGTGCCGCCCGGCGGCTCATCCATGAACGGCATGAACTTGTCGGGGAATCCGGGCATGGTGCAGCCGATGCAGATACCGCCAACATTCGGACAGCCGCCGATACCGCGCATCCAGCCGCGCTTGGTCACATTGCAATCGACCACCGGGCCCCAGCAGCCAAGTTTGACGAGGCATTTGGAGGAGCCATAGTTGTGAGCAAAGTCGCCCTGCTCATAATAGGAACCTCGGTCGCAGCCTTCATGCACCGTCTTGCCGAAGAGCCATGTCGGACGGAGCTGTTTGTCCAGAGGAATCATAGGCGCGAGGCCAGCGACTTGATAGAGCAGATAGAGTACGGTCTCCATGAAGTTGTCGGGCTGCACCGGACAGCCAGGCACGTTGACGATGGGCAAACCGGCCTTGGAGCGCCAGTCCCAGCCGAGATAATCGGCGAGGCCCATGCAGCCAGTAGGATTGCCCGCCATGGCGTGAATTCCGCCATAGGTTGCGCAAGTTCCTGCACCGATTACCGCGAGAGCCTTCGGCGCGAGGCGATCGATCCATTCGCAGGTAGTGATCGGCTGGCCTGTCTCGGGGTTAGTGCCGACGGCGGCCCAGTAGCCCTCTTCTTTGATCTTCTCGTTAGGGATGGAGCCTTCGACGACCAACACAAAAGGATCGAGCAAACCCTTTTCGGCGTCGTAGTAGAACTTCATAAAATCATCGCCGTTCTCGTAAGCAAGAACGGGGTTGTGCAGGTGGACCTTGGGCAGGCCGGGAATAGCTCCCAGGAGAACGTCTTCGATGCTGGGCTGCTCGGCTGCGGTAATGGAGACGCTGTCCCCGTCGCAACCCAGACCGGCAGTGATCCAGACAATGTGTATATCGGAGACAGCTGGAGCCTTAGTGATCGTGCTTGCTTGTTCAGCCATTGCATCCTCCTTCGCGGTACTAAATGCGTGCGGGAGTGCACCCCATTGGGCGGGGCTTTACAGCATACGAATGTCCGGGATCGTGGCTTGCCGGGCTACAGGCCGTAAGAGTTACGATGCAAGCTTCCTGAGAAAAGGTACATCAGCAGAAGGTACATTCCGACTGGAACTTCAAAGGAGCAAGAACGGCAAATTTCAAGCGGGCTCTAACCTACGCCTTGCCATTCGGTATGTCAAAGCATTTCAAATTATTTCTTGTTGCATGCAGTTTTTGTTGATTGCATCCATGCGATCTGACAATAAACTCCTCAACAGATGCGCGGCAGCTGCTCGCCGAACATGACGTCAAGCACACGGGTACCGCCGATACCGGTCTTCATCAACACCATGCCCGGATGGGTGGCGACGACTTCGCCAATGATCGCAGCGTCCCGCCCAAGGGGATGCTGGCGCATACGGGCGAGGACAGCTTCGCCCATCTCGGGCGCCACAACGGCTAGCAGCTTGCCCTCGTTGGCGACGTAAAGCGGGTCTAGCCCGAGGATCTCGCAGGCGCCGCGGACGGACTCCCGCACGGGGATGGACTGCTCGTGCAGAAGCATGCCGGAGTGGCTGGCTTTAGCGATTTCATTGAGCGTGGTTGCAACGCCGCCGCGCGTCGGGTCTCGCAGGCAGTGAAGGAAGTCTGTCGTCTCTGAGGGTGTGGCTAGCATCTGTGCGACGAGATCGTGGAGAGAGGCACAGTCGCTGGCGATCTCGCTCTCGAACTCCAAGCCCTCACGCTGCGACATGATGGCCATGCCATGATCGCCGATGGTTCCGCTCAGGAGGATGCAATCGCCAGGCTGGGCGCGGCTGGCGGAGATGTTGACGTTCGCCTCCACGACGCCGATGCCGGTAGTGGTAATGAAGATCTGGTCGCCCTTGCCCCGGTTGACGACCTTGGTGTCCCCCGTGACGAAGTGCACCCCGGAATCGGCAGCGGCGGCCCGCATGGATTCGACGACGCGGCAGAGATCCTCAACCCGCAGGCCTTCCTCCAGGATGAACGCGGCTGAGAGGTAGAGGGGGCGGGCACCGCTCATGGCCAGATCGTTGACGGTACCGTGCACGGCGAGACGGCCGATGTCGCCTCCGGGGAAGAAGATGGGGGTGACGACGAAGGAGTCGGTGGTGAACGCAAGACGCGTGTCTCCGATGTTGAGTAACGCCTGGTCGTCCAGCTTGTCGAGGATGGGATTGCTGAAGGCGGGAAGAAAGATCTTCTCGATGAGCTCGGAAGTGAGCTTGCCACCGCTGCCATGACCGAGCACGATCTGCTTGTGATCGAAGATGGGCAGCGGACACGAGCCGAAGACGGGCGAGACTCTTTCTTCTTCCTTTACCTTCACGGTCTCCGGTGCGATCGCCATGGGCATACGGTCTCGCTTTCTTATCCAAGGACTACGGGGACGGGCGCGGACTCGATCTGATGCAGCGGCGCATTCAGGCCCTGCGGATTGAGATGCCGGCCATAGGCGTAGTAGGCGGCGCAAGCGCCCTCCGCCGAAACCATCGTTGCCCCGAGCGGACGCTGCGGAGAGCACTGCGTGCCGAAGGCGGGGCAATCGTGAGGTTTCTTGATGCCTCGCAGAATCTCGCCGCTGATACAGATAGCAGGCTCGAGCGTGGCGATCTCCGCGACGTCGAAGATCTTTTCGGCGTCGTGAGAGGCAAACTCCGGGCGCAGTCGATAGCCGCTCCGCGGAATGGAGCCGATACCGCGCCACTTGCGGTCGCCGACTTCGAAGACCTTGCCGATGAGATTTTGTGCGGGCAGATTGCCGGTGCGGTCGAGGATGCGGGAGTACTGATTCTCAACGGTGGCGCGGCCTTCTTCAAGTTGCTGCAGCGTCATGAGTACGCCGTGAAGGATATCGATGGGCTCAAAACCGGTGATCACGATAGGCACATGGAAGCGGGCGCTGATGGGCTCGTACTCGCTGTAACCCATGACAGCGCAGACGTGACCGGGACCCAGGAAACCGTTCACTCGATTGTCCGGCGCGCTGAGGATCGCTTCAAGCGCAGGCGGGACGAGCACATGCGAGACAAGCAGGGAGAGGTTGTTCACCTTGTCCTCGCGTGCGCGCCAGGCGAGCATCGCATTGGCGGGAGCGGTGGTCTCGAAGCCGATGGCAAAGAAGACGACCTGCTTGTCGGGATTGGCGCGGGCGATCTTGAGACAGTCGAGCGGCGAGTAGACGATGCGGACATCGCCGCCGAGAGATTTGATGGTGAAGAGATCGCCGTCCGAGCCAGGGACCCGAAGCATATCGCCGAAGGAGCAGAAGATGACATTCTGGCAGCGCGCGATGGCGTGGGCTTTATCAATCATCTCAAGCGGCGTGACGCAGACGGGGCAACCGGGGCCGTGGACGAGCTCCATGCCCGGCGGCAGCAGATGATCGATGCCGTGCTTGACGATCGAGTGCGTCTGGCCGCCACAGACTTCCATGAGCACCCAGGGACGCGTCTGGATGCGGCGCATCTCGGCCAGGATCTTTGCGGCCACTTCGCTGTCACGATATTCATCGAGGTATTTCATTGGGTTTTACCCCCGGCAACCACGGGTTCGTCGATAGGCTCGTCAACCGGCGGCGGCTCTTCCACCTCTTCGACGATAGGAGACTCGAGCTCCGTGAGCTGATCCAACTCCTTAAGAGCCTGATAGGTACGTTCGGCTTCCGCCTCATCGATGCGGCTGATGGCGAAGCCGACGTGGACCAGCACATAATCGCCGACGATGGTCTCGGGAACGTATTCGAGACAAGCCTCGCGGGTGATGCCGCCAAACTGCACGCGCGCCATCAGCATGCCGCCCTTGTCGAAGGTCTCAACGACTTTCCCTGGAATGGCGAGACACATGCTTCACGCTCCTGTTCGGATTCGTTCGCAGGCTATGGCTGCCTGTCCCAGCGAGATGCCACCATCGTTTGCCGGAACCATAGAGTGCAGAAAAACCTGAAAGCCGTGGCGGCGTAACTGTACCACTGTCGGACGTAAAAGCACCATGTTTTGGAAGCTTCCTCCGCTAAGACAGACTCGATCCAGTCCACTGAGGTCCCGGATCCGGCAGCAGGTTGCAGCAATCACTGTGCTCAAGGTGTTGTGAAAGCGGGCGGATATCTCACCGGCGGGTTTGCCGGCGGCCAGGTCGTTGACGATGGCGAGGATCGTGGTACGGAGGTCTATCGTGATGGGTTCGCCATCGTGCAGGTCGAATTCATAGCCTCCGGTGACACCGGCGAGCGCAATGCTTTCAAGCGCGATGGCGGCCTGGCCTTCGAAGGTGACTTCCGAGAAAAGGTTGAGAAGTGCAGCGACGGCGTCGAAGAGCCGGCCGCAGGAGGACGTCTCGACGGTCTGGATCTGGTTAGCGATCATCGCGTTGACGATATCGCGCTGCTTTAGAGGGATAGCTCGGAGGCAGGCAAGATCGGGGACCTCGGGGCCGAAGGCATCGCGCAGGTAGCTGAGCGCCATGCGCCAGGGCTGACGGACAGCGGCATCGCCGCCGGGGAGCGGGACGTAGCGAAGGTGCGCACGACGGCTGAAGCTGCCGAGGTTGGCGGTAAAAAATTCTCCGCCCCAGATCTTGCCGTCGGTGCCGTAACCGGTACCATCAAGCGCTACACCAATGACCTCGCCGCTCAAGTGATTTTCCGCCATACAGCTGGCGATGTGGGCGTGGTGATGCTGCACGGCGATCTTGCGCTCAATACTGGAGGCCAGCGCCATGCGGGTACTCATATAGTGCGGATGCAAATCGTAAGCGACGGCCTGCGGCGTGACCCGGAAGAGACGCTTCATCTTCGCAAGCGTTTCCTCGAAGAACTGCAAGGTCTCGTAATTCTGCAGGTCTCCGATGTGCTGACTAAGAATGGCATGGCCATCTCGGGTGAGGCAGAAGGTGTTCTTCAGTTCGGCGCCAAAGGCCAGTACCGATGGATGGACCGATTCATTCGCGGATGCCAGAGATAGGGCCTGGGGAGTAAAGCCTCGGGACCGGCGGAGGACGCGCTCACGGCCTTCGAAGGTGCGGACGACGGAGTCGTCAACGCGCGTGGCAATCTCGCGGTTATGCAGAAGGAACCAGTCGGCGACTCCGTCGAGCTGTAGAAGTGCGTCAATGTTCGAGATCACAATAGGCTCTTCGCTGATATTGCCGCTGGTCATTACCAATGCAGAGAATGCCGAGTCTTTCTGAGGTGAATCGCTGAAGAGCAGGTAATGCAGAGGGGTGTAGGGAAGCATAATCCCCAAAGTGTTGTTGCCTGGAGCGACACTAAGCCCGATGCCAGGCACCTGATTCGTATCGAGACGCCGTGGAAGGATGACGACGGGGCGGCGCAGGTGACGAAGAGCGGCTTCATCTTCGGTGGTGATTCCGCACAACGCACGAGCAGCGTCGATGTCGCGGACCATTAAAGCGAATGGTTTATGCGGACGGTGTTTGCGGCGGCGAAGTTCGGCGACCGCAGTTTCGTTAGTGGCATCACACGCGAACAGGAAGCCGCCCAGGCCTTTGACAGCGAGAATTTTTCCTTCGCGAAGAAGGCCACGCGCGTGATGAAGAATGGGGAGTGCATCTGTGTCTGTAAATGATTCCGGCAAGGCGGCACCGCGCGGAAGAAGCGCGAGTGAAGGTCCACAGAGGCTGCAGGCATTGGGCTGCGCATGGAAGCGGCGATCATTGGGGTCAGCGTATTCAGCCGCACAGGCGCTGCACATCGTGAAGTTTGACATAGTGGTGCTGGGGCGGTCATACGGGATGCCCTCGGTGATGGTGTAGCGCGGACCACAATGGATACAGTTGGTGAAGGGATAGCCAAAGCGGCGGTTATTGGGATCACTAAAGTCCTGCCAGCACGCGTCGCAGGTGCCTGCGTCTGCTGGAACGAGAGCCATTGCGCCTCCCTCCTCGCGGCTGTGGAGGATGGAGAAGCCCGCGACCCCAAACGGAACGATGTGCGAGACGGTTATTTCTTGTATATCTGCGAGTTGAGGTGGCTCCGTTCTTAGCGTCTTTAGAAAGGAATCGAGGGCGGGTTTACTGCCTTCAATTTCGATAGTGACGCCGGAGGTGGAGTTGAAGACGTGGCCCGAGAGGCCCAGCCTGTGAGCTAGTTTGTACACGAACGGGCGGAAGCCGACACCTTGCACAATGCCACGCACCTGAACCTGGAGCCTGGTAATTGCTTTTGGCCGGGTTGTTGCATCCGTATCCATCATCGGCGATGTTTCAGCTTGCACATCATCATCGCAGGTGATGCCGCTCTTGACAGCGACGAGAGGCTATTTTCACGGGAGAGGGTTCGGGAGGAGAAGAAATGATCGTTACTAGCCCAAAAATACCGGTTTTCCCCGACTGTACCGGCTAATAGAATGTGCAACCGGCTGGCTCAACGCTACCTTCACGCGGTGGAAGTCGTAGGTTTGAATCCTGCTGTGCCACCATAGAATCAATAACTTAGTGGCATTTGGCGGAAGAGAAAAGCCAATTCTGCGGTGATCTGTTCACAGATAGATTCCCAATTTCAATGGGGAAGTCGGATGAACTTGAGATCAGAATTGACAGTCTCAGTTGTGAGCCAGGTCTTTCGACATATTGATGAAATGTGCGGATTGCGTGAACTTAGCTTGTATCTCTGCGTCTATTTGCTCTTCTCCGACAACGCGATAACCCAGCTTCTCGTAAAAGAGTGAGAGCTCTTTGCGCAAATTTACAATCCGAAGATCTATAAAACGGCAATTCGACTCGCGTGCAAGCTTCTCCGCAGCGGCCATCAAACGCGCGCCGAAACCAGAACCTTGGCGATCTTGCCTTATTGACAGTAGACCCAGATAAGCTCGCTCGACACGCAATTCCAAATACACATTCGCTTGAAGAATTCCGTCTTCTTCCAGTACTAAAAAGTATCCTTTGTCGAACAATCCTTTAACTTCTTCAATGTCTATGCGATCACCAACCTTAAAGGCCGCTTCGACAGAAAAGGCTTCATTGATCAGTTGGACAATTGAAGGGAGGTCAAACACTTTTGCAAATCGTAATTCCATATATCGCAATGCGGACGGCAAATATCTTGATTTCAATCTCAGAAAATCGCCGACCTAACGCCTTCCAATCTTTCTATTTATTCAATCCATTATCTACTGAATGGAACTGAAGGCACCTGTCGAGAACAATAGGCGGGCGATGAAGAGGCCCGAAGTTGTCACTTGATCGTCGTCAGGCTGGGGTATTCGAGCTTTGGGTACCAGGTGGCGTCGCGGCCTGCGGGTGTGAGGTCGAAGATCGTCCACAAGGGGTCGAGGTCCGGGGCTCCGCGTGGGTCCTGGCCGGGGTCGGCCATCTCGCCACTCATCTCTCCGCTCCAGAAGTGGTAGATTGTGCCGTCCCTGCGAGTGAAGATTGCGAGAGCCGGAACGTCGGCATCCTCGGCGCTGACATAGGCGCGGGTGTAGTCGCCTTTGGTGTCGGAGTAGAGCTGAAGGTTATTCCAACCCCGTTCTTTCTTGAAGTCGAGGAGGCGTTCGATCGGCGAGCGAGCGGTGATGGCCAGCGCGACACGTTCGCGCAGGTTTCTGGCCGTTCCCTCCCATGACGTGAGCATGGCGGTGCACATAGGACAGGCTCGTTCGCGTTGCGGGCCGAACATCATGCTGTAGAGAACGAGGGTGTCCTTGTCGCCGAAGAGTTGAGAGAGACGGACTCTGCCGTTTTGGCCTTCGAAGGTATAGTCTTCGGGGATTACCCCGCCGGGGGGAAGGGTGCGCCGCAGGGCAGCAACGCGTTCGATGTGGCGCCGCAGTTCGATCTCCTCGGCGAGGAGTGCGTTGCGCGCCTGCCGGTATTCGGGGCTCTCGCTGGGGAAGTGTGCTTTGTTCTTTGCGGCGAGTTCTACTGCGGGGACGAGGATGGTGTTGTCGGCCATTAGATTCTCCTTAATGAGACGCGCCATGTTCGCGTTCATTCTAATGACGCAGGGGCTCGGCAGTCACGGAGCTCTGCGTCGACGGGAGGCAATCCTCCTGTCCTCATTCCATCCCCAGAAGTGACAGTGCTATCGCCGTCCGAACATCTCCTTGAATCCGCGCAATGCCTGGCGAATGCGCGCTTCGTTTTCAATCAACGAAAAGCGGACGAATTCGTCGCCATATTCTCCAAAGCCGATGCCCGGACTTACTGCCACCTTCGCCTCTTCCAGAACAAGTTTTGAAAATTCAAGAGATTTCAGGTGCTGGTACTGTTCAGGAATTTTAGCCCAGGCGAACATGGTCGCCTTAGGCATATCGACCGCCCAGCCGAGCTTATTGAGGCCGTGGACTAGTACATCGCGCCGGGAGCGGTAGGTGTCACAGATCTGCTGGACGCACTCCTGAGGCCCTTCGAGCGCCAGGATAGAGGCGACCTGAATCGGCGTGAAGGTTCCATAGTCGAAGTAACTCTTAATGCGAGAGAGCGCACCGACGAGTTTCTGGTTACCAACCATAAAGCCGACACGCCATCCGGGCATGTTGTAACTCTTCGACAGAGTGAAAAACTCAACGGCAATATCTTTTGCGCCGGGGACCTGCATGACACTGGGAGGCTTATAGCCATCGAACGCGATATCTGCGTACGCCAGGTCATGCACCAGCCAGATGCCATATTCCCTGCAGATGGCAACCAGCTTCTCAAAGAAAGGCAGGTCGACGCACTGTGCGGTGGGGTTCGCTGGGAAGTTTACGATCAGAACCTTCGGCCGCGGTGTCATGCGCGGAATCACATCCTGAATGTGAGTCAGGAAGTCGTCGGTTGAGTTCGTAATCGGAACACTCAACACGTCGGCCCCGGCGATGACCGGACCGTAGATGTGGATGGGATAGCTCGGATTGGGTACGAGCACCGTGTCGCCCTTGTCGAGCACGGCCAGGCACAGGTGCGCGATCCCTTCCTTGGAGCCGATGGTCATGATGGCTTCAGTCGCTGGGTCCAGGTCAACACCGTATCTCTGTGCGTACCAGTTGCAGATCGCCTTGCGAAGCCGTGGGATGCCCTTTGAAAGCGAGTAGCGGTGCGTCTGCTGCTTGCGGGCAGCCTCGATCATCTTCTCGACGATGTGCGAAGGGGTTGCCCCGTCAGGATTGCCCATGCCGAAGTCGATAATGTCTTCTCCACGCTTACGCGCAGCCGACTTCAACTCTCCGGTGATGTTGAAGACATAGGCAGGGAGCCGCTTGATTCTTGGGAATTCTTCGTTCATGTGAGTTCTTTATTTCCCTCTTACCTCAATAGAATGCCAGACCGCTGACGAAATTCGTTCACCAGCCCTTGCCGTCATCACTATTGTCGACCCATTGGGGCCGATATCCGTTGCTTCTTAAGCGTCATCCTCGAAAAGAGCGGAAATCGGCCACAAATGCCGTGAAGGCTCGTGAAGCACAGCCAATGCAGGAGCGGGTGGTGCCCGTGTTTTTGTATAGCTTACCCGGAAAGGGGATGGGCTCGCGACTTTGAACCGGCCAACAAGGTCTTTCTGGCGAGCCTCCCTAAAGTACTCAGTTATCGTTTGGACCGATCGAGAAGATGCAACGATTGCTATTTGTTCACGCACACCCCACGTCGCCTCATGACGATTGCGCAGTTTTGGTTACCTTGCCAGGGTGACATCCTCAAGTGAGGCCCGGTCTATTGCATTGATCGGACACAATGAAGGATTCCATCACTCAATACGGTGTCGAGTATCCCCTGTCTTCCTGCGCTCAAAAGCCGGAATACGGATCTCGCAAGGCGGACACGGAGGATGCCGCAGGTCACGCCACACAAGGTCCCCGTCTTAACCCATGGCAGGTGCAGATGGCGAAAGATCTGATGGCGGCATCGCTTCACGACCGAGTGTCGGTTCGTGGGCTGGCGCTGGCTTGTCATCTATCCGTAGGACACTTTGCCCGGGCATTCAAGAGATCGACGGGCAAAACACCGTACACGTGGCAGATCGAGAGCAGGCTCGCGCACGCAAAGCAGCTTCTTCTCGATCCAGCGCAGCGGGTGTCTCGAATCGCCGTTGAGTGCGGTTTCTCGCATCGGGTGGCATTCTACCGAGCCTTTGTACGGCATGTTGGGGTAAGTCCGCGGGAGTGGAGAGCCAGCAATGCAGCGAAGGGCCCGCAGAAATCGGCCTAGACAAACCCTTTTCTCTCTCCACCGGATCTACAGGCAAAGAGTGCCGGACGAGGCCACGTACTTTTATGAAAGTAGATTTCACTCGATGATTACGAAAAAGAAGTTGCTGTGCCTATCCTTGTTCTTCGCCGCGCTCTTTCTATTTGTGCAGAACGCACAGGGCGAAAGCGCGAAGGCTCTCGATAAGAAAGGGCAGACGGCTGAGGCGAGGAAGGACTACGATGCCGCTTACGAGGCATACAAACAGGCTCACGATAAAAATCCAAAAGATATCCGCTATGAAACGCATCTTCAAAATATGCGTTTCATGGCTGCAACTCAGCACATAGATCGCGGTCGTGTTCTCCGACAGAACGGCGACTACACGGGCGCAATTCTCAGTTTTATGCGCGCCGCAGAGATCGATCCATCCAATGAAACCGCTCTTCAGGAGATAAGAATCGCTCAACACGAGCAGGCAGCGCTCACGCCGACGTCAGACCCTGCTCACGTAGAGCAGAAGAACGAAGAAGATGAATTTCTGCATGAGTATGCTAGCGTTGCTGCTCCCGTCAGTCTCAAGCATTTATCGGACAGTATGGTCACATACCACGCGACCGAGGACGTAAAGAGCATCTATACAAGTCTCGGAAAGCTTGCCGGGCTTAATATTGCTTTCGATCCTGAATATCAATCGAAGCGTATCTCGGTTGATCTCCAGGACGTCAACGTTGAAGAGGCTTTGAGAGTGGTCGAGACACTGTCAGGAACGTTTTATAAGCCGCTGACTCCCAACACGATTCTTGTAGCGCAGAACAGCCGGACGAAGAGAACCGATCTGGACCAGTTGGCCTGTCAGATCTTCTATCTGACGAGCCCGGACCAGCAGAATGATGCTAACGAGATACTCATCGCTCTTCGCAACATGCTCGATCCTGCAATCAAGATCTACCTTGTCTCAACCCAGGATGCCATCGTTTTGCGAGGTACGCCGGATGAGTTGATGCTTGCGGGCAAGCTGATTAATGACCTCGACCGCGAGAAGCCAGAGGTCGTAATCGATGTGGCTGTGATGGAGGTAGATAAGGACAAGACCCGCACGCTGGGCATCACTCTTCCCCAGTCTTTCAGCCTCACTCCACAGGCCAGCAGTAGCAATAACAACAACGCAGCCAATAATAATTCGAATTCAGGAAGTCAAAGCTCCTCCAGCTTTACTCTCAACACGCTCGCTAATACGAATGCGACCAACTTTGCCGTCACGGTGACTGGTGGAACAGTAAATGCCCTTCTGCAGGACACCAATACCAGGATCCTGCAGAACCCTCGTCTACGGGCGACAGACGGCCAGAAGGCCACTTTGAAGATAGGGCAGAGGGTGCCGATTGCATCGGGATCCTTAAGCTCGCCTGTAGGCGGGGTGAGTTCACTTGGAGTGCAGACCCAGTTCACGTATGTCGATGTTGGCACCAACATGGACATCACGCCTGCCGTTCATTCCGATGGAAGTGTCTCTCTGAAGATGAAGGTAGAGGTCTCGCAGGTCGACACTTACGACACGATCAGCGGAGTGCAGGAGCCTGTGATCGGGCAGAAGGTTCTCGAGCAAACGATCAAGCTTAGGGATGGCGAGCCATCGATTCTTGCGGGGCTTGTCACGAAACAGGATAGTGTTGCTGGCTCCGGCACACCGGGCCTGGGAGAGTTGCCGGTTCTCAAATACCTGTTCGGAACCCAGACGAAGACATTGCAGAACGATGAGATCGTCTTCCTGCTGGTCCCGCACATCATTCGCGAGACCCTGTTGCAGAAGCTCAACCTGCGCGCGATCGATACAGGTACTGCGAACGTCGTCGAATTGAGGCGCCTTTCCACTGGCGAAGATTCTTCAGCCTTCGCTCCCGCTGTACGGAAGCCGGCAGATAGAGACGTGGGGCCGAAGACGACCGCGGCGACAGCTGCGGCTGCGATGATCAAAGACCTGGCGGATGAAACTCTTCCCGGCAAAGGGAGTTCGAAGCTCTTAGCGGGCGATGGCCAGATCTTGTCCAACACAAGAAAGCCAGACTCAGGAAAACTGGATTCAACGACCGTCAGTTTCGCGAGCAACGAACATCATCGTGTCGTAGGCGAAACGTTCAAGGTGTCCATCGACTTCCATGGCGCTGTAGAGTCTCAGTCGCTGCCGATGCTTTTACAATTCGATCCTCATGATCTGTCGTTATCGAATGTGGATGCCGATCAGGCCACGGCGAGTGACGGTGCGCCCCTCACCTTTACCCGCAGTGTGCTCGCGCCTGGACTCGTCGGCATTCACGTGTCCGCGTCCTCATCGGTCAAAACTCCGAAGCACGACGGCGCACGGTTGACGCTTGAGTTTACCGCGCTCGCACCCGGAAAGACGGATGTTGCTCTCGTCAACGCAACGGCGCTCGCCAATTTGAAGGGGAAACAGGAAGCCTCTCCAGTGCATACAACCATCGAGATCGACCAGGCGAAGAAGTAGCCCAGTTGCATCGATGTTTGCCTATAGGGAGTTGAAATTCAGACAGGCTACCAGTAAGGCAGCCTGTCTGAACAATGATCTTCCGTGGAGCATCTCTTCAGTTTTGGGCGCTCGTCGGAGATTTATGGTTGCAGCGAACTGGCTGCCTTCTCGATGAAAGCCGATACATCCGAAGGGTGGCTAATCATGGACAGATGCCCCGATGCAAGAGTGATGGTCGTGGCGTTCATCCGCTTTGCCATGGTCGCCTCAAGCGCCGGAGAAATGACTCTATCGTTGCTCGCGACGATATACCAGCTAGGGATGCCATTTTTCCAGGCTACTTGTGTCACAGATGCAAAGAGTGCGTTTGAAGCTGAGATGGGTCCCTGCGTTGTTGCGACTGTTACCTGATCGGCAGGTGACAAATCCTGCGCGAAATCAGCGGCGACTCCCGCATTGGAGATCGTTAAAAAGCCAGAGGCATCCATAGACAAATCACTCATGATCGGAGTAGTTGGGACGGTGCCGTTCAGTGTGAACGCGGACTCTCCCGAAGCAGGCGCATAGGCGGACACATAGACCAGACCTGCCACCTTAGGGTCGATCCCGGCCTGTGTGATGACCACTCCACCGTAGGAATGGCCTACGAGCAAGGTCTTGCCGGTTTCGCGTGCCAGGGCGCGCTGCACGACTGCCACATCATCTGCCAGCGATGTCAGCGGGAGTTGTACTGCCGTCACGTTGTAACCGTCGGCAGTCAGCATCGCAATGACGCTGGTCCAGCTAGAGCCGTCAGCCCACGCCCCATGCACGAGCATCACATTCTTGATGCCTGTAGGTGCCGAGGCCTGAACGACAGGCGACTTTAGTGCGTTATTACAACCGCTCAGCGTGAGCACGAGTGAGGCCAGGATGAGTGGTTTAGAACTCTTGGACAATAGGGAAGCGAACATCTGGTAGTCCCTTTCATTTGGTCTTCTAACGAAGATGGATCGTGGGTGATTCGATAGGCTGCCCGTCAACGAGCTCCGGGTATGCGTACGAAAGCGGCAGGGCGAAGCAAAGTCGTGGAGCTTGTCTTAGCGCAGCGCCAGGAAGACGAGAGCAATGGCCACAACATCCTCAAGCAGGGCCGCGGGCAGATCGCGCCCAAACAATTTCGCAGCAGCAGCTCTCGCTTTGGAACCTCCCAGAGTTCCGAGGACGCTGCCGACGATGCCTGCCAGGGCTCCCATCAGAAGATGTCCGTTGGCAGCACCGATGGCCGCGCCAGTCAGTGCACCCATCGACACACGAGCACCGAACTGCGGAGGCACAAGCCGGCTGGGGGTTTTGGGCAGCTTGTCGGTGACCAGTTCACCCACTGCAAGCAGGGTGGTAATAAACGGCGTTGCCCTGAAACCTAGGAATGCAAGCCAGGTTCCCTGGAGGGGCAGCTTTCCGCTGCTGGCTGCCCAGCTAACGGCCGCGAGACCCATAAGAGCGCGCAGGCCGCACGCGATACCTACTACGAAGGCGATGATTAAGAAAGACATTCGATGTTCTCCTTGGAAAAGTACGATTCAGCGAATCGCCAGGTAAATAGGGGCCCGTCCTTAGGCCGTTGGAGACCGAAGTTTCCCAAAATAAAGTGGACCAGGAGAGCAATCAGCGCAAGGAAGACGAGGCAGTCCATTACTTGCATCTCCGGCATAGCCATAGGGTCAAACCTGAATGTTTCCAACAAGAGTGAAGAGTGGGCCCGGAGGACACTCTTGTTGCTGTCCTTCTAGAGGAAGAGAGGATCTGACGCACCCTGTTTCGCAAGGTGCGTCAAATCGCGTCCGCTCACTTCTTGAGCCAGAGAGGAACAAGTGCATGTTTGCTACTTCGAAACGGCCTTCGAGGCTGCGTCGAGAATCACAGTGGCAACCTTCGCTGGCTGCGAGAGCATAATGACGTGGCTGGAGGAGACAGTGGTGGTCGTTGCGCCGATTCTCTTTGCCTGAGCGGCTTCGAGATCAGGTGAAATTGCCCGGTCATTTCCGGCAACGATGTACCATGACGGCTTGGTCTTCCAGGCTGGGATCGTGACTTCGCCCTTCATGGCGGTAACGTTTACAGGAACCTGCGTCGCTGCCAGGACCGCAATCTCTTTGGCGGAAAGATCCTGTGCGAAGTCTTCAGCGACTCCCTTGGGAGTCAGTTTGAGAAAACCATTCTTGTCAGGACGCAGCTCTGAGCCGATAGGAGTTGCAACACTTGAGATGAGACCTAAAGTGGATTCTCCCTTATCCGGCGCGACTGCCGAAACAAAGACAAGTCCTGCTACCTTCGGGTCGTTTCCGGCTTCGGTGATCACAGCTCCGCCGTAAGAGTGGCCGACGAGCAATACCGGACCATCCTCGAGAGCAATGGCGCGCTCTGTTGCTGCAACGTCATCCGCGAAGGAGGTCAATGGGATTTGTACGGCAACAACATGCAGCCCCTTCGCCTCCAGCAACGGAATTACCTTGGACCAGCTCGACCCGTCTGCCCATGCTCCATGAACGAGGAGAACTGTTTTTACCCCTGAAGGGGGCTGTGTCTGTGCCGTTGCCTTGGTGGCAGGGCTGAGGGTCGCGAGTAGTGCAGCGCATGCCACCAATCCATTCCGAACAAATTTCAATGCTTGCATGGTATTTCTCCTTTTGATGAACGGAAGGCCGCTGGTCTGGGAGTGCTCGTCTCTGGACCTATACGAACCGAGCTGAAGCGCGAAACAGGCAGGATTTACCGCCATTCTCACATTCGCTATCCTGTTCAACCCGAAGGTATCTACAGCGCGCGAAATAATCTTGGCGAAAAGAATCAAAAGCTGGATATTTCTGCTCAATAGATTTGGGGCATGACAAAAAAAGACCGCCAGGACAGCAGTTCACGGGGCAGCCAGCTTCTTAGAGCCGTTTCCGTATAGGTGTAGAGGGTTCTTTTTAAATTCACCCCAAAAACTGTCATCTCGACCGGAGGCGGCGTTCTTTGCCGCTTCCGGTCGAGATGACAAGTTATGGGTAACGGAGGGAAAAGTCTTTGCACCTGCACGAAGCCCTCTCTGGCAGACAAAGAGGGAATCTTGCGATGCTTGGTCTGGATCAGGTAGTGTCTGACGAATCGGAGATAGTGGTTTAGAGAGAAACCACTATCTCTACACGCATAGCTTTTGTTTTGTGTTTCCCCACAGAAGCGTCATCCTGAGCGCAGCGTCCCGGCTTTTGGGGACGCGGAGTCGAAGGACCCCGAGGATTGCCATCTTGCCTATGCCTCTTGGAGCTTTTCTACCTCGAGCGCTTGAGCCTGGACTCTTGTGCTGGAAAAGATCCCGACCTCCTGGGTGAGATCAAGTCCTTCGACTCCGCACCTCGCAAAAAAGCGCGAGGCGCTACGTTCAGGATGACGTCTCTGTGGGGGAACAAGATATGTGATTCGTTGTTGTCCCCGATTCGTCAGGCACTACCTGGAGCTTTGGGCAGCTAAACGGCGTAGCTACTGCTGCCGCGCTTGGAGTTCCGCCGCCACATCCCCGGAGCGATTCCATGAATTCGTCTGAAGGAACGGTTTAGCGAAGATTGATCCGCAAACCCACACTGCGCGGCGATATCGGCCAGGGGCAGGCGTGAGTTCAGCATGAGACCTTTGGCCTTGTCTACACGGCGCTCCAGCAACCAGGCATGAGGGGGCTTGCGAAAGGTCTTTTTGAAGGATCGCGCAAAGTGGCTCACGGACAATTCGCACGCTTCGGCAACCTGCTGGAGAGGAATGTCCCCGTCCAGATGAGCCTCCAGTAACTCTGTCGCCCTTCGCGCCTGTCGAGGAGAGAGGCCCCCGCGAAATCTTCGATCCGACAGCGTCACATTTCCATAGGAGCTGACAAGATGACAGTTCAGGGCTTGCAGAACGTGGTCCATGAAAATCTTTGAAGTTTGCTGAGGATGCTCCAGTGAAGAGAGGAGCGTCTGGCCGAGGTGATGCACGATAGGATCGATTGTTCCATACGGCCAGATCAATCGGTCTACATACGGTACCTGGTGAGCATAAGCGATCTCATCCAGAGCGGCTTGCGTGACATGCACCGCCAAGGCGTCGAAAGGATCTGGCAGGAAACATGCGGGCTCCTCTTGTAACTGGATGGCGCCGACAGCCCCCACAGGATAATAGCCACTCGACACCCTTTTCTTGCCCAGAAAGAGCTCTACATGGGGGATAGCTTTGAGCTGCAACGCAATGATGTAGCCACTCTCGCCAAGGATGGGACGTGTCATGTCCGGGATCCCTTGGGTGATCTTCAGTCTTGCAAACGAGAAGGACGAAAGCTCGGATAGCTTGATCTCCGCCGTAGGGGAATCCCTGAGATACATCGTCTCGGCGATTTGATTCCAGATCGTAGGAACTTCGATGGGCGTCTCCATGGCGCGAAACCTAACCTTTCCTCAGAGACTGTGAAGGAAACGCGATCGCAACGAGGCAGGCTGAGATCGAAAGGGACATTCGAGGTTCTCCTTAGAGAGGTGACTCTGCAAATCGTTCGAGGTACTTTTAGGTCTAATACTACCTACTAGTAGGTAGGTTTAAGGGTAGACCACCGATACCGGTAACCTTACCGTAAGGGATAATCCTGATACTAGCAGAGGCGAACTACGCCAGCCACATTTAGTTCGAAGGGCGCAGGCGGTCCAGGGCAGCTTTTGAAATCGAAGTGAAGACGTCAGGAGTGCCTAAGGCTCGTGCCGAGAGCATGGCACCGTGCACCACAGCGACAAAGCTCTGAGCCTCTACCTCCGCGCTATGCTCCAGGTGAATAGAGCCATACTTGACCCCATCTCTGAGCGTCGATTTAACCCAGCCGGCAAGATACCTGAAGTGCAACTGAACTTCAGCCTTGATCGGATCGGGAAGTGCCGGGAGTTCCGCACTGAGCAAAGCCGCAATACAAATCGGGCGATTGCTGTTCCGAATGCACTCCTCCCAATGCTGTACATAGAGCTTCAGGCGTTGCAGGGGATCGACGACCTTGCTATCAAGACCTTTGGCGGCAGCGACCATGTCCGCGCGATATTGAACTAAAGCCGCTACGACCAGATCGACCTTGGAGGGGAAATGGTGATGAATACTCGCTTTGCGGATTCCGACTACCTCGGCAACATCCGCATAGCTAAAGCCGAAGTAGCCCCTTGCGGCGATCAGATCATGCGCTGCCTCACGAATTTTATCCGCCGTATTGCTGCTCATGTTTCTTTAGACTACCTACTAGTAGGAGTGGATGCAATTTGATTTCTAGAGTGTGTTAACAAACCGCTTGCATGGATCAACTTCGCTCCTGAAATAGTGTGCTGGCGCACCCTGGTCTGCTTATTTTTCTGCGTTGCTCTGTTGTGTCATCTGCTTGAGGAGCGCTTCATACTCGGCGTCGGTGCCTTTATGCAGCACCCCTTGCATGACGTAGCCCAGGCTTACGTTGATCGTTCGTTTGAGCGATAAGATACCTGGTTCAAAGGTTCCTTTGAACTCGCCAGAGATCGGGTCATTGTCCCGTGTGGGGCCGTCAAGCCAGATCCCTGCCCGAAGCGTATTGTCGCCGGGGGAGGTTTCGGGCCATAAATCCCGGATCTCGATGGTTTGCGGCGTCTCGCCGGCAATCGTTAGTTCTCCGCTGCCGCCGTACTTCTTCAAGAAGGAATCCGTGACATTCAGATTGAAGCGTATAACGGCATCCTTCTGGATATCTCGCAGATTTGGATCGTAGATGCCGGAGATTTGCATCTTTCCTACCCATTCGCCGCGAATGGAGTCAGCGGGTGCTGGAGTGACATGGGAAAACCAGCCACTGATCAAATCGCGATTCATCAGTGCAAACACAAGAAAAAGGATTGCGAAAAGAGACACGGTAGAGCCTGTGGTCAAGCGTTTCATCGACAACCCTTCACTCAATCTCGTTTTGTAGTGCTGTAGTTAAAGGCTCTGTAAGGCCTGTTTGCTGGCGAACAACCTGGCGACCTCCTCCAGGACTGATTCCAGCGGGAAGCGAGACAGAATCAATACACCCTTGTCTTCCGCGCTTTCCCGGATATAGACCTCTACGCCACAGAGCCACGAGTCAAGCTGTTCGGCTGAACCTGCCGCGGCGAGGCTCGCACGATCCAGCACCGGCAGATAGAAGGGCTCTCCCTGAAATCGCTCCTCCGTGATGGAAGGGAGAAAGAGCTCTCTGCCGCGCTCTTCGATGCGTTCGACAGGGTCCTTCGAAAACAGTTCGATCTGCACTCCAAAGCCGCGCATCTTTGCAGCAGCATCGATCCGTTGGTTTTCCGGTGTTGTCAGGCGGAGCAGACGATGGGAGGGCCGCGCTGGCTCGTCTCCGCGAAAGACGGCAGCAGCGGCGTCGACCATAGCTTCTTCTGTCCATCCCTGAGGGGTTCCTCGATCCGGCCATACGCCAAGGCCAAACTCCGGCGACCATGCCTTCATATGTGCACTCAGCACATTACTGCCTGTTTGCGGAGAGAGGTTCCAGAGCTGCAGGAGGATTTCGTGACGCAGACCGTACTTCTGCATCAGCACCTCGCTGAGATTTTGCAGCAAAAAGCGAATGGGATTGAGTTCTCCCGTGGGGACTGGGAATGCCGACACGCGCAGCAGGGCAGCCTGCCACGGGGACGCCATCTCAATGGGATCCAGTTTTATTTGCATTGGTCGCCTCGCACAGGTTCAAAGTCACTCGACACGATAGACAAACCCATCGTCGCGCATGGACTCCAGTACATCCAGCAACACATCCTCATACTGTTCCTTCTGAAAGGCGAGAAGAATGCCCTTATCCTTGATGCTCTCGTTAATGTAGAGGTCGAACAGGCTGAACCACTTCGTGCGTAACTCCTCCGTCGCGATGAAGAAGTGGCCGCTCTCCAGCATCGGTAAGACAAAAGGAATTCCCGGGTACTCCGGTCTTGTCTCGAGATTGGTACCGAACAGGGCCTTGCTCTTTTCCAGAAAGGCATCTTGGGATGCAAAAGCTCCCGCGATAATTCCATCTACATCCATCTTTTGAAAGACGGGCATAGAGGCGCGGAGGGCAGGAGTGAAGGGTGTTTTGGGAGGAGCAGTCTTTGGATCGGCGGGGAGAAACAATGTCAGCATGCCGCCGTGTCCAAGGAATAGCTCCCGTTGCCGCTCCGGTTGTTTGGTCATGAACCAGATCAGAAAGTCGGCAATCCATTCACGAAAATCAATCTCTTTTCCGCTCTCCACCTGTTCCTTGATTTGGGCGTGGGTCGGGGTGGGTGGGATATCGGCATCGGTATATCGGCCCATTCCCATCAGCTTCATGCACTGGAGAGAGTACGCGCGGTAGGCGTCTCCTAACTCCTCGGTGATCTGTTTATACCGAAAAAATATCTCACAACGCAGCTCGAAGTCGTCCTTCAATCGCGATGACAGGCGCCGAAGAAACTCTGTAACCCAAACCTTTTCCTGAGCCCTGAGGGGAAATCCGGAGACCGGCATCCAGAACAACATGCAATCGTTCAAGCCATCTCCGGCGCGAACCCAAGGGGCGTAGTCCTGCTTGTTGAGCAGGCGCTTTCGCCCCTTGAGGGGAGGAATAGAAATTTCGAGCTTTGCCACAAACGCTCTCCTTGGGTTCTAGCGGAAGGGTGTTCCCAGTCCAATATCGACCAGGATATCGCCGCGTAACAGAACATCGGCTTCTACGCCTACCCGCGTGATCACCCCGGTACCTTCATCGTGATTTAGTTTGATCTCATGATGAAAGACCGAGCCTTCGGCATTTTCGATGCCTACGTCTACATCCGCTCCGTGAGCTGTGATCTCGACGCCATGAATATCCACCCCAGCGCCCATCAGGTCCAGCTTGTTGAAGCTGAAACCGCGTTCGAATGACTTCCATTCGAACTCCTCCGGAGCGGTGACCTCATGCTTGCCGACGTAGTTTTCTTCACTTTCGCCGAGCACAATGAGGGTGCGATTCTGGTTGACGCGAGTATTCTGGTTGCCCTTTACAGCCTGCAAATAGTTGGAGGAGTACAGAAATTGTGCATCTCCGTGAACCGTTTGGGACTGCTTTTTATTTACATATAAAGTGTCGTTGCCATCCACGACGACGTAATGGTTGTTCAGGTAGTGATAGACGGTGTCGCCTTTGATCTTCGTCTGCTTGGTTCCTGTTTTCATTCCAGCAATCGCCGCCGTTGAGTTCATTGCTGCTGTGTTCAACGCCTTGAAGCCGGTATCCTTACCGTCATTCTTATAACCATTGCTGTAGGTGATGGTTTTGACGATCTTGCCGAAGACACCTTCTTCTTTCTTCTCTCCGCCGCCTTCGCCCTGTTCGGAGCTTGTCTGTTCTTTTCCGTCAGCCATTTCATCCTCCCTGGATTTATTTTTCAACGGTTTGTTGCATCTGTTTCACGAGAGCGTCGTAGTCCGCATCGCTCCCTTTTTGCAGGACGCCCTTCATCGAATAGCCACCCTGGTCGTCTCTTTCAAGAGACAAAGAACCCGGTTTGAATATGCCCTTGAAGCCACCTGAAAACGAATCGTTTTTGGTCTCAGGCGTATATGTGTCCAGCCAGATGCCTGTTTGAAAGGTGCCATCCTTTGGATTCGATTGCGGCCAGAGATCGCGTACCTCAATGGATTGAGGCTTCTCTCCTTCAATCGTCAGTTCACCGCGACCGCCATACTTCTCCAAAAAGGAGTCTGTGATCTTCAGATTGAAGCGGATCACAGCTTTCTTCTTCACGTCTTTCTGGTCTGGCTCCAGCATGCCATCAATGTCGAGATGTCCTACCCATTCGCCCCGAAGCTCGTTTTTGGAAGCTGGGGTGATGTGCGAAAACCATCCGTGCACAAAATCACGGTTCATCCATCCGACAAGCAGAAGGAAAGCCACGACGCACAGCCCAACAATGGTGGGACTCATATAAACGGCCTTCTTGTCTTCCCAGGTATGTAACATATCTCGTTTCGATCCTCCTCTGTGTTTGCCGGCAACCCTACCGCTTACGACTGTCACAGCCTAACCGACATCTTTGGAGTAGAACTTCGATTCGATATGTACTCGCCCATTGGGCGCGTGGAGAATGATATCGCCCGTCTTCGATTCAATGGTGATATTGGTTCTTCCGGTCTGATCGGATCTTTCGGTCATCTTAATCAGGTTATTGTTCGGTGTCGCCAATACTACTGTCTCTACACCTTCCTTGTCGGAGAATTGCAGGCGATTGCCGCTCTTTGTCACGAGGCGTTTGACGTCGTTGGTTTCGACATCGCCGCCACGTAGTTCGTCGCGCGGTTGGGTATGAACGCCATTCCACACCGCACCGAGAACTACCGGTCTTTCAGGATCACCGTCCTCAAAGGCGACAGCGACTTCGTCGCCGATCTCCGGCATGAACATAAAGCCTCGATCCGGGCCCGCATGGGGCGAGGTCACGCGTGCCCAGTGGGTGGAGCTATCGCTCTGCCAGATGTATTGCACCTTGATGCGGCCCATCTTCTTCGGGTCGTTATGGTCGACAACGCGAGCGGAGACGATACCGTTCCAGGTGTGCGTAGCAGGTGGTTGTGCGTTGCGATAGTTCTTCCAGGGTGTGCAGTCAAACGCGTTGGTGTAGCCCTGCGGCGTCCAGTGATGGACGACGCGGGTGAGTCCATAGATGCCCTGAGCATCCAGCGTACCTTCGATCTGGATCGTATTGCCAGCCATGAGTTGCTGATTGCGCGAGTGGCCGCTGCCGGTAACGGCGCTGCCAAGGGAGCGCTGGCTTTCCGCGTGCAACTGGTCCTGAAAATCGTCGAGCGTCATGGCCCGGGCGCGCTGTGGCTCAAAGCCGGCGGGCAGCGCGACGGAGGCGGATTGTACGGCGCTGGTCATTCGTTGGGCTGAGTCGTAGTAGTCCGGCGGTGTGCTGACCTTCTCAAAGCTGTTGGACTGCATGGCGTGATGATCGTAGTGCACGCCACTCATGGATGCGGGCGAGAGCCTGCCGCTGAGACGTAGATCGAGAAGGCCGCCCTCGCCGCGCCACTGCACGCTGACACCGGTTTGGAAGCTGTTGAAAACCTCCACTCCCCCTTCTTTCGGGCGCATCCAGCAGCCGTAGTCGTCGACGATACGGTTCAGGAAGGAGAAATCCGTTTCGCCGTACTGCACATAGTTCAGCGCCTTGGAGCTGCTGCCGCTTTGCGAGAAGGAGATGCCTGCCCGCCCTGCGGCGGCGTTACCGATGGAGGAGAGCGTCTGGGCGGCGTAGTACTGTTTCTGTGGGGCTACGTCCATGAGGTAACTGGAACTGACAGCCAACAGTTGGGCCGTGTAGCTACCCCATATCTCGTACTCCAGATCGACCTTGAGTACGAAGCCGGAGAAGGGCACATGTTCTATGCCATCCTCGTCCGTGATCTTGATCGATACCGCTTTGCCGAGGAAGTCTTCTACTGGGATGCGTTGATCTTCTGTCTGCTTACAGACGACGGTGCACCACCAGTGTTGATTCAACTCCTGCACAATCTCGACGGAGGAAAGTTGGGCATCGCCGATGAGGTTGTCGCCAATTTGAATCTGAGGCAGGGCCATGGATATCTCCTGGTGAGTCGGTGTTCTTACGAGTCGTTGCTTAATGCCTGCGTTGCCGGTCGTGGTATTTCTCTGGTCGACGGATTGAAGGCTGATCGATAGCGTGTGGTTGGCATTAGTCGATCTCTACTACGATGCAGGTCGCGTTGTCGTACCCGCTGGAGCGATTGGCGGCATCGACCAGCTGCTGGCACGCCTGCTCCGGCGTTGAAGTGGTGAGCAACAGCGAGAGCATCTCGCCGTTGGACAGAGATTTGCAGATGCCGTCCGTGGCGAAGAGAAAGCAGTCTCCGAGGTGGACCTGCACCATGGTGACGGCAGGCATGACAAACTCCGAAGCGCCGATGGCCTGGGTCAAAACGCTGTCCCAGCGGGCCATCTGGTCCGGCGTGATGTGGCGATCTCCCTCGCGCAGGACACGCGCCAGTTGGGAGTGGTCGTCGGTCAGGCGATGCAGCGACTGGCTGCGCAGGAGATAGGCGCGGCTGTCTCCCACGTGGGCGATCCACATGCGTGCGCCGTCGAAGTGTGCGGCTACGATGGTCGTGCACATGCCCTGGTAGAGCGGTTCGTGGGCGGCAGCCTTGTACACCGCGCGGTTCGCGGCCTGGATGGCGCGCTGCAGCTCCGGCCCTCCTGCATTGGGATCGTGGACGGTATAGGGGAAGCGACTGAGCACGCAGTCGACGGCGGCCCGGCTGGCGACCTCGCCCGCGTTAGCCCCTCCGACCCCATCGCACACAACAAAAAGTCCGCGATCCAAATCGAAACCGAACGCGTCCTCATTGGTGCGGCGCTGCCGCCCTACATCGCTCGATGCCGCTGCCCGAATCCGAATTTCCATCTAGCCCTATTACTCTTTCCTGTTGCCTGGATTTCAGTTTTTTGTCTTCGCGCCACGGTCATAATCGAAGCGCAGTTCCACGGCATTAGCCAGCAGAATATTGCTGCCTCTGCGTAGAGGTTCCGGACTGCCCGGCTTGATCTGTGCGCCGTTCAAGCGGGTGCCGTTCGAGCTGTTGAGATCGTTGACGTAAAGCTGGCCATCACGCTTGACGATCTCGCAGTGGAAGCGCGAGATGGCATGCTCTACGTCGCGGATCACGATGTCGTTCTTCTGGCCGCCGTCCTGCGCGACCGCGCCGATGCGGACGATGTCTTTGTCGATCGGGTGCGTGCGGCCAGAGTCGAGCCCGCGCGTGATCTCAAGCACAGGGAAGCGCTGCATCTTCCTGCGCCGCATCCACATCGCAATCATTCCCACGAGGGCCAGCAGGCCTGCGCCACTGCCCAGCATGACAAGTCGCGAACGAAGCATCTGCGCGGCGCTGATGCGAGTCCGCAGATCGTGGGCCAGGGGATTGCTGGGCGACAGGCGCTCCGCAATGGCAAGGGCACCGCTGGCAGCCGCCAGATGTCCCGCGAGGAAGGCACTCTGCGCCTTCGACAACGATTCGCTGGTCTGCTGTTCGCGCGTCTGCTCGTCGTGCTGCTGCACCACGGCAGTGGTAGAAGCCTTGGCCTGTTCTTCCTGCTGGGCCTGGACCTTCTGCTGCGCTTCCTTATAACCTTGCACGGCTGCGGCGTTCGACGGATCGATCTGGACGACCTGGCCGTACGCGCTCATCTGTTGTTGCGGGTCGGATGTCGCCAGAGCCTGCCCCATGAGCGACGCCACCTTCTGCTTGTTCTGTTGATCGGTGGCATCCTTCTTCGCGGCACTCTGCTGTTGCTGGATCAATGCCGTCTCTGCTACTGAGGGGGCCGCCGGCGCAGCGGCTGCGGCGGTTTGGGGTGTCGGCTGGGGTGTAGGCGGCGGTGGCGGTGGAGTGTGTGCCGGTGCGCCGTAGGTCTTCGGCAGGACCGTCGTGATGAACTTCTGCACGTCCAGCTGTTCGCCGCCGTTCGGCAGGAGCAGGGTCATGGCGCCGGCGGTGGTGCGGGCTCCCTGCGCGCTGTTGTTGCTGTCCGGGCGGGAGTCGGTGTGTACGGTCGTCAGGACGCCGTTGATCCAGATGGCGATGGTGCGCCCACCGATGACGATGGTCTCGTTGACCGGGGTCTCGGCGCTGCCGAATGCATGGCTTTCGAGGTGTTCGATACCGCCCGCGTAGGGGCCGATACCGACCTCATAGCCCCCTTCAAGCTGTCCTGCGGTGTTGCGCAATAGGAGAGCCGTGAAGTTCTCTTTTTTAATCTCGCCTTTGACCGACGCCACCAGTTGAATGATGGCGTCCTCGGCGGTATTGCCGTTCTCCAGACCGCCGGGGCCGCTTTCTCCGTGGATCGCGCCGTTATGGACTGACCACTTGGCCTCATGCGGTTTGGTGCTGCCGCCGCCGATGCCCATGGTGAAGGTCTTCTCGACAGAGTGACCCAGCCCACCCTTGGCATTGGGATTGCGCGCGATGCTCTTCCAGCCGCTGAGGTCCGTATTGTTGAAGGTGCTGCCGGGATCGAGTGGGGTGAGCCTGATATTGCGCACTTGCAGCACTGCGCCGCCGGTGGCCTCGAAGCCGATATAACCCGCGCGTGAACCGAGCCCGGAGGCCGTGCCCGAAGGCAGGCCATCGACACGAACCGTGATCTGGCCGTGGGAGGCGTCTACCTGGACGCGATGCCAGGCCGACGGAAGATTCTTGATCGAGGAGACCGAGATGGTCTCAATGCCGCCGATACCCGAAGGAGCATCGCTGTTATCGAGATCGATGGTGAAGCCGCCGTTATTCTCGCGCGAGGCCCACAGGCGCAGCTTGGCTCCGGTGGGAGCGCTCTCGAAGTACTCAAACTGCAGATTGAAGTCGGCGAACGGAACCGCGGTGAGCACATTGCGGTTGCCCGTGCCATTGCTGGTGAGATTTCCGTTGCTTGCGCCCCAGGTTCCGTGAGCATTCCAACCCGCCATCGAAGTCCCGTTGAAGAGCGAGAGCGAAGGATCGGGAACGGGCGCGGCAGACAGGCTGGTGGCAAGCGCGAAGGCGCCAAAGAGAGCGGCAGATTTTCGATAGTACTGAGGCAACGGGGACAGGCTCATAGAGCGACCTCCTCGGGCATGGAATCAGGTGTTACATCGGCGTTCAATGAGTCAGACTCGTGAGGTTGCATGAGCGAGAAGATCATCTCCTGCGGAGGCTGTTCTTCATTTCCCTCGGTGGCTGTTTCAAGAGGCGTGGCGTCTACGGTAATCGTGGAGCCGGGGATGGCGTCTCCGCCGAGCAGAATCTCGGCAAGCGGCGACAGCACTTCGCGCTGCATCACGCGGCCCGCCGGACGTGCGCCGTACTCCGGATCGTAGGAGAGCCGCGCCAGAAGATCGATGGCGGTGGGCGTGGTCTCGAGGTGCAACTCGCGATCGTCCTCCAGCTTGCGCTTCAGCGCGCGCAGGTGGCCGGTGACGATGCGCTCCAGCTCCGGCATGCCGAGTGGGTGGAAGGGAATGACCTGTCCGATGCGGTTGTAGAGCTCCGGCCGCAGGTTGGCGCGGACTGCGTCGAGGATGATCTGCTCGCGGAGAGCGTTGTCCTCGCCCGCTGCCATGGACTCGCGCACGCCGAGGTTGGAGGTAAAGAGCACCACGGTGTTGGTGAAGTCGCAGAAGCGTCCCTTGGCATCGGTGAGGCGGCCTTCGTCGAGCACGCCGAGCAGAAGATCGAGGATCTCGGGATGGCCCTTCTCTACCTCGTCGAAGAGCACGATGGAGTAGGGAGAGCGGCGCACCTGTTCGGTGAGGAAGCCGCCTTCGTCAGAGCCGATGAGGCCTGGGCGCGAGCCGATGAGGCCCGCCGCGGAGGCACTGTCCTTGTACTCTCCCATATCGATACGGATGAGCGCGCTCTCGTCGTCGAAGAGTGCTTCGGCTAACGCTTTGGCCAGCTCCGTCTTGCCGACGCCGGTGGGGCCGACGAAGAGGAAAGAGGCAGGCGAGCGCTTCAGTTGCAGGTCGGTACGCATGCGGCGTGCCGCTTCAGACACCGCGCGGATCGCTTCGGGCTGTCCGTAGACGCGCTCGCCCAGGCGATCTTCGAGATGCAGCAGGCGGTCGCGCTCGCTCTCCAGCATGCGCGAGGCAGGCACGCCGCAGCGCTCCGCGACGACTTCGGCGATGTGTTCAGGCAGAACCTTGTCTGCGATGGTGATGTTGCCGCTCTCGCGCTGTGCGGCGATGCGAGCCTCAAGATCTGCACGCTGCGCTTCGAGATGCTTCAACGCGCCGTAGCGAATCTCCGCGGCCTTCGTCACATCTCCCGCACCTTCGGCGGCTGCGAGCAGGCGGGTGTTCTCTTCAATAGCCTGTACGGTCTTGCCGAGGTCGATCCGCGCGTTGCGCTGGAGCTCCCAGGCCTCGGAGTCGGCGGCGACGCGCGGTTCGAGCGTGGCAATCTCTTCTTCGAGTGTGGTGATCTGTTTGGTCTGCGCGGCGCTGAGCTTCGGCAATGACCGCAGCGTCTCCAGTTCGGCACGATGCCGTGTCAACAGACGCTCCTGCTGATCGAGCGCCGTGGGGCGCGACTCGAGCTGCATGCGCAGCCGTGCTGTTGCGGCGTCGATGACATCGATGGCCTTGTCCGGCAGGAAGCGGTCGCGCATGTAGCGGCGCGAAAGCTTGATGGCAGCGTGCAGTGCCTCATCGGTGAGGTCGACGCCGTGAAAGGTGGCGTAGCGTTCGCGAATACCGCGCAGGATGTAGAGCATCGCCTCATCGCTGGGCTCGCCCACCTGCACGCGCTCGAACCGCCGCGCCAGAGCGCCGTCCTTCTCGATGCGTTCGCGATACTCGTCAAAGGTAGTCGCACCTACGCAGCGCAGTTCGCCACGTGCGAGGGCCGGCTTCAGAATGTTGGCGGCGTCCATGCCGCCTTCGGTGCCACCCGCGCCTACGAGCTGATGAATCTCGTCCAGGAAGAGAATGATCTCGCCCTTGCGCAGACGAACTTCGTCGACCACGGCCTTGAGCCGTTCTTCGAATTCACCCCGGTATTTGGCCCCCGCAACAAGGCCCATCAGGTCGAGCGCGATCACACGGCAGCGCTTCATGCTCTCCGGCACATCCTGTGCGGCGATGCGCAGCGCGAGGCCTTCGACGATGGCGGTCTTGCCGGTGCCGGGGTCGCCGACCAGCACGGGATTGGATTTGGTCTTGCGTAGCAGCGTCTGGATGAGCTGCCGCACCTCTTCGTCGCGTCCGACCACCGGCATCAACTCCCCGGCGGCTGCAGCGGCGGTCAGGTCGCGGCCGAAGCGCTCCAGCATCTTGGCTCCGCCCGCAAGCTCCGTCTCATTGGCGCTCTGCGGAGCCTGGGCGGCAGCGGTTGTCTGGGGCCTACGCGTCTGAGGCGCAGAGGCAACAGGCTGCTCGATATCTTCGATCGTAAAACCGGCCTTGCGGAAGTCGTTGCGCAGATCGTTCGTACCGGTCGTGAGTGCAGCTTCAAGTACGTCGATGGCCTCGGCAGCAGGGCGTCCGTGCCTTTCGGAGAGCTTGAACGCATCCGCCAGCAGCGCGCGCAGGGCTTGCGATGCGAGAGGCCTACGCAGTTCCTCCAGCCGCTGCGCAGAGAGCGTGTCCGCGCGGCGCGAGAGGGCATCGAGCAGGGGAAGCAGCGCCACGTTCTTGCGCTCGAGGATCGCACGCAGGCTCGAGCCTTCGTTGTCGATCAGCAGGAGCAGCAGATGCTCGGGCTGAATCAACGCCTGGCGGCGCTGCTCGGCCAGCAATCGTGCCCCCGAGAGAGCCGATTCCATTTCGTCAGAGAGTTTGCTGAGATCCAAAGCCATGTACGACTCCTTTCTGCGGTTAGCGCGGTTTATTCCAGACGGCGGCGTCGTGGGCGGTTGGAGGCGTCTTCCTCAGCTCCATTCGCAGGGTTATCGCGAGGCATCCACGGCGGCTGGATGACGGGTGCCGGCGTGGCTGGTGTCGTGCTCTCCATGCGCTCGATCGGCTGCGTCATAGGCCGTTGCGCTACTGGCGCGGGAATCTCGGTACGCGTGCTCTTTGCGGCGTACGTGGAGACGTTCTCCGGGCGCGGCAGGATGCCGGTGCGTTCCGATTCGCGCTCGACGGTACGCGCCTCCAGGTTGTCCTGGCGGCTGGCATAGAAGCGGTGGCGCAGGAAGAGCAGCGCGGTGTGCACGGTGTGATACGCGGGCACCGTGACGCGCAGGTCGGTGATTGTGGGAACGTCGGGCGCTTCGAAGTCGAGCTCGATGTTGTTCTGCTCGTCGAACTTTACGTCGCCGGTGAGGATGAGGCTCTCGCGGCGGAAGCCCGAGCCCTCATTCAGCCGGATCTCCGCGCCGATCGACGTGCCGCGAAGCCACGGTGTGGCGCGGTCGCCGACCAGGATGAGCCGGTAGCGGTCGCGGCCTTCGAGCCGCAGGTTCGAGAAGATGATGGTCATCTCGTCCGCAACGCCCTGCACGCGGGACGGTCGCGCCGCCAGCTTGTACAGCGCCTTGCCGCCGCGGTCGAAGATGAAGTTGGTGCTCTCGAGCGAGGCGCTCTTGCGGAAGTCGATGTACTTGCCTTCGAGCGCGCGCTCGAGCTTCTCCAGCCCGGCGAGCGACTGAAGCATCTTGCGCACCTCCAGCCCGAGGTCCTCGTCGAGCCGCAGGCTGCGGCCCAGTTGCAACGTATGCTTCTGAAGCTCGATCAGGCCGAGCAGTTCGCTTTCGCCCGTCTCGCGCAGCATGTCGTAGTACTGCTGCATGCCGGTCGCGAGATCGAAGAAGATGGCGGCGGAGTGCAGCATCCGGCGCACGCGACCGAAGAAGTTCTCAGGGGTTTGAGTGCGATCGAGCAGCGCGTACGCGGTGTCCTGCAGTTCGAGCACCATGCGTTCGGCAAACGCCATCGAGTCGCGGTCGACTTCCGTCTCGAGACCGCGCTCGGTGAAGATGACCATGAACTCGCGCATGGCGCGATGCAGCTCCGCATAGCCCGAGGCGAGGCGATTGATGGCGTCCAGGATGCGGCGGCTGCCCGTCATCAACTCGGAGTGTCCGGCGACCGAGATGCACGCGGGAATAAAGCCTGGGTCTGCCTCGAAGTACATGCCTGTGGCAGGACGGCGAATGCGGCCTACGGCTAGGCCGTTAGCTCGTTCCGCTGCCGTGACATTGAGCGCGATGCGGTAGCTGGGGATGCGCTCGGTGCGCATCTGCGGATTGAAAGAGTCGATGACGCCGTTGCTCTTGATGCGAACCAGCGGATCGAGGACGACGTAGACCACGGACTCGGCGACGCCCGCGAGGTGGTCCTTCGAGAAGCGGTTCGAAATGCTGCCCGCGGTTTCGATGTCGACGATGGCGCCGGAGGGCGTAATGCCGCGCGCACGCGACACGGAGATGTCGAGGTGCTCCGCCGACTCATTGAGCGTCACTTCGGGATCGAAGCGGACGGTGCCGAGATCGCTCTCGGGAATCCGCACGCCGCCGCCCACCAGGCCGTTGGCCGCGGCGAGATAGCGCAGGCCCCACGCCGAAAGCGACTCGAGATACTGCTCCTGTCGCAGAAAATGATCGGGCGTCAGAAGCATGCCATGCTCCCAGTTCACCGACCGCAGGTTCAACAGATTGCGCGTTTCTGGCCGCGATTCGTTCATGCGTTGCTCCAACTGGTAGATTCTTGCGGCTGATTGTTTTGTGGTGCGGAGGAGAGCTGTCTTCCCATGTGCGTGTTGATGCCGAGACGGGCGTTGTGTTCTTTCATCCCAAGACGTGGGGCCTGGTTGCGGTCCAGCACGGACCAGCGCACGTCATAGCGGGTGGAGACGGGCATGATCATCTCGAGCGAGCGGCGCAGCAGAGCCGCACCCTCTTCGCTTTCGGTGTAACGTTCGTAAGTTTCGAGCGAGACCGGCCCGATCTCTACCTGCAAGGTGGCGAGATCTTCAACGGAGTCTCCCATCAGCAGATCGACGCCCAGCCGCGAGGCGTGCGTGCTCAGCGAGGAGAGTGCGGTCGAGGGCAGGGCAGAGACTGACGAATGATATGAGAAGCTCTCCACGGGAAGATCGAGCAGCGTACGCAGTACAAAAGCACAGCCATCCTGCGAGCAGCTAAGCTGCGAGACGCTGGCGATCAGCGAGGCCAATCGGTACCAGAGCGGACGCGGCCACTCGGCGGCGTTAATGCCAAAGAGCTTCAACCAGCGGGCGCAGGCCGCGGGGTCGTCCGGCGAGATGCGGAAGAGCGGCGCACCCTCATGGAACCAGTGCCTCAGCTTCTCGAGCGGATCGTCGAAGGGTTCGAGGATCTCGCGCGTGCCTGCATGGGTCTCGCCGCCGGAGTCCCACATGCCGACGGGAAGCGAGTGCGAGAAGCCCAGTCCGGCGATGTCGAGATGCACGGAGGTATCGGGAAAGATCGGCATGCCTGCCGCCGGTTCCTGGCGTACCACGGTGCCCGCCGCGACGGACTCTCGCCCTGTGCAGCGCACCACGATGCGATGCTGGCTGATTCCGAGCGCCGTTAGCGAAGCCAGAGCCGAGTGGATGGAGTGGCTGTGCGCGTGGGTGCCTTCGGCCAGGGCAGGCATGCGGCGCATCCGTGCCGTCGAGGCAGGAATGGGAGTGGGAATAGCGGAGGCTAGTTCCATGTGAACGCTACCTCCAGTTCCAGCCCCTGCACCAGGCGCGCGCCGAGCGAGGTTTCAATCTGTGACTTCAGCGCGGGCAGCTCGATCTCCGGCTTCGAGAAGGCGTGCGAGTCGAGCGTGAGGTGCAGCCGTTCCACGCGCCGAATTCCTTCTTCTTTGCGCACCATGCCGGAGTCCGTCACCGCATTGAGGATGCGGCGATCTACAGCGAGTGCGGCAGTCTCCAGGTCCTGCCGCGTCACGATGCGGCCGCGCGTCAGCAGGGCGTCGGCAAAGCGCCGCTCTTCGCTGGCGATGTGCTCTCCGTCGGAGCCGCCCGAGGCTGCGGTAAAAGGCGTGAGCCTGATCCCGGTCAGCGAGGCAGCATTGGCAAAGCTGGTGATGTCGCCGGGGCCAACCCGATTGCCGAGTGCGCCGTTGGTTAGCCACAGGCGGATGTTCGCGGCTGCGTGTGGCGTGCCGTCGCTGTGCGTGCCGGGGTAGAGCGTCAGGCGATTGTTGTGCAGCTCAAAGCGTCCGGCGGAGGCATCCGCGCCAGGGCGAGTGGCTGCCTCATAGGCATCGTTATCGACGCTCATCACGGTCAGCGGAGCCACCAGGTGCTCCGGCGTGCCGCCTTCGCGGACGACGGGGATCGAGATGCCGTCGCGCTCGAAGTGGATCGTCTGGTTGCGCGCAAAGACGTTCGAAGCTGTCATGGTGTGCAGCAGGATGCCGTTGATCGCGTGGTGCAGCGCCGGTACACCGGGCGGCATCGGAATCTTGATCCAGAGCCGAGGCTCGGAGAGCAGCTGGGCCGCGTCGCGATTGAGGATGCGGGTAAGCGCCGGTTCCAGCAGACGCGGCACCCGGCACAGCAGGGGTTGGCCTGCGTGCATGGGCGGAAACAGGTACTGCCGGCCTGTGTAGAAGCCATTGGGGATCGAAGGCAGCGGCGCATCGAACATGCCGACCGGCTCATTCTGGCCCAACTGAAACTCGAGCCGGTAGACACCGCCGTTGATGCGCTTGGGGCGCATCAGGCCTTCGCCGGAGAGATCGCCGTCCTCGCCGAAGATCCACCATGGCTCATGGCAGAGCGCATGCTGCACGGGGTAGGTGCCGGGGCTCAGCTCAAAGAAAAGACTGTGACGGTTGAGTAGTCCGGGCGGCAGGTTTTCAACGGCGATATACAGCGCCGGCTGCGGCCCCAGACCCACGGGGACCGGATCGGACGAAGGCCGCATCGCCTGGATGGTATCGCTCATCTCCACGCCGGTCAGCAGGCGCAGGGACTGGTCCTGATAGCTGAGGGCAAGCGCGATGCGCGCCTGCGAGACTTCAAAGGTCGCGTCGAGGCCGAAGGAGAGCCGTTCGCCGGTGGAGGCGACAGCGTTCAGCTCCGTGCCTGCGCGCAGCACGCGCGGCTCGCTGAGATCGTTGATCAGCCGGACCGCCGCCTGTGCGGGCGTCGCAAGATATTGCTGCACCTGCAGGCCGCTCATCAGCTCATGCAGCAGCGATTGGCGAAGCTGCGCGGTGTCGCTGTAGACCTGATCGATCTGCTGAGCCACGGTGCGGAAGAGTACGGCGAGCAGGGGATCGGTCGTCTCGGTGCTGACGCCGAAGTCCTTTACGCGGCGACGGAAGTCGTCGCGGAGCTTGCGGTCGATCTCAAGAACGTTTGGGGTATGGCTGCTCATCGTCTTCCTCCTTCCCGCGCGGTTTTGCGCTACTGCTCGTGTGCCACATACGTGGTGAATGTCTCTGTGTTCGCGGTGTTTTCAAGTGTGATGGAGTACGTATCGGTCTCACGGCCCGGACTGATCTCACGCACGATTTCGGTCACCGTATAGCCATCGATTCCAAGGTCTTCAAAGGTCTCGTTAATGCGTAAGGCGGCAAGCCGTGCCACATCGGCACGTTGCCGGCTGTTCTCGAAGAGGTCGCGCAGGCCAAACGTCGGACATGCGGTCCATGAGCCGGCAGGGGTGCGTGCCATCATCTGGAGCAGCGCGATGAGGGAAGCTATCTTGTCGTCGCGGAGCAACAGTCCGTTTTCCTGAAGCCGCATCGGAAAGGCGATGGATTGCACTCGGTAGCTCCGTGTACTCGAAAAGAACTTCAAAGCCCGGGACGTATCGTCCCGGGCCCCGAAGGCAAAACGTTAGTTGCTCAGCGAGATGTTCTGGAAGTTCTGCTGGTTCATCTGCGCTTCCAGGTCGAGCACCAGGATGTGGTTTACACCGGCATGGCTCTCGTCCGCGAGCTGGTCATCGCTCTGGTAAGGATTGAGCGTGTGGAAGCCGCTGATCCAGCCATTGAAGCTGTAGGCGGCCAGCGAGTCCTGATGGGCATCGTCCTTCCAGAACTCGAGCTTGATCGCCTTGACCTTGTCCTTGGTGACGACGTTGGACAGGTTGAAGAGATTGCTCATCGTGGAGAAGGGGATGTTCGTGTCGTCATGGAAGTCGACGTACACACGAATGTCGGTTGCCAGCGAGCCCATCTGGGGCATGCCGGAGCGGTCTTTATCGGTGCTGAACGCGACCGAGATGGAGAGGCAGTCGAACTTCTGTCCATCGATCGTGCAGGTGCTGCGTGAGGGATTTGCCATAAAAAATCAGTCCTTTCGGTGGGCCCGACGTCGGGCGTGATCAGAACAATGCGAGAGCAGCGCCTGGCTAGTTGCTCATCTGAACAGCCTGGAAGTTCTGCTGATTCAGCGCAGGCTCGATGTCGAGCACCAGCATGTGGTTCAGGCTGGGTGCTGCTCCCTCGGCCAGGGCATCTTCCGTGTTGACGGACTGTGCCTTCGGAAGGAAGTCGAGCGGGTTCGAAGTTTCGAAGCGGCGGATCCAGCCATTGAAGCTGTAGGAGAGCAGGGCGTCCTGCTGCGAATCGTCCTTCCAGAACTCGATCTTGATGGGCTTGATCTTGTCGCGGGTCACCACGTTCGAGAGATCGAACAAGTGCTTCACCGTGGAGAAGGGGAGGTTGGTGTCGTCGTGAAGATCGGCCCACACGCGAATCTTCGTGGAGAGCGAGCCCATCTGGGCCGTGCCCGAACGATCTTTTGCGGTGTTGAACTTTACGCTGGTTGTCACTGCCTGAAACTTCTGGCCATCGATGGTGACGGTTGTGCGGTATGGATTTGCCATAGGGGAAGCTCCTTAGGGTGAGGGTTGGGTTATGGCGTTGGGCAGTTTAGGGCTTACCGGTCTTATCGCCCGGAGAAAAGAGCGATTGCACCAGCGTTTGAAACCGGCTCGCGGCAAGCTGCAGCGGACCAGCGAGAGGGGGTTCGGCGTTGCTGCTTCTAGGGTTGGAGGGCAGCGTTTCGGACGCCTGTTGCGATGCCGGTCGTGCGGGCTGCGCAAGCGCTTCGGCCGGGGGCGTCTGCGCCCCGGCCCGGTGGTTCAATGCAGCCGGGGTGACGGCCGCATTACGAACTACCGTTCCATTCTGACCACGCAATGAAAATCCGGCGCTGGTTTGCGTCGTGCGGCCGCCGGCAGCTTTTTCTTCTTCTGCTGCCCGGGCGGCGGAGCCAGCCACCGGACGAACGATCCGTCCGGGGTTGGTCCCATGGTCTTCCTGTTCTGCCTGATGTGCGGCCGATCCAGCGCGCGGCACACCAATTTGAAATCGAACCTGATTCATCCCAATACACCTCAGCGGGGGGTCTAGTTCTTTGCGGGTTCCGGGCGGCTGAACTCCGGTACATCGATCTTGAGCACGAAGGTTTCAGCAGGTCCGGTAGGCATCACGTTCAGCGTGATGTCGCAGATGCCCTGCATGCGTTTGTTGGAATCCTTGTCGACGAACAGGTCATAGCCCAGAATCGTGCCCTGCTCTACCTGCTCGTCCAGCAGACGCTTCAGAGGAGTCTCGATCTGCTGGTCCATGAAGTCGCGCGTCAGCACTTGGCCCGCGACCTGCAGCAGGTAGTGGCGGCAGCAGCGTTCCAGGTACCGCAGGATGCGGTAGGAGGTAAAGAACTTGAGCACGCCGTACGGATCGTCGGCCTGCGTACGGCAACCGTAGAAGCAGAGGTGGTTGTCCGCATCGCGAATGATCGGGATCAGCTGGCGTTCCATGGAGAGGTGCTCCATCTGGCCGATGAGCGGCTCGATGCGAGCTTTGGCCGCGCCATGGACCCGGCCGAAGCGGGAGCCGACCGGACCCTGCGCCATGCCCTGCGCATCGTCCGCGCGTGCAACCGCACCTGCAAAGACCATCGACGGAGGGCTGTAGAGCCCTTCGCTGGCGTCACTGTCCTTTTCGAACCAGTGAGGGGCGCGCAACTGCAGATAACCCATCAGACAGACGTCCGAGGCAGCCTGGTCTTCGGGCCGCTTCAGGAACTCATACTTGCCGCCGGGCAGGAAGTTACGCTCGACGTTCTTGAAGGAGGTCTCATCGTCCAGGTCGCCGATCAGGAGCATGCCCCAGGCATTGGCGATCTGTTCGAACTTCTCGCGGATAGGCTGCGGATAATAACCCGGAATCACCAGGTTGCAGATGTCGTCGCGGAAGTTGAAGTTATCGTTGCGCTGCACGATGAAGTGCTCCAGCGCGGCGATATTCATGGAGAAGATATCCTGCATCGCCTTCGGGTCGGCGTTGAGGATGAAGAGCTCGACGGGCTTGCGAATCTTGCCGTCGCCCACCTTGGAGTTCTCAAAGAAGAGCTGGATCTGGCGGTACGAGAGTTCCAGCGTGCGGATCTGGTCGAAGATCTGCGACAGGAGTTGATCGCGGATGCCTTCGGCGCTGTCGATCTGGCCCTGCAGCTTCTTGACGGTCTGCTCGTAGCTGTCGTCGGCGCTGATCAGTTGCTCGAAGTTCGTGAGCTGGCCGAGGAACTCCTTGGCCGACTGGGCGGAGAAGATGCTGGCCAGGTCGCGCTTTTCGTTGGTCAGGCCGGGATGAAGATCGGCGAAGATGTCCTGAAGCAACTCACGTGCGGGGCTGTTGCCCAGGATCTGCTCGGTGGTGCGGTTCAATGTCGTGGTCTCAGCCATGGTTTACTTCTCCCCTTCCGCAACACGTTCGAGTTCGGAGCGCAGCTTGCCGAGAGCATTGACGATCTCCTCGCGCTGGGCGGCATTGCTCCAGGCGCGGCGTACTGCCGGCAGCTTCCAGCGGTCTTTCAACCGGTAGAGCAGGTCGATGTTCTGCTTCAGATCGGCCAGGTCGTTGCGCAGGAAGTGAGAATTACCCTCTGCATCCTTGACCTCCTGCCGCTTCTGCAGGTTCTCGGGATCGAAGTCCTTGATGGAGCGGAACTCTAACTCGGAGCGGAACTCTGTCTCCTCGGGGCCGGCGTAGCCACGAAAGCTGAGCTTGGGCTCGAACTTCCGGAACGCATCGCCGAGGTCCTCTACCTTCACCAGGTCTTCCGTCTCGGAGACGGCTTCGCCACCAACGCGATTCAGCGTCATCGGCAGCATCGCGGCGGCCGTCGAGGTGGGAACCTTTCGAACCGCGGGGGTAACTCCTTTACGAACAACTTTTACCAGAGGCATAGAGGGCTCCTATTTCAGCTAATTCTGATCGAAAGTAAGACGTGTGCGGGAAGCTTCGCTACGCGGTAAAACCTGCGTCGTCTGGGCAGCAGAACGTTGTAGCGGGCTGGCAGATTCGAGCTCCGGGGTGAAACCTGCGGGAAGGTTCGAGGTCGAACGTACCTGCACGCCGGAGGCGGAGGTGACACCTGAACGATCGCTGCTCCAGCGCCGTGAGCGGTCAGGGACAGAACTAGAATATTGTTCTCCCCAGATCAATCGCGGCACCCAAAACCACAGTATGAGCAAGATAGCTGACGCACCCAGATAGAGCAATAGGTGGACGAGAACGCTCGACCATCCGGAATTCGCTGGCGGATGGGTGGCGATCAGCGCTTCCAGCTCCTGGGGTGAGGCTGCACGGTCGTACGCGGGGGCGTTGGTAGCCGGGACGATGAGGCGAAGCGGGTCGCCGGTCAGGACCGAGCCGTCTTCCAGCTGCATGCTCGGCGTCCAGATCTGGTCGCGGCCCATCAGGGCAACGCGATTGGCCTCGGACAGCGGCCAGGTGATCTGAATCGAATGGCTGACCGCCGAACGGCTGACATGCAGCGCCGCGAGCAGTTGATTGGCGTCCGAGGCATAGAAGAACCGTTTGGTGAGCTTCTGCAGGGCGCCTGCATCGATGTCGTTCTTATCGCCGAAACCGATGCCGATGGTGTCCAGGTTCGAAGTCTGGACCTGGGCCACGGCCTGCTGTAGGCCAAGGTCGCCGTTCAAGAGTTGAGGATCGTCGCCGGGGGCCACTTCGTTCTTGCCGTCGGTCATGACGATCAGGTGGGGCTGCAGTTCCGCGAGGGTAGCGCCCTCGTGCTGCAGGGAAGCGAGCTCGCCCTTCATGGAATCAACGCCGGAGAAGACGGCCTGGTAGAGCGCGGTGTTGTTCTTGGGGCCGGGGGCGGGAAGCGCATTCAACTGCGCCAGGGCATCGGCCCGATGCGTTGTGAAGACTGCGGATCGAATCGTTGAAACGACGTTGTGGCTCTCGAAGGGGACGATGGCGACGCGGTCCGAGCCTTCCTGCATTCCTGCGAGGAACTGCGCAATAGCGCTTTTAAGCGATTGGAATCGAGTGCTGCCACCGGCCATCGGCTGGTTCATGCTGCCGCTGATATCGACGATCATCAGGACGACGTTGGTGTGCTGGCCGGCATCGGGGCCGCTTCCAGCGCTGGCATAGAACGGCTTAGCCTCACCGGAGGCGCTTTGCATGGTGAAAGCCCCCGCAAGTTGTGACGCCGCAGGCAGGGTGACCGGAGCGGGCTTGCCCTCGGCATCGCCCGGTGTAACAGCGGCCGACATGCACGGAGACTGCATGACGGGAGCGCAGTCCACCAACTTGGGTTGGGAGGTCAGCAGCAGCCGGGACGGCTTCACAGGTTGCTGGGCAGAGGCGATGGCCGCGGCAGCGCAGGTGAGAACGGCAAGATGTTGAATGATCTTCACGCTATTCCCCTTGCTTTCTGCTTTCGAAGCGTAGAGCGGTGCGGCCAATCAGAAGATCATCAGTGGGATGCAGCTCCTGTGAGCTGACCACCGTCTTTCCTTTGATGCGCAGAACGTACTTCGCTATGCCTTCGGGACCGGACGCATCTGGATGCCGTGCGATGAAGTAGCGGCCATCCTTATGAAAGACAACGGCATGGCGCGGAGCGACGGAAGAATCGGGAATGCAGATATCGGCACCCTGCTGAAAACGGCTTCCGCTCTGTGCTGTTGGAGCACTGCCGAGAACGTAGGACTCACCCATGGCGAGATCCCACAGGGTCTTGTTCTTGCCGAGCTTGTTCTGTGCCCGCGCGTCGCCGGAGCTGATGAAGCGCATGATGCCTTCGCGCACCAGGACCGGGGCGATTCCGCTTCCGAAGCCCGTTCCCGCACCTGCGAGGATCAGGCTGCACATGGAGATTCCGGCCGACAGGTGAGGTGTGAAGAGGATGAAGGCCAGCCCGCCCAGCAGGCCGCCGGCAAGGCTGCCCGCATAGGTGTGAAGGATGCGTCCGCGATTCGTCTGCATCCAGCGAAGGCCGAGGCCCAGACCGATGAGAGAGAAGCAGAAGGCCCAGACCGTCACACGATAGAGCGTGGGAGAGGTAGAGGAGATGCCGTTCCGCAGCTCAAAGGCAAGCGCCGAGGCGGCAGCGCCGGAGAGCACGCCGAGGAGTAGTCCGAATCCGATAGAGGAGCCGCGAATCCTGCCCAGCAGAACGCGGTCAAAATGAAGATAGAGGAGCACGCCAACCACAGGCCCGAAGGCCATGAGGCTCACAGTGTCCGGCAACCAGCGCAGTCCTGTATCTGCCATCGGGATCGAAAGCAGAACAGCGCATAGTGATGCCAGAAGCCCACCCAGCGTACCGATCAACGTCGAGAAATAAAGCCCACGATAAATACTCATCTTGCCAATCGGAAAATAGCATTAATTCAACAGCAGATACGAGACGGCTCCTGGCCGGTACCGTTCTGAGTTGTGTGTAAAGTGTATTGGAGTAATCAAGAAGGCATGAAGTTGTATGCAAGAAATGTCAATTAATATTAATGGGGAAAGTTTCCGCAGCATCGTTACTGCACTTCTATCGGAGAACGCTTGAAAGACCTGCGTCTTGCTGTGGTCGGTGCAGGGACACTTGGCTCCGAGCTGAGCAGGCTGCTGGCTGAAAACTCCTTCTCCAACGTTTTGCTCATCGATCCAGACCGGCTTGAGCCGCACAATGTGGCTCTTAGTTCGTTGTATCGAGACATCGTTGCCGAAGAGGAGCATGAAGCCTTCACCCACTACAAAACAGAGTTACTTGTCGATTGGGCCCGGCAAAAGTATAGCCTGACCTGGGAGAGTTTTGCGGCAGAGATTGCGGATACCGGTCTAGGCCGATTGGCTTTGTGCGATCTCGTTATCTCCTGTACTGACAGTACTTTGGCTCGAGTCGAGACTGCCCTTGCCGCCCGTGTGCTGAACCTGCCGATGCTGGATGGCGGCGTGAGGGGAGAGGGGATTCCTGCCGGACGGGTGTCCTGGTTTTCTCCCTCGCACGATGCTGCCTGTTATCTTTGTGGAATCTCCGAAATCAGGCGCGCCGAGCTGCTATCCTATGCCCTCTCAACCTCTTTGGGATGCGGCCTTCCTGCGGAAGCTCCTGCCATGACTGGCGCGCCCGATGCCGTGCGAGAGACCGCCGCCGCCATGCTTGAGTTAATTCAGTCTTTCTCCGCAGATAAACATTGTTTAAAAACTTCCTTCTCTTCGCGTATCGAGTGGGATCTTACGGCACAATCATGGATACAGAAGGATTTGAAGCTGCCCCGAAGTGTGGCCTGTCCCTGGCACGATCTGCCTGAGGGCGAGTGGCTTCCACTGGGTTACGATCAACCTATTCGGGATTCGCTCCATAGAAACAATATGCGGGTACAGTTACTTTGGCCGCATTGCCTGGAGGCACGCTGCCGTGTGTGCGGCCACCAGAGCACGCCGAATCTGCGCGTCGCCCGGCTTCGCCGTAAAGCGGTCTGCGCGCAGTGCGGCACCATCGGCAGCTATGAACCCACCAGGATCATCGATAGTGTGGGAGATGAAGATTTTGCGGCGGATTTTACGCCGCGGCAGCTAGGATTAACGAAACAGCATCTATACCTGTTCCGCCGTGTTTTTGCTCCCATGATGAGAAGGAAGGACGTTGATGAACCGGTCGCTTGAACGTTTTGCGCTGCTTGCCGGTGTGATGATTTTGCTTGGCTCGGTCCAGTTTGGCGCTTGCCTTGGTGGTGGCGCCGTTGCGCTGCCAGCTGCACTGCTTCTGAGCGCCGGTATCACGCTGCTGTGGATGCACTTCGATCTTCCTTCGGGCCGTCCCTGGCTGCCTCCGCTGGTGTGCGCGGGCGTTGTACTGCTCAGTGTTTTGCTGGCGGAGTTCACGTTTCGCAGCGACTTCGCCGAGTGGTTCAGCTTTCTGCTCGCCGGCGCAGGCAGTGGCGTGACAATGTTCGTGCTGCTGCGCACCCGGATACGCTGTGCGCTGTGCAATCGCAGAATGGGCGTGCAGGCCTTGAGCTTTCAGTGCCCCCGCTGCCACCTGAAGGTCTGCGAGGAGACCTGCTGGAGCTTCGAGCACAGGCGTTGCACCTTGTGCCTGGAACAGCGCGTCCCGGTTCTGCCCACGGGTGAAAAGTGGTGGACGAAGGCTGCGGGGCCTCGTATTACGTATGGCCGCTGCCAGATGTGTCTCGGCTCCGCCGAGCAGGTGGATCTGCGGATCTGCCCTCACTGCCGGCGTCCGCAGTGCCGGGAGTGCTGGGACTTCAATAACGGAGAGTGCCAGCGTTGCGGAAAAGCACTCCCCGATTTACCGGAATCGCTTACCATGACGGTGACACAAGCTGCTAAAACCCACGGCGTATAAGTCTGCTGCGCCTAATCCCTTGAAGGTGAATAAGTCGGCCATGCCCAAGTATCAGATCTACTTCGAAACAATCAGCGGCGAGACGAAGTACAACGTCGATATCGACGAGGGAGAGACCCTCAACATGGTGCTGGAGGAGATCCTCTTCGACCTGCGCGAACGCGGCAATGTGCTGAAGGGCGATGGTGAGCCCGAGGTGATCTGGAACGGATCGAGCCTCGACTTTGCTGCGCCTCTTTCTCAGCAGGGAGTGCGTCCCAACGACGTGCTGCGCGTCTCGACCGCAGCCACCAATGGGTAAGCTGTGACCGGTTCCGAGCGAAGACTGCAGGCGGAGTGGGATCTGCTGCAGGGGCTCGCGCAGTTGAACCCCGGCAGGCTTACCGATATCTCGGCGGAGGACAAACTGTTTCGTGTGACGCTGCGCGAAACTCCCGCCCGTCTGGCTCGCGCCGTACACGAGGCTCCGGCGACCGTGCACCGCCTGCGGGTGCTTTATCCGTCATACTTTCCCGCAGTACCGCTGGAGCTCTACGTGGACACTGCCTTTCAGCATCCTAATGTTCATCCGGAAACGGGTTTTGTTTGTCTCTGGGAGCGGCATCGGGCCGAGAACACGGTGGAGCATGCCCTGCACAAGATCGTTGCGATGATGGATGGACGTTTGTACAACCGCGAAGCCCTGCACATCATGCAGCCGGAGGCCTTGGGCTGGATCGAGCAGCAGCACAGCGAAGGATTCGCACCGATCCAGGTAAAGCCGCTTCTCGGAGTCACGCATGATACCTTTGCGCTGAATCCAGAAACGCAGAATAGGAGACACCGGCTGTCGTGATCGCCTTAGGGATAAGCCAGGCAAAGGCTGCGCCATTGAACGTGGATAACGGCGCTGACCTTACCGATATTGCGTCTCGGCTGCAGATCATCTTTGGCGGCCGCTTCGAGGTGCTGCGCCCCCTCGCCATCGGCGGAATGGCAACGATCTTCCAGCTGCGCCATCGTTTGCATAAAGGCCTGTTCGTCGCGAAGGTGCTGCATCCGCGCCTTGCCGGCAAGCCGGGCATCATCCGCAGCTTTCGTGCGGAGGCCGCTCATGCCGCGCGGCTCGGAGGCCATCCGAACGCTGTGCCGGTCTTTGATTTCGGGGAACTGGACGGTCTGTTCTTCATGACCATGCCTTATATCGAAGGCGAGGACGTCGATAAGCTGCTGCAGCGAAACGGTCCTCTGTCGCGTGCAGAGACTCTCGATTTTGCCGCACAAATCAGTAGTTTGCTCAGCTTTGCGGAGACCGAGGGCATCGTCCACTGCGACCTGACTCCTGCCAATATCCGGCTCGATATCTTCGGACTCTACCGCCTGCTCGATTTCGGAATCTCGCACTCGGAGGCCTGTGGCCGCGAGCGCTCTTTTCGCGGTGGCACTCCGCTGTACACCAGCCCCGAACAATTGCGCGGCGAAACCCCGGACTTTCGCAGCGACCTCTACTCGCTCGGAGCCATCCTGGCGGAGATGCTCACGGGGCTACCACTGTTCCATGCGGAAACGCTGGATGAGATTGATCGAAAGCATCTTAAGGGAGACTGGAAGCTCCCTCCTGCCGTGACACAGGACAAAGCCATCAAGCACCTGCTCGAAAAACTGCTGGCAACCAAGCGAGAGGATCGCTTTCAAAGTGCCTTTGAGGTCTCGGGAGCATTGGCAGGACTCGGATTTTCACGGCCCGAGTTCCGCGAGCGCCTGGCGATCCCTGCCACAGCCAAGGCGCCGATCAAGACCGTTCGCCGTGCTCGCCTGAGCGCCGAGTGATTGCGATTCCTTAGCTCACTTATTGCAGAGCGAAAGCGACCACCGAATCGCCCAGCGGAGTTCCCAGTCCCCCATGCCCTCCGGCTGAGATCACGACATACTGGCGTCCGTGGAACATGTAGGTCATCGGCGTGGATTGCGCAGGAACCGGCAGCTTGCCGGTCCAGACCTCTTTGCCCGTGGCTTTATCGATTGCGCGGAGAAGCGGCTCGGATGTGCCTGCGGTGAAGAGCAGCCCTCCGGCGGTAACGATGGGGGCTCCGAAGTTGACGGTGCCGGTATGCCGGCCAGGATCGAGCGTGCCGAGCGGTTTGCGCCAGAGGAACTTACCAGTATTGAGATTTAGCGCGCTGGTGGCGCCCCAGGGAGTCGGTGTGCAGGGGCGGCCGTCGTTGTCCTGCAGCACCCGGCGGTAGATGAGATAGGGAGCCCCGGCATTGGCTGAGATTTCGCCAACAGCGTCGGGACTGTTCACCATATTATGGCTGCGCTGATAGCTGTAATTCGTAGATCCCTTGGGATTGGCCTCAGCGGACTGTGCCGGATTGGCATGGCTATCGGGAGGATAGTGCAGGCGGTCGATGAGCCGAATCTCGTAGGCCGACCCATTGGTGTTGGCGTAGAGTATCCCCGTCTCCGGATCGAAGGACATGGAAGCCCAGTTGATGCCGCCGAGGCTGCCGGGATACTGCAAAGTGCCGCCTATGCTAGGTGGCGTAAAGATGCCGTCATAACGCAGGCTACGAAGTTTGGCGGAACAGACTGCTTTGCTCTGCGCATTATGGCCTTTGAGCTTTTTAGGGTCGATGGTGAGCGGGTTCATCGGGGGCAGCGAAGAGAAAGGCTGGGTCGGGGAGATCCGTTCGTCGGGAATATCGCTGGCGGGAACAGGGCGTTCTTCGACAGGGTAGAGCGGCTCGCCGGTGAGGCGGTTGAGAACGAAGACGCTGCCGATCTTGGCCGAGACGGCGAGGGCGGGGATGTGGCCCTGGAAGTCGAAGAGCAGAGGTTCGGCGGCGACGTCGTAGTCCCAGATATCGTGATGCACCAACTGGAAGGCCCAGACCTTTTTGCCGGTGCGGGCGTCGAGCGCGACGATGGAGTTGGCGTCTTTATTGTCGCCGGGGCGCAGACCTCCGTAGAAGTCGGGCGAGGGAGCGCCGGTGGGGACGAAGACGAGATTGTGCGCCGGATCGGCAGCGATGACGGCCCAGGCATTGCCGGCGCCTGTGCGTGGATGCTGCTGCGTCGCCCAGGGAAGCGGGTCCCAGCCCCAGAGCAGGCGGCCCGTGCGCACATCGTAGCCGCGAACGACACCGGGCTCGACCTCAACCGCCTGGTTATCAGGAACGGCTGAGCCCACGACCACGACATCGCCGATGACGGTGGGTGGCGAGGTATTCCCGAAGGACCTGTAATTCGTCAGGGTGGGGATGTTGGTCTTGAGATTGACCACGCCGTTGTCGCCGAAATCGGCGCAAGGTTTGCCGGTGGCAGCATCGACGGCGATCAGGCGTGCGTCGAGTGTGGCCACGAAGATTCGACCGGCGCAGGAAGAGTCGTTGCTTACGGGACTCTGCCAGGCAGCAACGCCGCGCGAGGTGTAGTTGCCTGTGACGAGATCGTCAGGAATATGAGGATCGTAGGTCCAGCGTTCCGCGCCTGTTGCCGGGTCGAGCGCGATGATGCGATCGAAGGCCGTGGTGAGGTACAGGGTCTCGTTGAAGAGGATCGGTGTGGCTTCAAAGTTGCTTTTGCTTCCCGAAAGATTGGAGGTCTCGAGCGCGTGGGTGTGATACGTCCAGACGGGATGCAGCTTTGCGACATTCTTCCGCGTGATCTGGGCCGCACTGGAGTAGCGCTGACCGCCCGGATCGCCGCCATAGGTGGGCCAGCCTTCTCCTGTTGCGGGAGTTTGAGCGTGAAGGGTGAAGGCGGAAAACAGGACAAGCCCCAGAGCAGGCAAAGATAGCGAATAGGTTCGGCTCATCTAAATGTTTGCGACCTCCTGTGGGATAGTGAGCTGTTCCGCAGAAAGTAGAGAATATGGCATTCGGCATGCACGAGGACGATGTCCTCGATTGGTTCTTTAAAATGTTCGTTTTGCGGAGAAGAGGACGGCATGAAATAGATAGATGCCGAACAGAAGACCTGGGTATGGCACGGTAGTCAGGATGTTCGTATCGTCCAGCGTTCCTTGAGATTCAGGAAGGGCGTTTCAAAGAACCGGAAGCTGAGCCATGCGAGTACGCAGGTAAGAGCGAGGGCGATGAGCGCGGTAGCGGATCTCGGATGCTCCTGTGCGCCGTATAGGTACTGGAAGAGATGGATGCGGTTGAGTAATTCCAGGAGTGCTCCATGGAATAGATCGTGAAACACATAAGCGCCATAACTGATGCGGCCCAGCCAACGCAAAGGACGCAACTTGAACAGGCGATAGAGCACAGAACCTGGTTGCAATGCGACGACAAGAGCGGACGCGGCGAAGAGGTCGATAAAGCTGAGGCCCCAGGTGAACTTCCACGCCGGGTAAATGTAGTCCCCGTGACGGTGAAGGGTGAGTGCTAAATATACTGCGGAGATTGCCGCGCATAGCCAGAAGAGCCAGTGAGAGATCTTTAGCATGGCATCGCGCTGCGTGCCGCGATACCAGAGGGCGACGAGTCCGCCAAGCAGCAGGGCGTCGATGCGAAACGGAGTGGCCCGATAAAGGATCTCTACATCGAGCATGTTCTGAGGTAGTACCGTATTTGCCCAGATGCGCACAAGCGGCATCAGCAGGACACTGCAGCCGCAGATCCAGAGCAGGGTGCGTCGGCTACGGACGAAAAAGATCACCCACGGCCAGAAGAGATAAAACTGTTCTTCCACGCACAAAGACCAGAAGTGCCCCATGTATACGGTGATACCGTGCGCATTTGTTCCGGAGATCTGGGCATCGGCGATGCGCTGCCAGGGTGTTCCGAGGATATAGGGATGCAGGAAGCGCAGATAGTTTCCAAGATAGAGCGGCCAGGCGATCCAGCTTCGCGACCAGCTCCAGTGGATGAGTGGTGTTGAAAGAAGCAGCACAAGGAAGATGCCATAGTAGAGGGGAAAGATGCGGAGTGTGCGTCGAATATAGAAGTTCCGCACGCGATGGGGATCGTCACGCGAGTCGAAGAGGATGCCGGTGATCAAAAATCCGGAGAGCACGAAAAAGATATCGACACCGGTCCAGCCCCAGGGGGTGGCGGCATAATGCTGGCCGAGAACCATGACAAAGGCAAGCGCGCGTATGCCGTCAAGCGCTGGGAAGTAAGCGCGATTCTCTGGCCTGGTGTGCACGGTATTGCCTGTTACAGGGCTCCGATTCACTATAGGGGACAATCCCTCATTGCCGACGTCCTGTAACGGAATGACTGCCGTGGAATCAGGTTTTAAGGCAGCCAAATCTTCAATGTTAGGCATTGGCTTATTGTCTCTACTGCTGTGCCTATTAGCAAACTGTTAGTTTGCCAGTCATCGTACTAGGTAGTGTCTGACGAATCGGAGAATAGGAGATCGTGGTTTCGAGCGAAACCAAGATCGCTGCATTCATAGTTTTTGTTTTATGTCTCTCCACAGAAGCGTCATCCTTGTATCTATAAGTGAGCGACAGTGTTTGTAGGAGACTGTCGTAGAGGGGGGAACCGATGTATTGGTTCCCCCACGGGCGGACGGCACCCGTTCATCCTGTGGTCTATTGACCGACGCTCAGCCCCGGGACCGCTGCCCAAGTCGCGCACGACCGAACAGTCGCATGATTTCAGTCGCACATACAAGGCAGGTTACCGTGACACGCATGATTTGTGGAGTGGATATATCCTCAGCCTCTTTGGCGGTACGGATAGGCCGAGAGGGTGCAGCAGCCAGTTTTGCCAATACGGTGGAAGGCATCAGTGAGTTGGTTGCGTTCTGCCGGTTGCACCAGGTAGATCTGGTGGCGATGGAGGCCACCGGGGGCTACGAAAAGCAGAGCTTCGCGTTGCTCTCAGAACAGGGGCTGGCTGTGACCATCCTCAACCCGCGCGCGGTCCGTCAGTTCGCGCTCAGCATGGGGAGAGCCGAGAAGACCGATGCGATCGACGCAGGTATGATCGCCTGGTTCGCGGAAGTGAAGAACTCCCAGCCGATGTGCCTGTCGCCGGCCAGCCAGCATCACCTGCGCGCGCTGGTGACACGCCTGCGCCAGCTCACCGAGGTTCACACCGCTCAGCGCAACCAGCAGCGCCTGATCACCGACCCTGCCGTGCAGGCCTCGTTCACCGAACTGCTGGCCGTAATCAACCGCCAGATCCGTGAACTGGCCGCAGCCATCGCGGCGTTACTAGCTGCCGACCCGCTCTGGAGCCAACTCGATCAGGCCTTCCGCACCATCAAGGGCGTGGCCGACCGCACCGTAGCGCGCCTCATGGCCGAGATGCCCGAGATCGGAACCCTGTCTAACAAAACCATCTCCAAGCTGGCCGGTGTTGCCCCGCTGGCCAACGACAGCGGTAAGCACCAGGGCAAACGCAGGGTGCGCGGAGGTCGTTCCTCTATCCGCGAGATCCTGTTCATCGTTGCCAGCGTCGTTGGCCGCTACGAACCCGACTTCATCGCCTTCCGAGAACGGCTCGCCAACGCGGGAAAGCCTCCCAAAGTCATACGCATCGCCTTAGCTCATAAACTGCTCGTTCGACTCAACGCAAAAGCCCGCGAAGTTCGATCCCAGTTCCTCCACTCTCAACGGAACCCCTCTTCCCAACAATCCATCACCGCATAAAATACTCAGCTCTTGACAAAACAAGACAGTCGCTGAGCGGAGCGTCCCAGCTTTTGGGGACGCGGAGTCGAAGGACCCCGAGGGTTGACCTCTTGCCTATGCCCTTTGGAGCTTTTCTACCCCGAGCGCTCGAGCCTGACTCTCGTGCTGGAAAAGGGTCCGACATCCTAAGCGAGATCAAGTTCTTCGGGGTCCTTCGGTCCTGAGCGTAGTCGAACGGACGCGCCTCGCAAAAAACGCGAGGCGCTACGCTCAGGATGACGTCTCTGTGGGGGAACAAAATAGGTGATGCGTTGTTGTCCCCGATTCATCAGACACTACCTGGTCCCCGTTCGCCTGCTCTCTTAAGTTTTATGTGACATGTATGCCTCGATGGTCATGCACTACTGGAAATTGCACGACAGAGCAACCCGGCAATCTGGAGGGGACGAATTCGATTCCTTTCCTCGGATGGGTTCCTGCCGTTTCCTCTGGTTTTGCCATACGCCTAGGGCGTGTCATCAAATTGCTTCTGGTACGAAATCGAACTGTGTAACCAGCTTGTTGAGGCACTGAATCGGAAGGGCATAGCTTCAGCTATGCCGTAAAAGTCGCTCCGAAGGAGCCTACCGCTCTGCCGAAGGCCGGAGTGAAGGCGTAGCCGCAACGACTGAATTGCTTTCTTTGGTCGTGGCGAAACAGGCCGACCACGCCACGAAGGCATCCCCGGTGAGCCCTGTACAGTCTTGGCAACATCAAGGAAAGCAATTTAGTCGCTCCGGCTACGCCTTCGCTCCAGCCTTCGGCAGAGTGGAAGGGATCTGACCACTTACTTGTTCGGCCCGGCTGAAGCCGGGCCCTTCCGGCTCTTGCCTCATGATGCAATTTGCACAGCTCAATTTTCAACCCGAAATAACAATTTGATGACAGGCCCTAGCCATCGTACTGAAACTCTTTCTCTTAGCTCTTTGTCTCTTACCCTCTTGTAACCATGCCGGAGGGCTCAGCGGTCGGCCTCGCCTGCAACGGGTAACGCAATGTCAGCACCAGCAGGGCGACGAGCAGCAGGCACTTCAACTGTCCGTCCCACTGTTTTCCGTGGTGGATGACCTCAGGAAGAAATACCAGAGTCGCGGCACAGCAAAGTAACATCGCCGTTAATCCCGGAATCCGCTGCCCAGTCCGATACGTGTCGACTGCCAGCAGAATCAAAGCTCCGAACACTGTCAATACATGCAACAGGGTGTATTCAAAGGAGGTTGGCGGAAACAGAACGCAGACCACCGTGCAGAATACGATCTGATTGAGTACTGGTTGCCGCCATACTCTGCCAACCAGCAGTCCCAGCGTTAGCAGCGCCATCAGGCCAAGATAGAGCGTCAGAGTTCCGCTTGCCCAGTGTAGATCGATGGCATGCCGCCAGAATATCCGCTTAAATAGCGCGAATAAGGAGTGATCGACGCCTGTCTCGTTTCGCACGGTTAGCATGTAAAGCTGTCGAAATAGATCCAGGCCGTGTTGAATGCCCTTTGAAGCTGCTGCGAAGGTAGGGCCTACAAATATCAGCGCGCCTGCTGAAAAAACAGCGGCAGCCACTACACCGGCAATCGCTTGCCGATATTGCCGCCGAACCAGAAGCAGGACAAGAAACAGCACCGGGTAAATCTTCAAGGATGCTGTGAGCCCAAAACACACCGCAGCCCCATAGCCTTTGCCAGTTAAAAAGAATGCGATGCCGCCTGCAATTAATGCCCATACGACGATTTCAAGGTTAGCCTGGCCCAGCGCAAACCATACAGGATAACAACACAGCAAACCCAAGAGGACCAATGCTGCTGCAGCGGACAACCGCACACCGCGTCGAAAGAGCGCCCGCGTGAATAATGCTGCTGCTACTGTTAGTGATCCAAACGCAAAGCTTAGGTATGCCGCGACAATGTGTGGAGCGAAGGCATAGAAGCATTCGTACGGTATTGTCGCCGTAGCCGGATACATGAAGGGGGTCGCTCCCGTCCATGTAAAAAAAGCCTCCGTATGTAGATACTTAAAACGCGGGTAAAAGTTCACCAAGTCTGGAAAGCGCACGTTCTCTCTGCGTAATGGCCACCTATAGACAGGATCTCCAAGATGCAGCACGTATCGGCACACGGCCTCCGTAGCCACGCAGACCGCCACTGCAACAACCATCAGTAACAGGCAGCGAAGCACTATCGGCGGTATACCCTGCCACGCGCTCTGCCGTTTCACTCCGGCCTCATCCATCGAATGCAAGGCCTCTCCGGCTTCAGATCTCATTGTGTAGTTCCCGCTCCACAATGCTCAGCGATCGATTCTTCATCTGGAGATACATCCGACCCAGATACTCTCCGATGATGCCGAGCAACATGGCATTGATGCCAAGTGAAGCAAGGACAAGAACAGTAAGCGCGGTTCTCCAGTCGTGTGTGAGTGGGGTTGCCGGTTACGATCATCGAATCAGCGCTCAGAGGTTCCTCTTGCGTAGTGGGAGTGGACGAATGTCTAGCGATAGCTCGTCCGTAGTATAGCGGTGTTGTGATTGAAGGAGATCGATGATGTAGGAGGTTACAGCCCCTATAATTGAAAAAATGCGAGACCTGCCCAACCTGGATTTTGTCCGATCTGTCGCGGTGATTTCAGTGGTTGTAGAGCACACCTTGCTCGCGCTTGGGATCAAACAGATTGGTCCGTTTCCGGTAGCGTACATGGGGGTGCTTGGTGTTTTTGTCTTCTTCGTGCTGACTGCGCTGGTGTTGATGTGGTCTTTGGAACGAAAGCCGCACACGTTGGATTTCTACATACGTCGTTGGTTTCGCATCTACCCTTTAGCGATAGCAGCTATCTTGGTGACGGTGCTTTTACATGCGCCTGTCGGCGGTACGCCAGCCAACTTTTTTCTGTATACACATCCGGGAGGAGCTATCGGCATTCTGGTGCAGATGGCACTGCTGCAGAATGTTATTCATGCCCCTTCTGTGCTCTCTGTACTGTGGACCCTGCCCTATGAAGTGCAGATGTATCTCCTTCTTCCACCGCTCTATTTTTTTGTAAGACGCAACTTCTCTTTATGGCCGCTGCTATTGATCTGGGGCCTGGTGCTGCTGCAGTGTCGCTATGTGCCGGCTGACCAGAATAACTTTGCCGTTGCGATTGGATACTTCCTTCCAGGCATCATGTCCTATGTTGCGTTTGGGCGTTGGAAGCCGAGTGCGCCAGGTTGGCTTTTGCCGTTTTTCCTGCTGACGATATGGCTGTTGTTTCTATACCATTGCAACTTTCATAAAGGATGGTACTTCTGTCTTGTGATTGCGTTAGCTTTGCCTCTCTTTAAGCAAATGAAGTCAGAGGTTGTGTTAGCGCCAAGCCGGATCATTGCACGATACTCCTATGGCATCTACATAACGCACCCATTCGCGATTGTCATAGGGTTATATCTATTGCGTGGATGCAGTCTGCCAGTGCGTTTACTGGGCGAGCTTGTTCCGTTAGTGGTGCTACCGTTCATTGCCTATCATGTAATCGAGCACCCGATGATGCGCCTTGGTTCTCGACTCGCTGCTCGTGCTGAGAAGAAGTATGAGCAGCGGGAGGCGAACCGCTATCGTGAGATACCAAATTTCTAGCTCAATGATTGAGTCGATGGTGCCGTCTGCACCATCATTTAGCAGCCGGAGGAGTGCATTCGGCGTCGTATGTCGACTGCGATAGCTTCTCCCCGGGGAGCCGCCTCGTCGAGTCAGATATTGCCGCTGAGCTTTGATCTCTGGGAAACGGGACGGTATGCAGGCCAAATCTATTCTTGAGTCGAAGGAATGGAGTTTCGAAATAGCGAAAGCTGAGCCATGCCAGTCCGTATGCAATGAAGAACCATGCAATGACGGCGAGATTAGCTACATGCCAAGTGCGCAGCCTTGGATATGCCCTGGCGAGGATCAACTGCGGCAGATCGTGAATGATGTAAAACCCATAGCTGATCTCGCCGAGAGCTTGGAGAGGGCGAAACATCAGGATGCGGCTGATGGGATGATTATCCCTCAGGCACGAGAGCAGGATGCCGGTTGCAAATAAGGGAATAATCGTCAAAGCTGGGACGGCGGTCCAATGCGAGCCTAGATTAGCTGAAAGCTGTTCATGATTGATTGTGGCAATGCGCCAGCAACGCACGGTATACCAAGTGATGATCAGACCTGGCCCGATGAGCAGTGCGGCATTCAATCGCAGAATCGCAATACGAGAGATCTCTGCGTTGCGGATTAACATGGCGATGAAAGAGCCGATCAAAAGGCCATCAATATGTGTGGCGGTCTGATGGTAAGCCCACTCGTTTTGTGCGATACCGACAGGGTCGAAATGCCAGAAAAATATGCGGCTTGCCAGCGATGCTGTTACCCCTAATACACAGGCGGCCATCCGTAAATTTTTGTCGCGCAGAATAAGTAAAGTAAGAGGCCATACCATATAGAACTGCTCTTCCACGCAAAGTGACCAGAAGTGGAGGATCTCGAATTGCCAATGGGGCAAGCGGGTAAGCGTCAGAGTAGATATGGACCAGAGAGAGGCTGCATGGCGAGGTGAGACGAGGTTGCCCAGGTAGATGGGCCAGTGCCATAGCCGAGGCTGGAACTGGATGAGATTCAGCGGCCAGTGGAGTAGGAAGACAACGATCCATAGCGCATAGTACAGAGGAAAGATACGCAGCACGCGCTTGATGTAGAAACGCTTCAGAGCTCCTGGACTTCCAAGCGTATCGACGAGACCTCCAGTGATGAGAAAGCCAGAGAGTACAAAGAAAAAATCCACGCCTACCCAGCCGAATGAAAGCCAGCTATAAGGAAGCACCATGGATCCAAAGTGGATGAGGAATACCATCAGTACCGCAAGCCCGCGGAACCCATCGAGTGCAGGATAGTGATTGCGCAGCAAGGATGTTGCACTTGTCTCTTCGGTGGGTTTTGTCATTTCTTAAGGAGGCGCAGACTACGGCTTTTATTGCTATTGGTGATGATATTAGATTTGCTTAAACGGTCGATGAAGAAGCTTAAGGGAGGAGTCGTGTGGGACACGTAGGTAGGTCAATCTCTCTGTGTTGCGCCGTAAGTTCTTTGGACAATACTCCAACCTGTCGTCGCCATGATCACGGCAGCAACGCAGGGCACTGCAATTCCCAGGCGCAACGATCCCGTTCTGCTGGAGACTGCCCCCGTCAACAATGGCAGTAAAGCGGAACCGATGCCTCCGATGACGTAGACGGTATTGCCACTGTCGTGCTCAAACACCAGGGCGAGCAGCAGAGGATAGATGGGGCCGGCGGCGAAGCCGATCGCGAAAGCTGCCGACAACAGTACCGGACCGTTGCGGAAGAGAATCAAGGCTGCGAGGGCCGTGGCCATCGCCAGCAGGTTCCATGTCAGCAGAAACCGTTTTGTGGCCCGTCCAATAGCGGCGCTCGAATGGACCAGCCGGCTTGTCAGCAGGCCGATCCAAAAGCAGGTAGGTGCGCCTATCGTGACGCGAAGGCTGTCCCCGCTGCGTTGCGAGTAGGTCGCCAGCCAGCCAGCCGACGAAGCCTCCACGCCTGTTGCGCAGAGCACGAGCACCAGCAGGGACAGAGGTGCTGCAAACCCTGCCAGTTTTAGAGATCCAGCCGCGGCCTGCGATGGCGTGGGACGAGGCTCATCTCGTTCGAAGGCGGCTACCCAGACCCCGAAGGCGGCGAACGCGGCGGCCAGAAGCAGCAAGACGTTTTTTGCATTGGCTGTATTGCGAATGCCCTCGTGCAGGATGATCCAAGGGGCGGTGCAGGCTCCGATAGCCCACAGCAGGTTCAGCCGGGTCATCTCAGCCGGGAGCGTCTCGGTCCATCGCCTCGCCTGAAGGAGGCTGATGGAGGTCATGGTGATTCCCAGGCCCAGGCCGAAGAGCAGGATCGCTCCATTGGCAGTCCTGCCGGAGGCAAAGGGCAGAAGGGCTGCTCCGATCGAGGTGCAGAGGGTTCCGCGAAAGATCGACCAGCGCAGCGACCCGCGTGAGAGCAGGGCACCGCTGGTTCCTCCTACGAAGAAAAGGCCCAGCAGTAGTCCCACTTGAGAGTCTTGAAGCGACCAGCGGGCAAGCAGCCACGGCATGAGCGCGCCGGGAAGGGCGCAGGAAAACCCTGTTGCCGCGAAGGCAAGGTACAGAGGCAACCGCTTGCGGATCGAAAGCCAGCTAAGGAGCTTCGGCTCAGGAGACGAGTTCATTTCTTCCCGGGATGAGATCGCGCCGCAGCTGATTTCTTTGGAGCCGGTCCTGTCGACTCACGAACGATCAGTTCAGGCTCAATCGTGACAATGGAAGGAACCCGTTCGCCGGCGATCTTTCTCAAGAGCAACTGCGCGGCTGTGCGGCCGAACTCCTGTAGCGGTTGCCGAATCGTCGAGATGCTGGGTACGTTGAATGCCGCGGCGGGGATATCGTCGAAGCCCAGGATGGAGACATCGTGCGGAACGCGCAAACCCGTATCGAAGAGGGCTCGCAGTGTTCCAATGGCGGCGACGTCGTTGAAGCAGAGCATGGCGGTGAAGTTGCTGGTGTGGCGCAACAGGTTCCGAATGCCCGGATAACCCAGCTCCGGTGTGTCGAGGTCCTGATCCAGTTTGACGGTCAGGTCGGACGAGACGGTCAGTCCCATGCTGCGTGCTACTTTGACCGTTGCCTTCCAGCGGGCATCCGAGTCTGAGCTGACGTTTTGACCACGCATGAAGGCGATCTTGCGGTGACCGAGTTGATAAAGGTGTTGCAGCGCCAGCTCCGCCGCACGCTGGTGGTTCAGGACGACATTCGTGACACCGGGCAGGGCATGATGGCTCGCAATGGCCACGGTCGGGCATTGCGGTGATTTCTTGAGATGGGTATCGATGGCCAGGATGCCTTCGATGCCTCGCGCCGCCATCAGGTTGGGATACTCCAGCACCAGGTCTTCCCGATGGCGATGATGCGCCGTGAAGAAGAAGTAGCCCTTGTCGATCAGGGAGTCTCCAGCGCCTGCCAGCACCTGCGTGTGATAACCCTCGCCGAAGACCGGCAGCAGCACGCCGATGGTCTGGCTCTTCATTCCCTGCAGGGACCGGGCCACAAAACTCGGCTGGTATCCGAACTTCTTGGCGGCGGCGTGAACGCGATTGCGCGTGATCTGCGGAATGGAACGCCCCGGAACATTGTTCAGGACGAAGGAGATGGTTGCGGGGCTTAGATCCAGGAAATCGGCAAGCGTCTTGAGGCTTACACGAGCCGGGATGCTTGGTGATTTGGTTGAACGTGGCATTACCGCCCAGTCTAAACCCTGTCAGGGCGGTTGTAGCGGGTTCGGACAGGTTCTTAGCGTGGTTCTTTTGCGGGGGCCCTTCTCCTTCAGGGCGACTTGCGCATCCTTCCTGCAACTCGTTATTCTTCTCCGGCAACGCGACCAGCGATGGATCTCGTTTAGACAAGCGTTTATCTTCAATAATCGAAAGTGTTCGGCGAAATCAGGAGCAATTCATCATGCGCATCTTTCAAGCTATTTCCCCCTCTTTTCCCCGGATTGCGGCCAGTTCGGTCCTTTTGTTGGGAGCGCTTGCTCTGCCTGCTTATGCCTCCAATCCAAAGGTCACGCAATGGCTGACGACGCCGGATCGCACCTCTCTGCTGGCGAAACAGCCAGGGCAACTCCGTTTCAAAGATGCCTCCGGAGCGGGACCCACCATTGAGGTGGACGATGCAAAGACCTTTCAGACGATGGATGGTTTTGGTTTCGCTCTGACGGGAGGAAGCGCCGAGTTGATCATGCGCATGACCCCGAAGGCGCGCACCAGCCTTCTCCATGAACTCTTTGGCGTGAAGGGGAATGCGATTGGAGTGAGTTATCTCCGGGTGAGCATCGGATCCTCCGACATGAACGACCACGTCTTTACGTATGACGATCTGCCGCAGGGGGAGAAGGATCTGTCCCTGGAGCACTTCAATCTGGGGCCCGACTTGAAGGACGTCATCCCCGTTCTGAAGGAGATTCTCGCGATCAACCCCAGGATCTCTATCCTTGCTTCGCCCTGGAGCGCTCCTTCCTGGATGAAGACGAATGACGATCCGAAAGGCGGCTCTCTCAAGCCGGAGTACTATGAGGTTTATAGCCGCTACCTGGTGAAGTACATCGAGGCGATGCGCTCCCAGGGAATTACGATCGCTGCGATCACGATCCAGAATGAACCGTTGAATCCAAAGAACACGCCGAGTATGTACATGTCGTCTGAAGAGCAGGCGCAGTTCATCCGGCAGGCCTTCGGTCCGCAGCTTCGCAAAAGCAACCTAGCCACGAAGATCGTGCTCTATGACCACAACTGCGACAAGCCGGAGTACGCCACCTCGATCCTCAAGGACCCGGAGGCCAGCCAGTACGTCGATGGTTCGGGCTTTCATCTTTATGGCGGCACCATCGATGCGATGACGACGGTCCACGACGCGGCTCCGCAAAAGAACCTCTACTTTACAGAGCAGATGATCATCGATCAGAAGTCTGACCCAACTCTCCAGATTGCCAAGCCTGTGTCACGTGTTGTGATCGGCGCGACTGAAAACTGGAGCCGCAATGTCCTGCTCTGGAACCTAGCGGCCGATCCGCAGTTTGGTCCACACACCAGCAATGGCGGTTGCCCGGTCTGCGAAGGCGCTATCACCCTCGATGGCGACAAGGTGACGAGAAATCTGGCTTTCTATACGGTCGGGCAGGCGTCGAAGTTTATTCCGGTGGGTTCTACTCGGATCGCTTCCAGTCCTGCTTCTGCCGAGGTTCCTCCGCATGTTGCCTTTCGTACTCCGGCGGGGAAGCATGTGTTGATCGTTGCCAATCCGGGAGCGGAGGCCAAAACCTTCAATATCCGTTTTGAGGGCAAAGCCGTTAGTACCAGCCTCGGAGCGAACGCGGCCGCGACGTATACGTGGTGATGTCAGGGGCTGTTATCCAACCTTGTTCCAGGTCTAGCCAGCTTCTTGCTTTGAAGGGGCGGGCTTCAGCCCCGCCGTTAGGAACACATCTAAAGCGGCTTTAGCCGCAGAGGGAATGCTGCCTATCCAGCTAGCAATCCCTCCACTGGAATCCCTTAGGCCTGCAAATCGAAGCTTGCCCTCTTCCAACACAGGGAGATCCTCGCAGGTGTTAGGCAAGACTCGTGCACGCGGAAGAGCACAGGCTTGCTCTCGCATCGTTCCCTCAGTGGCTAAAGCCACTGCACACAGAGACTTCTAACGGAGGGGCTGAAGCCCCTCCCCTTCAAAACAAACTATGGCGAGAAGTGCCGCAATAGTTTGCGCCGTTCTCTGGAACTTCAAAGCGCATGAATTTTCAGTAAACAAGCTGACGTTCAAGGGAAAAATAATCCCTCAGCGTCGTCTCTTCATAGGCGACATCGCCAGGGTGCTGACCTGGCAATCTGAGAAAAATACAGGCTCTTGCTCAACTATGAGAGAAGCATGGCCTGATAAAAACCTTCCACAAACGGCGTAAAAAGATTGGTTTCCTGTTGTCCCGGGCCAACGACGTCAACGTTTTTTAGCGTTCAAAAAGGAGCTCCAAGAGCACATCGTTATGGATACAAATCTTCCGTCCAACTCCGTACCCTCGAAAGTAACCCGGCGCCGCTTGCTGAAAGGCGCAGCCCAGCTTGCGTCTGTGGCTGCTGCTTCGTCTCTCATGCCGCCCAATGTGCAGAAGTTGCTCGCCCAGGGGCCTCCGAAGAACGGATCGATGAAGGACATCAAGCACGTTGTTGTGCTGATGCAGGAGAACCGCTCCTTCGACCATTACTTCGGCATGCTGGCCGGTGTTCGCGGATTCAACGATCCCCATGCGCTCCAGTTGTCTACCGGGAAGTCTGTGTTCTATCAGCCGGACACCGTCAATCCCAAGGGTTATATGCTGCCCTTCCATCTCGACACGCAGTCGACCAATGCGCAGAAGGTTCCTTCGACCAATCACGGCTGGGTTGTGCAGCACCAGGCCTGGAACGGCGGAAGAATGAACCAATGGCTGCCCGCTCATCGCGCTGCCGATGGAGCGCATGGCCCGTACTGCATGGGGTACTACAAGCGGGAAGACATTCCGTTCCAATACGCGCTGGCGGAAGCCTTCACGATCTGCGACTCCTATCACTGCTCCGTGATGGGCCCCACGTGGCCGAACCGGATGTACTGGTATACGGGCACAATCGATCCCGATGGCCGTCATGGCGGACCGATCATCATGAACAAGGCTCCCGAGGGCGGCTTTACCTGGACGACCTATGCCGAGCGGTTGGAAGAGGCCGGCGTGAGCTGGAAGGTCTATCAGTATGCGAATGAAGATGCGACCCACGGTGTCGGCTTCAACATGCTGCACAACTTCAGAAAGTTCCAGGACGCGCACAAGGATTCGCCGCTCTACACCAAGGGATTGGTGGCTGTTACGCCGGGCGAGTTCGAGTATGACTGCCTGCACGACCAACTGCCTGCGGTCTCCTGGGTCTGCCCGCCGCATATCGCGTCGGAGCACCCGGACCATCTGCCTGCAGAGGGTGCGGCATTTGTTGCCAGCATCATCGATGCCATCGCTGCTAATCCTGATGTGTGGGCGAAGACGGCCTTCATTCTGAATTACGACGAGAACGACGGCCAGTTCGATCATGTGCAGCCCCCGATCCCACCCAAGGGCACTGCGAACGAGTTCGTAAACGGCCTGCCCATCGGCGGCGGCTTCCGCGTTCCCTGCATCATCGTTTCGCCGTGGACGACCGGAGGCTGGGTGTGCAGCCAGAACTTCGATCACACCTCGGTCGTTCAGTTCCTGGAGAAGTTCACCGGCGTAAGAGAGCCGAACATCTCCGACTGGCGCAGGGAGACCTTTGGCGATATGACCTCAGCCTTCCGTTTCGACCAGGCCAGCGCAAAGTCTCCTGTGCTGCCCGATACGAAGGACGATCTGACGAAGGCCCGGTACTCTGCGACTCATCTGCCTGCACCGCCGATTCCGGGTGCGGACCAGCAGGAGCCGGAGCAGGAGAAGGGCACTCGCAAACGGACTTCGATGAGCAGGCGGGGCTAGTTTTCGAACATCATCCACGACACAAAGGCCGCCAGAATCTCCTGGCGGCCTTTGTTTACTTTGTGCAAAGAACGATTTAGTAGACGTCGCGCTGATACCGCTTCGCCTTCTTCATCTCCCCGAGATACTCCGTCGCGTGCTCCAGGGTTCCGTTCGAGCCCTTCGCGATTACATCCAGCAGTGCGTTCTCGACATCCTTGGCCATGCGGCTCGCATCGCCGCAGACATAGAAGTAGGCGCCGCGTTCCAGCCAGGCGTAGAGTTCCGCAGCCTTCTCCTGCATGCGGTCCTGCACGTAGACTTTCTTGCCCTGATCGCGCGAGAAGGCCGTGTCGAGCCGCGTCAGCAGGCCGTCCTTCTGCATGCCGAGGAACTGCTCCTTATACAGGTAGTCCGATACCGACCGCTGCTCGCCGAAGAAGAGCCACATATCGCCCTTTTCGCCGAGGGCCTGGCGATGCTCCAGGAACGCGCGGAACGGCGCGATGCCTGTGCCCGGACCGATCATGATGACCGGAGCGTTGGTGTCTTCGGGCAGGCGGAAGGCGTTGTTCTCGTGCAGGAAGATCGGCATGGTGCTGTTTACGGGAGCGCGCTCGCCCAGGTGGCCCGAGCACACGCCCTGCCGGTCGGCATGGTGGGCGTTGTAGCGGACGACGCGCACGGTCGTGTGCACCTGGTCGGGATGCGCTGCCTGGCTGGAGGCAATCGAATACATGCGCGGCGTCAGGCGCTGCAGAACATTGAACAGCTCCTGGGGCTGCTTTACGATGCCCGGAAACTCGGTTGCGAGGTCGATGAACTCGCGTCCCCAGACGTACTCCTCGGCGATGGCCTTGTTTTCCTGGCCCATCAGGGCCTTCAGGCCGGCAGGAACATTCTCGCCACACAGCTTGGCGTACTGGTTCAGGTTTCCGCGGCCCAGTTTGCCGATGCCGAGGCGCGTTGTCAGCGCGTCATGCAGTGAAATCTCGACCTTGTAGTGGTCCAGTACGCGCTCCGTGCCGTCGAAGCCAAGCGCCTTCAGGACGCCTTCTACAGCCTGTTCGCGGTTCGTCGGGATAATTCCGACGGCGTCGCCCGGCGTGTAGGTCATGCCCTCTTCGAGGGCCAGTTCAATGTGGATGGTCTCTTTTTCCGACTCGGGGCCGGTCAGCCGATCGTTTACCAGGACTTTAGAGGTGTAAGGCTGGTTGCGTGTGTACTTCGAAGCATGTTCACTCATGTTCCTTTTATTGTAAACGGCCAGAAACCCATAGGTCAGGGGATGGAGCAGGCTTTCCGGATGGAAACCGCAAGCCCGATTCAACTACCCACTAACAGGAGATTTGCTCTAGGCTTTCTTACATGGCAAAGAAGCGAATTGGTGTGCATGTAGGGACCTCGGGCGGGGTATGGACGGCGGTAGAGCGCGCGGCTGCGGCGGGCGCGAACACATTTCAGATCTTCAGCGCGAGTCCCAGGCAGTGGAAGTCCGCGCCTGTAAAGCCTGAAGACGCGCTGAAGATGCAGGAGCTGCGTGCAAAGCTCGACGTAAACCCGGTGGCGATCCACGCCAGCTACCTGATCAACCTGTGCTCGCAGACCGAAAGCGTGCGGACGAACTCCATCGGTGGTTTTCGCGGCGAAGTGGAGCGTGCGCTGGCGCTGGGAGCGGAGTTCCTGGTGCTGCATCCGGGAAGCTGGAAGGGGCTGACTCGCGACGAGGGCTTGCGGCTGGCCGCGCAGTCGATCGAGCAGGCTATCGAGGGGCTGGCCTGGCAGGACAAGAACTTCCGCATCCTGATCGAGAACACGGCCGGCGCGGAGTTTTCGCTGGGCGGCAGCCTGGAGCAGGTCGCCGAGTTGGTGGAGCGGCTCAAGGCGTGTGCTCCGGTCGCGGTGTGCCTTGATACATGCCACGTGCACGTCGCTGGCTATGACATTGTGTCTCCCGAGGGCTACGACGCAACGATGCAGCAGATCGGCGAGACCGTCGGCTTCGACGCAGTGCGGGTCTGGCACTGCAACGACGCGAAGGCGGCGATGGGCTCAAAGCTCGACCGGCATGAGCATATTGGCGAAGGCACGATTGGGGCAGCGGCGTTTCGGCGGCTATTGCATGATGAGCGTTTCGCACATGCGGCGTTTATCGCGGAGACACCCGTGGACGAACCCGGTGATGAGACGCGCAATGTGATGGCATTACGGGCATTGTCGGCGGGGTAAGGGGACGTCGTTTGATGAAGAACTAGGCCCTGCCGCATGGAAATTTAAAAGACTTCAGAAGATTGATTGATTCTCTCGTATCGGATTGATTACCTTGATTGCGCTTGACCGTTGAGGAATTAGCTAAGGATCCAGCCGAGAGGGAATGACGATGCGCATGAAGCTTTGTCGTTGGACGATGGCCGCAGCGGCTGTTGGGATGGCTCTGGGCGTGGCGGCGAAAGCGCAGAGTTCGGAACCTGCATGCTCTATGGGTGTTGGCAGTGCGAGCGGCTACGGCCCTTGGGGTAGAGTTGCCTACACCGCAACTGCAAAGACGACATTTGAACAGCGACTTCCAGATGGCAACATCGTTGGTGGTTTCATGCGGACCCACTTGGCGCGTGATGGGGCAGGGAAATGGATGTCCGAAATGGGACAACGCTGCGTGCGGGATGAGAATGGAGAGCCGCGTGCTCAGCTTTATGTGAGCGTTTTCGATCCTGCGATGAAGACCACGATGAACTGGAACGTTGGAACAGATGATATGCCTAAGGTTGTTAAGGTATTCCATGCGTCAACAACGCCACGCAAGCCGTTAACACCGGAAGAGCTTGCCGCTCAACGTAAAGCTGCTGAGAGGCAGCAACCTCCAAGAAACGAGTACAAAACGGAGGATTTGGGCTCCAAAATCATTGCAGGTGTGGAAGTACATGGATCGCGGACGACGCGGACGATTCCTCCAGGAGAGGAAGGCAATCAGCTTCAACTGGTGACGACAAACGAAATCTGGCGGTCGAACAAGCTCGGACTTGTGATGATGACTGTCAGTGACGATCCAAGACACGGAAAGACGACTTACGAGATAGAAGAACTGGACCAGAACGAGCCGAACCCTGCTGTATTCGCTCCTCCCGAGGGATACAAGATAGAAGACCACCCGGCTGACGTTATAACTGCTTCTACAGCTCAGTAGTGCTCCGGTTCTTTACAATCAAAGGTGTATGCCAGAGATTGAGAAGAACGAGAACCAGAACCGGTACAATCCCGCAGAGATCGAACCCAGGTGGCAGGCGCGGTGGGACGCCGATCCTTCGCTTTACGCAGCGGAGCCGCACTCCAGCGGCAAGCCCAAGTTTTATTGCCTCGAGATGCTGCCCTACCCCAGCGGCCAACTGCACATGGGGCATGTGCGCAACTACTCCATCGGCGATGCGCTCGCGCGCTTTATGTGGATGCGCGGCTACAACGTGCTGCACCCAATGGGCTGGGACGCCTTCGGCCTGCCGGCAGAGAACGCTGCGCTCAAGAACAACACGCCGCCGCGCGAGTGGACCCTCAAGAACATCGAGCAGATGAAGGTGCAGATGCGCCGCATCGGCCTCAGCTACGACTGGGCCGGTACCGAGGTCGCCACCTGCCTGCCCGAGTACTATCGCTGGAATCAGTGGATCTTCCTGAAGATGGTCGAAAACGACCTCGCCTACCGAAAGTCGAGCAAGGTGAACTGGTGCCCTAAGTGCGCGACCGTGCTGGCGAACGAGCAGGTTATCGGCGGTTGCTGCTGGCGTCACGAGGACACGCTCGTGGAACAGCGCGAGCTGGAGCAGTGGTTTCTGCGGATCACGAAGTATGCCGATGAGCTGCTGGACGGCCTGGACAAGCTGCCCGGCTGGCCCGAGAAGGTGCGCACCATGCAGCGCAACTGGATCGGGCGGAGCGAAGGCACGCACGTCGACTTTGCGGTCAGCGAGTCAGCAGGAAAGATTCGAGTGTTTACGACCCGTGTGGATACCATTTTCGGCGCGACATCGATCCAGCTTGCGCCGGAGCACCCGCTGGTCAAGCAATGGGCGCTGAATGATGCTGCATTGCAGCAGTCTGTCGAGGAGATGATTGCGCAGCAGAAGATCGCGCGCGAGACCGGTGATATCGGCAACATCGAGAAGCACGGCGTCTCTACGGGCAGGCATGCGATCAATCCGTTCAACGGCGAGACGCTGCCGATCTGGGTGGCGAACTATATTCTTGCGGACTACGGCACGGGCGCGATCATGAGCGTTCCGGGCCACGACGAGCGCGACTTTGAGTTCGCGCAGAAGTACGGCCTGCCGATCAAGCGTGTCGTCGCGCCGAGTGTTTCCGGCACCGAAGAGATTGCGTTGCCCTATACCGGTAAGGAAGAGGCCGTGCTGGTCGACTCCGGCGAGTGGACCGGTGAGGCTTCGCTCGAGGCTCAGGACAAGATGGCTCGCTACGCCGAGGAGCATGGTTTCGGCCAGAAGACCACGACGTTCCGCCTGAAGGATTGGGGTGTCAGCCGTCAGCGCTACTGGGGCACGCCGATCCCGATGGTGTATTGCATCAACGGACATGAGGGCGTGAAGCCCCAGGGTGTCGTTGCTCTGCCGGAGAGCGCGTTGCCGGTGCTGCTGCCGGAGAAGATCGAGATCACGCAGGAGGGCGGCTCGCCGCTCGCGAAGGTGCCGGAGTTCGTCAACACCACCTGCCCGGTGTGCGGTGGTCCTGCGCGGCGTGAGACCGACACGATGGATACCTTCGTCGATTCGAGCTGGTACTTCTATCGCTACACCGATGCACGGAACTCGAACGCGCCCTTCGACTCCGACAAGGCGAACTACTGGTTTCCGATCGACCAATACATTGGCGGTGTGGAGCACGCCATTCTGCACCTGATCTACTCGCGCTTCTGGACGAAGGTGATGCGCGATCTCGGACTGATCAAGAATGCCGAGCCAGCGGAGCGCCTGTTTACGCAGGGCATGGTGATCAAGGACGGCGCGAAGATGTCCAAGTCGAAGGGCAACGTGGTTTCGCCCGACGAGATGATTTCGCGCTATGGCGCCGATGCGACGCGCATGTACGCGCTCTTCGCCGCGCCGCCGGACCGCGATCTGGAGTGGCAGGAAGAGGGCGTTGCAGGCATCAGCCGCTTTCTGGCGCGTGTCTACAGGCTGACTTCTAAGTTCGCGCCTGTGGTGCGCGAGCTGGAGAAGAACGCCCACGGCGATGAGATTGCCCCTTCGGCGCTCGCGGCCCAGACGCCTGCCGGCGCTGCGCTGCTGCGCACGCTGCATCAGACGATCGCCAAGATCACCGAGGACTTCAGTGGGCGCTGGCACTTCAACACCTGCATCGCCGCGATCATGATCCTGGTCAACGAGATCTCCACCGCTGAAGCGGCGATGGATGCGGGCGATATCTCTGTGGGTACGATTGCGGAGGTCTTCCATAAGCTGGTGTTGATGCTCGCCCCGTTCGCGCCCTTCATGGCGGCGGAGCTGTGGGAGCAGATGGGCGGCGAAGGCGTGCTGTTCCGGCAGCCCTGGCCGGAGGCTGACGCGGAACTCGCACGCGAGAGCGAGATTGAGATTCCCGTGCAGATCAACGGCAAGCTCGCGAACGTGGTGAAGGTCGCCGCGGAGAGCGACGAAGAGACGATCAAAGCGGCTGCCCTGGCGGACGAAAAGGTTGCCGCGCGTCTCGTGGGTAAGACGGTGGTCAAGACCATTGTGGTCAAGGGCCGCATGGTGAACCTGGTGGTGAAGTAGTGCGGGAAACTGCAGGTCATCACGTACCGGTACGGGGAACGCAGTCGTTCGTTGGCGTGATGGCCGCAGTGTGGAAGCGGCCATCGCTCACGGGCTTTGAAGTGCTTTGGCGCTGGCTTGTCGGGATTCCGGTCGTTGCGCTGGTGGCCTGGGAGGCTATGCGCATCGAGCGCGTTGTGCCGGTGGATACCCGCGCACTTGAGGCGATGACGGTCTTCAAGCCGGTGGACGCGGCGCAGACCCTGAGCCTGGTAGCGAGCGCTCTGCTGCCGGCTATTCTGCATGTCGCACTCTGGCTCGTGCCGCTCGCGTTGATAGCCTGGGCGGTGGTGGCTGCGTTCGGAAGAACGCATGTGCTGCGTCGCCTTGATCCGCAACTGGTGCCGAAGCCGGGAACGCTGCTGATCCTGGGCAGCCTGCGCATCGTTGTGCTGCTGGCGGTGTATGGAGTCTGGTACTGGGGCGTTCAGTTTGCGGGACAGACGGCGGTCACGGGGCCGGTAACCCACGGAGGCGAGCCGAACCTGGTGCTCTACGCTGCGATGTTGATCTGCGGGAGCCTGGCGCTGTTTGTCGCCTGGGCCGCTACCGGATGGCTGCTCGATATTGCGCCGGTGCTTGCGATGATTCGTGGTATCGGTGCGATGGAGAGCCTGCGGCAGGCATGGAAGCTGGGGCCTCTGCGGGGCAAGCTGGTCGAGATCAACCTGGTGATGGGGATCATCAGGATCGCGCTGCTGGTGCTGGCGCTGGTCTTTTCGGCATGTCCGCTGCCGTTTGAGAGCGTGGCGACACAGGATTTCCTGGTGCACTGGAGCATGGGCGTCGGCGTGCTCTATCTGCTGGCGTCAGACTACTTCCATGTGGTGCGTACGGCGGCTTATATTTCGCTTTGCCGGGTGTATGAAGTGCTCTAAGGGGGCAGACCCATAGATTTAGACTAGATCTGTGGACACTCCTCAAACTTCAACCATCGTCATCCTCGATTTTGGATCGCAATACACCCAACTGATCGCGCGTCGCATCCGCGAGTTCAACGTCTTCTCCGTCGTGCTGCCCTGCACAACGCCTCTCGACAAGGTGCTGGCTCTCCAGCCGAAGGGCATCGTGCTCTCCGGTGGCCCGTCGAGCGTGTACGACGACACCGCCCCCAAGGCCGATCCCAAGGTGCTCGAAACCGGCCTGCCGGTGCTGGGCATCTGCTACGGACTCCAGTTCATGACCCATCATCTCGGCGGCAAGGTCGTTCCTGCTGCGGCCCGCGAGTATGGCCACGCCGAGGTCGAACTTGTCGATCCCACGGCGTTATTTCATGGCCTGCCGGAGAAGCTGGAAGTCTGGATGTCGCATGGCGATCACGCCGAGACGCTTGCGCCGGGCTTTCGCGTGACAGCGCGTACAGCCAACGCCGTAGCGAGCATCGCCGATGAGTCGCGCAAGATGTGGGCGGTACAGTTCCATCCCGAGGTCGCACACACCAAACAGGGCATGGCTCTGCTGAAGAACTTCGCCGTAGACATCTGCGGCGCGAAGCAGGACTGGACCCCCGAGCACTTCATCGCCACCACTGTCGCGAAGATTCGCGAGCAGGTCGGCGAGACAGGGCATGCTATCTGCGGTCTCAGCGGCGGTGTGGATTCGAGCGTTGCGGCGGTTCTGGTGGCGCGCGCGATTGGCGACAGACTGACATGCATCTTTGTGAACAACGGCGTGCTGCGCAAGGACGAGTTTGCGAAGGTACAGAAGACCATGCGCGAGGAGCTGAAGCTGAACGTCGTTGCGGTCGATGCGAGCGAGCGGTTCCTTGGCAAGTTGGCGGGTGTGACTGACCCCGAGAAGAAGCGCAAGATCATCGGCAACGAGTTCATCTCGGTGTTCGACGATGAAGCCAAGAAGATATTTGAAGCGGAGAAGTCCTCGGGCGAGGAGATTGCCTGGTTGGTGCAGGGGACGCTCTATCCTGACGTGATCGAATCGGCCAGTGTTCATGGGCCTTCGCACGTGATCAAGAGCCACCACAACGTTGGTGGCCTGCCGGAAGACATGAAGCTCAAGCTGATCGAGCCGCTGCGCGATCTCTTCAAGGATGAGGTCCGCCGCATCGGCCGCGATCTTGATATGCCGGAGGAGATCCTCGAGCGCCAACCCTTCCCGGGCCCCGGCCTCGCGGTGCGCATTCTTGGCGAGGTCACGCCGGAGCGTGTGGCCATCCTGCAGGAAGCAGACGCAATCTGTGTTGAGGAGATCAAGCGAGCGGGACTCTACCGTAAGGTATGGCAGAGCTTTGCGGTGCTGCTGCCGGTGAAATCGGTTGGCGTTATGGGCGACCAACGCACCTACGCCTCCACCTGCGCGATCCGCGCGGTGGAGAGCGAGGACGGCATGACCGCCGATTGGGCCGCTCTGCCGTATGAGGTGCTGCGTGCCATCTCCAGCCGCATCGTGAGCGAGGTGCGGGGGATTAACCGCGTGGTCTATGACATTACGTCGAAGCCGCCAGGGACGATTGAGTGGGAGTAATCGGTTAGAGCCGTTCCCCCATAGGTGTAGAGGGTTTATTTTTCGGATTTCCTGCAAAATTGTCATCTCGACCGGAGGCGGCGTTCTTTGCCGCCGGAGTGGAGAGACCTGCAGTTTGCTCGTACGAACGATATTGCCTGCGCGAGCAAACTGCAGGTCTCTCCACTGCGCATGACATAAAGCCATCATGCTTGCACCCCAGAGAACAAAGAACGTTCTCTGGGACCCCGCACTTCGGTCGAGATGACAAGGTATGGGTAACTTTGCCCCCTCTATACCTATGGGGAGACCGCCCTATTGCGCACCCTCAACGCGCACGGTGCGGATGCCGAAGACGCCGGGAATCGCCTCTCCTTCTTTCGCCTGGAAGCGCACTGTGATCTTCTGCTTGCCCTTCACGATGTTCAGCGGAAGTGGATACTTTACGTCAAAAAAGCGAATATCCTGCTCCGGGGTTCGTCTTTCCATCGACTGCTCACCGACCTTCGTGCCATCCACCAGGACGTCGAAGCCGCCTTTGCGCCCTCGCGCATCGTTGCTGTAGGTTACGACCAGGGTCGCAGGAGAAGCGGGATCGACCGGCAAGTCGTACGAGAACCAGTTGTTCCCTTGACGTCCGTAACGGCCCTGCAACTGTACCGGTGAGCTCTCTTCGTCTTTTTCCGCAAAATCGCGTTCTGACTGCATTTGCCCAGGCTGAGCAAAGCCGATGGTTGCCGCCGTCAACTTTTTCTCACTCGCCTCTTCGGCTTGATAGGCGGCGGATTTATTGGCCCAATCGGTAGGTGTAAACACGTCCCAATAGATCGCGTACCGGCGGCGCGGCATCTCGTAGAACGGGGCAAATTCGATATTCTGCTTCAGCCCGACGTTGGCGGTGCGGAAGACTCCATCCTTGCCGGCAACCGGCTTCAACCAGCCATCGACATTTTGCTCCGCTGTGATGAGCGCGGGAGCAGGCTCGGGAGCAACTCCGCCCTGGCCGCCGGAATGTCTGCGGCTCACCTCCGGCCCAAGGTCGCCTGCCAGCACCAGCGGTCCCCACATGATCGCCATACGGTTCGGATTGTCTGGCAGAGCTTCTTTCCGCAGAGTTTTGGGCAGCACAATTTCGACCGTATCGCCCACTTTCCATTTGCGGTTGATCTCGATGTACGTATCGGGCGTGGAGGTGTTCTGCAATGTCTCACCGTTCACCTTCACCGAAAAGCCGGCACCGACCCAGTACGGACGCCGCAGCGCAATCGTGAACACCTTTGTCTTACCGGAGGTAATCTTCAAGGCCGCCGAATCGCCCATCGGCAGGTTTGTCACCATCTCGAGCTTCATGCCTTGCGATGCCCAATCGACCGTGGTCGGATCATACTGGCTGACCCAGAGCTTGTTGCCGGATTCGCTGTAAATCCCGTAGGCATGAAAGGCGTGGGTCTCCATCTGCGATCCGACACAGCAGGTAAAGCTTTCGAACTTGTCCTGATATTCGTGCTGCACGCCGCGTCCGACCGGAACCATGTAACTGACGCGTCCGTCTTCGGGATCCTGTCCGCCGAGAATCGCGTTGAGATCCGCGCGTTCGATAAAGTCTGCATAACGGGCCTGAGGATCAAGCGAGAAAAGATCCCGCGCCATCTTGATCATGTTGTAGGCGGCGCAGCTCTCGGCGGTGCGCCCGTCGATCATGTCATTCATCTTGTCGGGCTGTCCGAAATATTCATTCTTGCCATCTCCGCCGGTGGCGAAGCTGTGGTGCTCGGACACCTCGTCGAAGAAGAACATCGCTGCCTTCCCGTCGGTTTCATCCCCTGTGTAGACGTAGCGCGCGAGTTCTCCGATCATCTTCGGGATCTGCGTGTTGGCGTGCTTGCCGGCAAGGATGTCCTGCCCTCTCGACAGAGGATCGACGATGGCGTGATGTTCGAACTTGTCGGAAAGCTTAAGCCAGCGCGGATCGTTGGTGTCGGCGTAAAGATCCGCGAGCACCTCGTTCATGCCGCCGAACTCGGTTGCCAGCATGCGCTGAAGCTGCTCGTCGCTGAGGTGGCCCACGATGGTCTCTGCCCATCCGGCGAACTTGATTTCGACATCGAGCGCTTTGCGGTTCCCCGTGAGGTGGTACGCATCGCGCAATCCGGCAAAGAGTTTGTGCTCGACGTACCAGGGGGACCACAAGCCATTCAGATCGAAGCCTCCGGAGTGGATCTCACCCTTGCTCAGATCCTGAAACCGAACCTTGCCATCTACACCCTTTGCATCCAGCAGCGCGCCGATGTAGCCGTCTCCCTGCGCGTTCTGGATGTTCTGCAACTCCGTAACGAAATCGTCAGCGCGGTTCTTGAAGCGCACATCCCCTGTGGTCGCATACATCATGCTGATAGCGGAGAGATAGTGCCCTGCGATATGTCCGGTGAGCTGCCGGCCGTCACCGTCCCAGCCACCGTACCCTTCCGCCTTCGGGGCGAGATTGGCGCGCTGGCGCAGACGGGCAAGCATGCGCTCGGGCTGAAGATCGAGGAGGTACTGGGCGTCGAGGTCTTGCGCCCTCTTCAGTGGGCCGCCTGTCAGCCGCACACTACTGAATGGCAGAGGGACAGCCTTGAGCTGAACCTTTTGCGGAGCAGCCGCAGCATGAGCCAATGGAAACGCTTGCAGAAAAGAGCAGAGAAAGAATATCGGAGTAGCGAACTTTCGCATGCAACCTCGCGTGATACTTGAAAATACAAAATAGTATAATTAAAAGTGTCCATTTCTGCATCAGCATAAGAGTCGTGTCGTCGCACTTCCCGAACTACATGTGCCTGAGATAGCTGGGGCGTGTCATCTAATCGTTATTTCGGGTAGAAGCTTGGGCTGTGTAAATAGCTTCTCGTGGCAAGAACCTGAAGGGCCTGGCTTCAGCCAGGCCGTAAAAGCAGGGTGCAGGTTCTTTCCAGTCTGCCGAAGGCTGGAGCGAAGGCGTAGCCGGAGCGACTGAATTGCTTTTTCGGTGCTGCCAAAACTGTGCAGGGCTTGCCAGTGATGTGTTTGTGGCTAAGGTGGGCGATTTCGCCACGACCGTGATCTGGATATGCCGGAGGAGATCCTCGAACGCCAGCCCTTTCCGGCCCTCGCCTCGCGGTGCGTATTTTGGGCGAGATCGCGCCGAAGCGAGTGGCCATCCTGCAGGAAGCAGACGCAATCTGTGTCTAAGAGATCAAACGAGCGGAACTCTACCGCAAGGTATGGCAGAGCTTCGCAGTGCTTCTGCCGGTGAAGTTGGTTGGCGTCATGGGCGATCAGCGTACCAATGCTTACACCTGCGCGATCCGCGCGGTGGAAAGCGAAGACGGCATGACCGCCGACTGGGCTGCGCTGCCGTATGAGGTGCTACGAGCTATCTCCCGCCGCATCGTGAGTGAGGTGCGGGGAATCAATCGAGTGGTCTAAGACATCACGTCCAAGCCGCCAGGGACGATTAAGTAGGGATAAAGTTGGACCTTCCTAAGACGATGTGTGCTTTTCTGATTTCTTTTCGACCATAACGAGGAAGTTGCTCTTTTATATCTGTAAGCGGCATTGAATTTGTTTTCTTTTGGAACTCGGTTTGGAATAGTAGTCATCGAACCATCGTTGAATTCAAACACTTGATGACTTCTTTGCCATCTTCATACGATCTAACCACTTCTTGGAAAGTGGCAGTAACCGGGACTCGTCCTGCATGTGCAAATTCATTCCGCCACACTACGATATTGTTATACGACGAGATAATATCTCGCCTGTTCAATCTTAAAAACTCACTTGAGCGTTGTTGAATTTTCTTTGCAAACTTGGTCGAATATTTATTTCCAAATAAGGGTACATACTCCTCTTTAATCACCTTGTACTTCACGCGGCCATTGATCCTATCAAATGTTTCGCGGGTAATAGATCCTAAAACGGGATGCTTTTTGGTGGCGAAATCCATAAAGATATCTTTAATCGCCATTTCATAAACTGTAACGGCTGCTACTGCGACAAAACCAGCGTATTTTATGCTGAGTAACGGATCAAGTGTGGGTGTTACTAGCGCAGCAAAATGCGCGATAATCTCATCTGCATGATCAAATCGAATGATAATCGGCATTATGGCATTAGGTATTTGCGCACAAGTGCGACTCGGTCTTGGACGGTCTTCGCGTCGGTTGTGCCCTTCTGCGTGTAGCGTTGAAAGGTCTTGTCCTTTAATAACTGCAAGTAGCCTGTCTTGAAATGGTTTTGGGTGATCTTTCCGTAGTTTTCAAATAAGACACACAAAACGGAATCAAGGGCTGAAGCATTTAGGGGACCTCTAATGTGGAAAGGCTTAGGGCCATGTGCTTTTATTATCATTTCGAGAACATCTGGTAGGCGATTCATGAACCGTTTAACTCTGGCAGAATCCCCTGATTGGTTTTCCTTCATCGCCTTGTTGAGAAATTCCTTCATTGGCTTCTCATAGGAGTCCACATTTCCGACCAAAGCGAAAACTCGAAGTAGTATTTCGGTGTCCTTTTGGTGACGATCAATTTGAGCCTTACCCAAGATAAGCCGCCAGTTCTTATCCTTATTGGCAGCTTTTAATTGATTGCTAAAGAATCCCATGAACACGCAATTTCTAATCTCTTGCGATGTAAGCGGCGTCCCGCCAGTGTTCAATCGTTCGAATATGTGATAAGCGCTAGTGCTATTACCTACCGGTGAGAGCTGTTTGATGTTTACCGCACGCAAAACTGCTTGTTTTAGCTTGCGCTGGTCGGTACTACCGAGGTCGACAAACCTCCTATTCCAAAAAGGGCTCTTCTCCCCGAGGCCTTTTAAGCGGAAAACCTGACGCTTTCCTTGAATCCCTTCGGGACCGAAATAACCTTCAATGAAGTAGACAACACTCAGAATTCTCTGCTGTCCATCGATCACCAGATTTTTGTTGTCGTCGCCGATATAGAAGAAAACAGGGGGTACTGGAAGTCCTCGTAAAAAAGAGTCAATTAGAAGTGAAGCCTGTTTTATATTCCATACGAACTCTCGTTGAAAATCTGGAATCGAAATATCTCCGTCTTTCCACATCTGCGATATGCCAGACAGTGTGAAGTCCGATGGATAGGTCGCTATGTCGTACGACATCGGGACATCTTCGTCGCCTGACTCGTCCTCAAACTCCAGGGGGAGTTCTTCTGTTTCTATTTCGTAGGGCATGCGTCCTCTATTCGTGGCGCAATTGTACGTCATGCAGGTCCTATCTAAACGAAATGGTTTCACGCTGAGGTGACGATTCCTAATAGCCAAGTTCAGAGACTACGTGTAAGATGGCTTCCGTGGCTGTCTGACAGGTTTCTGCGGAGGAATGCGCAATGCGTTTTGCAGCATTGATGGGAGTGGTGGCACTGGCGGTTGTGCCGCAGGCATGGGGCGTGGCGAAGACCTGCGATGTACGTGCGTTTGGTGCTAAGGGCGATGGCACGACTAAGGATACGGTGGCCATCCAAAAGGCTATCGATACCTGTGCAGGCTATAAAAAGGGTGGCGTGGTGAAGCTCAGCGGCGGTATTTTTTTGAGCGGACCCATCTCACTGAAGTCGAATATTACGCTGGACATCGCTGAGGGTGCGACACTGCTTGGCTCGCCCGACCGTGAAGACTATCCCAAGGTGACGTTTGCGCGGCAACCGACGGTGCAGCCCCTGGTGGGCTCGGTGAACGCGGAGAACATCACCATCACCGGCGGCGGAACGATCGACGGCAACGGACATATCTGGTGGGAGTATGTGCATGCTGTGAAGGAAGCCGGCGTGCTGGGCAACGATCATCCGCGGCCGATGGGCCTGGTCTTCGACCACTCGAAGCACATCCGAGTCGAGGGAATCACCGTGCAGAATGCGGGCTTCTGGCAGATCGTGCCGTACTACGCGGACGATCTTGTCTTCCGCAACCTCAAGATCCTCGCTCCGCATTCGCCAAACACCGACGCGATTGATCCCTTCAGCTCGAGCAATATTGTGATCGATCATGTGTTCTCCTCGGTTGGCGATGACAACGTCGCGATCAAGTCTGGTGCTATCAACTCGCCCGGACCGGATGCCCCATCGAAGAACATTACGATCACCGACTGCACGTTCGAGAACGGCCACGGGCTCTCTATCGGCAGTGAGATCGCAGGCGGCGTGCAGAACGTTCACGCCGAGCGGATCCATTTCAAGGGCACGGACCAGGGAATTCGTATCAAGGCCAATCGCGACCGGGGCAACGATGTGAGCAATATCTCATTCAAGGACATCGACATGGTCGACGTGAAGACAGCGATCCTGATCACGGAGTATTACCCGAAGGCAGCACCGGACGGTGAGGTTCCGTCTATGCCGATGGGACGCCTGACGCCGCGCTTTCACGATATCGCGATCGAGAATGTGCATGCGACCGGGAGCGGGTCTGCGGGAACGATCGTAGGTTTGCCGGAGTCGCCTGTGGAAGGGCTGTCGTTGAAGAATGTCGATCTGCAAGCGAAGACTGGGCTGAAGATCGCCTATGCGAAGGTTGCGTTCGACAACGTGAAGGTCAAAGCGGACGAGGGTGAGAACCTGACCGTGGCACCGACGGCGACGGTCGTCGGGAAGTAAGAGGCGGAGGCGGTAGACTCGCCTTATGCAGTATGTATGGAAGGCATCGGTCGTGGTGGCGGTCTTCGTTGGCGTGGGATTGCTGACGGCGAAGACCGTCATCGCCCACTCAGCGCCGGGTGGAATCTATGCTCTGCAGGTCCGGCTTGGCAGCGCGATGGCGGGACTTTTTGCGGGGGGAATCGCAGCGACCCTGGTCCTGATTGCACTGCTCTGGAAGCGGAGCAAAAGCTAAGCGAGATCGGTGAGTAAACGAGCTTCGACCTCTGCGGAAGTTAGTCCCGCTATGCGTAGCGTCTTGCTCCGGCTGGTTGCGCCGGTGAGGAGTTCGATATGGGCTCGCGGGATGTTGAGGCGGTCGCTCAAGAAGGCGATCAGTGCGGTGTTGGCGCGTCCGTCGGTGGGCGGTGTGGTCAGCGAGATCTTGAGGGAGCCGTCGTGTGTGCCGGTAACGGCATTCTGTTTGGCCCCCGGATGAACTCGTACCGGCAGGGAACAGCCACCGGGCGTATCCCGCAGCGCGAGAATCACACGTAGCTCCGTTTGCCGAAGATCGCGGTGCCGATGCGCACTGTGGTGGAACCCTCTTCAATAGCTACGCGAAAATCGTGGGACATCCCCATGGAGAGCTGTGTGAGGTTTGGATGCTGGGCAACGTTCTCGTCGCGCAGCCTGCGCAGATGCTGGAAATAGGGGCGTGCCGTTTCGGGATCGTCGCTCCACGGGGGAACGGTCATCAATCCCTGGGGTTTTAGAAAGCTGAATGGTTGCAGCCCGTCCAGAAACGCTGGGAGTTCTTCAGGAGCGAGACCATGTTTGGTCTCTTCGTGGGAGAGCTTGACCTCGATGAGCAGCGGCAAGGTCTTGCCGAGGGCCTGCGCGGCGGAGTTGAGGCGCTCCGCGGTCTTCAGCGAGTCGACCGCGTCGATAGCGTGGAAGATCTCGGCGGCCTTAGCTGTCTTGTTGTTCTGCAGGGGACCGATGAGGTGTAGGTCGAGACCTTCGAGCTGCGCAATTTGCGCAGACTTGGCTTGGGCTTCCTGCACGCGGTTTTCGCCAAACAGGCGCTGACCTGCGGCGTGGGCTTCGAGGATGGCCTCGGCGGGGTGCATCTTGCTGACGGCCATCAGGGCGACGTCTTCTGCACGACGATTCGCACGGGCGCAGGCGTCCGCTACTTCGTTACGGAGCCGTTCGATGTTTGAGGCTATGGACATATTGTGTCCAGTTTAGACGCGCGGCTTGTGGCAAGGATTCTTACTAGCCAGACGCATGATTACGGATTTCCATGGACGCCTGCTGCCTGGGCATCGCGCGCGGCCTGGCGTGCGACCTTTTCATTGTGCGTGCGAACGTAGTGGGCGGCGATGTCGGGATAGAACTCGCGGATGGAGGTGAAGGCGATGTCACGCATGGAGGCGTAGGCGAACTTCGTGGCGAGAACGCCGAAGCTGGTAGCTCCCGCAGGATAGTACTCGCGCGAGATGACCTGGGTGAGCACCTTGCCGCCGAGGCCGGCGATATTGGGGGTCTGCTTGCCTCCGTATGTCTGGGCTACGGCCTGCCGGCTGATGACGTAGAGGGCACGGATGGGAATACTGTGGCCACGGCCCATCGCATAGTAGCGCGTGTCCTCATGCAGCAGGCTGGGAAGAAACCAGGCGGAGAGATAGGTGCCGTCCGTCTTGTCTAGCAAGCCGCGCCAGGTGTAGGCATAGAAGCCATCGACACCTTTGCCCAGGACAGGATGAGAGTTCAGGCCTTCGGCTGAAAGGGATGTGATGCCGAGGAAGATAAAGGAGGAGTAATCGAACGACTGATGGGTGGCCACCTGGAAGTTGTACTTCCAACCGGGAGGATGGGCTACGGCGCCGCCTGAAACAGAACGAAAGTTCGGCATGAACCCGAGAATGCGCTGCGGTTGGCGGAGATTGAGCGGGATCGGATTGCCATTGGCGTCGAGTTCGACTGGGGGAACAGGTTTTTTCTTGGTGTCGGGCGAGTTGTCCTGTGTCCGTTGGTGCGGATCTTTCAGATCCTGATTGTCCGCGGAATCTGGATCGTTGTTGGAAGAGGAGTCGTCGGTATCCAATGTATCCGGAGAGATGCCTGTTGCGGTGGGCGAAAACAGCAACGCGGAGGGCGCATTCGGAAGCGCAGGATGAGTCACTGGCGTAAGGGTCGCAATCAGCACATTGGAGGGAGTTTGCTGGGCGGAGGAAGTCAGGGGTAGGAGGGCGAGTCCGGCTAAACCAAAAGCACAGGCGCAAAAAGCCCGTGGCATAGACCAGACATGCGGGGAAAAAGACAAGCAGACACCATCCTGACGAAGTTACTCGCGCTTACTGAGCAGCGGAATTTGGACACACGAAGACTTACTGTATTAGACGGCATTTTTCGCATAGAGTTGCGCAAATTTGAAGGAATGCCCATGATTTGTCCCCTTATCGAGGCAGGCACATACGGATTGATTCCTAAATATCCTGCATCCTATTCGGCATTATGATCGTCCTACGTGGAAATGGAATCGAAAGGGATGCGGCGTTCGCAACAATTCGCGAAGGCTTGGGTTTGATCCAGCATTCGGTTCCCGTTTTACGGCAAGGAGTTCAAAAGATGTTGTTTACCTTTACTAGACCCTCAGGTTTTGTGCGCCGCACTGTGGCGCTGTCGGCGATTCTCGGCGCAAGTGTTGCCGTGATGAGCGCGCAGACCAGCCAGTCCAGCGATTCTTCAGTCGCCCGGACTGCCACCCAGTCCAACGTGGCCCCTGTGCAAAACAATCTTCAGGCGAAGCCAACATTAAATCTGGACGTTCCGGTAGCCGGAACCAGCAGTGACGCGCTGTTTTCGAGCAGCAGCGCGGAGATCAATGAAGTGGCGGATAACTCCACTGCTCCCTTCAACTTTGTCGATCCCCAATATGGTGGCGGACACCAGCGCTATGGCCGTCCTCGCTATCGTGGCGGCAATACGAACGCGGATGGCTCGAATAAGTTCACTTTCTACGGCGGCGCCGGTCTTACTGTGCCGACTGGCAATACTCATACCTACCTGACCCCGAGCTACAGCTTCCAGGTCGGCGGCGGTCCCCAGTTCAGCAAGCATTTTGCGCTTCCGATCGAGTTCGATTGGGATAACTTCGGCTTCCAGGGTCGTACGCTCGCCAATCAGACGACGATCTATAACACCTATATCAATCTCTACAACCAGAACCCGGACCCCTCGGTTGGCCCCATTGCACCTCTTACCAACCTGGATGGCAGCAGCCATGTGTGGTCTTTCTCGATCGATCCCACCTATACGTTCTACTCGGGTGAGGGCTTAGGCGCTTATGCCGTTGCCGGTGTTGGTTTCTACCATAAGACCGCCGACTTCACGATCCCGGCGATCGGCGAGTACTGCGATCCGTTCTATGGTTGCTATGCCTACTCCGCGAACCAGACCATCGACCACTACACCTCGAACGCACCCGGCTTCAATGCTGGCCTGGGAGTAACTTACAAGTTCTCGCGTTTTTCGAATGAACGGTTCTACGGCGAGGTTCGGTATGTGTTCGTTGATAACTCGCAGCGTGCTGGTGTGACGGTCAATACCGTCTCCGCAGCCAATGTCGATGTAGCGAACGATTATCCGGCGAACAGCAACCACACGAGCTATTTCCCGATCAAGTTCGGCGTCCGCTTCTAACGGATACTGAGTTGATGAGCTAGAAAGGCCCTCGAAAGCGGGCCTTTTGCTTGCGTGTGGCCACTACCTAAGTGGTCCTTTGTAGAAGGTTAGAGAGATCACCTGAACTCCCACAGAATCGTCATCCTGAACGGAGCGTGCCTGCCTTTGGGACGCGGAGTCGAAGGACCCCGAGGCTTACCATCTTGTCTATGTCCTTTGCCCCTTTCTACTTCGAGCGCTCGAGCCTGGACTTTTGTGCTGGAAAAGGTCTTAGCATCTCGGGTGAGACCAAGTCCCTCGGGGTCCTTCGACTTCGCACCTCGCAAAAAACGCGAGGCGCTCCGCTCAGGATGACGATTCCGTGGGGAACAAAATAGGTGATTAGCCGTGTCGCCGGTTCGTTAAACACTACCTGAACTTGTAGCCGCTCTAGTCCGAATCATAGTCCGTGCTTATGGTCTAAATCCCCACGGGATAGGGTTTCTCGTGGATCTCGCTGCCCTGTGTGCCCCTGCGTTCAAAGAGTCCCTGGAAGAGGCTCAGCAGGCCGGTGTACCAGTAGCCCAGAACGAAGAGCAGAAGAAACGGCACCGTGAAGTAGTTTTCCGTGCTGAAGGCATACCAGACCGTCCCGGCGAAGTAGCAGCCGATCGCCAGCTCGATCCAGGGGATGATGCCCAGCCGCTTCCGATACTTCCTCGCCTGTGACTTCTCGCCTTTTTTCTCAACGCGATACTTCGGGGTACGCGCGAACGCGCTCTTGATGCCGAAGAGCGCTTCGAGTACGGCCTTGGTGTTGGTGATCGTGAGACCGACTCCCAGAGACATCAGGAAGGGAAGGTAGAGAAACGTCTTGTACCAGGTGCGCGGAAAGAGTTCTTTCTGGCTAACCAGGTAGAAGCTCGAAACCGACATCGTCGAGGCCATGAACAGCGGCAGGTCGATCAGGATCATCTGCAAGGGACCCTGCCAGGAACGAATGATCATGGCAGGCATCAGCAGGGTGGAAAGCACGATCATCAACGGATAGCTGATGTTGGCGGTGAGATGGTAGAAGGCCTCGAGCTTGGTGTGGAACGGAGCGTCCGAGCGGAAGATCGTAGGCAGAATCTTCTTGCTGGTCTGGATGAGGCCCTTGGCCCAGCGTGCCTGCTGGGTCTTGAAGGCGGTCATCTCGATGGGCAGTTCGGCGGGGCATTCGACGTCCTGCAAGTACTTGAACTTCCAGCCTTTGAGCTGTGCCCGATAGCTGAGATCCGTGTCCTCGGTGAGCGTATCGTGCTGCCAGCCACCGGCTTCTTCAATGGCCCCGCGACGCCACATTCCGGCCGTGCCGTTGAAATTGAAGAAGACTCCTGCGCGGGAGCGGCCGCCATGTTCGAGCACAAAATGGCCGTCGAGCAGGATGGCCTCGACCTGGGTGAGGAACGAGTAGTTGCGATTGAGGTGCGTCCAGCGCGTCTGCACCATGCCGATGCCGGGTTCGGCGAAGTGATGGATCACCTGCATCAACCATTGAGGCGGCGGCACGAAGTCGGCGTCGAAGATGGCGATCAGCTCGCCTTTGGCTACCTTCAGACCTTCTTCCAGGGCCCCGGCCTTATAGCCGTAGCGATTGGTGCGGTGGAGGTAATGGACTGGCTGTGGTTCGAGGCCTTCCGTCCCGGCGGCATAGCGGGCGACGATGCCTCGTGCGACGCCGGTGGTCTCGTCGGTGGAGTCGTCGAGGAGCTGGATCTCGAAGCGGTCGCGCGGATAGTCGAGGCGGCAGCAGGCGTCGATCAGGCGGTCGATGACGAACTGCTCGTTATAGATCGGGAGCTGAATGGTGACAAAGGGCAGCTCGGACTCCTCGAAGCGGGCGACCGGCTCGGTGGAGTGAGAGGCATTGCGGCGGTTGCGGTAATAGAGCCAGACGAGCTGATAGCGATGGATGCCATAGAACGCCAGGATGATCATCACGATGAAGTACGGGATGAGCAGGGCGACGTCGAAGACGTTCCAGCGGTACTCCCCATGGAAGTTATAGATCTGGCTCGTGTAGTGGGAACGCCAGTAATAGCCCAGGCCATGGGGACTGGCGAGGAAAAACGCAAACGCTTTGAGATGACTGATCAGAAAGGAACTCCGGGCCGAGCGAGGTACAGACGCTAAGCGAGTCATGGATCTTTGCATCGCGCTCTGCGTCAGGGTATCGCATTGATTTTACGCGAGGAGGCTTAGAGATACCTCGCAATCTCGAGGAGGTTGCCGTCGGGATCACGGAAGTAGAGGGAGATCATCCTGCCGAGGGCTCCATGACGCTCTATGGGGCCTTCCTCGATGGTCACGCCAAGCGATTTCAGGTGGTGGAGGGTCTGTTCTGGCTGATCGCCAGTGATGAAGCAGAGATCTCCGGAGCCGGGTGTGGGGTTCGCCGCCTTGGGGTCGAAGGTATGCTCTACCTGGTGGAGGTTGATCTTTTGTTGGCCGAACTTGAGGCTCCAACGACCGTTAGCTTCGACGGCTTCAAATCCGAGGACGCGAGTGTAGAAGGCGGTAGTCGCGGGGATGCTGGCAACCGTGAGGACGAGGTGGTCCAGCCGCTCTATCTTCATGAGGTCTTTCCTAAGGGCACCGCATAACCGCTATTGGGACGTGTGCTTGAATTTAAGTATATACATTTGATATACATTTCTCGATGGACGTTCTCTTCCTATATCGCGATCAGACGTTCATTTGGGATGGACTGAAGGCGGTCGAGAATCGCGCGAAACATGGAATCCGTTTCGAGACGGCGTGTGAAGCATTCTTTGACGATTACTCCATGTATGTTGATGCCACGGTCGATGACGAAAGACGTACTGCTGTGATCGGCCTGAGCAAATCAAAGAAGTTGCTCTACGTTGTCCACGTTGAGCGTGATGAAGATCAAGTGCGGATTGTGTCGGCGCGTTTAGCGACCAAACAGGAGACGAAGGCTTATGAAGACGGCTAAAGAGCGTATGCACGAAAGGATGCGGACACCGAGAGTCATGACTTCGATTAGTCTCCGGATTCCGGAGAGCGTGATCGAATCGCTGAAAGAGATTGCGCCGAGTCTCGGATTCTCTGGATATCAGGGATTGATCAAGGCGTATATCTCGCAGGGACTGCGAGAAGACTTGGAACGGCTTGAGGGATCGCAGGTGCAGGCGCTGACAGAGAGTCTGCGAAAGCAAGGAGTGGCGGACGAGAAGATTTCAGCCGCGATTATTGAAGCGGGGTTGAAGACAGCTTAGGACGATGTTCCTAGTTCAGAAACATCGTCCGATAGAGCGTATCGCGCTGCACGGGCTTGAAGCCTGCGTCGCGAATGATGCGGCGAAGCTCCTCTTCCGTCGTGCAATTCGAGGTGCCCGCAGCGCGAACCACGTTCTCTTCAAGCATTACGGAGCCGACATCGTTGCCGCCGAAGCGAAGACCCATCTGCAGAACCTTCAGGCCCTGGGTGACCCATGAGCTTTGCACGTTTTCGATGTTGTCGAGATACATGCGGCTGATGGCGAGGGTCTTGAGGTATTCGACCGAGGTAGCCTCATCCCAGCCGCGGCCGCCGAGAGCGGTGTTGTTGGGCTGAAAGCTCCAGGGGATGAATGCGGTGAAGCCACCGGTCTCTTCCTGAAGCTGGCGAACCACTTCGAAGTGATTGACACGATGCTCCATCGTCTCGCCGACGCCGAACATCATGGTTGCTGTAGTCCTCATGCCGAGCGAGTGTGCGGTGCGGTGAACGGCAACCCAATCTTCCGTTCTGCACTTCAGCCGCGCGATGCGTTTGCGGACCTCATCGTCAAGAATCTCTGCGCCCCCACCGGGAATGCTGTCGAGCCCGGCGTCGCGAAGACGCGCAATGGTGTCGCGCAGCGAGATCTCAGAGTACTCGGCGATCGCCAGGATCTCGGAGGCCGAGAGGCAGTGCAGCCAGATGGAAGGGAAGCGCTGCTTGATGCCCGTGAAGAGCGATTCGAACCAGTCGATCTTGAGGTCGGGATGGATGCCCCCCTGCATCAAGACCCCGGTGCCGCCCATCTCGACTGTCTCGCGGATTTTGTCATAGATCGTGTCGAAGTCGAGGATGTAGCCTTCAGCCGCGAGCTTGCCCTTCAGGGGCCGATAGAAGGCGCAGAAAGTGCAGTACTCGGTGCAGAAGTTGGTGTAGTTGATGTTGCGGTCGATGATGTAGCTGACCACGCCCTCCGGATGGAGGCGGCGGCGGACCGCATCGGCCTCCATGCCGATGCCAATGAGATCGTCGGAGGCGAAACAGTCGAGAGCTTGCTGGCGGGTAATGCCCATAGGGTTAGTTTACGCCTGTCGCGTGTTTCCTCGCAGTTATGGTGGTTCGGGGTTGGTTCAGCAGAGAGCCACGAGGGTTTAGCTAAGAGGTATTCGTAGCTAAACCCTCGTCGCTCTCTGCTGATAGAGGTCCCTCACGCTGTTGGGATCAGCTCACGAGCTGCAGCGCGGGCGTCGCGGATGAGATCGGGCAGGCCTACGCCCCGGTAGCCGTTGCCCAGCAGTGTCAGGTCGCCGAGTTTCGCGATGTGCTGGTCGAGTTGAACCATGCGTTCGAGGTGGCCGACCTCATACTGCGGCAGGCTGCGCGGCCAGCGGCGCACGGTGGTGAGTGCCGCATCCGATGCGGGGAGTGGGCCGAGGATTTTGGCGAGCTGGGCGAAGGCTGCGGCGGCGATCGTTTCGTCGGATTGGGGGGAGAGCGTATCGGCGCTCGGCCCTCCAAAGAAGACGCGGATGACGCGGGCTCCGGCTGGCGCACGGTCCGGGAACTTCTGATCGACGAAGGTGCCGGCGAGGAGTTGTGGCTCGCCGGTGGAGTGTGCCTGGGGCACGAGGAAGCCGAAGCCCTGCAGAATCGAGAAGGTGCTCGCGGCGGCAGCAGGCCAACACAGCGCGGCGAGCACGGCGGAGCTGGCATCGGTGGGGATGAGTGCCGCGGCTTCAGCATCGAGCGGCGCGAGCAGGGCGCGGGTTGCGTCGATGGGGGTGGCGAAGAGAACGTGATGAAAGTGCTTCTTGCTGGTGCGCCCCTCGGTGGCGAAGGCGGAGGTGCGGAGCAGCCAGCGTTTGCCCTGTCGCTTGATCGATAGAGCTGAGCGGCTAAGGTTCAGCCGTTCGGGCGGCAGCTGGGCGACGAGGGCGTCGATGAGAGTGCCGAGGCCGTTGCGGAGGGTTGTAAAGAGCGATGGCACCGGACGGCTGCCACGTGTCTTTGCTTTGGCCTGCAGGGCTGCGATGAGGGAGCCGTATTCGCGTTCCATGCTGACGAAGTTGGGCATCACGGCGCGGACGCTCAGGGTCTTTACGTCACCGCCAAAGACTCCGCTGAGCAGGGGAGCGCCGATTTTGGTGAGGACCTCCTCGCCGAAGTGGCGGAGGATGAAGCTGGCAACGGACTCGTCCTGTTCCGGAGTCTTGGCGCGGAGTTCCGAAGCTCGTTCCAACTCGGCAGCATAGGCTTTGCGGGCCGTATCCGAGAAGAGAGGCGAGCCTTCGAGCGTGCTGAGGTCTTCGGGAACCATCATGCGCATGCCATCGGGCATCGGTTGGAGCTTGCCGTCGATCAGGATGTAGGTCTTGCGAGTGGCGTCGTTGCTGGAGATCAGCTCTGAGCCGAGGCCGAGTTCGAGGGCCAGTTCGCGAGCCCAGGGCTTTTCCGAGACCCAGCCATCGGGGCCGCCTTCAAGGACGAAGCCCTGAGACTGCGTGGTTTCGACGATTCCGCCGAGACGGTCGCCGGCTTCATAGAGATGCCAGTCGATCTCCGCCCCACGTTTGCGGGCGAGTTCGAGCTCATAGGCGGCGGTGAGGCCGGCGATTCCTCCGCCGACGATTGCAATGCGCTTCATCGACTTATCTTATTAGGAGCAGGGGCCTTGCCGGTTGCTGTGCGGTCATTCTCTGTTTTCATAGCGGTTTGATCGGGAAGGCGAGAGGGATTCGGTAAAATCACCTTGCTTGTGCTCTCTCGCCAAGGCACGTATGCTTTTGTGCCAGAGCAGAACGTTTGCAAATCTGTCTCTGATCGGTGTCCCATTCTTATGAAGATAGCTCTACGGTTCGCCTCTTTCGGTCTGTTGTTTCTCCTTCCAGCGTTTGCGCATGCTTCGGGTGTAGGTGGCTGTGTGGATTCGCCGGAGTGCCCGACTGCGGTGCTGGGCCTTGTTGGTGCTGCGGGAGCCGCGCTTTACGTGCGCTTTCGCTCGCGCTGACCTCTGAGTTTCTGCCTTAATTAATCTCTCTTTTCTGCCAGATAGATTGCTGCTGGGTACAGCATAACTGTGCCGTCCGCGCGTCTAACGGGGGAGTGTTCTGCAGTGGAGGCAGATGGATGAAGGGAATGATTCTCGCCGGTGGATCCGGTACGCGGTTGTATCCGGTGACACAGGCCATCAGTAAGCAACTGCTTCCTGTTTATGACAAGCCAATGATCTACTACCCTCTCTCAGTGCTGTTGCTGGCGGGGATTCGCGACATTCTCATAATCTCGACACCCGAGGACACGCCGCGCTTCGAGCAGCTGCTGGGCACGGGGGAACAGTGGGGGATTCACCTGCAATATGCCGTGCAACCCTCGCCTGACGGCCTGGCGCAGGCGTTTCTGATCGGCAAGGAGTTTCTTGCCGGCGAAGGCTGCTGCCTGGTTCTGGGAGATAACCTCTTCTACGGCCACGACTTTGCACGGAGCCTGCGCAAGGCCGCTGCACAGACCTCCGGTGCGACGGTGTTCGCCTATGCTGTGGGCGATCCCGAACGCTATGGCGTGGTGGAGTTCGATAAGGAGGGCAAGGCAATCTCTCTGGAAGAAAAGCCCCTGAAGCCGAAGTCGCGTTATGCGGTTACGGGAATCTACTTCTACGATGCACAGGTAGTCAGCGTAGCGGAGTCGCTGCAGCCCTCGCCTCGTGGCGAGCTTGAGATTACCGACGTGAACCTGTGGTATCTCCGCAACGGACAGCTTCGTACCGAGCTTCTGGGACGCGGCATGGCATGGCTCGATACAGGGACACACAACTCACTGCTGGATGCCGCTAACTTTATTCAGACCATCGAGCGTCGCCAGGGGCTCAAAATTGCATGTCCCGAGGAGATCGCTTACCGTCTCGGGTATATTACGGCTGCGGAGCTTGAATCGCTGGCGGCGAAGCTGGGCAAGAGTACCTATGCCACCTACCTGCAGCGTATCCTCGCAGAGACGGTTTACTGATGACCCTGTTGACCTCCATCGTCGAGAGCCCTCTGCAAGCCGCGGAGGGGGAACAGTCTGTTGTGAACGGCAGTGTGCTCGAACTCGATCACCTCGGTCTCATCGTGCAGGACATCCCGGTGGGACGTAACTTTCTGCAGCAGACACTGGGCATTACCCGCTGGACGCCGGTCGTCGACGATCCCGGCCTTTGCGTCTCGGTGCAGTTTGGCACGGCACCGCGGGGGCAACTCACCTATGAACTCATTGCCCCGCTGGGAGAGAGCACGCCGATTGCTAACGCGTTGCGCACAGGCAAACACATTCTGAATCACCTGGCCTATCTGACTCCCGATCTTGAAGCCTCGGCGGCACATCTGCGCGAGCAGGGCTGTTATCCGGCCGGCGACCCGCAGCCGGCGCTGGCTTATGAAGGCCGAAGGGTCCAGTTCTGGATGTCTCCTCTGCGCTTTGTGATTGAGCTCATCGAAAAGCCAGGTCATCGCCACAGATTCGAGGAGCCCTCTCTTTGAGCCGCGTGTTCGAGCTTGCGCGTGAGGACGGCTGGGCGCAGCTTCTCCCCCGTCTGGCGCGGGCGGCTGCCCATCGTTTCCGCGACAGCTTTACCGCGCGCAAGTTGCGGGCTCCGGGTTTTCGCAATGGACGCCATCCTCATCTGTCCGGCCTCTCGCATATGCGCATCGGCCGGAACTTCAATGCGGGGGACGGTCTCTGGTTGGAGGCCGTGGTGGAGTATGCGGGGGAACGGCTTTCACCGGTGCTGACTCTTGGTGATGAGGTGAGCTTTTCGGACAACGTGCACATTACCTGCATCAACAGCATCACGATAGGCTCTGGAACACTGATCGGCAGCCGCGTGATCGTTACGGACCATTCGCATGGAGTTTATAGGGGCGAAGGCCAGTCTGGGCCGGATACGGTCCCGTCAAAGCGCAGGTTGCATTCGACGGGTGTTGTATCGATTGGCCGCAATGTCTGGATCGGCGATGGGGTAGCCGTGCTTGCGGGAGCAACGATCGGCGATGGCGCGATCATTGGTGCGAATTCAGTAGTAACCGGCATGGTTCCTGCAGGGACGGTGGTTGTCGGAACGCCAGCGCGGCCTGTCCGACGATGGAATGAGGCGAGCCGTGCGTGGGAAGCGATCACGTAAGTTGTTTCACGTGCTGAGCCCCTCATGGAGGGGGCTCGTTAAGGGCACGGGTAACCCGTGCCCTTACGAGACCATCTCAATGAGCACATGCAGATAAACACGCCCATTCTCCTAACCGTTACGCTTGATAGACTGACCGCATGATGCTGCCGTCTCGTGCTGCCTGCACGATTGTCTCTCCGAATTATCTTGCCTATGCGCGAACTCTTACAGCGTCGTACCTCGCGCAGCATCCGGGCCAGCGTTTTTTCGTGTTGATCGTTGCGAACCTCCACGATCCTTCACCCTTTCAGGGCGATGCCTTTACCACGGTCATGCTCCACGAGATCGGTCTGCGGGATGTCCACGCCGAGGCCATGAAGTATGGGATTCTCGAGCTGAATACGAACGTCAAGCCGACGTTTATGAAGCACCTGATCGAGCGCTATGACCTGGACGCGCTGGCTTACATTGACCCGGATATCTTCTGCTATACCGCCCTCGATCCGGTCTTCGACGCGCTCTCCAACGGAGCGTCCGCAGTGCTGACGCCGCATATTACGACGCCGGTCTTCGACGGACGCTCACCCAGCGAGCAGGACCTGCTCTTCAATGGTTCGTACAACCTGGGCTTTATCGCCGTGCGCCGTTGCGAGGAGAGCTGGAACCTGCTGACGTGGTGGGAAGAGCGCTGCCTGGAGCTTGGATACAGCGAGGGCCGAACAGGTCTGTTCGTCGACCAGAAGTGGATGAACCTCGCTCCCAGCCTGTTCGGCGGCGTCTGCATCCTGCGCGATTCCGGATGCAACATGGCCTACTGGAACCTGCATGAACGCACGTTGGACGAGAGCCCGGAGGGGTATCACGTCACGAGTTCCGTCAGTGGACGCGTTCCTCTGCGCTTCTTCCACTTCAGCGGCATCGTGGTGAGCGACCCCGAGGTGCTGTCGAAACATACCGACCGCTTTACGCTGGCCTCGCGCCCCGATCTGCATCGGCTCTTTGCCGACTACAAGGCTGCGGTGATCGCCAATAAAAATGGTGCCGCGGAGTCGCTCCCCTATGGCTTCGACTCTTTCTCGGATGGGACGACGGTTACGCTGCTGGCGCGGCGCATGTATGCGAAGCACCAGGCACGTTTTCCTGCGGAAAATCCCTTTGACGCGAAGTCGAAGTTTGCAGGGTTTGCGAAAGAGCAGAAGCTGGTGCAGGGCACTGTCGCTCAGGCGAAGTCGACGTGGAAAGAGTTCAATCCGCACGATCGCCGCGTTGAAGCTGTACACAAGCTGCTGAAGGTTGCCTTGCGCGTGCTCGGCCCGCATAAGTATGAGCTGTTCATGCGCTATCTCGCGTACATCACGGTGTTGCGCAACCAGTCGGTCTTTTTGCGCGACCCGCAATGGCCGGCCGATGAGACGGGGAAGTAACCGATGCCGCGCCTTCTGATCGTTAAGCTCGGCGCGATTGGCGATGTCGTCATGGCGATTCCGGGTGCGTATGCCATGCACCGGGAGGGCTATGCCGTCGATTGGGTTTGCAACACGGTAGTCGCTCCCATTCTGCAGCTCTATCCGTGGATCCATGTGATTCCCGTTGATGAAAAGGCGCTGCTGCACAGCGGCAAAACCAAAGGGCTGCGGGTGATGATGACGGTATGGCGGCTGCTTGCAGGACGCAAGTATGACGTCTGCGCGACGCTGTATTACGACGCTCGCTACAAGTTGCTGACACTCCCGGTGCGTGCGCCGCGCAAGGTGATGCTCTCGAGAACCGAACGCGCTACACAGCTTCTTCCAGGGCGCCATCATACGGATGAGTACGCCCGCATTCTGCTGGGCCGCAAAGACGGGGAGACACCAAGTCAACTGGCTCCGATTGTTGTTTCCGGTCCGGCGCAGAACGTTCTCCCACCGAAGGGAGACAAGCCCAGGATCGCGCTTGTTCCCGGGGGAGCCCGCAACATGATGCGCGATGACGCCCTGCGTCGCTGGCCGCTTGAAAGCTACGTCGAACTCGCGAAGCTTCTGCTGGCAAAGGGATGCGAGGTCGTTCTCTGCGGTGGCATGGATGATCGCTGGGTGTCGGATGCCTTCACCTCTCTTGAGGTTACCAACTGCATTGCGACGATGTCTCTGGTGCAGCAGATCGGGGCCTTCAACGAGATTGATGTCACCGTGACGCACGATACAGGGCCGCTGCATCTTGCGGGCATCACGAGCACGGCGGTGGTTGCTATCTTCGGTCCCACCGACCCGCGCGGACGCCTGCCGCAGCGTACCAACTGTGTCGCGCTGTGGGGTGGAGAAGGCTTTGCCTGCCGGCCCTGCTATGACGGCCGCGACTATGCTCCCTGCGAGCACAACGGTTGCGTCCGCCAGATCACGCCTGCGATGGCGCTCGGAGAGGTGGAGGCGCTGCTCGTTGCCAGACGCGAAGGCCGCGAGTTGCTACCGCGCGTTCGCACTCCCAAACACACGCCCGTGCCAGCCCTGGTTCAACTTGAAGGAGCGCGCCCATGACCTCACCTGCCAAAGTGCGTGCGCTGTTTCTCGACCGCGATGGCGTGATCAACCATGAGGTCGGCTACCTGTATCGTCCTGAGGATGTTCGCTGGGTCGAGGGCATCGTCCCGCTCTGCCGCACGGCGCAGACGCTGGGCTACAAGTTGATTGTGGTGACGAACCAGTCGGGCATTGCGCGCGGCTACTATACGCCTCTTCAGTTCGAAGACCTGATGACGTGGATGCGCGCAGAACTTGCCCGCGACGGCATTACGCTCAACGCGGTATATCACTGCCCCTATCACCCGGTCCACGGTGTCGGGGAGTACAAGCGCGAGCACGAAGACCGTAAACCCGGCGCCGGAATGTTGCGGCGCGCGTCCAGTGAAGAGTGGGTCGATCTTTCGCAGTCGGTTCTGGTCGGCGATCGTTGCTCGGACATCGCGGCGGCGAATGCCGCGGGGCTGAAACAGGCGTTTCTGCTGCGCGGAACGGAGAATGCACCGTGTGATGGGCTGCATCAGGTAGTGGAATCACTTGCCGAAGTAGAGCAGTGGCTAATCGATCAGGCGTAGTCGCACACCGGTGTTCAAGCGCTTTTAACCTTCAAACAGCGGATACTCTTTAAACGGTCATTCATGGGCTCCATACAGCCCTCTCTTACCAACGCGCATCCTATCCCAAAGAAAGCGGCCCGTAGAGGTTGCCTGCAACCTTCTTTGCTGTAGCCTCGTATTGAATACAAAAGCTACAGGTTGTGAATGGATGTACCGCATTTTGCTCGGCTTTATGGCCAGCAGATGTCAAAGTGCAACCATTTACACAAAGCGCAGTCCAATTGGATAAGCCTCTTCGGGCGATTATCGTCGTGGACGTGGCCGATAGATTTGCAAAGCCGTACCAACGGAGCTTCAAGCACGAGAGCGACGTAAAGATCGCAGCCGCCGTTGAAAGATTTGGTCTGAAGTTCGGCGATAGAGCCGGACAGGGCCCCGGGAGAAGAAGAAGCGTATGGCGTTAGAGATGTATTCCTACAAATCCGAAACCTCCGCCATGAATGGCCGGATATTCTCATTCCCGGACATCAGCTCCGGCACGACCGGCAGGGTCTCTAGGTTCGAGCAAGGGCCACAGGGCACCTTCCGCTATAGTGTGCTCAAGCGTGGGTTGGACATCTTTCTGGTGCTGCTTTTCTCGCCTATTCTGCTGCTGATCGTCGGTATCGTTGCCAGCATCGTCAGGTTTACCTCGCCAGGACCGATCTTCTTCTCGCATCGCCGTATCCGCGCCCAGGGCGGCTTCTTCTCCATGTGGAAGTTCCGCACGATGTGCGTCGACTCGGCAGAGGTGTTGGAAGCCTATCTTCAGGAGAATCCTGACGCCCGCGAGGAGTGGCTCAAGGCCCGCAAGCTCCAGAACGATCCTCGCGTCACCCAGATCGGCAATTTTCTGCGCCGCACCAGCCTGGACGAGATTCCACAGTTGTGGAACGTTTTCACCGGAAGCATGAGTCTGGTGGGACCTCGTCCCATCGTTGCAGCCGAGGTCGAAAAATACGGCAAGCACTTTGTCGACTACTGCCTCGTTAAACCCGGCATTACAGGACTGTGGCAGGTGTCCGGACGCAGCAGCACGACCTATCAGCAGCGGCTTCAACTCGACAGCCGCTATGTTCACGATTGGACCTTCTTGGGAGATATCAAGATTCTCTTCAAGACGTTCTCCACGGTCCTGAAGCAGGACGGCGCTTATTAGAAGCGGGTTCACCGCAAGAGTGAACCCCTCTCCGCATCACCCACTAGAATCAAGCTATGCAGCGTGGCAACCAGCGAAATCGCCAACTCGACCTCTGGGTCGGCACACCGCTGCTGAATCTCCTGGCCAGCTTTCGCCGCCGTCGCACCCAGCGGCCTGCCAATCCCCAGCGTATTGGCGTAATTTGTTCGCCTGCGCTGGGCGATACGCTGCTCTTCTCCGGCCCCCTGCAGGACCTTCGGGCAGCTTTGCCGGAGGCGCACATCGTGCATCTTTGCATGCAGCAGAACCTTGCTGCCGCTGAGATCATTCCAGGAGCGGACAAGCGCGTCCTCATCGATCTCACCAAGCCGCCTGAGACCATCCGCCGCATTCGCGCGCAGCGGTTCGACGTGCTGCTGGACTTCACTAGCTGGCAGCGCCTGACGGCGTTTTACACCATGCTCTCGGGAGCACAGTTTACAGTCGGCTTCCACTCGCCGGGGCAGTATCGCAGCCGTGGATATGACCGTGTCGTCAGCCATACAGCGGATCGCCATGAGGTCGACAATCTTCGGGCTTTATTAGCGGGGAGTGGTGTCGTCCCGCCGGTACTTGATCCGCATGCTCCTGCTGTCGTGATTCCTGAAGTGGGTCCTGCGCCGTTGGCAGAGGAGCGCGACCTCGTGGTGTTTCATCCCTGGGCTTCGGGGCAGAACTCCGCGCTGCGCGAGTGGCCGGAGGACCGCTGGGTTGAGCTTGCCCGGCGTCTGGTGCGGCCGGAAACCTTGTTCGTTATAACCGGAGCTCCCTCCGACAAACCGCGCATGACGCCGCTTCTTGAGCGTTTAGAGGCTGCCGGTCTGCGCGCTGTGCCGTTTGTCAGCCCCGATGGTTTTCTTTCGCTGACACGTCTGCTGCGCCGTTCCCGGCTGGTTGTGAGCGTGAACACAGGTGTCATGCACCTGGCCGCAATTGCGGGTGCGCCGACGGTGTCTCTGAACGGACCGACAGCCGAACATCGCTGGGGAGCACGAGGACGCTGCTGCGCCAACGTTCAGCCTGCTGATGGAAGCGGTGGCTATCTGCACCTTGGCTTCGAGTTCAAGGGCCAGCCTACGGACGTCATCGAGCGCATTACGGTGGATCAGGTCGCCGCAGCCTGCGAGGCCCTTACCGCTCGTTGCGGCGGTGTCACAGTGGAGGCTCGCTGATGCAGAATATGCGCGATATCCTGCGTGGATCGCTGGGCCGCAGCCTGCGGGAGCTGCCGGATGAAGACCGTCTCGCCGCGGCGTGGCCTGTGGCCTGTGGTGCTGCGCTGGCCGGTCATGGCGAGGTCCTGCATCTCGACGCGGAGCGCGTTCTGCATGTGCGGGTGGCGGGCTCCGAGTGGATGAAGCAGTTCCTGCATATGCGCTCGGCGCTGGCCAACGACCTGGCCCGCATCGCCGCAGTACGCTTCAACGGGATACACTTCGAAGAGAGGGAAGTGTGCGGCCATGGCCTCGCACGGCACCCCCAAAATCCCCGAAGGAGTAAACGATGAGCCAGGCAGCGACCCCCGAGGTTGCAGGAGTAACACTGGACGAAGTGCGGCACGTCGCCGACCTTGCCAATCTAGAACTCACCGCCGAGGAGCTTCCGCGCATGGCGCGCGATCTGAACGCGATCCTTGGGCATATTGCGGAGTTGAATGAGCTTGATACCCACGACGTTCCGCCGATGGCGCAGGTGGCCGAGATGCTCGGCGCGCTCCCGGCGATGAACGGTGAATCGTTGCGGCCCGATGTGGTGAAGCCTTCGATCGACCGCGCCCTCGTCATGGCTGAGGCTCCTGAGACCGACGGCCGTTTCTTCAAGGTTCCGAAGGTCATTGAGCGCTAACTGCAGTAAAAATTAGACAGCTTCCAACGCATCAACAGTTCCCAAAGCACCAAGGAGAGCCACGCACAACATGGCTGAAATACTGCAACTCGAAACCCTTTCGCTCTCCGCGGCCCGCACGGCTGTCGTCGAGGGCCGCGTCTCCGCCGCATCGCTGGCCGCCGAGCACTATGAGCGTATCGCCACCGTCGACCCAGCGATCAACAGCTATCTCGCGCTGAGCCGCGAACGGGCGATGGCCCAGGCCGAGCGCGTAGACGCCGCGGCGAAGGCCGGGACGGCTCTTGGCCCTCTGGCCGGTGTTCCCATCGGCATCAAGGATGTGCTGACGATGCGCGGCGCTCCGGCGACAGCCGGGTCACTCATCCTGAAGGGCTATCATCCCCCCTACGACGCCACCTGCGTCGCCAAGCTTGAAGCGGCGGGCGCTGTGCTGCTTGGCAAGCTGAACTGCGACGAGTTCGCGATGGGCTCATCGAACGAGAACTCGGCCTATGGGCCGGTTCACAATCCGCGCGCTCTCGACCGCGTTCCCGGCGGATCGTCGGGCGGCTCTGCGGCAGCGGTTGCCGCAGGTCTGTGTGTCGCTTCTCTGGGGACGGATACGGGCGGCTCCATTCGTCAGCCGGCGGCCTTCTGCGGTGTCGTTGGCGTGCTGCCGACGTATGGCCGCGTCTCGCGCTACGGCCTTATTGCTTTTGCCTCCTCGCTCGATCGCGTCGGCCCCTTCACGCGCTCCGTTGCGGACGCTGCGACGATGCTTGATGTACTGGCAGGCCCCGATCCGCTGGATGCTACGTCCTCCCCCCAGCCTGTCGCGAACTATACCGCCGAGGCTGCTAAGCCGGTCGCGGGTCTGCGCATCGGTGTACCCGAGGAGTACTTTGGCGAGGGTCTCGATCCGGAGATTCGTGCCGCCATCGAGAAGTCTCTCGACGATCTGCGCGCTGCCGGTTGCAGCATCCACAAGGTCTCGCTGCCGCACACGCGCTATGCCGTGCCGACCTACTACGTGATTGCGACGGCGGAGGCCAGCTCCAACCTGTCGCGCTTCGACGGCGTTCGCTACGGTCTGCGTGCGGAGGATGCCAATACGCTCGCCGCGATGTTCCGCAAGTCGCGCGATGAGGGCTTCGGCGCCGAGGTCAAACGGCGCATTCTGCTTGGCACCTATGCACTCTCGGCGGGCTACTACGATGCCTACTATCGCAAGGCGCAGCAGGTACGCACCTTGCTGACGCGTGACTTCCTCAGCGCTTTCACGCAGGTCGATGCCATTGTCTGCCCGGTAACGCCGACCCCCGCATTCAAGCTAGGTGAGAAGACCGACGATCCGATCCAGATGTACCTCGAGGACATCTACTCGGTGGCGGCATCGCTGGCGGGGATCTGCGGTATGAGTGTGCCGTGTGGGACGACACAGGCTGGACTGCCGATCGGTGTGCAGATCCTTGGCCGTCACTTCGATGAGGGAACCATGCTGCGCGTCGGCGCTGCCGTGGAAGCGGCGCAGTCGGGACGGTAGGGCGTAAGCACCCTCGATAGAGCCGTGGAGTCGAAGGGGTATTGATTCGGCACGGATCCAAGCCCCGAAGGGGCGCTCCATCATAGCCCAGGGTGAAACCCTGGGTTATGGGAAGAAAAGAATGCGGAGCCCTGAAAGGGCGATCCATCGTGCAGCCACCGATAGATCGCCCTTTCAGGGCTTTGCATCTCTACCGGTCTCTAACCCAGGGTTTCACCCTGGGCTGTGATGGGACGGCCCTTCGGGGCTTGGGCCTGTGTCCTAGCCGTCACTCGTGTCCCTACTTACATCGTGAGTCAGGCTACGCAGGATGACAAAATTGTGGTGAATCAAACAAAGTGGATTTGTGATGGAGCCTGTAAATATGCGTCGTCTACTGGTTGCTGTGTCTATCCTTACCGCTCTCCATGCGGGAGCCCAGCAATCGACCACACCTCAGACAATACCTCCGGTCACGCAGTCGATCACGGTCACCGCCGATCGTGGGCTTGAGGGCATCAACGACTCCGCCACCAGTACGGCGCTACTCTCGCAGCAGCAGCTCGAACAGGCTCCTGGTCTCGCGCTCGATGACAGTCTGCATTCGGTCGCAGGCTTCCAACTCTTTCGCCGCACAAGTTCGTGGACTGCAAATCCTACTTCGCAGGGACTCAGCTTGAGAGGGCTTGGAAGCACAGGCGCAAGTCGCACGCTGGTCGTCAGCGACCAGACTCCCCTCACTGATCCCTTCGGTGGCTGGGTGCATTGGAACGAGACTCCGGTCCTGGCTATCCAGCAGGTGCAGTTGTTGCGGGGAGGCTCTGCGGATCTGTATGGCTCAAGCGCCATCGGCGGCGTGATCGATGTTGTTCCTGTGGAGCCGCTCCCGGGACATGTTTTCAACTTCTCAGCAGACGCTTCGGGCGCGACTGAGAACACAGGAGTAGGAGACGCGCTGCTTACCAGCGCGACGCACTTCCTCGACACACTGGCCGCCTTTAGCATGGTCGATAACGGCGGCTACATTACGACCGCTCCTGCGCTACGCGGCTCTGTCGATACCCCTACGAATGTCATCAGCGAGAGTGGCCGTCTGGAACTGCGAACTCCTGCTGAGTTGCATGGTGTCAGCGCCTTTCTGCGCGGGAACGTGATGAACGAAGCGCGTATCAACGGAACACCCCTGCAGACCAATGCCGCTCGCCTGTGGCGCTATGTCGGCGGTGCCGATGCCGACTCCAGCCTGGGGCATGGCGTATTGCGCCTGTACGGTTCGCGCGAGGGCTATCGCCAGGGCTTCTCCTCCGTTGCCGCTGATCGCAACTCTGAGAAGCTCACTAAGCTGCAGCGGGTTCCTACCGACGAGTTTGGCTTTGCCTTGCAGGGCTCGCGAGCGTTGCCGCGTGCAGTGACAGCGGCGCTGGGGCTCGACCTGCGCGACATTCGAGGAACCGACGACGAAACCGGCGTAGTAAACTCCCTTCCTACGACCACCACCAGCACCAGCGCTCGCCAGCGCGAGACGGGCGGTTATGTGGATGCTGTCTGGCAGCCTCGCAACTGGTCGCTCTCCGGTTCGGTGCGCGTCGACTCGTTTCGTACCTTCGACGCACAGCAGAGAGTCTCAAACTCTCCGGTGACCACACCGCTGCCGGAGATCGACGAGCTGGTCGCGAGCCCGCGCCTCGGGCTGGTGCGGCAGCTTCCGCATGGCATCGCGTTGACGGCGACGGCCTTCCGCGCGTTTCGTGGGCCGACTCTGAACGAGCTCTATCGCACCAGCCAGGTCGGTCAGCAGACAACCCTGGCGAACTCGTCACTGCTTGCCGAGCGGGCTACCGGTTTTGAGTTCGGCGGTAATCTCACGCTGGGACACCTCGGGACCCTGCGCTCCACGTACTTCTGGACCGAGGTCAATCGGCCGATCTCGGCGGTTCAACTGAGCCAGACCGCAACGACACAGACCCTGCAGCGCCAGAACCTCGGCCAGATTCGCAGCCGTGGCCTGATGCTTGAAGCGCAGTCTGAGCACTGGCATGGCTTTGACGCTACCTTCGGTTATCAGCTCGCAGTCGCGACGGTGACTGCTTTCAATTCCAACAGCCCTGAACAGAACAACCTCACCGGCAAATGGATTCCGGAGGTCCCACGCGAATCCGTTACCGCAACTGCGAACTATGCCGTGCCTCACATAGCTAATTTCCACCTCATCGCCAGCTATACGGGGCAGGAGTTCGACGACGCGGAGAACCAGTTTCTGCTGCATCCCGAGGCTCGTTTCGATCTCTCTGCAGACCGCTCGCTTTCGCATGGTCTGTCGATCTTTGCGGGCGCGCAGAATCTTTTGAACCGCAGCATTGACGCGGGCCGTACACCGATCCTGACGTTGGCTGCTCCGCGATTGGTGCAGGCTGGGTTGCGCTATAACTTCAGCCGTTAGTCGAGCCGGCAACGGTACTGTCTTTGCCTTTGCATTTCTTGTCTGTCATTCCGAGCGCAGCGAGCGAATCTGCTTCCTCCCGTTCTTCGGTTGTGTCGCTACAAACGCTATGTGGCAAACGATCCTATCCAGTAACGATTGGCAGGCCTTCTGGGCACTACGAACAAAAAACGGGAGGAAGCAGATTCACTCGCTGCGCTCGGAATGACAAACCAGAAAAGCAAAAACTAGAAAGACAAAAACAAACAAAGGCAGGCTCAACCCAGCCATCCCGAAAAGTTGCGCGCAACCCGGCACACAGACCTGCGTTTATCTAAATGCACGGCGGTTGTAAACGCAGTACAGGAGGCAGGTTATGAAGTTATCCAACGTTACCTCGAAGCTTTCGTCCATGAAGTCGAGCGCAGTCAAAGTCCTTGCCGCAACAGCTCTGGCGGGTGCGGTTCTCATCGCGGCAGCTCCTGCCGCCCAGGCCCAGCGTGTCGTCGTTGGCGTGCGGTTCGGTGGCCCGCGCTATGTAGTGGCGCGACCTGCTTACGGTTACCCCGTCTACGTTGGCCCCCGTTACTACGGCTGGCACGGCCATGAGGACTTCTACCGCGGACGCTATGGTTATCGCCACGACTATCGCCGCTACTAAGTAACAACATCGACGTTCACGAGGCCGCTCCCCTGGGGGCGGCTTTGCCGCTATAGGCGTTTGCATGCGATTGTGTAATTGATTTGCATCAGAGTCTTTGAGAGGAAATCTCTTCTGCAACAGTACTTATTGGTAGTTCGACGCCGAACGATCATCTGCTCCGCCCTTCGGGCTATGAAACCAAAGGGGCGTGTGGCGGATCCCGCGCTTAACTTCTACGGTCGGGCCGACGACCCGTTACGGAACCCGAAATAGATTCCGGTTTCGCACCTCAATCAGTGTGTTGTCCTGTCACGCCAATTGAGAATGAGTGTATTTGTATGTTATGGCGATTTTCCGGACTTCCCACTCGTCCAGGTCCGCTCAGTGCACCAGCATGGGAATCTCTCGCTCAATCATTTCCACCAACGTCGTGTAGCGGAGTCGCTTTTCAGGACTGTCAGCCTTCTCGGCCTGTGCGGTTAGCTCGGCCACCGAAGGCTTTAGACGCAAAGGCAAATCGCGCCAATAATATCTCAAATCGTCACGCTTCCAGTCCGCATAGGTGGATTCCCAGTTTCGTCCGCCTTTAGCCTGGTTGCGAAACACGATCTCGAGCGGTGAGACAGCTTCGTCATAGCTTTGAAATCGGCAATCCACCGAAAAACGGAGCTGGTTGGAGGTACTCAGCGTGGAGCTATGCACCGTCAAGCTGTGAAAGATCGCTACATCTCCTGCATTGATCTGCCCCCCTACCCAATCGTCTCCCTGGGCTGTTTCCCGGTTGATGTATCCCTCGGTGTGTTGAAGCCCAAAAAGGTGCGAACCTTCCATGATCTCGAGCGTTCCCTGTCCCTGCAGGCAATCGTGCATCGGCGTCCACACTGTGTAGCTTTCGGAGCTTCCTGCAATTCCCGAGTGGTCCTGATGCGCCTGCAAAAGGGCACCTGCGTAGTTGGGGAAAATCATCCGTGCAATCGGCTTGGGATGAACCAAAAGGCGCGGCCCTACAAGCCGCTTCATCACATCGGTCAATACCGGATGATGCATCAACGCGTGGAGCCGCTCCAGGCTGAACGCGCGATTTGCGGCCTGCTTATATTTCGGCTCCGGATCGTAGCACGCCATGGCGGGATTCGCGATGCGCTCCGATGGAGCGGACCCCTCGATCATCCAGCCCTCGTCCGATGCAATGCTGATCATATCGCTGAGTAGAAGCTCCAGCTCACCTTTCGGTATCAGGTCTCGGATGAAGACATATCCGTAAGTCTCCATTTCACTCTTGAGAGAGATGGAATCCAGATCTCTGGCGAAGAGCGTGCGAAATGATTTCATCGTATCTCCAGGGAACAACATTTTCGACACCGCTTAGCTTACCGTTCTCGTGTCTCCCTATCTGTCATTCCTTTGTCACCGGATTATCTCAATCGTGTTGTCTTGTGTTGTGCAATGCGGAGTTCGAGCATCTACCTGGAGCGTGTCATCTTGTACGCGCTGAAACAGTTTTTTCTGGCGAGTCCCAGGATGCCCTCTTGTGGTCGAGCTGCACGGGGCAGGCAATGCTGCCGATGTCGTGTTAGCCGCCCATTTCACGCATGATCATGTCCTCTGCCATGCGTTCGCGATCACAGATACTCTCTGAGCTCAAATTACCCCACACACATGCTGTCTGACAGATTGTGTCTCGAATGCGGTACCATTCTCTGCATCATGGATCGTCGCGATTTACTCAAGCTCTCGCCGCTCGCCCTCGCCTCCACCATCGGCCATATCGCTTTGGCCGAATCGCCCGCACCTGCTGCTGCAGAGGCGGTCTTCAACGTTCGCACCTATGGCGCGACGGGCGACGGCAAGACCGTCGACACCCCGGCGATCAACAAGGCCATTGAAGCCGTGGCCGCGGCCGGTGGAGGCACGCTGCTCTTTCCCGCAGGAACTTACATGTGCTTCACGATCCATCTGCGTAGCAGGGTCGACCTGTATCTCTCGCGCGGCTGCACTATCCTCGCCGCCGATTCTCCCAAGCCCGGCGAGACCACCGGCTATAACGGCGGCACCTATGATCCTGCCGAGCCCAACAAGCCCTGGGAGGACTTCCAGGACTATGGCCACAACCATTGGCGCAACTCGCTCTTCTACGGCGAGAACATTGACAACTTCTCCATCCTGGGCCCAGGGTTGATTCACGGCTCTGGTCTCTCTTGCGGCACGCGCTCACGCCAGGCCCAGCTCGACCAGAACTCGCCGCGTGGCCGTGGCCTTCTCTTCGACGCTGAACAGGCTGGTGTCGGCAACAAGGCGATCGCGCTCAAGAACTGCCACAACGTTCTCCTGCGCGATTTCTCGGTCCTCAAGGGTGGCCACTTCGCTCTGCTCGCTACGGGTGTCGATAACCTCACGCTCGACAACCTGCTGATCGATACCGATCGCGACGGCTTCGACATCGACTGCTGCAGGAATGTGCGAGTCAGCAACTGCACGGTCAACTCGCCGTGGGACGACGCGATCTGTCCGAAGTCCAGCTACGCGCTCGGCTACGCCCGCTCTACGGACAACGTGACCATCGCGAACTGTTTTGTCAGCGGGACGTACGAACTCGGCTCTGTCGTCGCCGGTACGTGGAAGAAGTTTGCGGCGGAGATGAAGGTCTCGCGCAACGGCCGCATCAAGTGCGGTACGGAGTCCAACGGCGGCTTCCGCAATATCACCATTTCGAACTGCGTCTGCGAAGGCTCCAAGGGCATTTCGTTGGAGACCTCTGACGGTGCGCTGCTCGAAGACATTGCGATCTCGAATATCACGCTGCGCGATACGGTCGATGCGCCGCTCTTCCTTCGCCTCAACCGCCGCAATCGCGGGCCGAAGGATACGATGCGTCCTGGCACGCTGCGGCGCGTAGCGATCTCCAATCTCGTCTCGCATAACTCGCTGGCGTCCACGGCGTCGATTCTCTCCGGTATTCCCGAAAATCTCATTGAAGATGTGAAGCTCTCGAACTGTTACTTCGGTCACAAGGGCCTGCCCACCGACGCGCTTACGGGTTGGGGCGATACTTCCAAGCCTATGCCTGACTGGCACGGCCTGCAGGTTCCTGAGATTGAAGATGCCTACCCTGAGTTGCTGCGCTTCGGACCTACGCCGTCGAATGGCTTCTTCATCCGCCACCTCAAAAATCTTGAGATGTCGCATGTCGAAGTCGCTCCTCAGAATCCCGATCCGCGTCCGGCCTTCTGGCTGGAAGACGTGCATCGTGCGGACTTCTTTGCGGTTACTGCGCCGGGTGCTGCGAACTTTAACCTGCGCAAAGTTACGGATCTACGCATTCTCTGGAGCCGCGCGGCGAAAGATACGACCCTCGCGAACGTGGAGAGCCAGACGCTCTGATATCGAACTAAGCCCCGAAGGGGCGACATCATCACAGCCCAGGGTGAAACCCTGGGTCCGCAGCGAAAAGAAGGTGAGCCCTGGAAGGGCGTTCTATCGGCCCAACGAGATAGATCGCCCTTTTAGGGCTCACCTCTTTTTGGGCATAGTTACCCAGGGTTTCACCCTGGGCTGTGATAGTGTCGCCCCTTCGGGGCTTAGCTTTTGTGCCAGGTCTTTATGGCGTATGCCTTCGCCCATAGGAGTGCCGCAAGGGCCTTCGTGCGTCTGAAAAGTGTTCACTCTCAGTGAGCTCCATACGCTTTGCCCTGCATTCCTCCCCATTCAATCCCAAAAATCGCACCTCACTGAAAGAGGGTTGGTCTTGATATAGGACTGAAATAGTCTGCATTCAAGAACGAGTTGCCGTGGAGTCTTTTGGCGAAGCGCCACGGCAACTTCGGAGATCGATGATGAAGGCTGGGCGTGACTCTCTTCGGGACGGTCCCGCAGCCTGCATCCACAAGGAGACGGTTGCATGCGTGGACGAAAGAAGTTCAAACTCCAGCGTTCGCTGGGGATCGAGTTGCCAGGTCTGGGAAAGCCCGGGGCGCTCGCCAAGAGGAACTATCCGCCCGGTCAGCACGGCAGGGCACAGAGACCAACCATGACCCAGTTTGGGTTGCAGCTTCGTGAGAAGCAGAAGCTGCTCTTTCACTATGGGCTGCGCGAGGAGCAGTTGCGCCGCTTTGTGCGCAAGGCGCGAAGCCTCAGCGCCTCCAACTGGATCGAAAGTCTGATCGGATTACTGGAACGCAGACTCGATAACGTTGTCTTTCGGCTTGGGTTTGGGCGCAGCATCGCCGCGGCCCGGCAGTTGGTATCGCATGGTCACATCCTGGTGAATGGCCGTCGCCAGACGATCGGCTCCATGGTGCTTCGTCCTGGTGAGGTCGTCTGGCTCTCGGAGAAGGCAGCGCAACTGGAGGCTATTCAGTCTTCGCTTGAGTCACCCCGCCTGCCTTTGCCCAGCTACCTGCAGCTTCAAAACCCTGGTACTCCAAGCAAGGGAATTGTTCTATTTATTCCGAACTCCAGCCACATTCCGTTTGAGTTCAATAAAAAACAGGTCGCCGAGTATTACGCAAAACGCGGCGTGTGACGCGCGCTCTGCCGAAGTCTTCGAATTGCGCTCGCATCGAATCACCCGTTCCAAGCCGTTCAAGGAGAAAGTTATGGATGAAATCAACGTAATCTTGGCGAAATATCCAGGTCTGGGCCATGTCCAGCTCTGTGAATGCAACTCCATCCACCTGAGCATCGGTCCCGTCACGGTTACGCTCTCGCCGGAGGCCTTTGTAGAAACAGCGATTCTCATTCGCAATGCGATGGAGCAACTAAGAGAGATCGTCGGGGCTCAGGAGGGAGGCGAGAATCCTTTTCAACGTGGTGAGAATCACCACAACCAATTCATCCACTGAGTCTCTCGATCAAATAATAGGATCTTGCAAGTATCAGCGATCTACTCCTGGCCTCCACAGGCCGGGAGTAGATCGCTGAATGCGAAACTATCTAGTGATTAGTTGAAGCCAAGCGAGCTATTAAACGCAAAGCTATTGGCGGTGGTCCACTGTTGCCAGTCGGCAAGAATCGTTGCTGCTGAATCGGTGGAGACGTTGGGAGTCGTGGCCCAGTGGGTAGGATTGTAAAGACCCCAGCCATTGGGGTTGAGTCCACTGGTGGCCTTGTAGGCCCAGAAGGTCCAGCTTTCACCGCCGTTGTTATAGTCGCTTACGGAACCCTGCCAGACAGACGAACTATATTGAAAGTCATTCCATTCGCCGATATAGCCCGGCACGTTGTAGCTGGAGTGGTTATTGAAATCATTGACCTGGTTGACTGATCCCTGCGCTACGACAGACTGAGAAGCGTTCCACTGATACTCGTGCATCTCATAGACGACGTTGGTCCATCCTTCTGTCGAAGGGTTGGGCAGCATGCTCCAGTCCCAGTTACCCCAGGTTCCTTCGATGATGATGATGTGCGAAGGATCGATGGAGCGGACGGAGTTATATAAGCCGGCATTGGCGCTGATCACGGCGCTATTGCTGGGCGCGTTCATGGGCTCATTGATCAGATCGTAGCCTGCGATCGTTGGATTTCCTTTGTAGTGGTTGGCAATCTGCCACCACATAAAGGCGGTATTGCCCTGGTCGTTGCCGTTGGTCCAATACTGGTTTTGATTTTGCTGGCCGGTATCGTCCGAAGTGCTTTGTCCGCCTACTACTCCATGCATGTCGATGATCACATAGATGCCCTGTGCTGCGGCCTGACTGACGACCCAATCGAGCTCGGTGAACGCATCCGCTCTCCAACTGGCGTTGGAGACGTTCGCAATGGGATAGAAGTTCCCCCACCAGACGGGCACGCGCACGGCATTAAATCCAGCCGCCTTAATGTTGGCAAAATCGGCCGAGGTGATCCAGGCCTGTTGGTAGCCTCTGATGAGGGCCTGTTCTTCGGCAACACCGAAGCGGCTGTCGAGTTCGGAGATGATGCTGTAGGTGTCAGGAAGGCCGCCGCTGTCGGCGGGGCACATCCAGGGTTCCATCACCATAAATCCACCCAGGTTGACGCCCTTCAGTTGAACGATATTTCCGTTTGCATTCACGATTGAGCGGCCGCTGGTGTGCAGCATGCTGAGCTGCGCCAGTGCGGAGTGAGAACAGGCAAGAATGACGAGAAGACAGGCCGCCAAGCGAAGGGCCATGCGGACTAGTAAACGAGATGTACGGTGTGCTGCTGTAATTCTGTTCATCTAAGTAACCTCTTCTGCACAGCAGGATGAGCGAATACAGCTCTGTCTCGCGCTGTATGGACTGGACGATCCGGTTGTGCCGTTGTGGGCCGTTGAAGAGTAGGAGTCTTCAACGGCCTGGTAGTTTTGCGATGTTCCTAAGAAGAGAACATCACGCAGGCAACGCTGTGAAACAAGTGGATTGTGCCGTCAGAATTGCTCGAAGATATTCGAGAACTCATAGGGACTCTGTGACAAGCCACTACAGGTGTTCGGTGCTTGTCCCTGCTGCAGTCCTGTTTCTCCGTTTGGGCAAGCCTGATCGCGTTCCAGCGCCCAGAAGGAGATCAGACCCACCTTGCTGTTGCCGTTGGCATAGGTGGCCACGGTTTGTGCATCTGCGAGGGTGAAGACTTCCAATGGAGATAGTCCGGGTGTCGGATCGTTGTAGCCGATCTGGGGTGTAATGCCCAGCTGAGCATTCATACCAATCTGCTCCAGTTGAGAGAGCGTGCCGTTCGAAGAGTCGACGGCAAAGGTTCCCTCTTCACCGCGTACCCCGTAATCCATTGTCATGATGTTGACGATGGAAACCTTCACTCCGAACTTCAGCGCACTCTGCAGGACGTTCAGCGCATTGGACTCGAGTCCCCCTGGATCGACCGGGATCGTGTAGCTGACGATCAGGTTCGGATTCGCAGCCTGCAAGGCAGCCAGCACCTGGTTACGACGGTCGATGGCTGCTGTATTGTCGATCGCATCTCCGTCGTCCTGCTCGATATCAAAGTCGATCCTGGTGACGTTGTACTTGGTAATGACAGCTTGATATTGCGCCTGGAGGGCGCTGGTGGAAGTGCAAACGTCCGCGAGTTCATCGCCACCCTCGCCACCGAAGGAGATGATGCCATCGCCACCGGCATTCCGCAGGCTCTGGATATAGCCGGCATAGGTGTTTTCCGAGGTGATAGGGGTGCCGTCGTCCCACGCAGCCTTGCAGCTGGATCCGTCCGCAATGATGAAGGCAAGTGTTATGTATTTGAGACCGGCACTGGCCGCCATGGAAGGGACGTCGTTGAAGGGAGCGCCATTCCCCATATCCACGTACGGTGCGACGATTTTGGTCGTGCTGCCACCACCACCACCGCCACTTACTTCGATGTGATCGACATCGGGGGCGGAGCCTGTCGCATTGAAAAATCCAACAGAGTTACCACTGCCGGCCGTGAAGTTCGCCTGAAAGGTAACCGGTGCCGCAGGAGCTGTCCAACTGCTGCCAGTCAGGTTGGTCAGAGTCGGCCCTGCGCCATTATTGATTTGGATGGTGAAGGAGCGGGCTCCGCCGTCGGTGCCTTCTGTGTAGTACAGCGTAACCGTGTAGGTGCCGGTAGTAGGAACGCTGATGTTCTTGATCCGGAGATAGTTGGCATTGCCGTTTCCAATGTTGCCTATACGCGTACCGTTCAGACATCCGGAACAGGCTTCTGACACAGCCGTGCCTTCGAGGGCGTTGGCACTGGCGTTGCCTTCGTAGACGGTTTGCGCGTGCAGTAAAGAGAGGGGAGTCAGTAAGGCCATTGCGAGGAAGAGAAAGAACCGGGAGATGAAGCAGCGTTGACCGAGTAACTCAACAAAGGAACCTGCGGCCATGCGGATGCGTGACATGTTGTCTCCTTCTTATCGTTAGTTGGGATGTGCGTTGTTTGGCCAGGAGATAGGGCGGTTTTTTCGACGCGGCTTCATAGAGCCCGATTCGAAAGCCTTCGGGGCCTGGTATTTGTTCGGACTGGAACGGAAATCATCCTCCCGATGGTGCGGGATTATGGATCGGCTACCAACACTTCGTTGTTATTCGAAAGTGGGCGGCCTCATCTTTACTGTTATTTCAGGTGCGGGGGCAAGATCCTCAAGTAAAGCCAGAGAAGATTCAGTGCTGCAGAGTTTCGTAGAGCGAAACGATCTCCAGGTTTCGTTGCAAACATTTGCACTCTGTGTCTGGTAAGCGGAAACAGTAACAGTCAGTAATTCTTGTGTCAATACAATTTTGTAAGACTAACGTTTGTCTATTTTGGTAATTGCCCGGAATTTAATCTTTTTATGGTTTTATTAATAAGTTGTAATACCGGCCTGCGATGCATGACTGGCAGGTTCTTGTAAGTAAGTACAGAAGTAAAAGCTTGAACGTATCGGCAGGTTATCTGTTCGCAGAGAGAGGTATGCCGATGGATAGTTGCGGAAGATTGCGTGCGGCGCCGCTCTGAGGGTCGCTATCATGAAGGCATGCGCCCGAACCTGGCCAGTCTCGTTGAAGACTTTCGCCGGCACACCACGGAGACCGCGGTCGTGCGGCATCGCGGCAACCGGCGTTACGCGACGACGTATGGCGAACTGGCAAGATTAGCCGGCTGTTTCGCAGCGGAGTTGGAACGCCGCCAGATCGTTGCCGGTGAGCGTGTCGTGTTGTGGGGCGAGAACTCCGCGGAGTGGATCGGAGCCTTCTTTGGCTGCTTGCTGCGCGGGGTTATCGTGGTGCCGCTGGATGCGGCGGGGTCAGTTGAGTTCGCCCAGCGTGTGGTGGCGGATGTTACTCCACGCTTGATCGTGGGTGACTCCGGCCTGCTGCAATCGCTGGGCATGGACTTGCCGCAGCTACCGCTCTCGGCACTTGCGGCACAACTGCCACCGGAGCCCTTGTTTACAGTGAGCGAAGCCGTTACGGCCCAGGCACCGTTCCAGATCATCTTTACCTCCGGTACGACATCGGAGCCTAAGGGCATCGTTCACACGCATCGCAATGTATTGGCGAGCCTGCAGCCGATAGAAGATGAGATTGCGAAGTATCGAAGATATGAGCGTTGGGTGCATCCCCTGCGATTCCTGCATAGTCTTCCGCTGAGTCATGTCTTCGGGGAGTTCATGGGTTTGTGGGTACCCACGCTTCTGGCGGTGGAGGTGCACTTCGTCGATCAGTTCGATGCCGCACGCATGATCGGACTTATCCAGCGGGAACACATCTCTGTGCTGGTGGCGGTGCCTCGGGTGTTGCAGTTGCTGCGAGCGCATCTACTCGGGCGCTTTGCCCGGTTAGCCATAGAGTTGGAGCAAGCCAAAGGATTATCGATCTGGAAGCGCTGGTGGCGATTCCGTCAGGTGCATAGCACCCTGGGGTGGAAGTTCTGGGCGGCAATCTCCGGTGGCGCGTCTCTGCCGCAGGAGCTGGAGAGCTTCTGGCGTGATCTGGGCTTTGCTCTCATCCAGGGCTATGGCATGACGGAGACGGCCGCGCTGGTCACGCTGAATCATCCCTTCCACATGAATCGAGGGACGATCGGCAAAGCTCTTCCGGGGCGTGAGGTGCGTCTCAGCAAAGAGGGAGAGATCCTGGTGCGGGGCGACATGCTGGCCATGACAACCTGGCAGAACGGAGCGATGCGACTTCGCGATGGAGAGTGGTTGGCCACGGGAGATCTGGCCGTGCAGGAAGCCTCCGGCGGGTTGAGATTTACGGGCCGAAAGGGCGACGTGATCGTCACCAGTGCGGGCTTGAATGTGCATCCCACCGATCTGGAAGAGGCGATGACGAAGCAGCCCGGAGTCTATGGGTGTGTCGTCGTGCCATGCCAGACGGCGGTGGGAATGGAGCCGGTCGCGGTGACGCTTTTCCGGGGCAACGATCAGGAGTTGCAGGTTGCCGCCAGTCAGGCGAATCACGGACTGGCCGACTATCAGAAGATTCGACGCGTGCTCAAGTGGCCGGAGACGCAGTTTCCTTATACCTCTACAGGGAAGCTATTGCGGAGGAAGGTGGCGCAGTGGGCTCGCGCAACGATTGTGGAGCGTCAGAACGGAGATGCTGCTTCGGCTTCAACAGCGCAAGATGTGCTGCTGAATCTGATTGCTGCAGTAACCGGCGAGCATCCTCCTGCCAGCTCCGATGATCTGCGGCTATCGGAGGACCTGCATCTGGACAGCCTCGGACGTGTGCAGTTGCAATCAACGCTTGAGCGGGAGTTCGGTGTGGAGTCGGCCGACGATGCGATTGCCGCAGTGCAAACCCTGGGCGAGTTGCGCTCGATGGTAGAGGGAAGCATTGCTGCGGAATCACAGGTACGGTCCGGTTTTGTTACGGAGGATCGTCCTGCTGCGCCGTCTATGCTTGCGACAGGTGCATCGACGTCACAGGAGGAGAAAGATGCGTATCCTCGATGGCCGTGGAGTTGGCCGGCGCAGGCGATGCGAGTGGCCTTTGTTGAAGGGGTGATGCGGCCGTTGGTTTGGTTGCTGGTTGCGCCGCGAGTAGAGAGGGTGGCGAATGAATTGCCGCCAACGCCTGTATTGGTGATTGCCAATCATGTGACTTCGTACGACGCGGCGTTGGTTCTGTATGCGTTGCCGGGCTGCCTGCGCCGCCGGATGGCGATTGCCATGTCAGGCGAGATGCTGATGGATTTTCGTTACGCGCGAAATCAACGGAGTGCCTTACGCGATCTGTTGGCGCCGATGGCGTACCTGTTGGTCACGGCACTGTTCAATGTCTTTCCGCTGCCTCGCCTGCGAGGGTTTCGGAGAAGTTTTGCGCATGCGGGAGAGGCGATGGATCGGGGCTATTCAGTGTTGATCTTTCCGGAGGGAACCCGGAGCAAGGATGGAAAGCTGCAACCTTTTCGCCCGGGGATCGGGCTGCTGTCCCAAGACTCGCGTGCGCCAATTGTGCCGGTAGCCTTGATCGGGTTGCATGAGCTCCGGGCCGGGAAGACGGGATGGTTCCGTTCAGGGCGCTTGGTGGTCCGTGTAGGGCAAGCCCTCTCCGCCGAGGGAATAGAACCGGCGGAGTTGACGGCAAAATTAGAAGCGAGCTTCCGGCAGCTTCAAGAATAAGAGTTGCGGAGTTACTGCGCGGCTCGCCTGGTCTTCTTCTGCAGATCGGGAATGTAGCTCTCTTGAGCATCCTGTTCGAGCTCCTGGGCAGCCACGATTGCCACCTGCCAGGCGCTCACCGCTTCGGGCTTCTTGCCGAGCTCGGAGGCTGCATCTCCCAATGCCGTCTGAGCGAAGAGATTTGTGGGCTGAATGGCTACTGCTTCGTGAGCAAGCGCGAAGGCCTCCTCGGGCTGGTGATGCCTGAGGAGAGTGTGGCTCTGCTGGGCTCGGCTCATGGCTGCGGCAAAGGACATATCGAACGTTCCGCGATAGACGTAGACCGCCTCGTCGATGGACTCGTCAGGCCGCCGGGATTGGAAGCTCTGATAGGGATTGAGTTTGCCGCTGGGCCACTCGCAGCCGCTAAGGTCTCCGGCGCTGATCAGTACGGTTCCGTTGATCGTTGGAGGCACGATCTCCGAGCCTCCAAGCCAGGAAGTATCGATGGTGGGTAGTGCATGGCAGTGGATGCCGTAGGTTGCCGGATCAATCTCCGGTCGCGCGAAGTAGGCGAACCAGCAGTCTTCTGAAGGATGACGGTCCTGCCACTGTTTGACCTGCAGGAGCTGCTGCGCCCAGTCGACGTTCGCATCACTTAGCAGGTTGTGAAGGTTCTTCGGTCCTCCCACGGCCTCGTTGGCGTAGGCCAGCTGGTTGGGGAAGACCATCAGCGAGGAGACGATGTGCGCTGCGACGAGCAGCGTGCAGACCACGGCCCAGCCTCGATTGATACGGGCGAGAGTAACAACGCCAGCCGCGGCGAAGATCGTCAGCAGTACGTACATCGGCAGAAGATGACGTGCTCCGATGTTCATGCCGGCGGCGATGGCGATAGCGAGATAGACCAGCGCGGGAATCAGGATGTAGGTCAACTCGCGGCGCTTTTCCAGCTTGCCGGTAAGTGCGGCGAATGTAGCGAGAGCCAGCAATACGAGAAGCCCAAGCGTCGTCTTGATGAGGATGACGGCGGGAAAGTACCACCACTGACCGTGCGCGTAGACCTTCCCGAAGATAAACGTGGGATAGAACTCTGCCATGCGCTTCACATCGACGAGACCTATCAGGTAGGACTCGGGCAGGAGATGAAGGCGCGCGATGGTGAGGACCGCGGCGGCCTGAAAGTGGCTGAGCGGCGCTGTGTAGTTGCGCAGCGACGTGCTGAGCTGCAAGCCCGCCGGACGAGCCGCATAGCGGAAGCCATAGAAGCTCCACAGTACCACTACGCTGATGACCGTGATGGCAGCCAAGGCCCCCGCCAGCCTTAGTGCTGTGCGGGCACGCTCAGGCTTCGGCGCAATGAAGATTTCCCATGCGATGAGCAGCAGAAGCATGGGTGCGATGAGGATGCCTGAATGCTTGGTCGCGAGCAGCAGACCGACAGCGATCCCGGTGAGTCCCAGACGAACAAGAGTGGGGCGAGTGATGTAGCGATAGAAGGTGAAGATCGAAGCCAGAAAGAAGAGCGAGACGCCGACGTCTGTAGTGACGAGCGCGGAGTGCGCCAGGATGTTGGGATCGAATACGAGCAGAAGGAGTGCGACGAGGCCTACGGTATCTCCAAACCATTCGCGTGCCGCAAGGAAAACAGTGAGGGCGAGGAGGAGTGCGAGCAGTTCCGCGCCGACTCGCATGCGGAAGACGAGCCGCTGGCTCGCTCCGTCATTGCGAGCCAGCCAGTCGCGGCCGCTGAGGTAGGCCTCGGTTTTGAAATCGCGGCCCTGCTGCGGTGGAATCCAAAGGGGCTCATGCAGTATGGGAAGAGTTGCGAGGAGCTTTACGAGCGGCGGGTGCTCGGGATTGAGACCGTAGTCACCCGCCTTCCACATCATGTAACCGGCGAACATGTGGTTGTCTTCGTCGAAGGTGAGCGATTCGCGATGGACGATGTAGAGCGCCTGTACGGCCTGGAGAATAAGCAGTCCGATGACTGCAGGCCAAAGACACTTCCGTTGCCGAGAGATCATGTCACCATCCTGAGAGATTATTGGGCCTTGGCTGCGCTTACCAGCACCTCCACGCCTGGGACGATCCTGTTTAGCAGGATAGCCTGTGGTTTTTCAAGCTCTTTGAGTTCAGCCAGTTGTTGTTTTTGCATTTCGGCGCTAACAGGCGCATTATTTTGCAGGGCATCGAGAGCGAGTAAGCCGATGGTGGCGGCCTGCGAGAGGTTGTGAGACAGCGGTGCTAACTCAGCCGTCAAGGTAGATTTCGGCAGGGAGGGCTGGAGAGCTGCATCGTTGTCGCGCCACAACGCCAGCCATTGACGCGCCTTCCGCCAGTCTTCTGGGGCGGCCTTTCCTGCGGCGATTCGCGCGGCAAGTTCATTGAACTCCCGTGCCTTGTTGCTTTCGGGGGGAACCGTGTCGACGAGTCGATTCAAGGGATAGAAGGCATCGTAGGCTCGCAGCTCTTCTCGAGCATAGTCCCTGGGAGGCTGCACTACGCTTGCAAGAATCTGTAGTGCCTTCGGATCGCTATAGCTATTCAACCTCCTCAACATCTGCTCTCTGACACCCTGATAGGGCAAGCCGTAGTAAGCGAAATTTTGCGAGAGCGTATCGATACGCCGGTACATGGAGTCGGCATCCTTCACGCTCTGAGCCGACCAGAGTCGCTCTGCGATGGCGGCGGTTCGCGGCCAGATTTTGCCGGTTATGTTTTCAGGAGTGGCGTACTCCGTCCACATGGTCGCTTCACCACCGAGAATATTGGCTTCCTCCGCAGGGGATAACTTGGCCTTGCCGTTCACGAGAGGATCTACCGCATAATGGTCCGCTGCCGATTGGTTCAGATCGATGTAGTAGCCTGCCGATAAAAGCCCACGATAGCCGCGCCGTGCAGCTTCTGCCAGGGAATCCTGACCGCGCCATGATTGGATCACGACATCGCGAGGCGTATCCGGTTGCAGCAACTCATCCCAACCTACCGTAATCTTGTGACGCTTCGTAACGAGCTGCTGCACTCTGCTGGTGAAATACGCTTGCAGACCGGCGTCATCCTTGATGTGGTGGGTCTGCATGTACTGCTTGATGCGGGGATTGGCATCCCACTCCTTGCCGTTACACTCATCGCCTCCTATATGGAAATAGGCGTCGGGGAAGAGGGCCGTCATCTCTCCGAGGAGCTGATCAAGAAACTGGTAGGTGCTCTCACGGGTAGGGTCCATCGCCGGATCGAAGATCCCCCAATGACGCTCAATCTTGTAGGGCCCGCTGCCGCTCGCGAGGTTGGGATAGCCGACGAACCATGCGGTTGCATGGCCTGGCATATCGAACTCCGGGACGACGCGAATGCCGCGGTCATGAGCGTACTCGAGGATGCCTCGAACCTGGTCCTGCGTATAGTACAGACCGTCTGAACCTTTCTCCTGGAGCAGGGGAAAGGTCTTGCTCTCTACTCGAAAGCCCTGGTCTTCGGAGAGGTGCCAGTGAAAGACATTCATCTTCACGGCCTCCATACCATCGAGGTTCTGCCGGAGGACATCGAGCGGCATGAAGTGACGCCCTGTATCGATCATGAGTCCGCGCCAGGGAAAGCGCGGCTTGTCGTCGATCGTTACGCCTGTAACCGCGTAGCCTTCAGGAGTGCTGTGGACCAGTTGCAGAAATGTCTGTAACCCATGTAGTACGCCAAGGGGAGTCGGAGCAGTGAGGTGTGCTCCTGTGGTGGTGATCTCCAGATGGTACGACTCATCTTCGCCAAGTTGTTGTACGGGTGCACTCGGTCCAGCCGTCTTGATGATGAGCTTTCCGCCTGCAACAGTCTGGGGAGGTACGCCGGAAGTTCCGATCTCTCGGGACAAGGTGTCTAGGAATCGCGCACGCGCCCGTTCAAGGCGCGGTTCCGTGTAGCCCTCCAAGACAACCTGCAATCCATGATCGACGGACAGACTGCCGGTTCCCTCCACTGCCGTTGCAGGAAGAGGAATGAGGGGGAGTGGTGTCTGGGCCTTCGCTGAGTTGCCGGCGAGCAACATGAAAGAGAACATAAAGACTGCGCAACTCGTACGTCTCATATCTGAACGGAACATGGCACCTTCTTGATTGTGGAATCGTATGGCAATGCTTGGAAAAGAGAATTGTATAGAGCCAGGGTGGGTCCTCGAACTGCAAACGCCAAGTGCGCGAAGGACGCCAAGTTTGCTCGGAGTTTCCTTTGCGTCAATTGGCACACTTGGCGTTTGCAGTTGGATTAGCACGGAAAAAAGTTTGATGACAGGCCCTGGAGATAAAGGAAGGCCGAAGCTTGCGCTCCGGCCTTGTCCTTACTGTTTCGGTTAGGGGTTAGAAGTAGAGCTTTCCGCTGAACTGCATGATACGCGGCGAATGAGCGGCTGTGGCTTGTCCAAAGGTTCCATCCGCAATGCCCGTGTCCAGGGTCGAGAAGTTGGTGTGGTTGAAGACGTTGAAGGTCTCAGCGCGCATTTGAAGATTGGCTCGCTGTGTGATTTTGAAGTTCTTCAGCAAGCCCAGATCAATCTTTTCCAGTCCCGGGCTCAGGAAGCCGCCAACCGGAGCAGTGCCGAAATGGCCCTCTGCCGGTATGAAAGAACTCGTTGTGAACCATTGAGCCTTTGTCTTGGTTAAGTGGACTGGAGCTATCTGATCGGGACGAGGCAGAATATCTGCATTTGGATTTACCATGCCCAAACCGCCGGGATAGGGTCCTCCTGCATTGGTGGCCGCGCAGAGGGGAGTGGCAGTGCCTGCGGGGTTGTTATTGCCTGGAGGGGTGCAAGCGAAGGGATCGGTGTTCTGAGAGAGTGTGGTGGACAGTCCGGATTGGAAGTTGGTAATACCCGAAATCTCCCAGCCGCCCAATACGTGCCCAAGCAATCCATGTTGCTCACGGAGGAAGGGTTCCTTATAGACGAAGTTGGCGATAAAGATCTGCGGTTCATTGATGGAAGAAGGTCCGTAGTCCAGTTTCGGATCGTAGGTATAGGTATTGGCTGTGCCGCGATCATTGGCTTGATCCGACAGATTTTTAGACCAGGTATAGGCGATACCTAAGTTTAGGTCTCGCGACTTGTGAGTCAACTGTACCTGTAGCGAGTTGTAGTTGGAGGTGAAGACGGGAAGCCGGGTATGGAAATCCGAATACCCCAGATAGGGACGGATGTTGTTGAGAGGAGCTAACGGATTTTCTTCACGGGTAGCTAGCGTGGGCATATTCAAATCCAGCTCTCCCAGCAGGTGACGAGAGACCGAACCCACATAGGCAATTTCAAGCACGGTCGTGGGAGCCAGTTGTTGTTGCAGTGAAAGGTTGTAGTCGGTGTAGGAGGGAACCTTGAAGGTGGGATCGCCCGTTGTCGTAAGAGCATTTGGTCCAAGAGCAGGCACCGCAGCACCAGTACCCAAAGGATTATCAAATGACGTGTTGCTGATCGTCGTCGTTTGCACCAGCGGTGGATCGCTGAACGCGTTCTGTTCCCAGATGCCGTCCAGGGTGCGATCGAAGAATATGCCGAACCCGCCGCGCAAAACAGTCTTCCCGTTCCCGTAGAGATCGTAGGCAAAGCCCACGCGGGGCGCAAAGTTCCAGTTATTGTTTGGGTTCACGATGCCGCCATAGGGAGAGCAGGAGGCCTGAGAGGTGATGGCCTGAGCGGCTGCGCAAGCAGAGCCCGTGGGAAAGATCATTCCATTGGCATAATTTGCCGACGTGAAAGCCTGCCCGGCCACAAAGTTTCCATTGCCATCGAGAAGCGGCGCTTTCTTCGGGTCGTACACCGTCGGATCAAAGTTGGTGAGTGTATCGTTTACATCTCCGGGCGAAGGGAATCGTGTCCAGCGAAGGCCTAGATTCACATTCAAGTTGTGGGTCGCTTTCCAGTCGTCCTGGATATAGGCTTCCGTGTTCCAGAATTGAAGGTCTGGAACGATATCGCGGCTGCCCTGTGTGTACAGTGCCACATTGCCCAGCAGAAAATCTCCCCATGTATTGAATTGGAAGTTTGGATTTCCGCCGCCGCCGTTCTCGGTCTTCAACATCTGTTGGACAGTAACACCGGCATGCAGCGTGTGATTGCCCAAGGTTACCGTAAAGTTGTCAAAGATGTTGCGGTCCAGATTGCGCTCGTTGTATGGAGCATTGCCTTGCGATACGCCGGTAACCGAGGAATCCAGCAGCGTCACGCCTGGAATACGTCCGTAGGGGTCGGGATAGGCCTGCTGGTTGGTCAGCGAGGCAAGGACGCTGGGTGAATTTCCAGCACCATTCAATCCACCTTTGATGCCTCCCTGGGAGTACGCAAACTCCAGTTCGTTCACCATCTTTGGAGAGATTGTCCAGGTCAGGTTACCCACAACGTTGTAGCCTGGAGCATTGATAGGCACATTCAAGACGCCTGGGTAGTTAGCGCCACCAAACAGACCGGTAGGACTATTGCTGGGAGCGGAATCTTCCATGCCGCGCGCAAAGAAATGCAGCCTGTCACTGAAGTAATGGTCTATACGAACCAGGTCCTGGCGAAAGTTATTCAAAACGGTGTAAGACGTGATGTTGCTTCCTTCGGCAAATCCAGTCTGAGCGTTGACCGTAGTGAAATTTGCCGGGAACTTGCTGATGATCTGCGACAGATATACCTGGGCATTCTTACTGATGCAGTTGGGGTTGTTGATATTGATGGTGCCGACACCACCCGAACCGACACCGCCCTGCGCGGTCGGTGCGATGTAGGGCGTATAGCTGGTGACGCAGCCCGCGGGTGCATTCAGTGCAGTCGGTGAGAAAAATGTGCCGCTTAATTCAGCCGCGGTCGCACCCGGTACATTGTTTGTTGTAGGTGTAGAGATCTTGCGCCATTCTTCCGACCAGAAGAAGAAGGTCTTATTCTTGCCTGTGTTGTAGACATGCGGAATATAGAGCGGCCCGCCCAAAGTAAAGCCGTAATTGTTGTAGTGATCAGGGGAGCGAGGGAGGCCGGTCAGATTGTTGAAGTAGGAGTTTGCATTGGTATTTTCCGTTCGCACAAATTCATAGACATCGCCATGGAATGAACTGGTGCCGGACCGGGTCGACACCAGAACCTGGCCGCCTCCGCTGCGTCCGAAGCTGGCATCGTAGGAGCTGCGTTCCAGCGTGAACTCCTGGATAGCATCGATGCTGGGGGTGTTAAGCAGCGTGGTGTTCGAGCCGCTGTCGTTGATATCCGCGCCATCGACCGACCAATTATTAGCACCTGTACGCGCACCGTTGACGGAGATTGTAGACGTACTGTTAAGGCTTCCGAAGCCAGGCTGATCCGGCAGTTGGTTTACAACGCCTGGCTGCAGCGTGACCAACTGTTGAAAGTTGCGATTGACCAGCTCCAGCTCGCGTACCTGGGTTCCAGAGATGGTTCCAGCCTGAGAGCTGCTTTCGGTGTCGACAGACACCGGGTGATCCTCGACCGTCACAGTCTGACTTTGTGATCCGGGCTTCAGTTGCACATTGATTGTGCGCTTTTGCGCCACATTCAGAACGACGTTACGGTCCGCAAATGTCTCGAAGTTTGGATCTGTCACAGTAATCGTATAGGTGCCGGCAGGCAGGTTGCTGGCTGTGTAGTTTCCTGAGCTATTGGACTGGACTATGCGAGGTTCTCCATTCACTCCGTTCTGAGTGATGGTGATATTGGCGTTCTGAATCACTGCGCCGGTGCTGTCCGTTACCGTGCCCGAAAAAGTTCCTGCTAACTCCTGTCCGCGCGTCAGCGGAGAGAACAAAAACAAAATCGTCATTAACAGAAGAAGCAGATAGGGGCGTTTTTTTGTGAAACTCGCTCTCTTCGCCGAAACGTTCGGAACGAACGCAACTTCTGTACAAAAAGCGGAACTAGCTTTGATCATGAGGCTCTCCATAAATATTGCTGCTCGCGGCGCAGGAGCGTGGTTTTCGAATTGCTCAGCTTTGTCTGTGGTTTAGTCCGACCTTCAGATCGCGATCTGTTGCGATCTGAAGGTCGAACTCATTAGGAGCTATTTTCACCGGCCAGGACGACTTCTCCTGAACGGCATAACGTTCTTACGGGTTAAGGTCTGTTCCAAGGGCTTTGGTCAGGGATGAGCTGGTGTCGTCGTCTTTCAACGCCCAGACATAGCCTCCGCCCAAACCATTGGCTTTGATGTAGTTCACCTTGCACTGCACCGACTCAGGATTGTCGTAGCTGAATGCCGTGTTGGTGGTTGGGTTATACATACGAACTACGCAGCGGGTAGCGTCGTAGCTGGAAGTGAATCCGTGATTCAACAGGTTCTCAATCGTCTGATAGGTTGCCAGACCGTCGGTCAGGATGTAGTCGCATCCTGCTGCCGGACTTCCCTGGTTATCACCTGTCGAGCAGTTTCCTACTCCGTTGAGGTTAGGAACCGGAGCTGTTCCGTTCGTAGTCAGAGCGCCGGTCGGATCTGTCACTCCGGTTGCGTTCTGATACATGCCGCTGTTGGCTGAGGTCAGACCCCCCGCCCAGCCAGCACCATAGAGTGGGAAGCCCATGGTGTACTTGGCCGGCGCTGCGCCGTGAGCAAGATAGTACTGTACGGTGGATTGAATCGTCTCACCTGTTCCAAAAAGCGGGCTTGCAGCTTCGTCGAACAGCGGAGACGCGTCATTGGTGGCGCTTGAAAAGTCGCCGGAGTAGTTATAGCCGTCGACATTGATGTAGTCCAACACCGCGGACAGACCCGCGATATTGATCGTGTCATAACCGCCGTCGTTGCCCGAGTCCGCAGCCGCGCCCGGTGTTGACGGACCAGCAGGCAGATCGGCGAGTAGCTGATAGGTCTTGCCGGTGGTTGTCGTCAGCGTGTTCAGCTCGTTGCGGAATTCGGTCATCAACGCTGTGAAGTTGGCCGTATCGTTTGCGTTCGGGAACTCCCAATCGATGTCGAAGCCATCGAAGAGAGTGCCGGTGGAAACACCCGAGGCGATATTGCCCTGGATGAACATGTTGACGCACGAGCTGACAAAGGCCTGGCGCTGAGCAGCCGTGCTGGATGCCTGGTCGAAGAGCTGATTGTAGGTGGGTGGGTTCCATCCACCGATGGAGATCAGCACCTTCAGGTTGGGATGGAGCTGCTTGAGTTGCGCGAGCGCGCCAAAGTTGCCCTGCAGCGGAGCCACGGCGGGAGTAGCACCAGTTACCTGGGGGACGACCTTCTGGTAATCGGCATAGGAGTCGGCAATTGCGCAAGTCACATTGCTGCCGTTCGCAGCAGGCTTGGCAAAGGCATAGATGAGATGGGTAAGAGCGTTGACTCCTCCACTGTTTTGCAGGTCCGCAACGTTCGAGTTGGCATAGTAGGTGCCCCACTCTTCAAACCACCCTCCAACAAACGACTGGCTGACGACGGCGGTTGTCGTTACATGCACCGTGGCTCCAGTCGATGTACCGGCGCTGTCCTTGGCTACGACAGTGAAGGTATAGGCGGTCGAAGGGGTCAAGCCGCTTACGGTATCCGACGCTGTGGTCGAGGTTAAGGTCGAAGGTCCACCTGAGATGGAATAACTGACAGTGCAGCCAGTAGGAGGCGTAACTGCGGTCCAGGTCAAATTGGTGGTGGAACCCGTCGTGCCAGAGGCTGTCAATCCTGTTGGGGCGCTCGGCGCGGTCGCGCAGGAGCTAGCCAGGGTCTTCACACTCACTGCCGAACTCGCGGCTGATGTGCCCGCAGCGTCCGAGGCTTCCACGGCGAAGCTGTATGTTGTCGAGGGAGAGAGGCCCGTTACGGCATCGGAGTTTGTGCTTGGGGTCGCAATCGAAGCTCCACCTTGCAGCACTTTGTAGCTAACGGTGCAGCCTGTAGGAGCAGTCACCGCTCCCCAGCTCAGGCTTGTGCCGGAACTAGTCGTTCCCGAAGATGCTAATCCAGTCGGTATAGCCGGCACCGTCGAACAGGTCGAGCTCGAACAGGCTCCTGTCGCGGTCCAAGGCTGACCCGTACCGGCTCCGCCGCTGTTGGTTGCCGGACTGTTGCCTTGTGTCCACCAGTTGGCGACGTAGTTCTCGCCGCTCAGGCTTGCTGTCATGCCTGCGGTGTAGACCGCCGTGGCGCTCCATGCTGCAGCGCATGCGGTCTGGGCTGAGGCGGCCCTGGGAAGTGATAGAACGAGTAAGCCACAAAACAGAAATAGGGAGATGATAGTGCGCTTCATTTGAATCTCCTTGAATTTTGGGGGCTAGATTCTCCACCCGTGGTTGAGAGTTTGGAAACTCGATGATGGGCGTGCCAGATTGGTCTGGGTAAACCTGAGAGCGAACTTGCGATCATGCTTTGAGCGGACAGGATAGGAGGGAGGATCGATGTAGCAACCTATAGTGCGGATAACAAACCAGCCAATAAGCACAGGCGGAAAGCGGTTCGACATCGTTACATTCGAAACCTCCATCGGTACGTCGATAGAACAGAATGAAATGCGAGCCTGAAAGAGAGTGAGCCGCAAAGGTTCTGCATACGACGTTCACTCGAAATGTGACGCGAAAGATTGGGTACAAAAGATACTTAGGAACGTATCATTAGAATCAAGGATGGTCAACAGTATTTTAACAATACCTTGTTCAGCATTGTCTGCATCTGTGTTTGCGAAACAAATTTTAAAAAGGATACGGAGATATCTCCTGCTATCGCAAGATGTTGCAGGGATTGCAGGGTATTGACGCCTGTTGCAACGCTGCCTGGCCGGACGTTTTATCGTCTATCGAAACCAGGCAACGCAAAACCAATCAGATAGAGGTTTACAGTCTGACTCTGTGCCAGCGATGGATCTAGTAGCGATATAGTTTCTGCTCGGAATCCCGCATCGCCATAGCCACGGCGCCCCATACGACGGCCGATTTCCCGAGGCTGCTTGGCAATACCTCGGCTACCGCAATCTCACTCTTGCGCAGCATCTCCACTGTCGGCTCCAGTAACGCCGCATGAGCTCCCAGTTCGCCTCCGAATACAAAGAGGCTGGGATTCAAGGTGAGAGCGAGATTGAGAACCACGTCTTTGAGCAGGCGAGCTCGCTGCAAGACCAGTTTCTGTGCAGCCGAGTTGCCTTCCAGCGCGAGGTCCAGCACATCGCTCGCTTTGCGTACTTTGATCGTCGCGCCCGATTTGTTTCCGGCCGCATTCCAGCTTCTTAAAATGCCGGGACCACCTACCACTTGCTCGAGGCCACCGAATTCATACAAAGAAGGTGGCATGCCCGAGACATTGGGGATGCGGAGATAGCCAATTTCTCCAGCCGACCAACTCGATCCATGCACGATCTGGCCATTGACAAATATTCCCGCACCGACGCCCGATCCTACGGTGACGAAGATGAAGCTTTCTTCCGATTGAGCAACACCGCGAAAGTGCTCCCCAATCGCTGCGAGATTGGTATCGTTCTCCACGAACAGGGCACACGAAAATTGTTTTTTCAGCATATCCAGGAGAGGAAGATCTCTCCAGGCGTTTAAATTGCTAACGGAGATCACAACGCCATCTCGAACGTTGATAATTCCGGCCACGCCGACCGTCATGGCAAGTAACTTCTTCCAGGCCAGACTATGTCTCTGCATGATTGCTTTTAGCGACCCACGTAATATCTCGATCACAGCAATTGGATTGCGGGAGTCCTTTGGCAGAGATTCGTACTGTTCCTCGATGAGCGTGCCGTTCAGGTCAGTAACCAGAATGCGAAGCGCATCCGCAGTGATATCGACTCCTGCAAGGCAGCCATAGTCAGCTTTGAAACGAAGATTGTCCGGCCGGCGGCCTCCGCTGGATGTACCTTCGCCAATCCATTCAATCAATCCGAGGTCGTTGAGATCGGAGACGACATTCGCAACCGTTGGAGCGCTCATGCCCGTTTCGCGAACAAGGTCCGCACGCGAACAGTGGTCCAATTTCTTCAACAACATCAAAATTGTGCGCGCATTTGTCTGGCGCATTAATGCTGGACTGCCTATCAATATCCGACTCTTACTCATCCTGCTGCCTCGAACGATCCTAGAAAAATTCTAAAACTTCCGCCATCAGCTCTTATGGGTAATCTAGCTTATCTATTTCCGTTGAAGGAAACAAAAGCGAATGACAAACCTTGAACTGCCTTGATTGAACCTGGCAGTAGCAATCTTGTCTAACCAAAGATGCGGGCAGGGACATCCATGTAGGCCTACTCTGGAATGGAATTCCTACATAGTCTCATAAACTGTTTCATTTGGGGAGAAATACATTACGCAGGATGTCTACCTGCTCGTTTAATAGGCGCTTTGAGACCTCCGCAGAAGGAATACTGGCGAAACCATGAGGAATGGAGGGAACCAGGTGGAGTTCCACAGCTACTCCGGCCTCTGTCAGGCGCCGTGCGTAATGGAGGCCTTCATCTCGAAGGGGATCAAGACCGGCGCAGAGTACGTACGCTGCGGGCAGGTCAGATAGATCTTCAGCGCGCGCCGGAGCCGCGTAAGGCGAAACCTCCTGCACGTTTTGGCCAAGGTACCAACGCCACATGCCCTCTGCTTCGGGTCTCGCAAAGTCAGGAACATCGGTAAATTGACGTGCGGACGGCGTCTCGAGACGGTCATCCAGCGCAGGAATCAACAGCATTTGGAAGCAGATCCTGGGCCCCTTGCGATCACGCGCGAGCAGAGCGATGGCGGCGGCGAGATTCGCTCCCGCACTGGAGCCTCCTACAGCAAGAAGGTCGCGATCCAGATTCAGGTCCTGGCTCTCGTTCCAGAGAAACTCTAGTACGCGGTAACAGTCTGTAAGCGCGGCGGGGAAGGGGTTTTCAGGAGAGAGCCGGTAAGCAACGCACACAACGGCACACTGCGCGTTGTGTGCATAATGGGCGCATTGCCGCTCCTCAGAGAAGAGGTCTCCGCAATAAAACCCACCCCCATGAAGGTAGAGCAGTACGGGCAGTGCGCCCCCTGCGGCTTTTGGGCGATAGATACGTATCGGGACCTGCTTCTCTTCGCTGTTGGAAGAAGGAACATCCAGGTCTTCTACCGCAAGATCTAACTCTGATGCCCACGACTTAGAGCCCTGCCGCGCAGCAGAGAGTGCTTCACGCGCAACGTTTGCATCCCGGAGAACCTCCCTCGGGTGCTTGGCAAGCGATGCGAACGCAGGGTCCATCGGTAGGTTCGACATTCATTCTCCACGAGCTTAGAAGATAGATTTTTCCTGTACAAAGTCCCGCATCTCCTCACGGAAAGGCAGAGCGGTAAGAGCGCCGCGGGCACGGGTGGAGAGGGAGCCGCAGATGCAGGCCCTCCGCAGCTGCTCTTCGATATCGGCCCCGGATAGCCAGGCATCGATAAAGCCGGCATCAAAAGCATCGCCCGCCCCGGTGGTATCGATCACTTGAACATCTGGCGGCACCATCGTGTATAGCCGGTCGTTCTGAAAAGTGACAGCTCCACGAGGCCCCAGCTTAATGACTGTGTGGTGCAGTCCCAATGCGGCACAGGAACGCAACATCTGTTCTGGTTTCTTGTGTCCGGTCAGCAATTGGGCTTCGCTCTCGTTCGGTAAAAATAGGTCGACCATGCGTAATATATCAAGGCTTCCAGAGCTTAGGAACCAATCCTTACGCCAGCCCGGATCGATCGATAGGGTGCAGCCGGCGGCACGCAGGGAAGGCAGCAATACCTTTGCAAGTTCAACTTCGAGCGGCATGGCGAAATGAACGTGCTGAGCCATGGAAAGAGCGGCGATCGTTTCAGGCAGAGCTACATACTTTTCCAGAATTCGATTGGCCCCGGCATAGCTCAAGAAGCTGCGGTCCGAGGTCGTCGACATGCTTACAGTGAGTGCATTTGGGAGCTCAGAGGAGGCAGCGTGCTCAGCATGCACTCCAAACGAACTTAGTCTCAAGCGAAGCCACGCCTCTTCATCTTCCCCAAACACTCCGAAGATGGAGGAGTTGTGGCCAAGGCGAGCCAGGGCGCAGGCTGTGTTGACGGTGCCGCCTCCGGCCTCGCGGCGATACTGCTCTGCGAAGACCTCTTCCCCAGGCAGCGGGACGTGGTCAAAATCGGTAAAGATATGGTCTACATATACTTCGCCGACAACGGCGATATTCCAGCATTTAGTCATAAGGTTTCAAAAGGCCAGCTTTGTTCCTGGCGTGATTTATAGAGAAAAGCAGCTATTCCCGCGAGCGTGATGGCGAGGGCGAGAAGGATATTTCTTACACCGCTGGAAGCCAGAATAAGGAGCCATCCTATAAAAGCGATGACTACCGGCAACGGATAGAGCGGCATGCGAAAGGTAAGATTATTCTTGCCGGCGTGGCTCCTGCGCAATAGAACCACCGCGACGCACTGGGCAAGAAACTGGACCATCGTCTGGATAACGATGACCAGGCTGATGAGCGTACTAAGGCTGAGCAAGCAGGCACAGGCAGAGAGAACTCCGAGGATCAGCAACGACATATGCGGGAAGTTCTTCGTCGGGTGTTCCTTCGCAAAGATGCTGAAGAACTCTCCTTGCTTTGCAGCCGCAAAGGGAATGCGCGAGAAGCCGAGCAGGATTGCGAACACGGAGGCAAAGGCTGCGACCAGGATGAGCACATCCGCGATCCTGGCATACCTGACGTTGTAAACCGCCTGCATGTAGTCCGCTACGATCGCACTGGAGTGCATACTCTGTTGAACCGGCAGTACGCCGATGATGGCAAGGTTCATGGCGATGTAAAGAATAGCCACCAGGAAGATAGAACCGATGATCGAGTAGGGGATCGTGCGTTCGGGACGCTTCAATTCGCCCCCGATCAGGCAGACGTTATAGTAGCCGGCGTAATCGTAGACAGCGATCAGGGTTGCGGCGCCCACACCCTTCCAGAAGGCTCCGTCCATGACTGGATACCCACCGCTGAACTGTTCTTTGAGGGCGAACGGAACGTGTGTCGCTCCACTCACGATGATCCAGATAATCGTTCCGACGACCAGTAACCAGAGCCCGATGGAGATGGCGCTGATCGTCGTGATCCTGCGATAGAGCAGGATCACGTTGATGAGGCAGACCGCCATCGCTACGAGGGAAAGCCCCCCATCGTGGAGGGTGGGCCAGAGATATCGAAGGTACTGGGCAAAGCCCACTGCGCCCGAGGCGATCAGAAGAGGGGCAGTAAGTACAGACGACCAGAGAACAAGAAAGCTTGCCGCCTTGCCGTAGGTTTTCTCTCCGAAGGCATACCGAAGGTAAAAGTAAGGCCCTCCGGAAAAGGGCATGGCAGAGCCGAGTTCCGCCCATACAAGGCCATCGCACAGCGAGATCACCGCGCCCAGAACCCAGGCGAGCAGAACCTTCGAGCCATGTACAGCGATCAGGACGAGGGGGATGCTCAGGAACGGCCCCACCCCTATCATATTGAGCATGTTAGAGGTGCAGGCTCCGAAGAGCCCCATTTGGCGATCTGGACCTTCCTCTGCACCTGCTAGATTGACCTGCATGAGAGGCTCCGGATCACCCATTGAATATAGACGAGTATCCCGCGATGCCGATTCTTTGTCAATAGTCGTTAATAAGCCTCTATGCCTTGCCAAGCCCCTGAGCTGCTTGAAGTTGGCAATACCAGCTTGTTTTCGGCGTTTTAGCGGGGTCGTGGCGGTTGCACTCGCAAACGAAATGAGCAGTCCGTAAAGATTACGTTGACTGGAATACATGTTAACGATACGTTCATAAGTATCTTCCTAAACCGAAATCCCCGCACTTCGGAGAAGGTGCCCCTGCCGCTTCATGTGAAGTTGTACGCAGCGTTTCAGGGGGCGTAAACTGAGGGCGCAAGGAGGCCAGCATAGTGTTGAAAGAGGTGGCCAAACCGATCTCCTTGATGTTGTGCCTGCTCTCCCTGTGTGCTGTCTTCCATACGGCTTTTCTTGGTCCGCCAAGCGGACTTCACGAGAGAATCTGGGACTCTCTTGAGTTGCTGGCACTGTCCGGCGGAATCGCACTCGCAAGCGGGTTGATCTTTGGGGAGTCGGCGCAAAAGCCATCGGCAAACAGTGCGCGGCTTGCGGCTACATTGCCGATGCAGCTGTTCTGGTGGGCGTCAGGCGTGATGTTTCTTCTCTTCGTCGGGTCCTGGTATCTGGAGACCTACTGCATCTTCTATCGGAATGTACATTTTTGACCTGGGAAGTCTCATTCTTGGTTACCTGGTACCCATAGCGTTTTCTGTTTAGCCCCCACAAATTCATGGTCCAGTGTGAAGCATCTCGCGCTTTTTGCGAGATGCTTCACTCGGATACCCGGCTCGCTTCGTCCCCCATCTCTCCGATTTCGAAACAAAGGAACCGTTCGAGAAGTCGCTAACTTGATCCAAGTTCATAACAGCCTCTAGCCACCATGAGTAATTGAATAGTGTCAGGGCGCGTGGAGTTTTACTTGATGGACTTATCTTCGAGGACGGTCCAACCTTGGGCCTTGCGTGCGGCTATTTCGCGCCCGCCGGAGGGTACCGTACCTACTCCAGCTGCAAGCTGACTATCTTCCATATGATTCGTCTTCATCGACGCGTGACATGCGACGAAGCTGACGTCCTTATCCAGCGACTTCGAGATCTCGTTCGTCATTGGGTTGTCTTTGTCGATCAGCTTCAGGCCATCGCCCGTCGCCAGGATCTCGACATAGGTATCGTAGGGCTTTGCGCTCGATGCCATCAGGTCGTTTGCCTTCTTCAGCGCGGCCTGCCAGTTCTCAGAGTTGTTCGTGCCAACGTGGATCAGGACCTTTTGCGTTGGCTGGTTCTGAGGAGAGGCTGGGGCAGCGGATGCAGTGCTCTGGGCGAGCAAGCCTGCGGGAAACAGAAGCAAGGAACAAAATCTGAGCATCCAGTTACGACGTGTCATGTAGTTTCCTTTCAGTTGCAATCCTCTTTGCTTAGTTTAGCTGCGGCATCACCCTCCGAAGGTACGGCACTGCTGATCGAATGCTGGCAGACAGTTTCGCCTCGGTGTGGACGAGTGACGGCAAGCTAAAAACAAAGAAGGAGTTTTGCACTTATTTGGTGCCAAATCGACGCCTGAAGGAGCTAAAATTCATCCCCTACGACCGCCAGAAACGAGCAAAAGTAGATCGAGATGGAACTCAATAATCCGCAGATCATCCAATCATGCCTTGCATGACTAGATACAACTATCTAAAGTTGCAGCCGAACCCGCATCCGCAGCAGAACTCCCGCAATCGCCAGCATAAGCGCCGTAAAGACTGCCGAGCGCAGAGCCCCCGGCAAACCGGAGTTGAGATGCAGCTCAAACCATTTGAAACCCAGCAGCGCGGTAAGGAAGTACCATACATCCGGCAGCAGGTAGGTAAGCAGCGTGTTCGCTCCGGCGGGGTGTACGAGGGCTGCCCAGGAGGTTTGCTTCTTCACGTCGCACAGCCAGAAGAGTGCAGTGAACAGCAGCACAGCCGCTCCCACGCTGTAGAGTCCCCAGGTCGGCGTGTCGCGAATCTTGGAGATGCCGAGCGGCGTCAGAAAGTACCCCGCGATAAGAGCCGCAACGCCGAAGGCCGAGCCCAGCAGGAGTTTATTGCGCAGCGTCTGCCAGCGCTCTTCGCCGATGAAGACGACTGATGTGACGATACCGGCCATCGTGACGAAGGCCATCGTGCCGTCGCCGAAGGGCCATATGTAGAGTGGGAAACCGTGCTCAAAGACGATGATCTTTGCGCTGCAGAGACTGCTGAAGGCCACCAGTACGATGAACCACGCGAGAGAGGCCCACGGCCAGCGGCGCGTTGGAATGTAAAGGAGTGACACGGCGAAGTAGGTGCATCCGATGAGGCCGAGAATCTCCAGGTAGGAAAAGCTAAGCCAGGCGACGTGGCCGTCGTGCGTGAGGCGGCGGAAGATCGCGAACATGACAAGCGCCAGCGCAAGACCTCCCAGGCGCAGCCATTTGTGCAGATTCGCATGGCGGCCATTGCTGGGATAGACACTGAGAAAGAGCGCCATTCCGAGAAGCGCAAGAAGCGTCCAGGCATAGGGAGACATATGCATCAGCGCGGCGCTGCCCTTGCCGGCATTGGCGAGGATCACACCCAGGGCAACCAGGCTGACGGAGCGGATGAGCACATGCAGCCAGAGCTGGGGTATGGAGGGGTTCTTCTTTAGTCGCTGCCGGATCGCGAGCGGCATGGAGAGCCCAATGATGAAGAGAAAGAACGGGAAGACCATGTCGACATAAGTCATCACGTCGATATTGGCCTTCGCGTGATGCGTCCACCAGGGCAAGCCCTGGACGCCATCGAGATCGTTCACGAAGATCATGATGGCCATGGTGAGGCCGCGGAAGATATCGATCGAGGCCACGCGTGTTGTGCGCGGAGCTTCGCTTGCAAATACCGGTTGCGCAGTGGTCATGGTGCTTTATCCGCTGTAGGTTGGGTCAAACCTGTGTGGACAGTATCGAGCAGTGTTCCCGAGGGATCGCCATCGTAATCCCAGAACATAATGCCGCCAAGGTGTTGGTCCATCACGTAGCGCGCCTTCAACGCGAGCGATTCGGTGTCTTCATAGGACACGAAGATCTTCTGGCTTGGGCTGTAGAGGTAGGGCACAGAAGCAGCCTTATCCCAGTAGCGGTCGAAGCCGTTGTTCAGCAACGTTGTCGAGACGATGCTGTACTGTGTGTAGCCTTGCGGCAGCGGAGTCCCGGCCTGAAAGAGACCATGCTGCACGTCGGCGACATCGCCCCACCGATGTCCATAGAAGGGAACGCCGAGGACGATCTTCTCCGCCGGTACTCCCGCCTGCTCGAACTCGTGGACGGAGCGATCGGCGGAGATCTTTTGAGGATCGTTCGGGTCAGTGAAGAGCGGCGCATGATTGCCGGTCGTCTTCTCTGACCCGTAGTAGTCATAGGCCATAAGGTTGACGGTGTCGATATACTGCTGCACCTTATCCATCTCGGTGTTCGCGATGTAGCCCGATGAGGCTCCAGCGGCGATCGTGAGATAGAGTTGCCGATGCAGCTTGCGCTCCTGATGCTTGAAACTCGCGCGTAGTTCTTTCAGCAGCAGTGTGAAGTTGCGCGTATCTTCCGGCCGAAAGTGATTCGTAGATCCCGCCATGCCGGGATACTCCCAGTCGATGTCCAGGCCGTCGAGCTGGTGGCGCTGGACATAGTCAGTCACGCTGGCGATGAACTCACGACGGGAGGCCTTGGTAAGAACCATGTCGGAGAAGCTGTCGGACCATTCCCAACCGCCTACGGAGACGAGCACCGTCAACGAGGGGTTCTGCTGCTTCAGCGCTACCAGATCCGCCAGGTTCTGGTCGTCGTTCTTGAAGCCGTTGACGATACGGCCGCCCCGGATATTCGCAAAGGCATAGTTGATGCGCGTGAGCTTGTTGACGGCAATCTCGTTCGGCTGCAGTGTGCGGTCCTTGAGAAAGACATAAGCGACGATGGCCTTTTGGGGAGGAACCTTCGGTTCGGCGATGGCGTGGAAGCCATTAAGCAGGGTCAGCGCACCTAGAACCGTCAGGCGTAGGGGAGACCAGAAGCTTGGGAAATCGCGGCGTCTTTCATTCATAGACAAGCGTTTGCTCCCTTAGTTATGTTCGTTAAGCAAGTTCAGTATAAAGTCATACCATCATTGTCGATAATCGCTGCGCATGTCGAGAGGAATCTGCTGATTGTGAGAGAACGCATGAAGATGGATCGTTATGGCGTCAAGTTATTCGTGGGCTGCTGCCTGTTTTCGTTCGCTCTGGCGGGTGCCGCTCAGACGCAGGTCCAGCCGCGGGTACTGGTGGACCAGGTCGGCTACGAGACCGCTTCGGTCAAGCAGGCGTTGATTCTGGGGGCGGAACAGGACCACCCACGGCAGTTCTCACTGGTGGATGCTGCGACGGGCAAAACGGTGCTGACGGCGGACCTTACGCCCAGCGGGGAAGTAGATCACTGGGGAGGCCGAGTGTTCTGGACGGCTGACTTCTCCGCGTGGCATACGACCGGGCACTACGAGGTCCGGACGAAGACTGCGGCAGGTGAGGTGAGCTCGTGTCCCTTTGCGATCGAGGACAACCTGCTGGAGCGCGAGACGCTTTCGAATGTCGTGTACTACTTCAAGGGGCAGCGCTCCAGCGGCCTGTTCGACAAGGCGGATCGGCGCTTGAAGGTTCCGGGCGGTTCCGGGTTCGTCGATCTTCATGGCGGCTGGTATGACGCGACCGGCGACTACGGCATCCATCTCTCGCATCAGAATCTGACGTCGTACTTCAATCCGCAGCAGGTGCCGCTGGTGGCCTGGACGCTGTTGAAGAGCTACCTTGTGCTGCAGGCGCGGCACGACGATAACTTCAGTGAATACGAGCGTCGTCTGTTGGACGAAGGCCTATTCGGAGCCGACTACCTGGTGCGGATCAAGCGGCCGGACGGCTCGTTCTACGAGAGCATTACTGAGCCGGGCAAAGAGAAGCTGGCGAAGGACCGGGAGATCGGAAACCCGAACTGGAGGACGCAGATCAAGAAGAACGCATCGGACTCTACCGAGCAGATTCAGACCGCCAACGGCCCGCATGCCTACGAGGCAAGCTTCCGGGCCGGAGGAGGCATGGCGATTGCCGCTTTGGCGCTCGCCAGCACCATGCCCGAGGAAGGCGACATCTCCCGCGCCGAGTATCTGAAGACAGCGGAGAGTGCGTTCGAGTTTCTATCCGCGCACAATCGAGAGCTGTTGAACGATGGCAAAGAGAACATCCTCGACGACTACTGCGCGCTCATGGCCGCGACCGAGCTCTATCGCGCGACGAAGCTGCCGAAGTATCAAGCCGCTGCCGATGGCCGTGCCGAACAGCTGATGGGCCGTCTGACAACGATCGCGGGATATCAGGACCCATGGCGCGCCGACGACGGATCGCGTCCGTTCTTTCATCCGTCCGATGCCGGGCTGCCGGTGGTGAGCCTTCTGGAGTATGCGGAGACCGCGTCTCCCGCGATGCAGCAGAAGGTCTACGCGGCGGTAAAGCGGTCGCTGCACTTTGAGCTGAGCATCACTGCGGAGAAGAACAATCCGTTCGGCTATGCGCGGCAACTGGTGCGCATGGGGGATGGCAAGGTGCGCAGCGCCTACTTCTTCCCGCATGACACGGAGGCCGCTCCATGGTGGCAGGGCGAGAACGCACGGCTCGCTTCACTCGCCGCTGCCGCACGCATGGCCGCACCGTTCTTCGCGGACGATCCTGGCTTTCAAAAGCAGTTACAGGACTATGCGTGGAATCAACTGCACTGGATCGAAGGCCGGAACCCATTTGATGTGAGCATGCTGATGGGCAGTGGTCACGGCGATACCGCGTATATGTTCTTCAAGTCCTATAAGTACACAAGCGCTCCCGGGTCGGTCATTAACGGCGTCACGTCAGCGACGAACGATGAAGACGGCATCGCCTACAACGAAGGCTTTGCCGTGACAGGTAAGGACGAAGACTGGCGCTGGACGGAACAGTGGCTGCCGCATGCGGCCTGGTATCTGTATGCGGTAAGCCTGCCCCATCCGTAAGGTCAACGCTAAGAAAGTGCGGGGTAGCCACTTGAGAATGACAAGTGGCTACCCCGCGATGCAAACGGCTTTCTCTATCCGTACTACTTTGCTTTTCCAACCTCGATCCCGTTGATCTGGGGATTGTCCGCAGCCCCGACGACGAACTGAATCGTAAGGGTTCCGGTGTTGTCCGCCGTCACTGCGAACGACTGCACTGTCGCGATAAACTCCCCGCCCGCCGACGCAAAGATATCGTAGTTCGTCAGGACCTGACTGCCATTGATCAGGACATTGAACTGTCGTTGTCCCGGAGCTGTCCAGAACGTCTCGGCGAAGTGCAGATCCACGATGTAGCTGGCTCCCGGTGTTAGGCCGGGAATCGTATACGTCATCGGACCAAAGCGATTCGTCTGGTAGACCGCTTCAGGGGCGGGGTTGGGAATCTTCGAGGTATTGACTGCGGCACTGGTGCTTGTCGCCGTGCCACCGGAGAAGTCTTTATCGGCTGCCCAGGAGCCCACTGCCGCTCCACCGGCATTGATATCCAGAACGTCGGAGGCGATGGCGCCACCAGCGGTCAGAGTCGTGATGCTGGCTTCATTCGTGGCAACTGAAAGTCCCGCCTGGTTCAAGGCAGCGACGGCGTAGTAGTAGGTTGTCGCTGGATTCGCACTGGTATCCGAGTAGGTCGTTCCCGTCAGTCCCGAAGCCAGTTCACTTGCAGCCGTGGTCGCGAACCCAGGCTCCTGGCTGCGAAACACGCTGTAGGTAACTCCCGGAGTAGCACTCGCGGACCATGTGAGGTTGATCTGCTTCGTGGAGGCTTCAGTTGCGGTCAGCTTCTTCGGAGCGGCTGGAGCAGCCGCGCAGTTTGTCTTGCACAGAAGTCCGATCTCGATGCCATTGATCTGCGGATTATCCGCTGCGCCCACCGTGAACTGGATCGTGATTGTTCCGGTGGAGTCGGCGATCGCAGACAGCGACTGCACGACCGCGGTGTCGATCTTGCCGGCATAGGCGATGATGTCGAAGTTTCTCAGCACCTCCTTGCCATTAATCAACACGTTGAATTCGCGCTGCCCAGGCGAGGTCCAGAAGGTCTCTGCAAAGTGCAGGTCCACGACATACTTCGCGTTAGGTGTCAGCCCCGGAATCGTATAGGTCATAGGACCGAAGCGGTTGTGCTGGTATACGGATTGCGGTGCGGGATTCGCGACGAGCGAGGTGTTGACCGTTGCTCCTGTGCTGGTAGCCGTGCCGCCTGTAAAGTCTTCGTCTGCAACCCAACTTCCGTTGGCCGGGCCGCCTGCGCTGATGTTGATCACATCCTGGCTGATGATTCCACCGGTGCTGGGGATCGCGGCGGTTGCCTCATTGGAGGCGCCCGACGTGCCACTGTCGTTCGTCGCTTCGACGACGTAGTAGTAAGTCGTCCCAGGGTTGACTGCGTTATCCGTGTACGAAGTTCCAATCACGCCCGAGTAGACCAGGTCGCTCGCCGAGGGTGCGAAGCCGGAAGACATGCCTCGAAATACGCTGTAGCGGACACCCGGACTAAAGCTTGGTCTCCAGGAAAGATCGATCTGATTGGAAGACACTACGGCAGCCTTTAGATCTCCCGGAGCAGTCGGCGCTATCGGGCAGCCGAAGGTGCAGGGCGCGCCCTGATAGAACGGCAGAAAGCTTGTCTGGGTGCCGCTCTGTACCGAGCCGCCAGCCTCGTCCACCACATGGGTGATGGAGCCGCTTCCCGGCAGGAAGACGGAGACGGCATGCGTCACCGTAACGCCGGGCGTATTCGGCACCGAGATCCCGCTGTCTTCGACGATATCGACGCCCTGGTTGAAGAACGAATAAACGCCCATGCCGTACGCCGTATGGTTCTTGACCTGCGGAGCAACCACATAGGAGGGGTAACCATTCGCGCTGCCATCCATCCAGGCGCTCTGGCTAGGCGGGTCGTAGGGCAGCTCGCTCTGGTAGAAGATCGTTTCGCCGCGTTCGCCGTTCCACTGCACCTGGGCCTGCTCGTAGTGTTCGACGGCGAGGCCCAGCGCGGTGACGTTGTCTCCGTTAACAATCACACCATGTTCGGCCACGTTGACGGTCCATCCGACACCGTTTCCGTGGTCCGCGCGCCACGCCCAGATGTTGTCCAGGATGACGTCGTTGCTATCGATCTGGAGCGTGGTGGTCGCAGTGCCCGGCGTGCCTCCGCCAATGCGGAAGAAGACGTCGTTAAGAGACGTCGGGTTCAAATGGTGCGAGGGTCTCCATCCGTTCTGATTCCCGAACCAACTTTCGGAGGCTCCAACCTGCATCAAGACAGGGGAGTTGACGGGCCCTGCATCGATCAGCAGGGCTGCAAGCCGCACTCCGTCGACGTCGGCGACTGTGATGGCTGCGGTTCCTGTCTGGGGAACCAGTGTCGGGTAGCCCAGGCCCAGCACGACCGTGTTCGGCCTCGTGATGTTGATCGATCCTTGAAGCGGATAGATGCCGGGAGTCAGGATCAGATTCTTGCCCTCGGCCAACGCTCTATTGATCTGCGCGACGGGAGTCGAAGGTTGCGCAATAAAGAAATCATCAATGGAGAGGGAGTATCCATGCTCGAGGCCATGGGACCAGGTGATTCCGGACGAGCCTTCTTGCAGCGTCGGCACGAAGACGTTGAACCTGTTCCACTTGTCCACATACAGGAAGGGCTTCTCACGGCTTACCGGAGTGGTTGGAAGCACGGTGAACGTATTGCTCGGATAGTTTGAGAACGGGGCACCTTCTACCCCGGAGAAGACCATGTTCCAGTTACTTCCGCTCCAGCTTCCGATGCGGCTGTTGCGTGTGTACCACTGCTGCTGCGAGCAGGAGTTGAGATTTCCTGTAACTACGGTGTCCGAGATGAAGCCGCCGCTCGAAAAGTTGCAGGCGGCGTTGGTCAGCTCCATCGCTCCGTTGACCTGCATCCTCCGGAAGGATATGCCCTGCGAGACGCCCCATTGCAGCGTCGTCGGCGAGTTTTCCGTCATGTTCTCAATCGAGCGCCAGAAGATGGTGGTGAGCGCGCCAAACTCGTCCACCTCATTCTGTTCGATGGAGCCGTTGATGGTGACGTCATTCGGCGACTCGCCCAGACCGGAGACGGACTCGTAGTAGCCTACCTGCGCCTGGACGCTATAGGTTCCCGGCATGAACAACACCGCATGGCGATTCGTGCTGAACTGGGCCTCCTGCGAAAGAGAATCCAGCTTGCTCTGAATCGTCGCGCTCGACATATCGGGCGTGATGATGGAGACGTTCGGGCCGAAGTTGGGTGTGGCCTGCGCCGATCCTCGACTGGTCAAAAGAGGAAGTGCGCTGAGCGTGAGACCCAGAAGAAGCGCGGAGGAAAAGCTCCGGCGTTTTCCGGTTCCGAACGATATTCCGTTCACAAAGGAGGAGGGGCGATGGATGTGCGCCATGAACTTGCAACTCTGGTGTGTCATGAGACCTCTGTCAGATGGAGTCGAGCGGTTTTCTTTGCCACTTTCCTCAATTCCTCAAGAGGCCCACCACTTTAAACCGGTCAACCTGGCTGTGGCCTATTCGCGTCATGAGAAGGATCAAGAAAATAGCGTAGACAAGATCGCACGATCACGCTTTGACTGTCCAGCGAGGCCGGATTGTCCTGAAGAGTGCAGATAAAGGTTTGTCTCAGTTCGAACGCACCAGCCGGATCACGGCATACAACTGAAAAAGAGCGATGACAAAGGGCCCATAGGTCTTTCCAGGATCTTGCTGCACGAGACCGACGATGGAATCGAGAAACTGAACACCCCCTGCAAGACTACCGAGGACGACAAGCGCCGATATCCAGCGTTTGTAGATGGCTACGAATACGACACACGCCAGCGGGATCGTGCGGGCGGCCGCGTACAGCGCAAAGATCAACGACGCATTTGTAGGGACATAACCGGCGGGCAGAATGGACTCAGGGCGAAGGAGTCCTGCGATAGAAAATCCGCTGGCTATCAGGACATTCAGGGCTGTGATCCACGAAGCGATGCGGAATGCTCTTGCTCGTGAAGAGACGCTTGCCATGGTTCGATCTACCTCTCGCTTGAAGGGCGTTTACATCTTCTTGGCTGCAACTGATTTTTCAGAGGGAAGCTGACTTACATCCCAGCCTCCGCCAAGGGCTTCTATGAGCTGAACACTGCTCGTCACCTGCTGTACGTGCAGCGTGACCGCGGTCTGCTGATTGCTGAGCAAGGTCGTCTGCGCGGTGAAGACATTCAGGTAGGTATCGACCCCGGTGCGATACCGGACATCGGCTAGATCGTAGTACCGCTGTGCTGCGGTGATCGCCTGCTGTTGTTGTTGCCTCTGCTGCGTGAGGATGCGCAGGGAAGCAAGGTAGTCCTCGGTCTGCTGAAACGCGGTGAGCACTGTCTGTCGATAAGCAGCGACGTCGCCGTCGTACTGCGCCTGGTACTGTGCAATGGTGGCGCGGCGCAGGCCTGCATCAAACAGCGTCTGCGATGCAGACGGGCCAACGGAGAAGAAACGGCTGGGCCACGCAAACCAGTTTCCTATGGTGGAACTCTGCAGGCCGCCTTCCGCGGAGAGGCTGAAGCTAGGGTAGAAGGCTGCCGTCTCCACGCCGATGAGAGCGTTCGCCTGCGACATGGTGCGTTCGGCTGCGGCAATGTCAGGACGACGCTGCAAAAGCTCCGAAGGCACGCCTACCGGAATGGCGGGAACCTCTGTCGTAAGTGAGCGCACCGGTATGGAGAACGTCGATGCGGGCTCGCCAAGCAACAGGGCGATGGCGTGCTCATACTGGGCTCGCGCGACCCCGAGATTGGTCGCTGTTGCCTCGGCTGTCCGGAGGTTGAGCTCTGCCTGGGCAATGGCCTGATCGTCGTCGATACCGGTCGTTCGCAGGACCTGTGTCAGCTTGAGGCTCTGGCGCTCGGCTTCGATGGATTGCTGATAGAGCGCGATCAGTTCGTCCTGGCCGCGAATCTCGAAGTAGTCGACGGCAAGATTCGCCTGCTCCGTGAGCCGTTCATTGGCGAGGTCGGCGGCGCTGACCTGGGCCGCGTTGGCATACTCGCGGACAGTGTTCCGAATGCGTCCCCAGACGTCGGGCTCCCACGACACATCGAAGGGAAGGTTGAAGTCGTTGCTGTTGAGATTCACATTGCTGAGCCCCTGGCTGCCTTCATTCGCTGAGGCGCGGGCCCGTGTGTAGGCAGGCGTGGTGGTAACCGTCGGCGAGTAGCTGGCCCGGGCCTGCCGCACCTGCGCACGCGCCGCCATGAAGTTCTGAAAAGACTGCGCGATGTTCTGGTTGGAAATATTCAGCTTGTCTTCAAGCGCGTTGAGTTCAGGCTCCTGATAGATCTCCCACCACTTGCCGCGCAGAGTTGCGTCCTGCGGTGTGGCAGGTTTCCAGGTGCTGCCGTCCGCAGCTACCTGCGGTGCGACTTCTTTGAATGCAGGAGGAGCCTGGACCACAGGTGGAATGTACTTGGGGCCAACCCTGCAGCCCTGCAGAAGCAGTATGGTTCCGGCGATAGCTGCGGTGATGGTGCGGCGTCGAGGAGTTGATACGAAACGAAAAGGGGAAGCCATTGGTTTTATTTCCTCTAAATGGCAGCGGGGTTCTGTGTCGTGCCGAGCTGATGGTTGCGACGCTGTTTGAAACGCTGGCTCATCCGGTCGAAGTAGAGATAGATCACCGGTGTGGTGTACAGCGTGAGTAGTTGGCTGAAGGCCAGGCCGCCGGCGATAGCAACGCCCAGCGGACGGCGCAGCTCCGATCCGGTTCCGTGACCGAGAGCCAGCGGCAGGGCACCGAAGAGCGCGGCCAGCGTGGTCATGAGAATGGGCCGGAAGCGCAGCATGCAGGCTTCAAAGATGGAGTCGCGCGTGCTCTTGCCCTCCTCGCGCTCGGCCTGCAGCGCGAAGTCGATCATCATGATGGCGTTCTTCTTCACGATTCCGATGAGCAGAAAGATTCCGATGAGCGAGATGATGTCGAGTTCGCTGTGAAAGACGATAAGCGCAAAGATCGCGCCTACGCTGGCCGAAGGGAGCGTAGTGAGAATCGTGATGGGGTGGATGAGGCTCTCATACAAAACACCGAGAACGATATAGATGGCGAGCAGAGCCGTGATGATGAGCAGTGGCTCCGTCGAGAGCGATTTCTGGAAGGTCTCCGCCGTGCCTGCAAACTGACTGCGTACTGTGGCCGGAGCGCCCACGCGTTGCTGCATCTGGGCGATGAGAGCTGTCGCTTGTCCGAGCGAAACTCCGGAAGCGAGGTTGAACGAGATCGTAACCGACGGAAAAAACGACGAGTGATTGATAGCCAGCGCTGAGGTGGAGATCTTCTTGTGGGTGAAGGCGTTAAGCGGTACCGCGCCTGGTCCTGAGACGTGCAGGTACGTCGAATCGAGCGTGGAGGGATTGCGATAGAACTGCGGCGCGGCCTCCATGACCACGTAGTACTGATTCAGGGAGGTGTAGATGGTGGAGACCTGCGACTCGCCAAACTCGAAGTAGAGGGCGTTATCGATAAGCTGCGGTGTAATGCCGAATCGCGCTGCCGTCGGGCGATCGTAGTTCAACAGCATCTGAAGACCGTTGTTCTGCTGGTCGGTCGTCACGTCTTTCAGCTGCGGCATCTTGCGCATCTCGGAATAGAGAATCGGAGCCCACGTGGACAACGCATCGACAGTATCGGCGGAGAGTTGATACTGATAGGCTGCGTTGCTCTGGCGGCCGCCGACGGAGAGATCCTGCCCAGGCTGCAGGAAGGTGGACGCTCCGGGCAGTGCGCCGAGCTTTGGACGCAGACGATCCAGGACCGACGCGGCGCTGACGTTATTGCGGTCTGCGAGTGGTTTGAGGCTCACAAAGACGAAGCCAGTGTTACTGGCGCCGCCACCAGGCCCGCCTTGTCCACCGGTAAACCCGGCAACGCTGCTCACGGCTGGGTCTTTCGAGATGATGCGCTGCACATCGAGGAGGGAAGACCGCATCGACTGGAACGACGCATCCTGCGAGCCCTGAATTCCTCCCAGCAGGATGCCTGTGTCCTGCAGAGGGAAGAAGCCCTTGGGCACGCGCACTACGAGCACGACGTTGAGGACCAGAGTTAGAACGAAGGTCAGAACGACCAGCGCCGGGTGTTGAAGTGTCCAGGTGAGGCTGCGGCGATAGCCTTCCAGCAAGAGATCGAAGCCGCGTTCACTGAGGCGATAGAGGTGCCCATGCTTCTGCCCCTTCGCGGGCTTCAACAGGTACGCGCACATCATGGGCGTGACCGTCAGCGAGATCACCATTGAGACAGCGATAGAGGTGTCGAGCGTAAATGCGAACTCGTGGAAGAGTCGGCCTACGATTCCGCCCATAAAGAGAATGGGGACGAAGACCGCCATGAGCGAGAGACTCATGGAGAGCACAGTGAAGCCGACCTCCTGTGCCCCCTTGAACGCCGCCTTCATCGGTGGCATCCCTTCCTCGATGAAGCGGGTGATGTTCTCCATGACGACGATGGCATCATCGACAACGAAGCCGGTGGAGATCGTGAGCGCCATCAGCGACAGGTTGTCGATGGTGTAGCCGAAGAGATACATGACCGCGAAGGTGCCGATGAGCGAGACGGCTACGGCGACTCCGGGAATCAGGATGGCGCGGGGACTGCGCAGAAATACGAAGACGACGGCCACGACCAGCACGACGGAGAGGAGGAGCGTTCGCTCGACATCGTTGACGGAGGCGCGGATGGTTGTGGTGAGATCGGTGTTGATGGAAAGCTGGTCGCTCGCGGGAATGGACGCGCGAATTGACGGCAGCTCTTTCTTGATGCGATCGACGGTGTCGATGACGTTCGCATTCGGCAGCCGGAAGACGAGCAGGATGACGCAGGGCTTTCCATTGACGAAGCCCGCGGAGCGAATCGTCTGTACGGAATCGAAGACGCGGGCGACATCGCGCAGCCGCACGACTCTTCCGTTGTTGCTGCCTACGACGAGCGGAGCGTAGTCCTTCGCCTTGGAGATCTGATCGTTTGCCGTAATGTCGGCAGTGGTGAACTCGTCGCTGAACTGCCCCTTCGGACGATTGGAGTTCTGTAGAGAGATTGCATGGGCGACATCCTGCGTGCCGATCCCATAGCTGTTGAGCTGCTGCGGATCGAGATCCACTCGCACAGCGGGAAGCGAGCTTCCGACCACCTGTACCTGGCCTACCCCCTGTAGCTGTGAGAGCTTCTGCTCGATGATCGAGGAGGCGGTATCGTACATCGCGCCCTGATCCGCTGTATCCGAGGTGAGGCTGAGCACCATGATCGGAGCCGCTGCCGAGTTTACTTTTCTGTACGTCGGATTGGCAGGAAGGTTTGTCGGCAGATAGGTGCGCGCCGCGTTGATCGCGGCTTCTACATCGCGTGCGGCGCCATCGACGTCTCGCGTGAGATCGAACTGCAACGTGATGGACGAGATGCTCAGCGTGCTCGACGAGGTCATCTGCGTGATGCCCGCGATATGGCCGAACTGCCGCTCGAGCGGCGTCGCGACCGACGAGGCCATGACCTCCGGGCTTGCTCCGGGGAGCGATGTAGCCACCGTGATCGTCGCGAAGTCTACCTGGGGTAGCGAGGACACAGGCAAAGCCTGGAAGGCGATGAGACCGGCAATCGTAATGGCAACGGCGAACAAAGTCGTGGCGACGGGCCGCCGAATAAATGGAGCAGAGATGTTCATAGCTGCTCCGCTGTGGCCGGACGATCGAAGGCCGTCTGAGTCCGGTGTCCGAACCGTTGTGCGAGGCGATCGAAGAAGACGTAGATGACCGGCGTCGTGTAGAGGGTGAGAATCTGGCTGACCAGCAAGCCGCCGACCATGGCAATGCCGAGCGGACGCCGCAGCTCCGAGCCGATCCCGGAGCCGAAGGCCAGCGGTATGCCCGCGAAGAGCGCGCAGAGCGTGGTCATCAGGATGGGGCGGAAGCGAAGCTGCGAGGCCTCAAAGATAGCTTCAACCGAACTCTTGCCGCGCGTGCGTTCTGCTTCGAGCGCGAAGTCTACGACCATGATGCCGTTCTTCTTCACGATGCCGATAAGAAGAATGATCCCAATGACCGCGATGATGTCGAAGTCCTGATGGAAGAGACGCAAAGCCAGCAGGGCACCGACTCCTGCGGAAGGCAGCGTGGAGAGAATGGTGATCGGATGGATGAAGCTTTCGTACAGGATGCCGAGAACGATATAAACGGCCACCAGTGCAGCAAGGATCAGGATGGCTTCATTCGAGCCGATGGCTTTGTAGGCTGCGGCCGTTCCCTGGAAGCTGGTCTGCACGCTGGCCGGCATGTGCAGATCGCTCTGGGTCTTCTCGACGGCATCGACTGCTTGTCCGAGAGCCGCTCCAGGAGCAACGTTGAAGGAGATGGTTACGACTGGAAACTGTCCCTGATGCGCCACGGTAAGCGGTGCTTTGATCGTGGCGAAGCGGCTGACGGCAGAGAGTGGAACAGGCGTTGAGGACGAGGGAGAAGAGCTGGACGAGGAGCTTCCAGAGCCCTGGCTCGAAGAAGAGGTAGAGGATGACGATCCCGATCCGGAGGAAGAGAGTACGGTGGTCGGCGTGGTCGCAGCCAGGCTGGTGTTGCTATTCGTAGAGCCGATGGAAGAGAGGCTATTGCCGGTGCTGGAGAGGGTCGTACTGGTTCCACTGGTGTTGGAAAGCACTGTGCTCGGAGCGGAGGCCGACAGCCCCTGATTGGAAGAAGGAGACAAAGTGGCTACGGTAGCGTTGCCGCCAGCCGAAGTGCGACCCGAGGTGCTCTGTGCCGTAGAGGAAGAGTTGGAGCTGTTGGAGCCCTGGATGTAGATATCGTTCAGCTTGGAAGGGTTCTTTTGGAAGTCAGGCAGAGCTTCGAGAATGACGTGATACTGATTGGACTGCGTGTAGAGTGTGCTGATCTGCCGCTGGCCGAATGCGTCGTAGAGAGTGGAGTCGATCTGGTCGGGTGTGATGTTCAGACGCGATGCGGTGGCACGGTCGATGGAGAGCTGCGCGCTCACACCGTTGGTCTGCTGGTCGGTTGCAACATCGGTAATCTGCGGTAGCTTCCGCAGTTCCGTGACCAGCTTCGTGGTCCAGGCGTTCAGTTCCTCAACGTTCGGGTCTTCCAGGGTGTATTGATATTGCGTGCGGCTGACGCGGTCGTCGACGGTGAGGTCCTGTACCGGCTCCATATAGAGCTGAATCCCCGGTATCTGCTGAATGCTCTTCTGTAGCCTTGCAATCACCTGGCTTGAGGTGAGATGTCTTTCCTCGACAGGTTTGAGATTGATCTGGATGCGGCCGCTGTTGAGTGTGGTATTCGTTCCATCGGCACCGATGAAGGAAGACAGGCTTGCAACCGCCGGGTCCTGGAGGATCGCATGGCTTAGCTGCTGCTGCTTCTGCGACATGGCTGTGAAGGAGATAGACTCCGGCGCTTGCGTAATGCCCTGAATGATGCCGGTGTCCTGTGTCGGGAAGAAGCCTTTGGGGATCTCGATGTACTGAAAGACCGTGATCAAAAGCATCGCTGCAGCTACCAGCAGGGCAAGGGTCTCGTGCCGTAACACCCACCGCAGGCTACGACCGTAGGCAGCGATGATGCGGTCGAAGAGATCTTCTGTCCAGCGATAGAAGCGGTTCTGCTCTGACGGCGGCGTGTGGTGAAGCATCCGCGAGCTCATCATGGGAGTGAGCGTGAGCGAGACGAGGGCAGAGATGAGGATGGTAATGCTGAGCGTGACGGCGAACTCGCGGAAGAGCCGTCCAACGATGTCGCCCATGAAGAGCAGGGGAATCAGCACGGCGATGAGCGAGATCGTCAGAGAGACGATGGTGAAGCCGATCTGCTCGGCTCCCTTCAGGGCTGCTTCCATCGGAGCCATGCCGTCTTCGAGATAGCGCGAGATGTTCTCGATCATCACGATAGCGTCATCGACGACGAAGCCGGTCGAGATGGTAAAGGCCATCAGCGTGAGGTTGTTCAGGCTGTAGCCCAGCAGATGCATCGCTGCCAGCGTGCCGACCAGGGAGAGAGGCACGGCAACCGCGGGAATGATGGTAGCTGCAATGTTTCTGAGAAAGACGAAGATGACCATCACGACCAGCGCGATCGTGAGCATCAGCTCGAATTCGACATCCTTGACCGATGCACGGATGGTGGTGGTGCGATCGGTAAGCACATGCAGCTTGATGGAGACCGGCAGGCTGGCCTGCAGCTTCGGCAATAGCTGCTCTATCTCCTGAACCACTGCAATGGTGTTGGCGCCGGGTTGTCGTTGGATGTTCAGGATGACGGCGGGTGTCTCGTTCATCCAGGCGGCAAGCTTGGTGTTCTCCACGCCGTCGGTGATCTTCGCAACATCGGTCAGCATGACTGGCGCGCCATCTTTATAGGCGACGATGACATCGCGATAGCCATCGCTCGAAAGCAACTGGTCGTTTGCGTTGATCTGGAAGTTCTGTGCCGGGCCATCGAAGGTGCCCTTTGCGCTGTTGACGCTGGTATCGGTAAGAGCTGTACGAAGGTCTTCGAGGTTGATGCCGTACGAAGCGAGAGCGACCGGGTTTGCCTGGATACGCACGGCAGGCTTTTGGCCGCCGCTGATCGTAACCAATCCAACACCGCTCAACTGGGAGATCTTGGGTGCGAGCCTGGTATCGACGAGGTCTTCCACCTTCGAGAGCGGCATGGTCTCGGAGGTAAGCGCAAGCGTCAGCACCGGTGCGTCTGCGGGATTCGACTTGCTGTAGACAGGCGGTACGGGCAGGTCTGTTGGCAGATAGCCCTGCGCAGCATTGATGGCCGCCTGCACCTCTTGTTCTGCCACATCGATATTGAGAGTGAGCGCGAACTGCAGCACGATGACGGAGCTGCCGTCAGAGCTGGTCGAGGTCATCTGCGTAAGACCAGCCACCTGTCCGAACTGGCGCTCAAGCGGCGCGGTAACCGCGGAGGACATAACCTCCGGGCTGGCTCCCGGATAGAAGGTCTGCACCTGGATGGTGGGATAGTCCGCCTGTGGCAGTGCTGAGACCGGCAGGCTCGAGTAGGCGGCAAGTCCCACCACTAGAACCGCTGCCATCAACAGTGCCGTGGCTACGGGCCGCTGAATAAAGAGGCGTGAAGGGCTCACAGCGTGCTCCCTGACTTGTCCTGCGTCCTCTCCAGCCGTTGCTGGCCGGAGTCAAAGGCCTGCATGCTTTGGATCGTCACGGTCGAACCACTTTGGAGCTTGTCGAAGCCGGTCACAGGAACGACCGTGCCCGCATCGATTCCAGTCACAGCAGAGACGTCGCCTTCGGTGGTCAGCTCTGTGACCGCCTGTATCTTCACCGTGTTTCCGGTGACGACATAGACAAAGGCCTGCGTCCCATTTCGCTGCACTGCCGCGGAGGGAACAAGCACCGCGTTCTTTAGCGTCTTTACCAGCAGACGCGCATTCACGAACTGGTTGGGATAGAGAGTGAGGCCGGTGTTATCGAATTGAGCGCGGAATCGTACGGTGCCCGTGGTGGTATCGATCTGGTTGTCGAGGGTCAGCAGTTTGCCGCTGGCCAGTTTTGTCTCCTGCGATCGATCGAAGGCGTCAACAGGGAGCGCCTTGCGATGGAGGATCTGATCGCGAACCTGGCCGAGATTATCTTCAGCCACATCGAAGACGACCGTAACGGGCTGCAGTTGCGTGATGATGACCAGAGGATTAGACGCCCCCGAAAACACAGTATTGCCGCGATCGATCAGGCGAAGGCCAATCCTCCCATTGATGGGAGAGGTCAGATGGCAATAGCTCAACTGCACCTGTGCCGCCTGCACCTGGCCGATATCGTTTCTTACCGTACCGCGATACTGCTCGACTGCAAGCTTCTGGTCGTCATAGGTTTGTTGGGCAATGGCCTGTTGTGTCGCGGCCTTGTCATAGCGGGCCAGGTCCATCTCCGCCTGTGCCAGTACGCTGCGGTCATGCTGCAGGGTTCCTTCGGCTTCCTCTAGTTGGGCTTCATAGGGACGTGGGTCAATATCGATCAAGGGGTCGCCACGATGCACCATCTGGCCTTCGGTGTAGTGCACGTCGGTCACTGTGCCGTTGACCTGGCTGTAGAGGTTGACCGTGGCGACCGGCGTCACTGTCCCCAGGGCATCGACGTAGTAGCCGATGTCTCCGAGGTGAGCCGTAGCCGCTTTGATCGTTGCAATCTGCGGTCCTGCTGTGGCGGATGACTGGGTGTCTTTCGGCTTCCGCGCTATCAGGACCACGATGGCGGCTACGAGCACCAGTGCGACAAGCAGGAACCATGGCTTCCGGCGGCGCGGTGCGAGCGAGGTGTCCTGCGCAGCCTCTTGTCCTGCTGGGGCACGTTCCCCTGTGCTTTCGTGGATGGATTCGTTCTCGCCCTGTGCCACAGCTTGTCTCCCTGATCTCTTGTTTCAATACAAAACCGAACCGTTCGGTACTCCTAGGATTGAACTGGAGCGGAATCGGATTCAAATATTTCCAATTTGGATAGGGAAAGCGGCCTTAACCTATCCGTTTATTTCCCATGAAACGCCGATATCAAACTCCATATCCACGGAGAAAGAACTCGACGGTATTCTTCACTTTCCTGCGCTTTTCGCTTTTTGTGGGTTTGGGAAAGATTCCAAGCGATGCCCGCATGACCATCTCAGATGCAAGCAGGTCCATAAACTGGCGGGCGGCTATCTGCGAGTTCAACTTGCGCAACCTTCCGTGAGACACCTGTTCTTCAAGATATTTGGCAAGCGAGCCAATGGTTCGTGTTGGGCCCAGCTCATAGAAGATCCTGGTAAGTTCGGGAAACTGCCGCCACTGCATGGAAAGGGTGCGGCGCAAGGCGATCGTCTCCTCCGAGAGCACGAGATCTAACATGAACTCTCCAAAGGAAGTGAGCGCCTTTGCAGGGAGCGCATGAGGGACCAGGACCGTGCCGAGTTCGGCTGCCATGATGTCTGTGCGTCGCCGGATGACTGCGCGGAAGAGCTCTTCTTTATTCGGAAAGCGGCTGTAGAAAGTCTCTTTCGATGCATGAGCATGTCGTGCAATCTGGCTGACACTGGCGCCCTCGAAACCCTTTTCAAGAAAAAACTTCCCTGCAACATCCAGCAGATGATCGGTCAGGGCTTCTGATCTCTCCTTTGGAGGTGCTGATACTGCCTTTTTCGACTTCGACATCCTGTTACGGTACAGGAACCCCGAAATCGTATACAAGCACACCTCCCGCATGGCGGAACCGAACGGTTCGGTTTGCAGGACGTTTTTTACAGCCCTGCACGATACTCATTCCAAGCATGCCGCAAAACTTTGTCGTTGCGTGTCGAGAAATGTCGAGTGCGGGTTAAGCTGTTGCTCTGGGCGGAGACGGTGTCTCCCCTGCCGTCGGCAGTTCGATCGAGAGGGTCAGGCCTTTCCCTGAAAGCTGCTGTGCGGAGATCACTCCCCGGTTCGCGAGCACGGCCTGCCGGGCGATGGCGAGCCCAAGACCGGAACCGCCTGCGATCGCTTCAGAGTTCTTGTTGGGGAGCGTAAAGAAAGGCTCGAAGATAGCCTCTTCCTGCCCGGGAGGGATACCTGGACCGTCGTCCTGGATCAGGATCGTACCTGTTGCCGATCCTGAACTTTGGAAGTACGAGACCTGAACACAACCTTCGGCTTGAGCGAATCGCAATCCGTTCCGGAGTACATTATCGAGGGCCCTCCGCAGCAGGTCGCGGTAGCCCTGCATTTGGAAAGGCTCGCCTCTCACGATAAGAATGGACTTGCCGAACTCCTTCGCCTCATAACTGACATCCGCGCACGCTTCATCTACCAGCGCAGCGATATCAAAGAGCTCGATGTCCCGGGTAAGTTCGTTGCCGCTCTCAAGCCGCGCGAGCAACAAGAGTTCCTGTACCAGGCCGTTGAGGCGGTCTGCTTCGTAGCCGATGCGCCCAAGCTCATGCTCCAGTTGCGGGCCGGCCTTTCGCTTGGCCAGGGCCAGTGCGATGTTGAGGCGCGTCAGTGGTGAGCCTAATTCGTGCGAGGCGTGAGCGAGAAAGCTCCTGTAGCGCTCGACCAGCGACTCGATGCTCTCCGCCATTTGATTGAACGTCTTTCCCAGCTCTCCGATCTCATCCTTGCGTTCCGATAGCGAGGGATGGGCCCTTGTCTTGAGATCGCCCTTGCCAAACTGTTCCGCTACATGGCTGAGCCGGGCAATGGGCCGCACAAAATAGGCGGCAACAAGGCACGAAAAGAGACCCGATACCACCAGAAGGCGGCCCAGTTTATTCAGTTGCGAAGCGACGATAGCACGCTTGGACAGGGGGACCGTTGCCAGGTAGATATACGGTGTTGTGGAGTCCGGATCGGCGGGCAGCGCGACATAGGTCTTGGAGAACAGCGATCTCGTCATCACGCTCCTGCTGCCTTCGACGTCCACTACCAGGTGGATCTCCATGGAAGACAACTTTCTCCCTGTGAACCCAGCGACTGGAACGCCATGGGGCCCCAGCAATACTCCGGAGTAACACGCAGCCTTCTGCTGTTGCAGTTCCTGGGACCCGGCCTGCAGATATCGATCGAGAACGCTTTTAGCGCAGGTTTGCAGGTCCGTCAGCGGAAGCGTCCGCAGTCTGTCATCCGGCAGAGAGGAGGATGAGAGCAGGAACGGCGAGATCGCGATCATGGCGATGGTTACGAGCCAAAAGATGACGAAGATACGTATGAAGATCTTCAAGGCGCGGTAGCCCCATCGTTTCCGCAGATGTAGCAGTAACCGACATTGCGGATGCTCTTGAATCTATCCTTGCCGTTGGCGTGGGCTCCTAATTTTTTGCGCAGGTTGTTGACGAGATTATCGACGCTGCGGTCGAGACCGCTCGGCTCTCTTCCGAAGATGCGGTGTACGAGCTCCTCGCGTGAAAAGGCCATGCCTGGCTGGCTAAGAAGTACCTTGAGCAGGTGGAACTCCGCGCCTGTGAGATCGAGCGGACGGTCCTCCAGGGTGATGGAACGCTCCAGATTATTTACCGTGAGATCTCCCAACGTAAAGGAAGCGAGATTTTCTCTGGGATGAACTCGTCTCAAGATGGACTGTATCCGGGCCAGTAACTCCTCGGGCTGAAAGGGTTTGGGGAGATAGTCATCGGCGCCGCTTTCGAGGCCGTGGATGCGGTCCTTTGCTGCGCCGCGCGTCGTCAGCATGAGAATAGGCGTGTTCGAGGAGTATCGAATCCGCCGCAGCACCTCAAAGCCGTCGATTCCCGGAAGCATGACATCGAGGATGATCAGAAGAAAATACTGTTGTTGAGCCAGGCGTATGCCGTCTTCGCCGGTGTCGGCGGCTGTGATCGAGAACCCTCCCGACCCGCAGTATTCGGTGATCAATGCGGCCAGGGATCGGTCATCGTCGATCAACAGCAGGCGAGAGGGCTGCACGGGCATCTGTGGTGTTAGACCTGTCACCTATCTATTGTCTCTCCTGCTCTCGAAATATTTTTGTCGAGAACTGTCGTTTTCGATGATTGGTGGGCTGTACTTCAGAACTCAGCCAAAAGGTTTTGATAGCTCACGACAATTCTCGACATCGATTGCGTTGCGGCTAACGTCAGATTGCTAGAGAGCTACGCGAGCAGTAACTTTCTTGATCCTATGGTGTCTTCTCTGGAAGCTTCACCATCGAAGACTCTGCCAGCTGGCCTGGTATCCAATATTTTTAGCAACGATCTGAAAGGATGTTCCTTTTGCAATATTTCAAAAGAGCCGGTGTTTGGCTGTCGTTATCCCTCTGCATGTCAGTACCGACTATCGGAAGCGCACAGTCTCCGGAAGTGGCTGGTGTGGTTTCCTCGAACACGGCTGGCGTTATTCATCTGGCGGGGCTGCCGGACGTTAAGTCCAACACGAAGGGCGATTTGAGCCTGACGCCCGATGCGCTCATGTTCAGCAACACCGATGTTCGTGCGCTCATTGCCACCAATCGAATCACGGCGGTCTTCACGGGAGATGAGAGGGCGGAAAAGGGAGGAACCACGGGTCAGATCGCTCGCAAAGTAATTCCCTATGGAGGAGGCGCAGCCCTGGGGGCATTCTCGCAGAAATCAGTCGATCTTCTCACCGTGGAGTATCGCGATGAGCATGAGGGGTACCACGGAGCTATCTTTGAATTGCCCACGAAGCAAGCGGCGGAGCTACAGAAAAAAATCCTTGCTGAAACAGCCCCGCTTGCTGCGGTTCAGCCGCAAACCTGTTCGGTTGCTGGAGTAAAACCGGATACGATTCTCGTTGAGCCTATCGATATCCATGGAATGGAGATACCCGCTGAGTATCGAGTGCTCTTCTACGAGCACCTCCTCACGGAATTGCGTCGTACACAAACCTCGCAGACCTACTTCCGCGCTGGCGATATCGCAGCCGGACCAGGTTGCACGGCCTTCACCTTGCAAGTGGCTGTAGTGAACTTCCAAAAGGGAAATCAGGCATTACGCGCCTCTACCGGGCCACTGGGAATGTTCCTTGGCACCACAAAGATTGCGTTTGAGGTGAAACTCGTTGATCGGCATGGAGAGACTGTGATTGATACGAATCTGAAGAAGAGCAATCGCCGGGATTCCGACAGCTTGAACGTGGTGCATGCCATCGCAAAGAGCATCTCTAAGCATCTGGACAAAGAGATGAAGAAGGGACAGTTGAGCCGTTCGACGGTATGAACAGCAGCTCTCTCGATAGTCTCCGGACAATGAAGCCTGGCGATCGACAGGCGGTGTACTCTCTGGAGAAGAAGGGAGAACAGCATGGACAGACGACAGTTCAACACGTTGCTGGCGGCGGCTGGCGTTGGAATGGGAACTCCTGCCTTCGCCTCGGAGACTGTTCCAGAGAGCTTGCACCTCTCAAAGAATGGGTGGATGCCTAACAACGAGCATCTGCCGGTGTTGCTCTATCGGGGTGTCTTCGCGGCAGGTGGAGTGGACATGGCTTCCGCGATGGAGGCTGCGTTCTTGCGGAACGGCTGGCCGCCGCAGTGGAGGAACGGAGTGTACGACTTCCACCACTACCACTCCACGGCGCATGAGGTGCTTGGCTTCGCCGGGGGATGGTGCCGATTGGTGCTTGGCGGAGAAGGCGGGCACGAACTGGTCGTCAAGGCAGGGGATGTCGCGGTGCTCCCCGCAGGCACAGGGCACTGCCGTCTTGAGGCCAGTCCCGACTTCCTCGTGATCGGGGCGTACCCTCCTGGTGAGGTGTGGGATATCTGCCGCAAGGCGCCCGACGCATCAAGCTCCGAGCGGATGAAGACGGTTGCTTTTCCTGCCTCCGATCCGGTGAGCGGACCAGGGGGACCACTGGTCCGCCAATGGCATCCTGCCGGACCGGAACTTCGGCCTTCCTGAACGGTTACAGCGGTAGCACGGGCAGACGCCAGCCAAGCTTCACTGCAGGCCTATATAGTCCGGCGGCTGTTGGCAGAACCAGCCAAGCTCTGCTGCGTGTGCAAAGCACTGCTGAATCTTCCCCGCCTGCTCTTCAGGCTTCAGCTTGCTGCCCGTAAAAGCCGTTTCGATGGCCGCTTCAAGCGTTTGATGTCTTTGCAACGCTGAGAGAAGAAGGTAGGCCTCGCGTTCGATGCGGCGATAGTAGACCGAGTTATCGAAGCGATGGACGGCGAGATACGTTCTTGCACGCCGCAAGCCCGGCAGCCGCAGTCTGGAGGTCTGCTTTCGCTCCATGACGGCGTTGCTCATGATGTCAGACTCCGGCGTCTCCTTGTGCACAGCCAGAACCAGTTCGTCGACCGGATATTGAAGGTCGAGGAGTTGCAGATGTGGCTGGAGCCAGAGTTTGGAGTCGCCATCGAGTCCTGCGAAGTCTTCCTGCGTCAGTGGCGCGACGGCCGCGCGGTCGAAGCTCTCGACGTACGCCCACTCCAATCGTGCGATATCGAGCAGCAGCACATGCCGTCGCGGCGAGACCTCCGGATGCTCCTGCAGCCAGAGAGGTAGCCGCCCGCCCAGGTTCCGCAACGTGAAGGAGGTGGAGGGATTCTCTTTGAGATAAGCGAGCACCATCGCATCGAAGCGCTTGGTTCCCAGCACGGCTGCGAGCGCAGGGAAGTCCTCCGAGACTGCACCAATGACGCGGAACCAGTATTGCCGGTTGTAGATCTCGAGGCGCTCAAATGAGGTCAGGCGGTCGTTCGGCTTGACGTAGCTTGCTGCAAGCTCGCTCATGGAGCGGCCGTCTTCGAGCTTCTGCTGCATCTCGAAGTCTTCCGTCAGAGGCCGCCGAACATCCTCTGACATGCGCCGCTGGAGTTCGAGCAGGTTCATGCACGGACCTCGTCACGCTGCATCTCAGGCAGCGCCGCAGGAGGCGTCTGCTGCTCGTTGAGATAGAGGTTTGCCTTCAGGGCTTCGTTATGGACTTCGTCGAACGAAGGAATGTTATCGTCCCACTCCAGCAGCGTGGCGGTTACTCCAACGCGTTCGATGGCGCGGGCGTACATGCGCCACACGGGATCGAGCACGGGGTGGTCGTGGGTATCGAGCGTGTACTTCTCGAACTTCGAGTGGCCGGCGATGTGGATCTGCGCCACGCGGTCGGCAGCGACGGCGTTCACGTACTCCATGGGGTCGAAGTTGTGGTTCTGCGACGACACGTAGATGTTATTCACATCGAGCAGGATGCCGCAGTCGGCGGCATGAACCACCTCGTTCAGAAACTCCCACTCGGTCATTTGCGACTCGTGGAACTCGGCGTAGCTGCTGACGTTCTCTACGGCGATGGGGATCTCGAGGAAGTCCTGCACCTCGCGAATGCGCGCCGCGGTGTTGCGTACGGCTTCGAACGTGTACGGCAGAGGAAGCAGGTCGTGGGTATAGCGGCCATCCACGCTGCCCCAGCAAAGATGATCGGAGAGCCACGGTGTTTTGGTGCGCTTGGTCAGCTCCTTCAGCCGTTTGAGGTGTTCGCGATCCAGTGCCTGGGCGGAGCCGAAATACATGGAGACACCGTGCTGAACGACGCGATACTGCTCCAGGATCTGGTCGAGCACCTTGAGAGGTCTGCCTCCATCCACCATGTAGTTCTCAGAGATGATCTCGAACCAGTCGACGACAGGCTTCTCGGAGAAAATGTGATCGTAGTGCGGCACCCGCAAGCCAATTCCTACCCCATAATCTGTGAACCCATTAAACCGATTGGCTGGCATTGCATACTCCTGGTGCTATGAGGCCTGAAAGGGAACAGGGCCTGAAGGAGATCCTTCAGGCCCCCGGATATAGGAGAAAAACTAGGCCTTGGGTCCCTTGGAACCGTCGGTTGCGCAATCACCCTTACCCTTGCAGGAGTTCTTGCCGGGGTGCTTGCCGCCACCCTGACCCTTGCAGTCATTCTTGCCCTTGCAGGAATGCTTGGTGGGGTCGGGGGTGGTCTGCGCGAGGAGAACGCCGGCCGAAACGGAGGTGGTTGCGGAGGTCGGCTGCGCATTCATACGAACGGAGGTGCCACCGAGGAGGCCGGCAACTGCAGCGGCCAGAGCAAGCGACTTTGTGGAGTTCTTCATGAGAGGAACCTTTCTATGGGTTGGGCCGCGCACGATGTGCACAGGACGTTAATAAAGAAACGCAAAAAACTGCCGTACTGACAGAACGCGATGACGAGCCGAATGGATTGCCAGCGTCGAAGCTTAATCGTCGCGTATCCATACTGCACGTTGGAGTACGGAATACGAAATAGGTTACAGGGTTTATTTTTTCAGCAAGCCTTGAGTGCGTGGAAAATCTACCCCTGGGAGTTCCGCCCTATGATTCTCATTTATAAGGACTTAGGTGGCAAATGGGTGGTGATGGCATCTCGGATGGCAGCCAGCGGAGCTGAGGCATCGAAGGTAACGCCATGGGTAGTGGAACGGACGCCAAGCTGGGTCCAAAGCTGGGGAAGATCGACGGGAACCGGGGTTACACTCCACCGGGCGTACATCTGCTCCAGCACGTGGGTGCCTGTAGCCTGATCGCCAATGTCGAGAACATGCGGCAGCGGCCACTCCTTGTCGATAGAACCTCCGGCAGCGACGATGGCGCGTAGAGCATCTTGCAATCCACGCCGGTTGCCGGTCTGTTTGCGGATCTCAACATCGGCCATAAGGCAGAACATAGCTCCGCCCCAGTAGGTTCGACCCCAGGTATGGGTTACGTCGAGTCCTCGATCATGCGGCTCGGGTTCTCCGTTGGGCATACCCTGCATCATGTCGGCCCAGATTCGGGTAGCGGAAAGTTGGCCGGCCTGCACGCGGGCGATAGGTTCGACATAGCTGGCGATCCCTTCTTCGAGCCAGTGCTGATCGTCCGGCAACGACGGCAGAGCCGTGTGAACGAGTTCATGGGTAATGACCCAGTCGGAGGCAAGCTCCTCGCGGGTTGTCGATTGGCCGATGCGAAGACGCAGAAAGGCTGAAAAGCCTGACCTGTTGCCCCAGGTCGTTCCCTGCAGTACACCATGCTGACCCGCTACAGGGATGACAAGGATGCGAGTGCGTGGGGCAGGGAAGCGGCCATAGTAGGTGGCTACTGCCTGGGCTGCGGTCTGAATGCGCTGAACGATTTCACTCCGCGGCAGGTCGAGCGGGCCGTCGGAGAAATCAATTTGCAGTGTTGCGCTGCCGACAGCCAGAGACTGTGAGAACGCGATCGCCGGCTGATGAGGGCCATTGCCTAGCGCGTCAGAATTGCCAATGGACATTGCCATGACCCACAAAAGACCGAGAGCTCGTGCCGTTCGCAAGATCCTGAATGTCACAAACATCCTCTGTCTCTACCGGCGTATAGCGGCGGATGTCGCAAGGATTCCACTACAGCCGGCACAAGGTCAATTGCCACCTCAAAGTGGCTTAGAATCAGCGCCGAGTACTTTGCCGCTTCCCGGTGCCTGGGCAAACAGGATGAGATGATGCCCCGTCATCCCATGGAACGAGGTCGGCAAGGCAATCTGCACGGTCTGTTGTGGCGCTTCCTGTAGCTTGGCCACACGCAGAAGCGTGCGCGCCACGGCAACATGCGACAAGGTACGGCCGGAGTTCTCGCCGCGAGGCACGATCGATTGATCGGCATCGTCGGTAAGAACGGCAAAGATCTCTGAGCCCTGGAGCGAGGCATCGCCCTTTGCGGAGAAGTCCACCATCAGCGCACCGCCCAAACGGTTTGCAGAAAGAATGCGCAGATCCACCGGATCTGTACGATTCTGCTCCTTGCGGATGGCGCTTGCGAGGCTGCTTTGGTCGCTGCCGACAAACTGCTCCGTGCCGTTTACGACCATCTGCGGGGTGTACACACTATCGAGCCCGAACCTCGAGCCATACCTGTTCTGCCGGTCTGTATAGAGGTCCGAGGAGAACGGATCGGACCACCCGAGCGAGTTCCAGTAGGTAACGTGTTCACTGATCCCGACGATGATCTGGCCTGCGCTGGGTTGAGTTCCGTTGATCGCACGGAGCAGATTGTCCGCGGGCGGGCAGCTCGAACAGCCTTCCGAGGTGAAGAGTTCTACGAGTATGACCTTTGGCCGGGACGCCGTGTCAGCCGATGCCGTTCCCTGTGCCGACAGCAGGACGACGTTCGAAAACAGAACCATTGCGATGCCAAGAATGAGCCGTACCATGCCTATCACCTCTTTGAAGCTGCACATCTGACGCGAAAAGGCACACCGGGGTTACAACCGTTTGCCCTTGGTCCTCAGTCCTTTGCGAAAGGATCTGTGCTTTTTGGTGGTGGCTCCTCTTGATGTTTCTTATTTAGGATTCAAAAAAAAGTTTTCTGAAACACGGCTAAAGGCTCATTTGACGTGTTAAGATTCCACCTCATCATCACTTTCACTCACCACTCCTGCTGTAAAAGTCTTTCGTTCTCTCCGAAGTCGCTATGCATGCTTGTACTGAGGAGAAGCGCAAAGGATGTACAGAACCTGCCCCTGATCCAAAAATCTGCAAGGAGGATTCTTCGATGAGATGCAAACTTGCCATGTCACTTTCCACCGTGGTCCTTTTCCTCACCACGACCGCCGCAGCTTCAGCGCAAACCACTACCGGCACGATTGGCTTCCACCTTCTGCTGGGTGATGGCAGCGCGGAAGAGACTTTAACCCTGAACGGAGGGAACTATACGGACCTCATCATGTCGAACATGATCGCAGGCGTAATGTATGGCCATCTGGTTCAGGAATATGCAGCCGTTCCAGGCATTCAATTCAATAAGGACTATCTGTATGGATCTATCATGGCGCAGCTTTTGCAGCAGAACATCGCCACTGAAGACTACGAGTCCAGCAGCAGCCTCATCGACCCCTCGTCAGATCAGCAGGCCGTGATGGATGAAGGCCAGGGCGGTCCTTATCAGATCAATAACTATGCTGTGGACCTGGTCGCAGGCAGCTACACTCCTGCTGGTCACTCGCTCATCAATTACATCGCAGTCCAGAAGAATATTGGCTACGCCATGGCTAATGCCGCGACTCAGTATTCGAAGGTAACGCCGCCATCGTTCAACAATAAGTACTACGGCCCCATGCTGCCGGCGTTCTTCCACTATAACGATATGGTGGCGTTGAACGTGACCGGCAAAGGCCAGTACGGTTGGACGACTCCCTGGGAGCCGGAGTACGACGAAGCGCTGGCCAACTTCGTCACCTTACCGAACAGCTTCCTCGACGTGATCCTCAACGCCGCCTATAACCAGGGATACTACGGTACCCTGGTCCCCCAATACAGTACCGAAGGCGCAACCGCGACGGAGTCAACGGTGGCATCGGTGAACTCGTATAGTTCTGTCTGGGGAAATTCGAACACCTATGCGCAGTATCCTTACCAGGTCCACTACTACCTGGATCAGATGTACGACAATCCGGTTCCGACCACGAGCCCATCCACAGTGGTCACACCCACCAATCACATCATCTTTGGTGTAAGCACGCTGGAAGGTGTTTTCTCTGATGTGTTCCAGACGCTGGCTCATTCGAATGGCACCAGCGCGGCACAGTTCTTCACTGCCGCGCAGGCGCAGACCGCATTCAACTCCGCGCTATCGCAACATGGTGTTTCAAGCAGCGCCTCGCTCGACCTCAGTAATGCCAGCAACCGTGCAACAATCTTCGCCGTGATCGACAGTGCCATCGGAAACCTGGAGTCAACCGTCGGCATGAAGTTCAATGCCACGACAACATCACAGCTCTAACCTGAACGGATCGAAGATATCTGAAGGGCAGGGGCAGGAAGCCAGCGATTGGTTTCCTGTCCTTGCCCCTTCTGATTTTAACGGGCCCTTCCTGCAGCGTGAGACTCATGCTTGTGACCTGTGTACCTCCTGAGTCTCTACTGGCAGCGACCTGAATCGGATACAAACCGAAGGCACTGACGTCACAAAAATGAGAAGACTCTCCTGGACTCAACAAAAGAATATTTGAGATTCTTCGAAAAATATCTAGACAACCGCTTTTCTAGAGGGCTAGGATGCTCGCGCTCAAGGTTTGGTCATGTCTATATCTCTGTAAACCCAATTGACTGAACTGCGAACAAATTTGCCCATCCTGGAGTCTTTTATGCAGAAGAAGAGTTTGTGGGTTTTAAGTAGGATGTCCCGCGCATGCTATGGCGGCCTTATCGCAGTAGCAATATTGCTTGCCGCGCCGCTGTTTGGGCAGAGCTCGGCCAGTATCTCGATCAACCTGGATTCGACACAGCTTCGGCGTGCGATCCCGAACGACTTTTTAGGGCTGTCGCTGGAGATGAGCTCGATTGAAGCCGGCAATAACAACGGGGCGGCGTGGCTGAGCGGAAACGCGACGGCTTACAGCGCGATGGTGCAAAAGATCGGCGTGGGCAATATTCGCATCGGCGGAAACTCCTCGGAGCGGCAGCCTTATGCCTCGGCGCAGGACGGTGCGAATGTAGATGCGTTTGTGAACCTGATCGGAGCGGACCTGATATGGACGGTGCCGGTAAAACTGTTCTACGACCAGAGCACAAGCGTGTCGTATGTGTCCGGACTTTATAACGACCAGCATGTGGCGCATAGCTACAGCTATCCCACGAACATTGAAGTAGGCAATGAACCGGACAACAGTGAAGATGTCTCCGGCAGCTCTATCTCGCAGTCGACATGGCAGTCGCGGTATGACGGGTTCAGCAGCGCCTTCCGACAGATCAACAGCGGCATTCTCTCCACGGGACCCTCGACAGCAGGTTGCTGCACGTTCTCCACGGACTTTATCAACGATGCTACGTACCAGGGCTCGCTGAAGAGCACGATTGGGGACGTTACAACCCACTACTATCCAGCGGGCAATGCCGCGAGCTTTGGATCGGTCGGCGCCGGCGATGCGAAGCTGCTGGCGGCCTCACTGGACTCGCAGTATCAGAGCTTCTACAACTCGTTTAACGACAATGCGAGCAATAACGGCTACAAGGTCCGCATTGAAGAGACGAACAGTGCGTTCGGCGGTTCGAACAATGGCGTGACAAACTCCTATGCTGCGACGCTATGGGCGCTGGACTACTTCTGCTACATGGCCTACAACACGAATCTTTCGGGGATGAACCTGCACACAGGGCCGATCGGATCGAATGCTGGATCGTATAACGCGATCTCACCGGTAGGCGTGGCGTCGTCCTATACGCTGGAGCCTCCGGGATACGGCCTGTGGGCATTTCACTACGGTAGCCAGGGCCAGCCGGTAAGTACGACGGTGTCGAACCCGAGCAATGCCAATGTATCTGCCTATGGACTGCTGGAGACCAACGGCGGAGAGACGGTTCACGTCATCAACAAGACGTTCGGCTCGGGAGCGGTCAACGTGACGGCGACCATTACTCCTGGCGGCAGCTTCACGCATGCCCAGGTGATTGTGCTGAAGCAGGCGAACAACGATGTGACCGCACTAAGCGGTATCACGTTCGGTGGCGCACCGATGAACTCGGACGGAACGTGGACGGGAGGGTACGGTTCGCCAGCAACTCTGACGAATGGTACATACACGTTTACACTGCCGGCAGCTCAGGCGGCGATTGTTCACTTCTACTAGGTGATATCGGCATATAAACTCGACACTTAGCAATTTGATAGTCCAGCAGAAACCGAACCGTTTGGCTAGCTTTACGGCCTTTGGCTCAGATGCGCAAAAGCCCCTGGTTGCGGGCTTTTGCGCATCGTTTCTATAGGAACCTAATATTGCTCTGCCTTCACAAAAGAGTAAATGAAGGCATGATGTTTGGTGTAAATGCTCTGTCTTCGCCACTATCTATCCATTGTTGTTTACAGATAGAACGGTTCTATGGGAAATTGTCGTTTAATCGAGGGTGTTAATCCCACACGAACGAAGATAATCAAATGTACCGTCGTAAAAAGACGGAGGGCGCGTGGGGTCAGATATATCGCCTTTTGGAATAAAAAGGATCATCCCCTGCCGAGCTCTCGTCAAAACCACGCGATAAGCATTCTTTAGGTAAAGTCGCCTGGACTCGTCATTAACGGATTGCCATTTTGTACCTTTGAAGTTCTGACAGACCCAGGTTTCATTCTTGTGGTGGAAGTCTCCATCCCAGCACACACCAACCCAATCTAATTCAAGACCCTGGACCGCAAACTCGCTTGCCACATCCTCTAGGTAATACGAGGATCGGACATCTGTGCTGCCATTCAAAAACCAATTTGCCGGCTCAATCTCTGTTTTTATGTGTATCCCTTCGGGCCGGAGACGTTGGGCCCCTGAGGATGCAACTAGTCCGAAGCGTTCCGTCCCTCGGGCCTGACTCCGCAACCAAGTTTTTGCGACATCGAGATTCCTGGTCAAGTAGATGGGATAGACCGTCTCTATACGTTTGAATGCGGCTCTCGCAGATTCTGGCTCATTATCTATGATGTGACCGACCAAATCTGACAGCGCTTCTGCTCGGAACGACCGCATCGAAACGGCAAGATGAAGGTGTTCGTCTACGCGAACTCGTGGCGACGCAAGAAACTTCTCTATCTCTATTGGGGAACCGTACTCTGGAAGCGCTATACGCGGCGAGACATGGACCTCCCAAGTGGGAAATAGGGTTTCAATTGCACTGATCCACTCTGATATGCCAGCCTCTCCTATATTGATCTCCTGACCGCCTCCAACAAGGCACACGACGGCACACCAGTCTGGATGTCGATCCATAACACTGATGAGGAACTCCGGCTCTGACATATTGAAATCAGCCTGTCCTCGCTTTCTCTGCATGAAACTGGCCGCCTGTTTGCGGGTCCACGCTCGTTGCGCTTCGTCGAAGACAACGACCTTTTCAACGGGGATATCATTATTGCCAACGTAATCATCTCGAAAGTGATGAATATTTTGGATAAAGCTGCGTACCTCGCGTTCTGCTGTCTTTTTCGGAATATGCTCACGCGTAGCTCTGTCACGTATAAGTGCCTCTCGAAGAACATCAACAAGTGGGCCATTGCCAGACAGAAAAACGGCGTGCTCGTCACGATGTTCGTCTGAGCGCCGTGTTGCGATATTCAATCCGGCTAGCGTCTTGCCCGAGCCGGGGACGCCAGTCACGAAACAAATGGATTTAGTACGGTTCTGACGAGCTTGATCAATAATTTTGCTGACACTGGCACTCGTCTCCTGCAGATTCTTCGCGCCAGCATCCGATCGCGAGATGTCAGTCACACTATGGGTGCGATAGAGGATCTCTGCTGCCTCAACGATAGTTGGTGTTGGCCTGTAGCCCTTAGCCATCCACACGTCAATATCAAGCGTTGGAAAGATGTACTCAGCACAAATCTTATGAATGAGAGAACTTAAATCGGCCTTGTTTGTCCCGACAGGTGAAGCGACGAGGTCATCGGCAAATTTGAGTTCAGATATGGGGCGAGATTCAGCATTGGTTGAGACAAGTACCGGAACGATTGGAACACGATGGCTGCCTTCGTGAAAGTTTTTTAGATCGAGAGCGTAATCTTCCACTTGATCAAAGGCTGTTGACGTATGTTCGCTTGCTCCTGCTTTGAACTCGATCACGAAAACGATGTTTTTCGCTATCAACAAAGCATCTGCGCGCTTGCCCATTCTTGGAATGTAGAACTCTAGAAAGATTCTTCCATCCTGTTGGTCGGTGAGGGCAGCTTCGAGGATCGAAATTTGTTGCAGCCAAGCCCAACGTTGTTGTTCCTCCAAGGCATGATGATGTTCCGCCGTCAGAATACCGAGGATGCGGTTAGCGTCATCCTTTAAGAAGCTAGATATGGGTTCGTTGTAGTAAGCCTTGATCGGCATTCCGGTCCTTATGCGTGCAACTTATCGTACATCCGAAGCCAAGCGGTTCAAGCGATAGACATGGCATCACAGTATCTCAGGTAACAGAAGGTCGATGTCGAACACTTTCGTACTCCTTCTGCTCATCGCTATATTCGTGGCTCCCACTTGGCGTCACGTGGAAGTTACTCGTCTCGCCACAGCCAGAGACAAGCCGATGAACCGCCTCTGGAAAGGCGATTCATCGGCTTGTCTTTACAGGGATTGGGACAGCGGCTAGTTGCTTAACAGACGCTTACGCAGCGTCTGGACATCCGCATCGGAGACGTGCAGCTCTGTGCGGCGATAGTTATCGAAGGAGCCATACTTTGCATCGATAGCGCGAAGCGTGGCGCGAAGATACTCAGGGTCGGCTGCCATCATGGCCTTCTGCTGCTCGGGAGTCAGCTTCGCCATGAAGCTGGCGCTGCTTCCGCTTGCTGCGGTCATCTTCTTGATCGCGGCGGGATTGGCTTCGCTGAGATAGCGATTGGTCAGGGCATAGTCGTCGAGGACGGTCTGCTCGGGAACGCCGAGGGTGAGCAGAACAAATGCGCTGAAGACGCCGGTGCGATCCTTGCCTGCGGTGCAGTGGTAGAGCAGGGGGAGGCGTTCGTTCCTGAGCTCAGCGAAGACTTTGGCATACTCGGGGGCGGCTGAGAAGGCGAAGTTCGCGTAGGTCTTCGTCATCCAATCGCGAAGCTGCGCGGGCGTGGGGTTGGTGGCGAGCATCTGCTGCATCGCGGCATTGGTGTTGTGGTTCTTGTCATCGGTACCGATAGGCAGGGCCATGTGCTTGGCGGTGTCGTTGGGGATCCAGGTCTCGGGCGCGGCTGCGTTTTCCTCGGGTGTGCGGAAGTCGCAGATGACGCGGATGCCCGCGTGGCCGAGATAGCTATAATCGGCGGGCGTGAGATAGGTCAGCACGCCCGAGCGGTATAGCAGACCCCAGCGCACGAATCGGTCGTCGGTCGTCTCGTAGCCGCCGAGGTCGCGGAAGTTCGGCGTGCCTTCGAGAGGCAGGTGGCGAATGGAGACCTCGCGCTGCTCGCCGCTATTGGCTTTCAGAAAAAAGAAGACGCGCTCGCCGGGCTTGCCTGCATGGAGTGTGACGGTAGACTCACTAGTCTTGAGGAGTGCAGCACCGGTGGGTTGCTGGGCGTCGGTGCTGGCGAAGATCTCGACCGCATGGGTGTTGCCGGTGAGCGTGTAGCTAAGTTTGTACTCGTCGGGTCCGGTCTGGGTGCAATCGAGATGGGTGATGTCGGCGTGCGCGAATGTAGCGGCCGCGAAGAAGAGGGCAAGAATACTTTGTTTCAACATGGGGTTCCTCTATGGGGTTGTGGGATTGTCGGTTGGAGCTGCAGTCTCGCAGCCACGGCGCGCAGGTGCAGTTTTCGTACGGGTGCTTTGGGAGAGAAGTAAGCCGTCCGGCGGCCGAAGGGTGTCGGCGCCGGACGGCTGCGTTTCACTAGAAGCTCAGGCGAAGTCCTGCCTGGATCTCGCGCGGCGTGTTGGCCTGGCTCAGGAAGATCTGACCGAAGCTAGACGACGCGATGCTTGTGTTCGGTCCCGCAAACTGGACGCGATTGAAGGCGTTGAAGAACTCCATGCGGAAGTCGAGGCTGTAGCGCTTCGTGAAGTAGAGCTTCTTGGCCGCGAGCATGTCGAAGTTCTTTGTTCCCGGCGCACGCACATCGGCAAGGTACCGCGGTGCATTGCCGAACTGGAACGAGGGTGTGGCCGTAAAGGCGGCGGGGTTGAAGTAGAGGCTGCCGTTCTTCATCGTGCGGCCTTCGGGTACATGCGTCGATATACCGGTAACGTCGGGCCGCATCGACGTGCCGCCGCCGAAGGAGTTGGAGAAGTTAGGACTGCTGACGGTGATCGGCGAGCCGTCGTCATAGGTGAAGAACGCGCCCACCGTAAAGCCGCCGACGACCTGGCTGGCCCAGCCTTGGTTGACCATCGGCTTGCCATGTCCGAAGGGAAGTTCGTACTGGCCGCTGAGACGGATAACGTTAGGCAGGTCCTGCTGGGAGATCGAGCGTTCGCAGGGAATGCAGTTGTTGTCCTGCGCCTGCGCGGTGACGAGATAGTCGCCCACATCGTCGAACATCTTGCTGTGGGTGTAGGTGAACAGCAGCGCGAGTCCCTGCGAGAAGCGGTGTTCCACCGAGAGCTGTAGCGCGTGATAGGACGACTGGCCAACGCTCGAGCTTGCCGTCATGTTCTGAAACTGCGGATGCGGACGCAGCAACTGGCCGTACTGCACGGTCGGCGCGCTGAGCAGCGAGGTGGGATCCGTGATGACTCCGTAGAACGGATTCGGCACGGTAGTGAGCAGCTGCGAGCCGAGTGCGAGGTCGGCATCGGGGAGCTGGTTGTAGTTGACCGGCGAGTACAGGTGCAGGCCATTGTTACCAACGTAGCCGAGCGTAACGACGAAGTTGCCGGGAAGCTGCCGTTGAATATCGAACGACCACTGCTCGCTGTAGCTGATCTTCTGCTGGCGCGGAACACCCGTGATGTTCTGGCCGAGCAGCGTGTCGAGGCCGAGCGAGTTGCCGGTCGGCTGGGTGAGGCCGTTGGGGAAGGGGTTGGCCTGGTTGAACTGCGGCGCGACGCCGTTAGCCAGTGCGGGATTCGACGTAGTGACGGCGGCAAAGCCCGCGCTGGAGTTGGCAAGGTCCACAGGCGGCGCATGGAAGATGCCGAAGCCACCACGCACAACCGTCTGGTCGTTCCAGCGATACGCAAAGCCCAGGCGCGGATCGAAGTTCAGCTTCTGCGTCGTCTGCAGGCGCGAGCCCAGGCCGTTTGTGCCGACGAAGCCGGGGCCTCCGGTGAGGCTGCCCAGCGAGGAGACCTTTGCGTTGAGTGGTGACGAGGAGTTGAGATCGAGGAAGACGTACTGATTCTTGCTCTCCTGATCGGGCAGCTCGAGGTTGTAGCGCAAACCATAGGTGAGGGTCAGCTTCGGTGTGAGGTGATAGTCGTCCTGCGCGTAGAAGGCATAGTACGGATGGCTATAGTGGAAGCCCGGGGAGTAGCCGCTGCTCACGGTGCCTGTGCCGAGCAGAAGATCCGCGATACCCGAGCCTGAATCGCCGCCGACAGCCTGCGGGTTCGGCCCGCCGGTGAAGTTGCTGTTCGCTGTCACCGTGACCTCCTGCGCGATGTTCAATCCCGTAGGGAAGTAGCGGAAGTCGAATCCGTACTTGAGCGAGTGTTTGCCCTTCAACTGCGCGAGCGAGGCTGCGTACTGGTAGACGGTGCCGAAGTCTGTCTCGAGCCCACCCTCGGGGCCGATGCTGCTGATACGGGTCGCTGCAACTTCAGGAAAGCTGAGCGCGGTGAGGCCTGCGACGACATTGCCGTTGAAGCCGAGTTTGGTCGGGTTATAGCCGAGCGACTCCGGCACGCGGTTTGACTCCTGGTGGGCATAGGCGAAGTGGTGCTCGAAGACAAGGTTCGGGCTCAACACCCAGGTGTGATCGCCCATGATGTTGTATCCGGGAAGCCGCTGATTACCGGGCTCGTAAGAGAGGCCATTGCCGTAGGGGTCGGGATTGATATTGTCACGCTGAAACCAGTCGAAGCGGGCGAAGAAGGAGTGCGCATCGTTGATGCGGTGGTCGATGCGCAGGTTCACGACGTTCTGGTTGCTCGCCGTGGTCGCGTTCGAAAAGTAGTTGTTGACCGAGCTGAGCCCCTGTCCTGGCTGGTTCGGCATGGGGTAGTTCGCGAGGATGTTGAGCCCGGTTGAGTCGAGATACTGCGTGGGGATGACGTTGCCCTGGAAGGGCGTACGGATGTAGCGCGTGGTGCCGGCAGGCGCGGTGGGGTCGAGCATCGTCGAGCGCGGATCGTAGATCACGATCGGGTTGCCGTTCGCATCGCGCGTCTGGGAGAAGTCGCCCTTGCGTTCAAGCATGGTGGGTACGGTGCCCAGGAAGCTGCCTGCCTGGCTTTGGCGCAGGCCTTCGAAGGTAGAGAAGAAGAAGGTGCGCTTGGTGCCGTTGTAGAGATGCGGCAGCACGACCGGGCCACCGAGTGCGTAGCCGAACTGGTTGCGCTGGAAGTGTGGTTTCTTTAGCCCTGCGGCGTCGGAGTTGTAGCTGTTGGCGTCGAGTGCGCTGTTGCGCAGGTACTCAAAGGCGCTGCCGTGGAGTTGGTTGGTGCCGGACTTGGTGGCGAAGGTGACGATGCCTCCGCTGGTGCGGCCCCACTCGGGTGCGTAGGCGGTGGTGAGGACCTTGAACTCCTGGATGGCGTCGACTTGCGGGACGTCGGCGATGGCGTTGTAGTCGTAGAGCGTGGTGTTGGCCGCGCCGTCGAGCAGACTCTCGGTGGTGGCGATCTTGCCGCCGTTAATCCGGAAGGTGTTGGTCAGGGCCTCGCTCTGGTCATTGTTGCCGGAGTCGGAGCTGTAGGCGGTGACGCCCTGCGCGAAGTTCACCAGTTGTAGCGGGTTGCGGATATTGAGCGGGGTGTTCTGCACGAACTCGCTCTCGATGACGTTGCCGCGATCGGGATTGTCGGTGATGAGTTCCGGAGCGGTGGCGTTTACCTCGACCGTTTGCGACTGGCTCTCGGGCTGGAGTGTGACATCGACCGAGCGGGAGCCGCCGACCTCGAGCTTGATGTTCTCAAGGGTGAACCTGGCGAAGCTCGGGGCCGAGGTGTGCAGCACGTAGCTGCCCGGCGCGAGGGGCGGGAAGAGGAAGTAGCCATCATGGTTGGTGGCGACCGACCGGGTTTCGCTGGTGGTGGTGCTGGTGATCGCGACGGTCGCCCCTTCGACGGGGACGCCGGAGCTGTCCATGATGTGGCCGTTGACGGAGCTGCTCTGGGCGAAGGCCACTCCACTCGACAGGACGCAACACAGCGCGACACACAGACCGAAGAGAAAGGACGCGACCCTTGGGCGAGAGTGGTGGAAGGACTGCAGCGGTTTCATGGAAGGAGAGATGTGGGCACTCATGGCCTTCAATCTGGCAGCTTCCGTCGCGAAATGCGTCGTATCGGCCCGTAAGAAGGGGTTACATGCGGGGATAAGCCCTTCAACGAATGTTAACGTCCGATGATTAACCTCTGGTTATGATCCGAAACGGTGAAGTTGACGCTCAGATGGGCCGTATCCTGAAGTCGTCGATCTTTGCCAGTGCTGCGCGGTCGAGGCAGTTCCTTGAGTTCTGCGTCGGAAGAGCGTTGCGTGGAGAGGTCTCCGATCTCAAGGAGACCACGATCGCCGTCGAGGTCTTTCTGCGCGCCGCCGACTACGATCCGAAGAGCGACCCGATCGTACGCGTGCATGCCCGGCGAGTACGCGAGAAGCTGGATCAGTACTACCGCACGGAGGGCGCGGGCGACCCGATCAGGATCGAGCTGCCCAAGGGCGGCTATGTGCCGCAGATTCTGCGCACCCTGCCGACGCGCAGGACCGAGTTCTCCGGTTGGGAGGAGCAATTTGCAGGCGAGCATATCGCGCCTGCGGTGGAGCGCGCTGTCGCACAACAATCGCGAAGCTTCGCAATGGGCGTCCCACCTCCTGCGGCCGCATCACGCAACCGGCATCTGTTAATTGGAGCCATCCTTGCCGTAGTGGCGCTGGCGGGCTTCTCGGTCGCGTGGATCTGGCGGGGACAGCCGCACGTCAACGCCGCCTCCTTCAACGCGTTGAGTCCCGTCGATCTCTTCACCGGGAACACGACCGACTCCGCCTGGTCTCCTGACGGCAGGTGGCTGGCGGTGGCGATGATCCCGCACGGCGAAGATCAGTCGCATATCTATATACAGGATGTGCATGGCGACGCCTCGCCGGTGCGCCTGACGGAGGGCTCGCTCGCCGAGACACGGCCTGTCTGGTCTCCCGATGGTCGTGAGATAGCCTTCACGCGCCGCGTCGATATGTCGCACTTCGAGGTCGTCCGCTTCAATCTCGCGGCAAAGACCCTGAACACCGTGGGGAAATTCGTCTCCTACTGGCCGATCGGCGACGACCATCCCGCGCTCGACTGGTCGTCCGATGGTCGATTCCTGCTCACCACCGAACAGCCTGTCGCGGGAAACCCAATGCGCATCGTGCTGATCTCGGTAGCGACCGGCGAGCGTACCTCAGTCACCTCTCCGCCGATCGGTTCGAGTGGAGACATCGACGCAAAGTTTTCGCCTGACGGTTCATGGATCGCCTTCCGGCGCGGCGGCCTGGGCGATCTCTACATGGTTTCGGTCAAGGGCGAGCAGGTAAAGCCCGCGACGCGGTTGACCTTCGACACCGACGGAGTGCGCGGCCTCGCCTGGATCGATCATGGCCGCTCGATCCTCTACGGCACCCAGCGGAACGAGACCACACCTTATGGCCTGTGGAGAATCACCAGGGATGGAGGCACGCCGCAGCCGGTGACACCGGCGGACTTCGACGCGATCAATCCATCGATTTCACCCACCGGCACGCTGGTCTTCGAGCACAGGCAGTTGATTACGGAGCTGATCGAGCAGCCACTGGCCACAGGCGGCGGCGCGCATACGCCGCTCCCGTCGGACAAGACCGACTCCTCACCGGTCTACTCGCCCGATGGCCACTCCGTCGCTTTCGTCAGCACACGCAGCGGCTGGGGAGAGGTTTGGCTGTATCGCACAGGATCGGATGCTCCCGTACAACTGACGCACTTTCACGGTGAGGGCCTGGTCTTTCCGCCGTCCTGGTCCCCTGATGGCCGCTCGATTGCATTCAGTTTTCGCAAATATGGCGCTACGAACCTGATGGTGTGCGACCTCGCCTCGCACTCGATCCGTACGCTGACAACGACGCGCAAACGCGACTTCAATCCCGTCTACAGCGCCGATGGAGCGTATCTGTTCTTTTCCTCGAATGAGGACGGCACTTCCAGTATCTGGCGCATGCGGGTTGACGGCACTGGTCGTCCCGAGCCTCTGTTTGTAGAGGCCGTGGCCAGCTTTCTTCCCTCGGCCGATGGGCGGTGGCTCTACTTTATCGAGCAGGGGGCGCAGCTCTCGCTCTCGCGCAGAAGCCTTGTCGATGGCTCTACCGAGCAGATCTTTCAGGTGGCCGGACGCGCGACCTTCACGGACACGATCGCGATCGCGGGCAATCACGTATACGTAGCGGTGTCAGAGAGCGATCTCGCTGTCTCGGACATCTTTGAGATAGATCCCACCACAAGACGCGCCCATGTCGTTGCTCACCTGCGCGATCTTCCTCCACTCTCAGCGTCGGGGATCGCCGGCTTCTCGGTCTCTCCAGACGGACGCACGCTGATCGTCGACCACACAAAACGCTATGCGACCGGGCTCTATGAGGTGAAGCAAGGCTTGACGATGCCTGGAGCGTAATAGCTGAAGGCAGGAATTCAAGGCTCGCTCAAGGCAGCAACGCCGCTGAGCATTGCCTCTGGCATATTGGTAATCTCCAAACCTGCGCCACAAGCTCAGATCTGATAGTGAAGCGCATAAGAGCCCCAACTTGCGGGCTTTTACTGACAGAGGGGCCAAGAGACCCATTGTTAAGAACAGGCGAATATCAGGGCACGCATCCTGAGATTCGCCTGCTAACGACCCTTTTGTTAGATAGAGCGACAAACTATGCCCTTCTCTCACTCCAACCCGGTTCGGAGAACCAACGAAGATGTGTTCTTCGACTATTACCCTCGTTTGCTGGAGTGGGCCGCTCAAATCACACACAACGATCGCTCCGAGGCAGAGGACCTGGTCCAGGATTTTTATCTGCGCATCACTCGGATTACACGACCGATTGATGAGATGGAGCAGCCTGAGGGATATCTGTTCCGTGTGCTTCGCAATCTTTATCTCGTCCGAGTGCGCCAGAGCGGGCGCAATCCGCTCAACAATTTATCGATCGTCGATTACGACTCGATAGAACATGGCCTCGCCGTTGCTGATCGCGGTGAACTGTTATTTGTCCACGATCATCTCCGAAAGATCTGTCGCTATGCCTGTGAGCGGAAGAGCACGGTTCGCTCAGCCAGTGTCCTGATTCTGCGATTTTTCCACGGCTACTACCCCTCCGAGGTGATGAGGATACTCCAGGCCGGACGCTCCTCGGTCGACATGCTTTTACAGACGGCGCGAAACGAAGCGCGGCTCTCTCTGGAAAGGCCGGAAGCCATTCGTTGCATTGTGCCCTCTGGCAATCTTCCTCTCTTCTTCTCGAAGAAAGGAGATAGCACTCATCTCCTGTTCCATGAACTGCAGGAGGCGGTCTTCAGTGCCGTTGAAGGAAGATGCCTGGAGCGTGCTGTGCTTGAGCGACGGTATGGCGCTCTGAATGGCTCTGCGAAGTTAACTGCTCAGGAACTAAGTCATCTGGTAAGTTGCAGAAGCTGTCTTGAGCGAGTGAATAAAATTCTCGACTTACCCTCGCTGGCCGAACGCTCTCCTGAAGATGGCATCGACCGTGACAGTATGTCCGGCCCTGGAGGAGTAAGTGGTTCCAGAGGGCCAAGTGCACGCAAGAAGCTGACGAGAAATAGCCCCACTCTGCGCAAGATGGAGCGTCGAGCCCGCGAACTCTTCGAGCATCGCCCTTCCAGCCTGGAGATCGTCGTGGATGGTGAGGTGCGTTCTTCGCAGAGAGTTACCGCGGAGGTTAATGAACTTCGCTTGAGACTGGCAAACAAGGAAGAACCATCGCTTATCGAAGTACAGAGCGAGCAGTTGTACTGCCTGGCTTGCCTCCCCTTGGAGAGCCCGGATCGCTCCGACAGAATGAAGCAGGTCGAAACGATCTCTCTCAGTGACCGACGTTCTCTTATCCTTACCGTCACCTTTGGCCCGGACGATCTTATCGTCCACGTCCTGTACCTCGACCCAGTGATGGCTGAGATGCCGGAGACGGATATAGCGTTCGAGAGCGCAAACGCTCCTGCGCTATTTGAAACAGGCTCCGTATCGAATGGGGGATTCATTCCGATTGTTCGTCACTCTGAACGGCAGTTTCGACGCTGGACAAGCAGTTTCTCCGTCTGGCTGCAGCGGCAATATCGCAGACTCTTCATCGGCAATATGAACCCATTTCTTGCAAGTGCCGTATTCCTTACTCTCGGCGCGTGTGTTTGCCTCTGGCTATGGCACAAGAGCACACCACCGATGTCAGCAAATCTATTCCTGCAACGTGCTGAGACAGCGGACCAGATCGCCGTCTCCACAGGAGAATCGAAGGTCATTGCTCAGAAGGTTCGTATTCGGACCGCCTCGCAGACGATCGAACGAGTCATTCACCGCGATACAAGCGGTCGCCGGAAACCAAAGCTGCAGCCACTTGACCGTCAAACTACGATGCTCCAGGCGAGACTGGCAAAGGCAGGTGTGAACTGGGATGCTCCTTTATCTGCAGCTGCCTATCAGGATTGGTATAAGCATTCACGAGTTACTAGGGATAGTGTGCAGACGGCAGGCAGCACTCTGCTTATGTTGACCACAACGATTGACAGTGGCGACGTCACGAAGGAATCGCTTACCGTTCGTGCTGCCGATTTTCATCCTGTTGAACGGACCATCTCCTTCCGAGATACCGGCAATGTAGAGATCGCTGAATTGGATTACAACGTAATGCCTTGGAGCGCGGCTGATCCGAGCTGGTTTGAGCCAGTTGTAACGACTGCGGCAAGTGATCTGCCAGCCATGCACGCTGCGATTCATCTGCCTCGTGGGCTCGCCGATTCTGAATTGGATGAGGCGGAGTTGGGGGCGCGGACAGTTCTGAATCAACTGCAGGCAGATGCCGGTGAGCCGATCAGCCTCGCGCGCACGGCTGAAGGCATGGAGGTCAAAGGAGTCGTCGACACGAATGCTCGCAAGAGGGAGCTCTTATCCCGCTTAGCGCTTATTCCAAACGTGCACGCTTCGATCTTGAGCGCGGAAGAGATCGGGCCTCGTCCGCTGCCGAGTGCCGTGTCTGGAGATGGGCAGCCACGATCTCCCATTCAGGAGCAGCCTTCACCCCTGGAGCAGTATCTTCGCAAGAAAAATCTGTCGATGGATCAACTGGTGCCTGCTTCGGATAACTTGCTGGATGGAAGTCTCCGCATCGTCCAGGCAGGAGTTCATCTCTCCGAGTTGCAGTCTCGTTTTCGAGAAGTGAATCCGCTTCCGGTGAATGAGCAGACGCAACTGGAAACACTGTCCCGCAACTATAGAGGAACGATCACTGCGGGTATCTATGCCAATCAGCAAATTCTATTGTCGTTAGGATTTGCCAGCTCGAGTCCCGTTCCTGAGATTTCAGAACCCGATCGTTCAGGCCGTGGCATCGATGAACAACTTCGCCGATACAGGCAACTTTGTCTTGAAATGGTGAGCAACGAGACAGGGCTAACTCGGTCTGCGCCGGAGATTGCCAGAGAGATCCTCGATGTCGGCGAGCGAATCCGCCTGCACCTGGCAGATACATCTACAGCATTCCGAAAAGATAACAACTAACAACAGCCGCCACAATTTCAGGAGCAAATGAAAATGTTTCGCAACATTTATGCCCTTCTTGTCTTCTTTGCCTTCGCCAGTTTCGCCACGCTTGCCTACGGACAGAGCGCGCAGGTTCAGGGGCGGGTCTCCGACAGTACCGGAGCCGTCATTCCAAAGGCAGCTGTTCGTGTGATCGACCTGCGAACCAATACCGAGCGCAAAGCTCGTACGAATAATGCGGGCGAATATATCGTGACGGGGCTCAACCCCAGTCTCTATAAGATCTTCGTCGACGCGGTCGGCTTCAGCAGTGCCGTCAGCCGTTCCCTTACTTTGAATGTCGACCAGAATGCGGTGCTGGACTTTGAACTGCATATTGGAGGCAAGTCCGAAACAGTAACGGTCAACGGAAGCAGTGCCGCGATCAACACAACGGATGGCACGGTAAGCACCGTGGTCGATCGTCAGTTCGTTGAGAATATACCGCTGAACGGCAGGAGCTTTCAGTCGCTGATCCTGCTGTCACCCGGCACAGTCACGGCAACCCCTCAGGGATCGGACACCAGCGGCGAGTTCAGCGTCAACGGACAGCGCACGGATTCCAACAGCTTCAATATGGATGGCGCCAGCGCCATGAACTCGCCGAACAGTGGGCAAGGGTCAACGTCAGCCAACACCGGGTCGACATCGAGCGCTACCACGCTCGGAACGACACAGGCCATTGTCTCCGTGGATGCGTTGCAGGAGTTTCGTATCTCGACCTCCACCTACTCTGCTGAGTTTGGGCGGGGAGCAGGAGCCCAGGTCAGCTTCACCTCACGCTCCGGCACGAACGACTATCACGGCACAGCCTTTGATTACGTGCGGAACTATGCCTTTGACGCCAACAACTGGTTCAATACCTATGCCGCGACGCCTCTGCCAAAGCCTCAGGAACGGCAGAATGATTTCGGTGGAACAGTAGGTGGGCCATTGAGTATTCCTTACCTGATTTCGGGTAAAGATCGGGCGTTCTTCTTTTTCTCCTATGAAGGGCTTCGCCTGAACCAGCCATCGGCCGCCATGATTAAATACGTGCCAACCAACGGCACCTTCAACACGGCGACTTATTCGGACGCTCGCTGGAAAAACCTGCGGGCGAACGCTGCGGAAGTACTCAAGCCCATCTTGAATGGATTTCCTCTGCCGAACTGCTCGATCCAGCAGGATGCGCAGTGCATCGACTACGGCGATGGCTTGTCGCCGGCTCTTATTACAACCACCACGCCAAGCACCATCGATTCTCTTAGCGCGCGCGTCGACTTTCAGCCGTGGACTTGGATGCGAGTGTTTGCTCGCTATAGCGACACGGAGAGCAGCAGCGCAGGAGTGAACTACGGCACTAGCACCGACGTAACCGTCCAGCGCACCAGAACGTATCTTCTGGGTGTGGATAGCGTCCTTCACAACTTCATCAGTAATGAGCTGCGGTTGCAGTACTCGCCATCGTATTACGCCTTTACCTCGACAGGGCAGCCCGTCGAAGGATCGGTTCCGGTAACAGGGCAACAATCGCCGAATATCCAGACCATGCAGGGACTACCGCCCGCGGGTGGACTGACCGAATTTCAACTGTACTTTCCAAAAGAGACGTCGATTACGATCAGGCCGCTTTTGTACTACGCCAACGATGGTACTCGCCAGTTTCAGCCGAATGCTGTTGATACAGTCACATGGGCGCATGGGAAGCATCTCTTCAAGGCCGGCGCGAATTACCGCCAGACCACTACGTATTTTGGGGACGGTGCTCTGTCGGCAAGCCCGGAGATCTTCAACTACATCGATAGCGCGGCCAATGTCCTCAACGGTATCGAGGATTCTGTCTCCGTTATCACTTATTCGAGAGAAGATCCGATAGCCAAGAACCTTGGGCTCTTCTTTCAGGACGAGTGGCGTATCACTCCGAGAATAAGTCTTTCTTCGGGACTTCGCTGGGATCTGAATCCACCAGTCGAGGTCTCCGGCGCGCAGCAGTATACGTACACCGGGTACGTCACGAATCCATCTTCGGTGCAACTGGCTCCTCTGGGCACGCCTTTATACAAGACAACCTATACGGATTTTGGACCCAGATTCGGTATAGCTACAACGCTCTTTAATCGGCCTGGTCATGAGACCGTATTACGTGGTGGCGTTGGACTCTTTTACGATACCGGCCAGTCTGTCTTCAATGGCACACTCGGAGGCCTGGGAACCGGCAACCACCTGGCGTTGAGTAAGACAAAGTTTCCGACTCCAGCAAGCACAATCCTGCAACCTACCATCAAGCCGATTCCGCCTTATACCTTGTCGTGGGTCATCGACCCTCATTTTGTTCCACCCTCAACGATCCAGTGGAGCGCCACGCTCGAACAGGCGTTTGGGTCCGCACAGACTCTGAGCATTGGATACGTTGGAACGCAAGGGCGCAATCTTACGGCGTACCTGGAGTACGACTTAGCGCCTTCAAATCCTAACTTCAGCTACATCGAGCAGTACCAAAATGGAGGGAGCTCAAGCTACAACGCACTTCAGCTTCAATACAATCGTCAGATGGCACACGGTCTCCAGGTCCTGGCGAGCTACACCTGGGCACATGCGATCGATACCGCCAGCACGGCAGAAAATGGTATTGGCCCTGGCTATCTGGACGAGATCCAAAGAGGGAACTCTGACCACGATGTTCGCCATAACTTCACTACGGCCCTGGTCTACAACCTTCCTACTCACTATTCGAACCTTTGGGAGAGAGCGGTTCTGGGCAATTGGAGCGCGGACCTCTGGTTCGTTGCGCGAACTGCCTTTCCCGTTCAATTGCTAGGGACCACATTCTTTGATCCTGCTACCGGCGATGTACTTTCGACGCGGCTGAACTGGAACGGCAAAAATCCCTATATCCATCAGACCGGAATTCCCGGTGGCAAGCAATTCAATCCTGCGGTGTTCTCAGCACCGACAACGGCCCAGCTTGGAATTGGAAACTCACCGCGCAATTTTCTCCGCGGGTTTGGGGAGAATGAATCGGACGTGGCGATTCAGCGTGTGTTTCCTATCTATAAGCAGTCCCACCTTCAATTCCGCGCAGAGGCATTCAACGTCTTCAACCATCCGAACTTTGGCGCGCTCAATGTCACCTGTGGCGCCACCGTCGCCGGACAGGCATGCAATAACCCGATTATGGGACAGGCAACAGGCACTCTTTCCAGCGCGTCGCTTGGAGGCTTGTCTTCGCTCTATCAGCACGGAGGGCCGCGCTCTCTGCAATTTGAGTTGAAGTTGCAATTCTAACCTTCCATTGGAATCGCAGCCCGGCACAGGGAGAACCATGAACAAGCAAATCGCATTCCTATTCCTGGCGGCGGTTCTGATCGGACCTACAGGAGCCTTGGGGCAGACCACCGCCCCAGGCGCCTCTGCGTCTCATCCTGATCCCATTGCTCTCACCGATCAAACCAAGTCCGGCCCGCATATTCTGCTGATGAACTATGCGCAAGTCGATTGGGGAGCAGACAATCCCAAGGCGGTCCTGTGGAGTTGGGATCCTTCAGACAGCGGGATCAGCGGCTCCGGCTGGGGGCTGCCGACAGAGGCTAAGCTACGCAACAACTCGTTGTGGGGTGGCCAGTGGATGGCCGTCAGTGACAGCGATGGCATGATGGCCGTGGTGTCCTATCCCGGCAAGATTCGCAAGTGGTCGATCAACGCCGGTACGAGCTCAAATGTTCATGGCATTGAGCTGTTGCCGAACGGCAACGTCGCAGGCGCTGCCAGCAATGGAGGATGGGTTCGCGTCTACGCAGCCTCGCAGGGTGCATCGTCCGAGGTGTTCGCGCAGTACGATCTGCCAGACGCTCATAATGTGCTGTGGGACCCATCGCGGAATGTGCTGTGGGCATTGGGCGGCAACAAACTCGTCCAGCTCAGAGTTGGTGGAACGGATGCTGCTCCGGCGCTGAGTGTTGTGGCCACCACGTTATTACCCAGCGGAGGCGGTCATGATCTGCAGCCGGTCTACGGCGACATCAACAATCTCTACATCAGCGCCGGTCATGTGGTCTACGTCTACAACAAGCAGACTGGCACCGCGACCGTCCTGCAAAATACCGTAGGCATCAAGAGCATCAGCAAGCAGGCAGCGACGGGACAGCTCATCGAGACTCGCCCCCATTCCTCCTGCACGCAGGACACATGGTGCACCGACGTCGTGGAGTTTAGCTCTCCGCACGATGTCCGCACCCGCCCTGGCGCTGCTATCTACAGGGCTCGTGTCTGGAACGCCAACTATCAGTAGTGGCAAACTTCGCGGCCCGCAAAATCACAAGGAAATGAAATGCTTCGTAGCATCGCTCTTCTCGCGTTCCTCTGTCATGTTGTTGCATGCTCGAGCAGTGCGGCTCAAGCCCCCTTCGTGAACGCCCTTGTCCCACAGCCCCGTGAGCTGCAGGTGTCTGCAGATCCAGGCCTCTCTTTCTCTCAGACAACGTCGGTGTTTCTGCAAGCTGCTGCAAGCGGTCCGCTTAGTGCTGCCACATCGCGCTTCATCGTGAGACTGCAAAGCACCACAGGCATTGAGTTGACGACACCGTTGGTACCAAATCATGATGCCGCTTCCATCGTCATCCATGTTGCAGACGCCTCCGCTTCGCAACCGACCCTGGGCATGGATGAGAGCTACAGCCTCAACGTTGACAGCCATCGGGCGACGATTGAAGCGAACACAATATTCGGTGCCTATCACGGCATGGAGACCCTGCTGCAGTTGCTGCAATCGAACGGCAGCGGCTGGTTTCTGCCACCGGTTCATATCGTGGATACACCGCGCTTTCCCTGGCGCGGTCTGCTGTTGGACCCATCACGCCATTTTCTTCCGGTCCCCGTTCTGTTGCGTACTCTCGACGCAATGGCGGCGGTGAAGATGAACGTGCTGCACCTTCACCTGACAGACTTTCAGGGCTTCCGCATCGAGAGCAGAGTCTTTCCGCGATTGACTGCCGATGGTTCCGATGGTGAGTTCTATACACAGGATCAAATGCGAGCCGTCGTCGCATACGCCGCTGCGCGTGGCATACGCATCGTCCCGGAGTTCGATATGCCGGGCCACTCGATGAGCTGGATGGCAGGCTATCCCCAACTGGCCAGTGCGCCGGGACCGTTTCACGCCGAACACAGTTATCACATCTTCGCTGCTGCGATGGATCCTACACGTGAGTCGACGTACGAGTTTCTCGATAGATTCTTTGAAGAGATGACGCACATCTTTCCCGATCAGTACGTCCATATCGGAGGTGATGAGACCAACGGAGTCGCATGGAAGAGCAACCCTCGTATCGCTGCCTACATGAAGGCTCATGGCTATGCAAAGCCCAGCGAACTGCAGGCGGAGTTCAGCCGGCGAGTGCAGCGGATTCTGAACAGGCACGGAAGGAAGATGATCGGTTGGGATGAAGCTCTGTCTCCGGACCTGCTCTCCGGCTTCGTTGTGCAGAATCGCCGTGGTGCGACATCGTTCGCAGCGGCGGCCACGCAGAACAGGCAGACGATCTACTCCCAACCCTACTATCTCGATCACCACTCCAGCAGTGCGGAGATCTACGCAGCAAAGCTGCCTACCGGGCAGGGGATGCTCGGTGGTGAAGCCTGCATGTGGGGCGAAGAGGTGAATGCGCAGACGATCGACTCCCGCGTCTGGCCAAGGACAATCGCCTTTGCCGAACGGATGTGGTCACCACCACAGGTCAGCGATGTGGAGGATATGTATCGCCGCCTTCGTATCGAATCGCTGCGACTCGACGCCATGGGACTGGAGCACTTGTCCAACCCACAACGGCTCTTGCGGCACATCTCCCGATCGCTGTCTTCACCCGAGCTGGAGACTCTCGCTGCGACGCTGCAGCCGGAAGACTTCATCGTAAGGCTTCAGCGCCAGAAGCCTACCCGCGATACACCACTGGTGGGTCTCGTGGATGCAGTGGTGTTTGATCCCCCATTCGAGCATGAGTTTGACCGGACAGTGGACGCTTTCCTGCATAGCACCGATGATGCTGCAATAAATCAGGCAGCGAGTACGCTTCGCAGGGACTTCCAATCATGGGTGAATACCGGTCCTGCGCTGGATCAGCTCACGGAGTCTAACCCAGAGCTGAAGAAAGTGACTGAACGTCGCCACGAATTGATTGCGCTGGGTCATCTGGGGCTGGAAGAGTTGGAGGCACGTCAGCACCACGAACACCTGTCAGCACCGGATGTCGCGATGGCCGAGCAACTGCTTCAGCGAGCTGCAACGCCGGACGAGGGCTATGTGGATTTCATCGTTCTTCAGCCACTGGAGCAGTTGTTACGTGCTGTTCGATGAGAAGGCATCGTTGGACGGAAGAGCCTGGCATGCATCAATCGCGCATATCAAAGAAGGCGGGAGCTTAGCTCCCGCCTTCTCGTTACTCGACCTCGAACGTTACCTCAAGCATGACCGGCGCACCGAGAGGCAAGGCGGCCACTCCTAATACGGACCGCACGGACATCTTGTCTTCTCCAAATACATCGCGGAGAATCTCCGATGCTGCGTCCGCAACGATAGGCTGGTTGTAAAAGTCTCCATCTGTTGCGATGTAGACCTTCACGCTGACAACCCTCGTCACACGGTCCAGCGACCCTACGTGCGCCTTCGCTGCAGAAAGAGCATTCAGGGTTGAAGTTCGCAATGCATCCCGGCCAGCAGATTCGTCGAGCTCTTTACCAAGCCGTCCAACGAATTGAAGCTTGCCATTCTTGACCGGCAACATTCCACTGAGGAAGAGGAGACGGCCAGACTGGACTGACTCGACGTAGGCACCAAGCGGGTGGGGAGCCTTCGGGAGCACAATTCCAAGGTCCAGCAACCGGCGCTCCGCGCTGGCCGGTTGCGGACTGCCTAGGCTTACCATTTGCCGTTGTGCGCACCGCCGTCCACGTGCAGCACCTCCCCAGTGATCTGACGCGATTCGGTGAGATAGATCACTGCGTTTGCGATCTCCTCCGAAGTGGCGATTGTACCCATCGGCGACAAGGTCTTCAGGAAATCCTTCGGATTGTCTTTGTGAAGAGGCGTGTCGACGCTACCGGGCGCGACCGCATTGAAGCGGATGTGCTCCTTCGAATACTCCGAGGCCAGGTTGCGTGTGATGGCCTCGAGACCGCCCTTCGTGATCATCGGCACGGATACCGGCAAACTGCTGTTGGGATTTTCAACCAGCGATGACGTGATGGCCACGACGCTTCCACCTGACTTCTGGACGAGCATCTGCTTGACCGCGAGCTGTGTGATGTAGATGTAGCCTTCGAGATTCGTCGCGACGAGAGCATGGAAATCGTCGGCGGTGTAATCGGTGAAAGGCTTTGCGAAGAAGATGCCGGCGTTGTTGACGAGGGCATCAATCGAGCCAAACTTCTGAACCGCGGTGTCGACTACTTTTTGAGCCGTAGCAGCCTGGCCGATGTCTCCATCTACCAGTGCTAGGTTCGGAGATGGGTTTAGTCCAGCCTGGGTAATCTTTCGCGAAGTTGCGACGACGGAATATCCACGATCCAAAAAAGATTGGACCACGGCAGCTCCGATACCCTGTGAGCCACCCGTTACGATCACTGTTCCTTTGCTTGCCATAATTGCTCCTATCGAAATCAATGCTGCCAGCGCCGCAGCTGCAACATCAGGATGTTTCCTCGATGTTGGTGATGCCGCATGTTGGTACGGCTACCTGCTGCGTTCAAGCTGCAATATAGATGCGAAAGAAGATTACTATGAGGCCCGATTTGTTCTGATACCCGCTATCGCTTTAGCCGATAGCGTGCAATTGTCGATCGAGGATCGCAACATCCGAGATCTCGCGGGTCATCTTCAGGAAGGCGTTGAGTGCGCTTGTCGGATAACGATCATGTCGTCTCACAAATACAGTCTCTACTCGCGTCTGATCCGCTGGGAGCTCATGCATCGTGACGGACTGATCGATCCAAAGTCTCTCCGCCAGCGTCTTCGGTAGCAGCGTTATCCCAACGCCTGCAGTGATGCAGGTAATGATTGCATCGAGAGAGGAAAATTCCATCACCACATGACGAATATCCAGCCCATCGAGGATAGAGCTGAGCCTCTGACGGTAAGAACAACCCTGTCGAAACACAATGGCTTTGAGATTTTCAATTTTGGCGAGGTCATCGAAGTTCCTTATGGATAAAGAACTTACGAGGACAAGGTCTTCGAAAAAGAGTGGTTCCTCGCTCAGTTCTTGATGATGAATAGGCCCGGCCACAAAAGCACCATCCAATTCGTTATCCGCCACCTGCTGGATCAGAGACGACGTAGTACCTGTCATGATGGCCAACTCGACCCTCGGATATTCCTGCGCGTATTGGGCTACGAGTGCGGGCAGCCGCAGTCCGGCAGTGGTCTCCATCATTCCGATACTCAGTTTGCCCTTTGGAGTTCCATCTTCTTTGACTGCTGTGATGGCTTGCTGGAACAGAGAATGTATTTGCTCCCCGTAAGAAAGGAGGCGCAGGCCAGCTGCACTCGGTTCCACACCGCGGCTGTGCCTGACGAATAGTTGAACGCCGAGCTCTTCCTCCAGGAGACGAATTCGGGCGGTGACATTTGATTGCACCATGTTCAGTTCGGCAGCCGCCCGGTTCATGCTGCCGATTCTTGCCACGGCTTCCACAATCCTCAAATCATCTGCATCCATGTGCGTTCTGCCTCCACATGCCAGTATAGAGACGAATCTCTTTCGTGATAATTCCTACGCGTTCTTCGAACGGGAAGCGGACGGTAAATTAGATTCCGTCGTAGGAGGCATATCCATAGGAAGTCCAGTAGTCTCTTGGCTCCTCCGCCGAATAGGTAATCCGGGTAATGGCCTTCACGTTCTTCAAGCCGAGTTTTACAGGTGCCAGGAGACGGAGCGGTGCTCCGTGCTCTAGGGTAAGGGGCTGACCATTATGGTGTGTGACGAGCAACGTCTGCGGATGGCGTGCCGTCGCCAGGTCGATAGAGACAAAGTAGGGATCGGAATTCCCGGCGGCGTCGACATTGACAGATGACTCCACACGAGCCCAATTTGCCTGCGATTTCGGCGGGTAGGCATGAAGTAGATCGTCGAACTTCAAACCCGCCCACCACGCGATCGCACTCCAGCCTTCAACGCAAACCAGCCGCGTAATTTGCTCATGCACCGAGAAGCGATTCATGAGATTCCGAATATCGAGAGAGACGATCAAGCCGGAAGCGAGCCCTTCCAAAGTTAGATTCCATCCCGATATATATCCAGGGTCAGGAGTGCCTCCGTTGTAGTTATTCTTAATCGGGGTAGTTTGAGATTTTGTATAGGTCGGTACCCTGCGATTTCCTGAGTAGAGTGCTTCAGCCACGTCATCGTCGATCCGCAATGCTTTGTTTAGTAGCCACTCCTTCCCACGAAAGTTCATATCTCGACGTATACCCATGCGATTGAGCGTAGCTTGTGGCAGGAGAAGACCAGCGCCTATCGCCGCAGCCACCGCGCCGATTCCAAACCCCAAAACTTCACGCCGGGTTCGATAGCGCAGAACTCGGGGAGCCATCACAATGACAGGGAGAGGCTGCTCTTCAAGGAAACTTTGGTGCGTCTTCACGAGGACAGGTTCTACTGCAATAGGTGGAACCACTTCATCCGTGAGCGGCACAGATTCTACGGATGACGAGGGCGATTCTTCTGCATTAACGGATTGTTCGATCGCTTCAACGATCTCGGGCTTTTCAATGGACATGGGGACGGAAGGGTTCGCATCTTCAGGGCTAGCTTCTGGTAACTCTGTCGTCTCCTGTTTCGATTCAGTACCCACCGAGGGAATATCTTCCGGCTCTAATGAATTGCCGTTCTCCTCATCATGATTCATTTTCGATCACCTCCGAACGATCTACTTTGGTTGACCAACCTACGATCATGGCGCGCAGCGTATCCCATCCGTCGGCGAGAACTAAAATTACATGTGGCACAACAAAGAAAATAAAGAGCCACATGAGCCAGAAGTGCCACACACGCGCTACGTCAAAGCCTCCAAATAGCGCAGCCAGCCAATGGAGTTGCATGGGCTTATGAATCGCCCAGCCAGTAGCAACTGAAAGAAATCCGGCGACCGGAATAGAAAAGTACGCTGCACGCTGGAGAGCGTTGTACTTTGTACTGAAATGGGGATGCAGCCATTCGCGGTGTGTGAGTTTCGCGAAGGGAACGCCGAGGTAGTATCGAAGCATCCTGAGCGCATCAAACAGGTCGGTCCGGCGAGGCAGCAGGGAACGCCATCCTCCTCCCAGCGCAAGCCCTGCAACGTACACTGTGCCGTTCAGCATGAACAGGTAAGCACACAGCCAATGAATGCGCAGAGCTAGCGCTAACATGCCCGGTCCGAGACTCATATGGTTGTAAATCCAATCGGGCGGACTGGCGTAGTGGTGTTGGCCGTGGACGTGGGCGCAAATCCAGATTCCGATATCTGCTGCCACGTCGAAGTTTCCCGTATTCGGGTCTGGCTTGTGTTGATAGATCGGCGACGACCAGTAAATGGAAATGCCGCTCAGAATAAGTCCAAGAAGGAGCGGGATATTCAACCAGTGGCTGCAGCGCACCAGAACATGGTGCCGTTTAACCACGAGCACGCCTGGTTGTACCAAAGGCGTGCTCGCGGAACTCGGTTCATGAGGAAGGGATGCCGAAGGGTTCACCTTCTGAAGCCTCAACTGCATGGCTTAGTGAGACGCTGCCGCAGGAACGAACTGAAAGATCTTGTCCGTGACAAGTGTTCTGTCCGAGAGCTTCTTCGTCGTGGCGTAGACGACATCGCCGGGAGTGAAAGCAACCTGTTGCGGGGCGACTAATGTGACCGGGACACCAGGCGGTATGGAGATCGTTTGGGAGCCGTCCTGGTAGTTCACCACCAGCGTTGTACCGTTGCTATTCTGGACCGTTCCGTTCGTCATGCGTGAGTGCGATGCCGCAGGGCGAGAGATTGTGCCGTTGGTCATTCTGCTGTGAGAGGTTGCCCCCGGAGGGTCTGTCAGGACGCTACCTTCCGCAGCTCCACGCAGCTCCGCGGGAAAGATGAAGATCTGCTTCGCGACTTGCTTGCCGTCCTGCTCAGCCGATGCAACGCCGATATAAGGAGCCGTTGCTACATGGCTCAAATCGGAGGGTATTTGTTTATAGGTTGTGAGGTGCCCCTTGACCACGACATGGACCACGCCTGCACTTGTTGCAACATCGAGCGACTTGCCATCGAATGACTGAAGCTTTCCGATAATACCGTCAATCGGAGGGGCGGCTTTCGCCTGGGCTTGGACTGTGAGTGGTGTTGCCAGTGCGGCCAGCAAAGCGGCATAGACGAGACGCCGTAGCGAATATTGATTCATTTCATATCTCCTGGTTATTCCGGCGATCAAGCATTTGTTGATCCTGGCCGGTGATTGGATGTTGTTGAGTTTCTCGGCATCCCCGTGCGAATTCGGGGGAACGAAATCACGCGGAAGCCTACTTCTTCAAAGGTGTGCTTGCAAGGATCTCCACTTTTTCGATCTGCGGAGGAGTCGCGAACAATTCGTTAGCCCGCGCGCCGAGCGCCTTTGCGATCTCGCCGGTCAGGTGAGCATTGCGGCCGGCTTCATTGGCAAAGGTGTCGAAGATGCCGAACTTTCCCGGTCCAAGTTTGATCGCATACCATTTGAGAGTCCCGTTTTCATTGAGCGCGAGAGGCTGAGCCGATTTCAGAAATGCTTCTGCATCGGCCTCCTTGCCTGGACGTACTTCGAGCAGGACTAACAATCCGATTGCTTCCATTGAGTTACCCTCCTGTGCTGAGTTCTTCCCGGTCGATTGAACCTGCCCCTGGGCGCCCGAAGCTGCTGGAGCATCCTGAGCGCGAGTCGCCGCGTTGAATCCAAAAGTGGTTGCCACCAGAGCGACCAGCGCAAGAGGAATCATGCGGTTATGGCTCTTGCCCAGCGAATGTTGTTTTGTGGTGTATGAAATTTCACATCTCCTTGTTGTCCCGGCGACCAGGTTGTTCCAACGAACAAGCATCAGCCGATTGCTGTTACTAAATCACTTCAAGCTTTACGTCGAGATTGTTCCGGGTAGCGTTGGAGTAGGGGCAAACCTGATGCGCTTTCTCGACGAGGGCATGGGCGTCGGCGGAGGACAATCCGGGGAGAGATATAGAGAGTCCGACTACAAGGCCGAAGCCACCCTCTGATCTCGGGCCAATACCGACAGAAGCTGTTACAGCAGTATCCTGAGGAACCTTCGGCCCTCCTTGCGAGGAAACAGCCTTCATGGCGCCAAGGAAGCAGGCAGCGTATCCGGCTGCGAACAACTGTTCAGGATTGTTGCCTGGGCCACCGGGACCACCCAGCTCTTTAGGAATCGTTAGCTTTACATCAAGACTTCCGTCCTTAGTCGTAGCGCGACCGTCACGACCGCCGACCGCAGTAGCCTGCGTCGTATAAAGAACATTTACTGACATATTTCTCTCTTTCTTCCCGAACTTGAAATTGATCTGATGAGCACAGCTAATGACTTGCGCAGAGCTGTAAGAATCCGGTTGGGGCGGATAGCTAGGAGAGCTTGGCACCCATTACGTCTAACTGCTGAATTGTCGGGGGCTCTGCAAGTAGGTCAGGCGCGTACTCCATGAGCGCCTTGGCAATAGGTCCATTGAGATGAGCTTGCCGTCCAGTTTCATCTGCGAAAGCATCGAAGATGGCAAAGCTTCCGCCATCGAGTCGAAACGCAAACCACACGGGAGTCGTTGTCTCCCGGTTCGCAAGCTTGAGCCCCTGCATCAAGAACGCAGCGAGCTCCTCTTCTTTGCCCGGTTTTGCTTCCAAGCGGACAAAAAGGCCAACTGTAATCATTTGATCGCTCCTCGAGCCATAAATGGCTCTGTCTCAATCTAGGCGCTGATGGGCGATTTAACCATTGGCAAAACTGCCAGATTTCGTATCATATGTGCCATGCGTGTTTATGTGCTTGCACTCGATGGCGTCTTCGATCTGGGGCTGGCGGCCATCCTTGATGGATTACAAACCGCGAATGAATTGATTGAGATGACGGGACTCGTTGTTCCACGGTTCGAAGTCAAGATCGTTGGCATGCGAAAGACGGTTCGAACCGCACACGGACTGAAGGTTCCGATTCAGCCAGTTGGAAGACAAGCGCCTGAATGCGTGATCATCCCGGCAATCGCCTGCAAGACACCCGATACTCTGAAGGCAGCTCTAGGCAGGCCTGACATCCGAGATGCTGCGAAGGCATTTCGAAAGTGGGCCAACGACGGGGTAACTCTGAGCGCTGCCTGTGCTGGAACCTTTGTGCTGGCTGAGTCGGGTCTGCTCGACCAGCAGCGCGCAACTACCACCTGGTGGCTGGCACCCATGTTTCGTGAACGATACCCCCAGGTATTGCTGGATGAATCGGACATGGTGGTCAAGTCAGGAAACGTTGTAACCGCCGGAGCTGCTCTTGGCCATATGGATCTGGCCTTATGGCTGATACGGGGTGTCAGCCCCGAGCTTGCCTCGCTCACAGCGAGATATCTCATCGTCGATTCCAGACCTTCTCAGACTGCTTATGCTCTTACGGATCACCTGGTGCACTCCGACCCGGTGGTACAACTCTTCGAACTCTGGGCGCGTGCCAGGCTCAGACGTGGGTTTTCCCTCAACTGTGCTGCGAAAGCCGTAGGTGCAAGCAAAAGGACGCTTACCCGGCGGCTGCAAAGTGTCTTAGGAAAATCTCCGATGTCGTACTTCCAAAGTCTGCGCGTTGAACGCGCGGTGCATCTCTTGAAGACCAGCAACGCAAGTGTCGAAGATGTCGCCGCGGAAGTTGGGTACAAGGACGGTGGAACGTTGCGGCTCCTTCTGCGACGGCGGCTCAATCTCGGAGTGAAGGAGATCCGAAAAACTTTCTGAACGTAGCGACGTAAAGCTGGAGATAGTCAGCGGATGCCGTGCCAGTCTCCAGCCCTATGGTCTTGCGATCACAAAAGCGATTGCCTCGGTCTCGTATCGAGAACCGTTCTCACAGTTTGCGGCTATAGATTTCGTCTATGAAGGCAAGCATCGCCGCATTGAACTCCTCCGGACGCTGCAACGGAGCGAAGTGGCTCACTCCATGGAGAAGGAGGAAGGACGCATCCGGAATGGTGCGGGCCAGGTACTCTGCATGCTCGCGTCGGATGAATTCGTCGCTCTCGCTTTGCACGATCCTGACGGGCACATGGATCTTCGCAAGATCCTGCGCGGAGTAATTCGGTTGTGTCCGCTGCATCAGGCTGACATCTTCCACAAACTGTTGGAACTGTTCCGGTGTCGCTGAAAGCTGTTTGTAGTCTGCGGTGTGGCGCGCGAAGCAGCGGTCCAGTGCCGACGTGGGTTCAAATTGCTTAACACCGGTCGGGTCCATGTTGCAGGCGAAAAAGAAGACCCCTGCAACGCGTGCAGGATCGTTCGCCGCAAGGATTAGCGCAGTGCACGCGCCGTCACTCCAACCCACCAGGACGGCCTGATCCAAATGCAATTCGTTCATCACCGCCAGAACGTCGGAGGCCATTAATTCATAGGAGTATGGCTGTTCATCGCGAGTGCTGCGGCCGTGGCCTCGGCTGTCGATCACAAGGACACGATAGCCGTTCGCGATCAGAGCGGGAACTTGATATCCCCAATTGCCACTGTGTCCCAGGCCGCCATGCAACAGGACTACAGGTGAGCCGATACCGTAAGCGCTGTACCAAATCCGGGCGCCGTTGTTGTCGATAGAACCCAGCTCGTCCGTCGCCGGAAGCGGAGCGGCGCCGCTCGCCTCGAATTTCGTGAGTTCATCATCGTGAGCTTCCATCAGCCAACTCATAGGGAATGACCAATTCTAGGCTAAACTCTACCGCACACAAGAAATATCAGATAGAGGTGTGTATGGCTTTAGTCAGGAATGCCGAAGTAAAAGATGCGGCGGCGATAGCGCACGTGCATGTACAAAGCTGGCTTACAACCTATGCCGGACTTGTACCCGCAGAGTACCTCGCCTCTTTGAACGAGGTCGAACGCATCCCCTTATGGCAGGAATGGCTTCAGCGCGATATCTCTGTTTATGTCGCCGAGGTCGAGGGAGTCGTCGTGGGTTTCGCCAGCGGGGGGCCTCTTCGTGAGGCGTTGGGCGACTATCAGGCTGAGATGTATGCGATCTACCTGCTCCAGGCGGCGCAGGGAAAGGGGATCGGTCGAGAGCTAGTCGGCGTACTCGCCGCGTCATTGCTGGCGAAAGACTTCACCAACATGCTTGTGTGGGTGCTTGAACAAAATCCAGCGGTTCACTTCTACGAGAAGGCCGGTGCGCAACGGTTGGAGAGCAAGCAGATTGAGATTGGCGGTGCCTCGCTTTGTGAGGTCGCTCTTGGATGGACAGACCTGAAAAAGATCGTCGATTCGTCAGGCACTACCTAGTGCCCTATCCCTAGGCTGCAGGCTGGTCGTCAAGTCGAAAGTTGTACACGCAACGATCCATAGAGCTTGGTGAGGATGGAAACTGGCGGCTCAAACCCAAAACTGTAACGTCCCGAAAAGGGTAAGTCTCGGGACACGCGTCAATACGATTACTTGTCCGAAAACCCGGATGATTGGTTCTAAGTTATCGTGTCTGAGATCATGTGTGAACGGGGAGAATCCATGTCGAGAGAACAGAAGGTCGCTGCGGTTGAAGCTTATTTGGATTGTTTTTTAACAAAAGACTTGTCAAAGGTGCCCTTTGCCGAAGACGTAATATTTGAAGGCCCTCGCATGCCAAAGTTGACGGGGCGGCCAACGGTATTTGGATTTCTCACCCATATTCTCCCTATGGTTAAGGGTATTCAGTTAAAGCAGCATATCGTCGAAGGAGATTATGTTGCGACCGTCTTTGATATGGAGACAGTCAACGGAGTGGATCACGTTTGCGACCGAATTCACATCGTAGACGGACAGATTAAGGCGATACAGGCGTTCTATTACCCAGACGAGATACGAGCGGGACAAGCTAGCTAGCACGTGCATCTGTCTACCGTGATATCCCGCAAAGGGTAAGTTTTGAGACTAAATTAGAAGGCCCTGGATTCAAGGCCTCCAAAGTCCTAAAACCCTGTCGCAGAACCACCCAAACGCACAAACGCCCGCGACTTGCGGGCGTTTGTGCGTCGTTCTTTGTAAAGATTCGAAACAGCTAGAACGCGTAGTGCAGTGCGAACTGTACCGTACGCGGCCCGTTCTTGCTGCTGGTGATCTGGCCGAAGTTAGCGTTGCTCACACTGTTGGAGGGGTTATCGTAGCTGACAAAGTTGAAGATGTTGAAAGCATCCACGCGAAAGCTGATCGCCTGGGCCGAGGTGATGTGGAAGTCCTTGAAGAGTGAGCTGTCGATCTGCTCGAAGCCTGGAGCCCGCTCCGTGCCGACATGAGCTGTACCGAAGGTGTTAGGTGCCGCTGCTCCGTAGGCACAGATGCCGTTGTCGGTGGTTTCGCAGGGTGTTGCGGATGGGTCGGTGCCGAACCAATGTGCAACGCTGCGGTTGACGATCTTCAGCGGACGATACTGGTTCGCTCGAGAGCTGTTGTTGTTGTAGTTGCCGGTATTGCTGTTGTCGTTCGCGGTGATCGTAACAGGAAGGCCGGAGAAGGCGATTGCCGTCGACGAGAGAGTCCATCCGCCGGCGACCAAATCGAGCGCCCTGTTGGTGTGGGAGCCGAAAATCTCTCCTCTTCCGAAGGGAATTTTGTAGGAGCCGTTGGCAGCGAGGTTATGCCGGACATCCAGTTCAGACGGACCGTAATCGCCATGGATGTTGTAACCGTCTTGGATGGCATTGGGACCCGACGAATCTGCCGCGCCGAAGTTTCCGTTGGTGTCCGTCAGAGACTTTGCCCAGGTGTAGTTGATGGTCGCTTGAAAGCCCTTGCTGACCCGATGACGCATCGTGATCTGCAACGCGTTGTAACTAGCAACGCCCTCGGTATCGAACGTCTCGACCGTGCCATTCTCTCCAACGAGGTTGAAGAGGGGAGCCCGGTCTGCAACGGGGATAGAGGCGGCGGGCGATCCGCTATTAAGGCCCAGAGCAGTCAGTGAGGCTGCCTGTGTCGGGGTGAGCTGGTTGCCGTTGCGATAGTCGATCAGCCGTTGGCTAAGTTCACCGACGTATCCGAACTGAATGGAGGTGCTGTTGTTCAGTTGAATCTCGTTGTTAAAGTTGAACTCCTGAACGTAGGCCTGGCGGTAGTTCTGGTTATAGGCCGTATAGCTTGCGTTGTTCATCTGGCCCGGCGCGCCTACCTGGAACCCATTGGTCTCGGCAAAGAAGTTGCCTGGATTGGTCTGGCTTACAGGAGCGGTAGAGTTGATCGAGAAAGCCGTAGTGAAGGGAGCATTGGCCGCCAGGCTGCTGCTGCCTTCGAGGAAGCTGGTGGTGCCATAGCCGCCGCGAAAGACGATCCGGGGATTCACCTGATAGGCAAAGCCGATTCGTGGCTGAAATTCGGTATACGTCGGCTGGTAGCAAGCGGCGTTGCTGCAGGTGAAGGAACCCGCCGGAGCGCCTGCGGGCACACTGCCTGCGTACTCGACGAGGCCCTGCTGAGGACCGCTCAGGATCACGTTCGCGATCCGGTCGTGTACTTCGGTGAAGGGGGAGTCGTACTCGTACCGTATCCCGAGATTCAGGGTCAGCTTATCGGTAATCTTCCAGTCGTCCTGGACATAACCCGCGAGGCGAACCTGCCGCTCGCCAAAGAAGCCATTGGAGAGGCTGATGGACTGGCCATTGGCACGATCGGTGACCCAGTCCGCAGGAGAATAGAGGAGGGCCGCATTCACCGGAGCGGTATTCTGGCCGGTGAAGTTGTAGGTTCCCAACTGGCCGCCGCCGCCGAACTGCGTGAAGTTCTGTTGGTAGCGCAGTAGCTGCGCTCCGACGGTGAAGAGGTGGCGGCCGCGCTGAATGGTCAGGTCATCGTGGAGGCTGAAGGTGTTGTCACGCAACTGCTGTGGCGCAGCAGGATCGCCGACACTGGTAATCTCGCTGGTGCTTTGAAACGTAAACCCGACAAACTGCTGCGGGGCCGGTGTCGGAATGCCGACCACATGGTCTCCCTGCAGGCCGAAGGCGCCGGTCGAGTCCGTAGGAATATTCGAGTCCCACCGGATACGAGTGAAGCCGAACCGCGCTTCGTTCACAATGTTCGGAGAGAAGGTATGCGTCCAGGTGACGCCGCCTATTTTGTCAGGATAAGAGTTAGCAATGGGAAAGGTGATAGGCAATGGGGCGACGCTTCCACCGGTAGCGACACCTTGTGAGTAGAAGGCGGTGATCTGGTCCGCCGCCCGCAGGTTGTACTGTATCTTGACGTCGCCCTGATCGTTGGTAACGAAGTCACTCATGGGGCCGATAAAGTTATTCTGATCCAGTCCGTCGGTTGGAGTATGGTTCGGCAGTGGATAGAACTGTGGGTTGTTGATCAGATATTGCACGACCGGATTGGTGATCGGGACGATACCTCCCGGAAAGGGCTTGTAGCCATTCTGCGGGTCTACAATCTGGTACTTCAGTGCGGCCGCCGAGAAGTTACCTTGGCGCTCTGCAGCTGAGAGCACGCTGGCCGCGCCAGGGCCTCCGCCATGGTTCCGGGTTCCCGTGTAGTCGATAAAGAAGAAGAGCTTGTCCTTGAGAATGGGGCCGCCCAGGGTCGCGCCGAAGAGGTTCTGCGTATAGGCAGTCTTCGCGACGCCCTGGAAGTTGTTGCTCCAGGTGTTCGCCGTGAAGTTCTGGTCCTCAACGTAGTCATACAGGCTGCCGTGGAACTGGTTGGTGCCGCTCTTGAGCACGGAGACGATGTCGCCGCCGTTTACGTTGCCATACTGGGCAGGGGCGTTCGCGGAGATGACCCGAACCTCCTGCAGGGCGTCGGGCGAGGGGTTGTAGCCGATCAGGTTGTTCTGGGTCTCGTCGATGCTGATGCCGTCGAGCGTGTAGGTATTGTCCTGGGCGCGATTGCCGTTGATCGTCACCACGCCGCTATTGAAGGCGTTGCGCTGGATGGCGTTGTTGCCGGTCAGCCCGGTCGGTGCGGTGCTCACCGCGCCAGGCTGGAAGAGTGTGAGTGAGGAGAAGTTGCGTCCGTTGAGCGGGATGGTATTGATCGCGGTTGCGTCGAGCGAAAGTCCGAGCGTCGCATCCGTGGTATCGAGGATGGGGGCAACATCCTCCTGCACTTCAACCGAGGTGCTGGTGCCCAGGTTTACATGGGCGTCCAACTTGGCGTTCTGATTGATCTCGAGGGTGAACTGCGGAATGCTGAACTTTGCGAAGCCTTTGGCCTGGACTTCGAGGGTGTAGGGGCCGATGGGGAGGAAGCGGATCGCGTACACTCCGTCGGCGTTGCTGGTGGTAGGGGTGCGGACTCCTGTGCCAGCGTTGATGGCGGTCACACTGGCTCCGGGTACGGCAGCGCCGCTCGGATCGAACACGGTGCCGCTGATCGATCCTGTCACAGTCTGGGCGAAGGCGGCGGGCAGGCCAACGAGCAAAGCCAGGACGCATCCGGCCAAATATTGGAACAACTTCTTCTTCATGCAAAATCCTCACTTGGTACTGGCAAACGGGGAGCTCTTCCCATGCAGGGGAGAGCAAAAGGTGATGTAGCGGGTTCTTTCGGGGAGCTCTATCAGGTAGCTGGCCGAACCCATCTTAGTGGCTGAGGATAGAAATTTGGGAGTACAAATGTCAACCAAAGTTGCAAAATTATGACATAAAGATGTAATTACAATCATTTTTATCCAAAAAGAATCATAAATGAAGTGCCTAACGCGTAGAAGAGGCGAAGGTTGGGATTTCGAGCGGGAAGGGCAGAAAGGGCAGGGAGAGGAGCTGCGAAGGCTCTGGGACAACTTTCGCCGTCGTCCAGCCCTGCTAGGGGCGTGTCATCAAACTGCACTTGGAGGATGCTCGAACGGTGCAGTCAGTTTGTTGAGACACAGATCGGAAGGGCACGGTTTCAACCGTGCCGAAAAGCAGCGTTTAGAGGCCCTTTCCATTCTGCCGAAGGCCGAAGTGAAGCCCGCAGGGCGCAACGACTAAATTGCCTTCCTTCGTGCGACCCAGACCACACAAGAACCACCGGGAACACATTCGAGGATGTCGCCACCCGTTTTGCCGCAATCAAGGAAAGCAATTCAGTCGCTCCGGCTGCGCCTCCGCTTCAGCCTTCGGCAGAGTGGAAAGACACTTTGGCCCCGGCCTGTGCGGCAGGGTTGAAACCCTGCCCTTCCGACTCGTGTCTCATCAAACTGCTTGCATAGCTCAACTTCGCTCCCAAAATAGTTTGATGACACTCCCTAGTGGTGATCAGGACCGGGCGATACCTTCCAAAGCGATTCAGCTTCGCTTACGCCGTTAGAAAGTGAAGATGGTAGCGAAGTAGATAAGGCGATTGGCATTCGGGCTGCCACCGAAGGCATTGTTCAGGGAGAGGCTTTCGCCGAACTGCGGCCCCAGGGTGCCCACTGGCGGTCCGTAGTTGGTGTGATTGAGCACGTTATCCGCTTCGGCGCGGAATTTAAGGGCATAAGGCTTGGGGGGAGGCGGTGGTGGCGGCGGGAGCTTGCCGTCAGGTCCAGGTTTGGCCGGCGGCGCGGGAGGTGCGGCAGGTGCCTTGCCGAAGTGAAAGCTTTTATCCAGGCGCAATCCGGTATAGACGAAGCGGGGGCCTTTGCCGTAGTTGATAGGAATGATGGTCTCCCCAGGCTGAGGATTGGCATTGAAGGTGCCAAAGGCCGTTTTGTAGACGGAAGCTGCCGGACTGGCGGCGGTAGCGAAGCTGGGACGGTCGTTGAATTGGCTGTCCCCGTTGAGGTCTGTGCCGGTGGTGATATTGAAGGGCTGGCGGTTAAAGTAGGCTGCCAACACACCGAGGTCGACACCAAACGGAAGATTGAAGTTCCCGCCGACGAATACCTGGAAGGTAGGCGAAGCGGCCCGGCCGTAATCGGCGGCAAGATGGTACTGGTTCGTCGGAAAGCTTGTCGCCCCACCCGTGTCGCTGTTCCTTTTGAAGTATCCGGTAAATGCAAAGATATTGATCTTCTTGGTGGGATGTAGCTGTGCATTGCCGAACACTAGATTGTTAACGGTAGAACCATTGGATGAAAACTGGTAGATGTTCTGTGTTCCACCGAGCGGACGAACGCCGCTATCCGGCTGCCCATAGATAAATGTGCCTGGAAGTGGTGCATTGATGTTCCGCGAGATCCATTGGCGGTCGCTCTGGATGTGCAGGTAGTTGAGGGATACGGAGCCAATCTTTCCGATATCGCGGTCCGCGCTGATCCCGTCGATGACATCGTACTCCGAACGAAGATGGGGATCGATCCTGTAGAGCGTCGGTTGCTGTGCCGCCCCTCCCGCGCACGACGGCACCGGGTCCGTGATGCAGGCCGACGGCGGATTGTTGAACACATACGATTGCTGCAGGGTGCCGGTTTGCTGGCGAATGGCCGTAAGGATATTGCTGTACTGGAAGCGGTCGTAAAACAGCCCAAACCCCGATCGCAGCGTAACAATCGGTGGTTTCTTGTCGGTTTGTCCGATAGCCCAGGCCACGCCCACGCGCGGCGCTGGATCGAAGTGGTCCGGAATAGCGGACTGGCTCTCCGCGCGGAAGCCGTAGTTGAGCGTGACATTCTTGCGTATCTTCCACTCGTCCTCGGCGTAGATCCCAAGGTCTCCCGTAAAGACCACGGCGGAGGGAGTGCCGGTCGTGATGTTGAACTGGCTCAGCGTCCCGCTATGGAAGTTATCCAGTGCGGTGATCGTGTTATTGGTGCCCGGCGTGTAGGTGTACTGCCCGTTATAGCCGGCGTTGCTGTAGTTGGCGTCGCGAATGGTCCGATAGCGGCCGCCCAGACGGATGAAGTGCGCACCGTGCTGCATGGAGAAGTACTCCTGAAACTCGGTGCGGTCTGTGCTGTCCCGGGAAGACTGCGCGGCACTGCCGCCGCCGTTGAAGTAGCCCTGAACCACCAGCGTGGGATCGGTGGAGACCGGGGTCTGGCCGTTGCGTGCCCGGATGTATTGAAAACGGGTCTCGAGAATCTTGTTCTTGCCGATATTCTGCGTGTCGGAAAGCTGTAAGGTCTGCGTGGTGGCCGAACTATTGAAGGCCTGGGTCTGCAGGGTCTGCTGCACGGCAACCGGCGCCGGGGCGTTGAAGTTTGTAAACGGAGCCGTCAGGCCGTTGGTCAGCGCCACATGATTGACCTCATAACGGCCGGTCAAGATATTGTTGGCCGTCACCTGCCGATCCAAACGGATCGTGATGTCGCCATTGACCGTAGGGCTGGCGATGGCGGTCACAAAGGGGGAGTCGCTGGTAGGCGTAGCGGCTGCATTAATGACCGAGTTGTTCTGCTGCTTGTTATAGACGCCATCGACGAAAAACGATGTCTTCTTCCCGATAGGGCCACTCACGTTGCCGCGCAGAGTCAACGTGTAATAGGGTGGCTGGGTGCCGGTGATGGGGTTCCGGGTATTGAACGCATTGTCGGTCGAAAAGGCCATGACCTGGCCGTGAATTTTGTCGCTTCCCGGCTTGGTAAAGACCTCCACGCGGCCAAAACCGATCTCGCCGTACTGCGCGGAGTAAGGGTTTTGGTTGATGCGGATCTCACGAATGGAATCTTTGGGCGGAATCGCGCCGCCGGAGAATCCGTCCACATATACCGAGCCAGGGAGTGATGGATTGGATCCGGCCATCGCTTCGATCTGCTCCTGGAAGGTGGCATCGTCGTCCGACATCGTGGCGAGTTCCGCCTCTCCAAATACCATCGCGCTCTTGTTGCCGTCGGCGCTGGTGGAGTTTTGGTTAGCGAACACGCTGACCTGTTCAGACTCGGTGGCGATCACCAACTCGGCATTCAGATGGGTGACCGAGCCCGCACGGGAGATCGTGACCGCCGAACGAAACGGTGTAAAGCCGTCAGCCACTACCGTAATGTCATAGGTGCCCGGCGGGAGCGCAATACTATAGTTGCCCACCGCGTCCGAGACGACGTTTGGAATCTTCGAGTTCGTGGATCTGTGCTGCTCCACATGGATCGCCGCTCCGGGAATGACGGCGCCGGTCGGATCGGCGACGGTGCCCGAGAGAGTTCCCATCGTCTTGGAGCTTACGGCCAGACTGGCTACGGCAACCTGTTGAGGAGCCTGCGCAGCCAAAGTAAATGTACCGGAGCAGAAAAGAAGGATGCCGCACAAAATCCGTCGCACGCAGAGTTCCTCAAAGTAATTCTTCGGACGCACAGGCAGAGACTTACCTCCATTGGACGCCTGAGCGTCCTTGAAGTTATGCGGAATTGCGCTTGCGTTGTTTTAAACTTGATTCTGCGAGTCATTGGCATTTCTTTTTCAGTAGCGAGGCAAAAAAACTCGCAGGCCAATGCGATTTGATCGCGGAAAGGGTACGATGAAAACGCATTGGCTCAGCCGCCTCCTGCGAACAGCAGGGCTACTCGCATTTGTTTCTACCCTCGGCGTCGAGGTTCTATCGGCTCAGACGACGATGCCTCCCATTGGAACTCCGTTATCGGAGCCTCCTGAGGCGCGAACACCGCTTGTGCTGCGCGCGGTGAACGACCCTACCTCAGGGCGCGGTGCGTTCTCCTTCGAAGGGCGTGAAGTCCCTCCAGTGATTCGCGTATCGCCCGGTCAAAAGCTCCGTATAACGTACTTGAACCGGATGCAGGTTTCGTCGGGCGAAGTTTGTGTAGACGGCCCATGCAGAAACATGACCAATCTTCATTTTCACGGCCTGCATGTATCCCCCGAATCTCCGCAGGACGATGTCCTGTCGATGATGGCGATGCCTGGCGAATCACTTCACTACACGGTAGATATACCGCTCGATCAGCCGTCCGGGCTTTATTGGTACCACACTCATCCTCATGGTGAGAGCTACCAGCAGGATCTCGACGGCATGTCGGGGGCCATCGTTGTCGAAGGCATTGAGCGGTATGTCCCCAGGCTTCGCGGGCTCAAAGAACAGATACTCATCCTGCGCGACGCTGAGCTTCACCAGGGGGATGAAGCCACGAAACGCCTCGAAGCCTCGGTTGATATTCCGCGAACAATTTGTGGGGAGGCGCCCGGCGCGCCCGGAAGAATCTTTACTGTCAATGGGACAGTTCGGCCCAGGATCGCGATCGCACCTGGGGAGAAACAGTTCTGGCGCATTGTCAACGCCTCCCCCGATCTCTATGCAGACCTCATGATCGACTCGGAAGATATGACCCTGGTGGCACTGGACGGAATGCCTCTTGGCTATCACAATCCCGATCATCCGACGGAGTCTGTCCGGCATGTTCTCCTGGCTCCAGCAGGGCGACTCGAAGCGATCGTGACCGGTCCTGCCTTCGGGGCCAAGGCGTCTCTGCGGAGCCTTTGTGTCAATACTGGTCCGGACGGAGATCCGAACCCGGCGATGGTGATTGCCGATCTAGACCCGGCCGGGCGGCAAGATACATCAACACGCAGCAAACAGAGCGTGGCTGACTCTCAGAAGACTATTTACAGACCTCTTTCCTCGCACGCCATCCAGGAATTGGAGAAGCATGATGCCGCTTTTGTCGTGAATTTTACGGAAGACAAGAAGGGCTTCTACATCAATGACAAGAAATACACGCCTTCCGATGATCCGATGGTCACGGTGAAGACGGGCAATTATGTCCGTTGGCGAGTTGTAAACCGTACGCACGAGATCCACCCGTTCCACATTCATCAGGTGCATTTTCTCGTTTACGGAAAGAACGGATCCCTCATCCGTGATCCGAAGTGGATGGACACGGTCAATCTCGATCCGGGCCAATCTCTCGATCTCCTCATGGATTTCACGGACCCGATCATCCGGGGCATCTCAGTCTTCCACTGTCATCTTCTCAAGCATGAAGACAAAGGCATGATGGCGAAGATTCGTTTTGAGTGAGAGGCCTATCCTGGGAAGCCTTCGATCTGTCGTTAAGAGTTCTTAGAACTGGTAGCCCGACTTGGAGAATTGGTCCATGATAAACCTGAATTGGAAAACCTGCTTAATCACTCGAAGCTCAAAAAATTGCTTCCTTGTTCTTCTTGTCTTGGTCTTCACGTCGGGGAGAATACAAGGAGCACAACATGCAAAGGTTGAATCTCGATCATTCAATTTGGAGGTAGATCACTCGGTAATAGTCAGGCTCTTCTACCAACCGTTGAATGCCGATTTTCTGCATGCCCCATTGGTGTTTCAAGTTGTAGATGAGAGCGATCCTTATCTGAATAAGGCCCCGATGACTGACGCTGGGAGAATGGTATACATATCGTTGCCCGAAATGAGGTCGTTAGTTCACGGCTTGGGCCAATTCCAACTAGCCTGGCAAGAATTCGGACAGCGAAAGCCACTCCTGCCTGCATGGAAGTCTCCGGCAAGTGATGGATTGGAGATTACCGTTCTCTATGTTGAGAAGGCATCGCAAGCGCATCTTTCTAATAAGCAGACGTGTCAAATGCTTGCGCGACTGAATGGAGCGCTGAAACAACCGCGTGCTCTTTGGGAGTTGCAACGTTTCGAAACTAACTATGCATGTAAGATTCGGGGCTTCAATCCAGAGGAATATCCAGACCACTACTAAGATTCGGACCAACGACGTAGTATGCCACCCTGCGCAACGCATCCAACAGAGGATTCTTCAGGCCGCTTTCGTTCATGTCTAAACGCACAAAAGCCCGCGCTTGGCGGGCTTTTGTGCGTCATCTTTGGTAAAGACTCGATACGGCACAAACTGGCCGTGCTCGGGAGTCTGCGTCGAATCCCTCTCTGTAGAGGGCTACGGTAGATGCACCAGCACTTTTGTCAGCACCCACGACTGCAAATCGAGATTGAAGGCGTTGGGAGCCAGCAAGAACGGCATATGCGCTACGTTTGCATACGTCTTTACTGTTGCATTCTTTACCAGCTTCACCTCGTTCGGGATCAAGCTCGCTGGAAAGATGGGATCGTTGGTTCCATGCTGCACCAGCAAAGGCACATGCAGATTCTCAAGAATCTCCGGGCGTGGCGTAAGGTCCGTTGCGGCTCCATTCAACGCAGCCGCGCGGGCAAACTGTGGAGAGGTGTGCGCAATCTCCTCCAGCACCAGTCTGTCCGTCGCGCTCAACACTGGGCTTGGCTGCTCTGTTCCACCCGTCTCCAGGTTCACAAAGCCTTCTTCTCCCGCTAGTGCCGTGCTTGCGTCGGTACTCACCGACTCATCCACGGAAGGGAAGTTCGCCAGTCCGCCAAAGATCGTTTGCTGACACGCCGTATCCGGGCAGACGATCGAGTCCACCATGTCTACGCCCGAAAGCTCATTGTCGCCATACTTCTCCAGATAGCCCTGCACGGCAATCCCACCCAGCGACCACCCCGTCAGCACCGGCTTTACCAGGCCAAGCTGATGGATAACCGCCTCGATATCATCTGCCTGCAGATTCAGATCGGAATAGGCCGTTGGGTCTGTGGGTTTGGAGGAGTAACCAAAGCCGCGCAGGTCCATCGTCACAATGCGAAACGCCGCCAAGGATGGGCTGTTGATCTGTTTGAACCAAACCTGGCTGTTATGCAGAAACCCATGCACCAGCAGGATCGTCACTGGTGAGAGCTTCGGCCCCGAGTCCGTTACTGCGATCATCGTGCCGTCGGACGAGGTCACATAGCGTCCGATGCCCTGAATCGCCGGAAGCTGCGTCTCGCTCGCCGTCGGCGGTAAGGTCTGTGTCGTCTGTGCCGGAAGTACAGCACTCATTGTCGCCGCGGCTAGCACCAGCAGCGGTAGCATCCTTCTCTTCAACATGATGTATCCCCTTAGTAATAAGAAACGCGATGGACTTACTCGTTGTACGGGTAAGGTCGTCCCCGGCAATCATGCCGCCAGGTTAGAGATTGTCAATGGATTGACGGTCCGCAGGCTGCCTATGCTGGAGCGCCGGTTGTCGTTCCAGCACAGGTCTAACTCTGTTAACGCAGTCTCGGAGCAAATATTCCATCGCCGCCCAAAACAGAGGATGCTCCGGGCCGCTTTCGTTCACATCCAGGCGCACAAAAGCCCGCGATTGGCGGGCTTTTGTGCGTCATCTTTGTAGAGACTCGATACGGCGAACATCCTCGCAAAGGAAGAGGCTGATTTAGGCCAGCACCGCAATCTTCGCAGTACTATGAAAGATCTCTTCCACCATGTCGACCGTGCGGCCTCTTACGACTGCTCCCGGCTCGATCCTCTCCTGCGCCAGGCGGCAGGCGTCTTTTACTTCGGGAGAGTGCAGCAGGTATTGCAGCTTCTCCAGCAAAGCGTCGCTGTCCAGCGGATTCTGCTGCACCAGACCGCAGCCAAGCCGTTCCGCGCGTTGGCCGTTGTCCACCTGATCGGTCCATCCCGGCAGAATCAATTGCGGCACACCGGCGCGCATCGCGAGCGCAATTGTTCCAACACCGCCATGATGCACCAGCACACTCGCTCTTGGCAGCAGCAGATGAAACGGTGGATAGCTTTCGTGCCACACCGTCTCCGGAAGCTCCGGCAGGTGCTCTGTGAGCCGCGTCAGAAAGACACCGCGCACGCCCAACTTCTCGACAATCTTCAACGCAATCTCAAAGAAGGCGCGTGGATTCTGAGTCTCTGTCCCCGGATTGAAGACGATCGGCGCAGGGCCGGCATCCAGAAACTTCGACAATCCGTTCGATAGCTGCTGCGTCTCTTCGTTCGGAAGAAACATCTGGAAGCCCGTCGTCGCCACCTGCTTCGGCCAGTCTGCGGGAGCAGGGCAGAACCAGTCATAAAACAGTGCCAGAACACGCTGCGGAGAGTACCACCACTCACTGATGACGTGGCGAGGTCGCGGTATCTCCAACTGACGGCATGGTTCCTTCAACACCATCCGAAAAAATGGATCGACCACCAGCCGTTCCCCGACGCGAAACACAAGCTTCCGCAACGAATACGGCAGCCAGGTAAACCACTGCAGCGATTTGAACGTAGGTGGTTCTTTGATCGAGTACAGATGAGCCGGTACCAGCACCGTCGAAACATACGGCGTCCCAAAACGTGCATGCAGCAGTCTTGCAATGACGTAAAAAAACGGCGGCGCGATGAGGATGCTCTGCTCATCCAGCCTGCTCGCAACCATGTTGCAGAGCTCCGCTGCCTTGCCGGTCAGAAATCCGGAGTAGCTCTTCAGCTTGGCAATCGTTCCAAGCCTCTCTGTCGAGCGCAGGAAATCCTGCTTCTCGTCTTTGCCTAAAAAGCTCAGCACCTCAAAGCCGCACGCACGCGCCACATCGACATAGTCGAACGTGGTGATGAAGGTCACGTGATGTCCACGCTCCATCAGTTCACGGCCGATGCCAAGGTGCGGATGAATCTCGCCGTCCGACCCGGCCGCAAAGATGATCGCTCTCATCCTTACCGAGGTCGTCTGGTGAACGGACTGCATGTTGACCTCCCCGGTCCGGCTTTCAAATTCCTTGGGGGTGGCAGAGAAGCATCGCTACTCCCCAAGGCATCGTAAAGATTAGATTTCGATCTTTGAGAAGCAGTAAGCCCCGACGATCAGGAACAGCACGCCGACACAGCCAAGCAGGCCCATATCCTGCACGTAATTGAAGTGCCACTGTCCAACAAGGGTTCCGCGCAGACCATCCACCCCGTACGAAAGTGGATTGATGCGTGTAATCAAGCTCAACGCGAGCGGCAGATGATCCAGCGGATAGAACGCACCCGACAGGAAGACCATCGGCATCACCATGAAGTTTGCCACGACGTTGAAGCTCTGCATATCCTTCAGCGTGGAGCCGATGACCATGCCAAGCGCGGCAAACGTGATCGAGATCATGCCGACGAAGCCGAAGCCCAGCACCACGGCGTACCAGTGCTGCGGACGGAAGCCCGTCACCATGCAGAGCAGCAGAATCAGCACGCCCTGCAGCACGCCTACCGTCGCACCGCCGAGCGTGCGTCCCAGCATGATGTAGATGCGAGGCACTGGGGCAACCAGCGTCTCCTTGAGCGAGCCGAACTGGCGATCCCAAAGAACCGCAACACCGGAGAAGGCCGCGCTGATCAGCACGGTCATGCCGATCATGCCCGGAGCCATGAACTGCATGTAGTTGCCGCGTCCCGCCTGCTCAAAGACCGGATTGAAGCCGAAACCCAGAGCCACCAGAAAAAACGCCGGTTGCGCGAGAGAGCCCACCAACTGTACCGGCGAACGAAGAAAACGCTTCAGTTCGCGCAGCCACAACATATAAATCACTATCATTTGCCGCTCCCTTGTATCTGGGCATACTCGCGTAACTGGTCGGTGGAACTGGATTCTTCATCGCGCAGCGAAGATCCGGTCAGTGCGAGAAACGCATCTTCGAGCGAGGCTGTGTTCGTCTGCTCCTTCAACTCGGCCGCTGTTCCCTGGGCGATCAACCCGCCGTGGTCCATAATGCCGATGCGGTGCGCTACACGCTCGACCTCGTCCATATAGTGTGTCGTCAGAAAGATCGTTGTGTTCTCGATCTCATTCAACTGCTTCACGTGCGTCCAAAGCTGGTTGCGGCTCTGCGGATCGAGACCCAGGGTCGGCTCATCCAGGAAAAGGATCTTCGGGCTGTGCATCAGGCCACGCGCGATCTCGAGCCTGCGCTTCATGCCGCCGGAGAACTTCTTCACATACTCCTTGCGGCGGTCCCACAGCTCGAAGGTATTCAGCATGAGCTCGATACGTTGGACGCGCTCCTTTTTCGGCATGTGATAAAGGACGCCGTGCATCTCCATGTTCTCGTAGGCGCTCTGCTCGACGTCCAGGCTGCTGTCCTGGAAGACGATGCCAAACTTCTTCCGAGCACCCATCTTGTCCTTCGCAGGGTTCAGTCCATCCAACTCCACGGTCCCGCTGGTTGGGCGAAGAATCGTCGTCAGCATCTTGATCGTGGTTGTCTTGCCCGCGCCGTTCGGCCCGAGGAAGGCAAAGATCTCCCCCGGAGCGACGTGGAAGGAGACTCCCTTCACAGCTGTAAAGTCTTTAAACGTTTTCGTCAGATCGTTTACGCGAATCATCGCTCTCCATCATTAAGTACAGTGTGTAGATTATTTATGCGCGTCATTAGGCCGTCGTACCTGCCATGTGCAGGACTTCTTTCGCAGCTTCCTGCAAGGGTGCAACCTGGCGTTGCAGCTGGGTCATGAACTCGTTCTTCAACGCGTTCGCCTGCTCCACGCTCAGGCACTTCTCATCGCCCACATAGTAGAAGCGCATCTCGCCGTTGAAGGCGTAGGCAACGATGCCCAGCAGCCTGAAGTTGAAGGAGTGCACGTACAGACGAAGGTCCTTCACGCGAAATGGTGCAGAGGAATCGCTGACCGCAACGTTGCCGAGGTTAGAGAGGGCCATACGATTCCAGCTTCCGTTCACCTTCAGCGCATCGCCCAGTTGCACCATCGTCTGTATTCGCCCGTGTGGCACGGGGCGAAGTAACTCGTTGAAGGAATACCGCCCCGGAATAGCCTCCATCTCCTGGTCGATCATACGGCGAATCTCTTCGTGGACGGAGCGCCCTTTCGTCCAGAACTCCTCCTCCGAGGCCTGCCCCGTGCGCATCTTCAAACTGCCCCCGCCAAAGAAAAGCATGTCGCTCTTCAGCGACGCCAGACGTCCGCGCCTTGCATCCATCGGACTCTCGATCCAACCCGGCAGCTTCTTCTCTCCCAGGACCTGGAGCAGGGCACGGTCCAGCGCAATCACCAGCGCCGCATGGATCGAGACACCTTCTGCTTTGCAGCGCTGCTTCAGCGCATCGGTCAATGCCTGGCCGACACCCCACTCCAGCGCATACTCCTTGTTCTCCAGCGGGCGGCGCGAGGCCGGAAGCAGACGCAGCGCGTTATTCAGCAGGCTCGCGATCAGCTTGCGTTTCCACGGCTGCGGCGGCTCGTAGTCGCCGATCATCACCTTGGCTGTGATCGGTTCGTACGGAACCAGTTCTTGGTCGCTATGCAACGCGAACAGTACCTCGCGGACGATCGTCAACATGCTCATGCCGTCGCAGATGCGGTGGGAGGTCACCAACAGCAGATCGCTCTCCGTCTCAGCAGGCAGCCACACCGCACGCAGCAGCGACCGATCTTCCACAAAAGCCGTCCCCAACTCTGTCAGGCTCTCGCGCTTGTAGTCGTCCTCGGCGATGCGCGGAACGATGCGCAACGGAACATCCGGCGCGCAGTTCTCTTCGTAGTACAGGCCGTCTTTTTGCTTGCGAAGCACCATGCGCAGCGCCGGATGCTTGCGCTGCACCCGAGCCAGCGCCTCGCGCAGACGGTCTACCTGGAAACTACCCTCCAGCCGCACCATGTAGACGATATTGCCGTCGATCATGCACTCGATGGCAGACAGTTTTCGCTTCATGCCTGCTCCTCTCGTGCCATGTCTGGCGTGCTGTTATTCGCTAAAACCTTTTGCTGCTTTGAACCGTTACAGAACGCCGCGATGTGCGGATGCCGCTCCTCAAAAGAGCCCAGCCTGCCGAAGATTCCATCTCCATAGCCGCACAGGAGCGCCGTCACCTTCTTCAGCTTTTGCGGTTCATACTGCAGCACGCGCAGCACCTGTAAAACCATTAACAGCGTGCTCACCCATTGCGGTCCCCAGTACTTGCGATGGATATAGATGCAATGCACGGCATTGCGAGCACTGTAGTAGCGTCGTCCCGCGCCGTGGTTGGTTGTGTATGTTTTGCCATGCCGTTCGATCTTGCCTGTCGTCTGTCGCATCGTCACCGCGGCATTCATGTAAACCGGCACATTCTGGCTCACGGCGCGCAGTCCATACTCGATGTCGATGTACTCGATGAAGTAGTCCTCGCGGAAGGGGCCCAGCTTGCGATACGCCGAGGCAGAGAACGCCGAGCCCGACGAGATGACGAACAGGGCAGGGATCATCCCCTTCACCTCGTCATCTATGCGGACACGCTTTGGCATGCCCTTATTGCCTTCGCGTTGGAAGGCCGGCATGCAACTCTGAAGGTTCACCTCGTAGACCTTCGGCCCGACCAGGAACTCCTCCACGCCAAGAGCGTTGCAGTCCCGCAGCATGTCCTCAAAGAAGGATGCGTCGATGTCCGAATCCTGATCCAGAAGAAAGATCACCTCGCACTGCTGGTCCAACAGCAGCTCCGTGCCGCGGTTATACGCACCGGCCAGTCCGCCTTCGTTGTGGTTGAAGATGACCTGCATGCCCTGCCCGCGCAGAAGTTGATGCAGATGCAGGTCTGCCTCGGGCGAGTTATCGACGGCCACCAGGTTTTTGCAGACAACCCGCGCTTTGAAGAGATTCTCCAGAAACTCTTCCGTCGGATGATAGAGCACAAAGATCAGGCCGAAGTTTCTCATGTTGTCACTACCTGCATCGCCGAGGGTTGATGGGCGGCAACCGCAGCGTGCCGTTCCTGTGCGGGAGCCACGGCGCGGAGAATCTGCATCGCCCGTTCCGCGATTGCCGTCGCCTGCATGTGAGGAAGGGAGTGCTCATCCGAGATGATGGCGAACTCCATCACGCCGCCGAAGCTGGAAAGCACCACCGTATTCGCAGGCGTTGGTGAGACCATCACCAGTGGGCTATAGATTCTCTCCAATCGAAAATCGCCATACTGCTGCGGCAGGTCGATCCGTCCCATGTTGGAGAGCGTGACATGCCGCGCTACAGCGGCACGCTCGGTGTCGGTAACCATGCTGGCATAGCTGTCATGCATGGCTTCCAGCGTAAGCAGTGTGGCGTAAAGGCCCGCGCCTAGCCGGTCCATCTGCGCCGTCATGGCGGTCTTCACCGAGCGCGCGCGCTGCCAGAAGCTCTCTGCGCCCATCTCCTGCGGCTGCGGCAGATCCTTCATCAGCAGCGGAACCCCGGGCACCAGCCCAAACAAGGCATCGGTGCCAAGCCGCGGCAGAAACCGCCGCGCGTTTACCATCGTGTAGGTCTTGTTCAGCGCCTTAACGCCGCGCACATCGCGAAACGCCTGCATAAACGCGATACTTGCTGCTGCAAGTATCGTCGTGTTCTCTGCGCGGCAACGTTCCGTTAAACCCTCTACCGCGGCGCGATCGACACTCCAGCGATGAAAGTAAATCTGCTCCGGCGCGACCTGCGGCGCAGCCGGCTTCTGCGGAAGCAACCGCTTCAACAGGGAGAGCGTGCGGAGGATGAGTACATTGCGCCGTGCTTGGCTGCGCACTTTGCGGTCCCGCAGTCCCTCGGCGGGAACGAGATCCTCCACCGTACCGAGCGCCTCATACGAGCCCAACTCTTGTTCCGGCTCGTCATATACGCGCAACAGATCGTGCAGAAGATGAATCCCCGAGTGCCCATCGCAGATACAGTGATGCGCGAGCAGTATCAGCTCATGCACTCCATCTCCCCGCAACCACACCAGCCGCACCAGCGGCTCCTCTTGCGTGAAGGGTTTTGTCCATTCCCGTCGTGTTTCAACCTGCCAGTGGTCCTCACTCTGGCGCTCCACCACGCGCAGCGGGATCGGTGCCGGCTGGTCTTGCATCACGAAGCAAGGGCCGTTGGTCTTCTCCTCGACGACACAACGCAGCAGCGGATGCTTCGCCTGCACGCGAGCCAGTGCGTTCCGCAGCCGGTTCTCCTGGAACGTTCCAACCAGATGGAGAGGGAAGACAGAGGTGAACGGCGTGCATCCTTCGCGATACATCGTTCGTTCCAGCAGCAACAGGCGTCGCGAGCGACGACCTGCCTGCCCGGAGACTCCCTCTGCGTTCTCTTGAGAGCTCTTCTTCACGAGACCTCCGCATGGGCCGCAGACGGGATGCTGTTCGCGACGGCGAAAGGCTTTTCCACGGGGGCAGCACACTGCAGCAGCGTCTCCGTCACCTGCTGCTGAATCTGCTCCGCCTGTACGCGCGACAGCGACGATTCATCCGAGGAGATCGAGAAGTAGAAGCGGCCGCCGTAGCTGTAGATCACAACCAGGTTTGCGGGCGTGGGTGACATCATCGCCGTGATGTCGCAGATCTCCTGCACACGGAAGTCGTTGAAGCTCTGCGTCATGTCCAGCCTGCCCACATAGCTCAGCGAAACCTGGCGGCCGGCACGCTGGGACTGTGCCTGCGCGAACATTTTGTCGTAGACGTCGTGCAGCTGTTCCATGCCCAGAAACAAGGGATAGATCGACGTCTCCAACCCGTCGATCTTCTTCGTGATGTCCGTCTTCATGGCGCGGGCCAGGGCCCAGAAGCCGGTGCCCTCGGGATCGACGCCGGGCAGCTTGTCCAACGACAACTGGATGGTCGGCGCAACCGCGAACAGACTGTCTTCGCGCAGGTTGGGAAGGTAGCGGCGGAAGTCGACGGGAGCCTCGAACTTCTCCATGTATTTCGGTCCGCATACCTTATGAAATGCCTGCAGAATCGCGACGCTTAACGCGGCAAAGACGGTGACGCCCTCCGCCTTGCAGCGTGCGACGAACACCTGCGAGGCCTGCTCGTCGAGCCTCCACAGGTTGCGGTAGATCGCGCCGTACGTCCATCTCTTCTTGCTGGACCTGGAGAAGCGCATCATGAACTTCAGCAGCGCTACACGCCAACGGATATAGCGTCGCAGCTTGCGGTCGGCCAGCACCTTGGCAGGGAAGACTTCTTCCATGCCATTGAGGGTCGTCGGTGTGCCGATGCTGGCGTCGGGCTGGTCACACAGCAGTAGCAGTTCCTGCAACAACAGCATGAGAGACTTGCCGTCGCAGACCGCGTGGCTGCAGACAAGTAGAAGCTCGTTCTCAAGCTCACTTCGCAACCAGACCAGCCGTGCAAGAGGATAAAGACTGCCATCGAACCGCTGCAGCGAGTCGCTGGTCGATTCATCGAACCAGTCTTCATCGCTCTTGCGTTCAACGATGCGCAACGGAATCGGTGGTGGGGTGGCCTGCTCGACAAAGTAGGGCCGGCCGTTTTCCCGCACCAGCAGGCAACGCAGAATGCCATGCTTGGCCTGAACGCGATCGAGAGCCTGCCGCAGACGCTGCTCGGAGATGCGACCCCAGAGGCGTGCCGTCACCGTCACGTTTACATGGAGGCTGCCTTCCAGATACATTGCGCGTTCGAACATCGCCATGGGCCGCTTCATCATTACGCGTCTCCAGCGGTGGCCATCAACGGTTCATTCGTAGCCTTTTGTGCTGCTGGCGGTAATAAATTCCACGAACGCAGATACTCGATGGCTGTCTCGATGCCGTCCTCGGCACGCACAGCGCGTCCCAGCGCCGCGGCCTTCTCGATCATCGCGGGCTGTTGTGTCGCGGTCAATGCCGCAGCCAGCTCTTCGGAGGTCATGAGCTTGCGCTTCAAGCCCGGAGGCGCGACGCCAAGGCTGTTCAGGCGGGCCGCCCAGAAGGGCTGATCGCCGAAGAACGGCACGATGACCGAAGGAATTCCCGCACGCACCGCGGCTGCGGTCGTGCCCGCTCCACCGTGATGCACGGCTGCGGACATCAGAGGAAAGAGTCGATCGTGCGGCGCATGGTGAAGAAAGAAGATCTGCTCGTCATGCGGCCCTTCTTTTCCGTCCAGACCGCCCCATCCCGTCGCAAGCACGGCACGCTGCCCGCTCAGCTTCACGGCGTCAAGAATCGTCTTCGTGAATGCCTCGGCGTTGCTGCTTACCATACTGCCGAAGCCGATGTAGATAGGCTTCGGTCCTGCCGCGAGAAACTCTCGCAGCTCATCGGAGGGCTGCCATTCGCCCTGGTCCAGAAACCAATAGCCGCTGACCTGCGAGTCCTCGGTCCAGTCCGACGGACGCGGCAGCACATGACGGCTGTAGCCGTTGATGACCTTGGACCGATGCAGATCGCCGAAGTACGGGCCGTACCACGGATACAGCGGCAGCTTCAGTTGCGGTCGCACCAGCCCGTTGATCGCAGGACGCATCACATCCCACAGCAGCTTGAAGAGCAGATAATGGGCCGCGAGGCTCACGGCGCCGATCTGCTTCTTCTGCGAGCTGATCAGCATAATCGGCGGCAGAAACTTCGAGACTGTGCATGGCGTCAGTCTCGCAATCGCAAACGGAATACCTCGTGCCTCGGAGAGCGCCTTGGCCAGCATGATGCTGTTGCTGACGCCAATCAGCAGCCCGGCGCCCTCGCTGGCAGCCAGCCCTTCCTGCACCCAGTTCACCGCCCAGCTCGAGTAGCGCTCGCGAAAGATACGGATCATGGCGCGGATGTTCATGCCCTTGTCGCCGATGGACCGGTCCGATTCAAGCATCGCCTGAAAGTCTGCCGTCAGCGGGAAGAACTCGAGTCCCGACTCGCGCACTAATTCTGCGAAGTTGCTGCTGGTGGCCATGCGTACCGGATAGCCGGCGCGCTGCAAACCCTGGCCTAGAGCCACGCAGGGGCGAATGTCGCCTTGCGTGCCAATGGCAAAGATCACGATAGGTTTAGGGGTGCTGGATGTTTCAGCCATAAGCAGGTGCGATTGACTCCATCGTTTCATGAGCGAGCGAAGAGATTTCAAGGGGGCGTTCCATGCGGAACGCAAGATGCCGCTGTAGCACTCTGCCGATCTGCGCCGCGAATACAGGCTCCAGTACCAGCTCGTGATGGCAGGCCAGTTCGTGGACCTCCATCTTGCGGCCAATGAACGGACGCCACGACGCAGGGTTGCGGTCGAGGATGCCCTCCACGTTGCCGGTCATCTCCGTCGCATGGAAGTACACCAGATCGTGATTCACCGTGCCCGGCACATACTGGCGCGCCAGCTTCAGGTTGTTGAGCATCACCGCCGAGATATGGCGGATAAATTCCGGGCTGGTCTTCATGATCTCCGTCGAGAGCCTCATGATGCCCTGCGTCAGTGGGGCCGAGCGTGTGTTGTCAGGATGCAATAACAGCTCGCCCAGGTCCTCGAGCGTCGCAGGCAGCTCGCTCTCTTCAAGGTCGATATCGAGGAAGCTTAGTGCCGCGCGCACCTCCTCGGCCTTCGTCAAAGTACGAGAAAGATTGCCTGTGGTGAACAGATGGCTGTCGATCATCGCCAGCAGCTCCACCTGCAGCCCCTGTGCCTCGATCTGCTCCGCGATGGCGTGGGCGATCAGGCCGCCGAAGGAGCGGCCCACCAGGCGGTATGGCCCCTTGGGCTGAATAAGGCGAATCTGTGTCAGATAGTCGTTGGCGATCTCTTCGATACTTGCCGAAAGGCCCGCACCGCCGAGCAGCCCGCGCGACTGTAGTCCATAGACTGGAATTGCCGGATCCAGGTGCCGCAGCAGCCCGGAAAAGCCAAGGCTGATGCCCGAGATGGGATGGATACAGAACAGCGGACGCTGCGGATTCTTCGTCACCTTGCGCAGCGGCAGCACCACGCTCAGCGTGTCGGAGTATTCGTGGCTCAGGCGCTCCACCAGCGTTGCGAGGTGCGCGATGGTGGGAGCCTCGAACAGGCTGCCCAGCGGCAGTTCCATCTCGAACTGCGACGGGAAGTGCGCAATCATCTCGGCTGCATTGAGCGAGTCGCCGCCCAGGTCGAAGAAGTCGTCGTGCAGGCCCACGCGATCGACCTTCAGGATCTTCTGCCACAGCACGGCCAACTTCTTCTCAGTCGGCGTAACCGGTTCTACATAGATATCGCGGCGCGCCTCTTCAATAGCAGGCAGTGCCTTGCGGTCGAGTTTGCCATTCGGCGTCAGCGGCATGGCGTCGAGCGCCATGAAGTTCGCGGGAATCATGTAGCCGGGCAGGCGTCCTGTAAGGAACATGCGCAGTGCATCGAGATCAGCGGTAGCGTGATGCTGCGCGACAATGTATGCCGCCAGTGAGATTGCGCCCTTGCTGTTCTTTTCTGCGATGACCGCGGCCTCTGCGACTGCCTCATTCTGCTGCAGCAGGCTTTCGATCTCTCCCAGCTCCACGCGATGTCCGTTGATCTTCACCTGGTCATCGGCGCGACCGATGAACTGCAGCAGACCATCGTTGTTCCAGCGCACCAGGTCGCCGGTACGATACATCCTGCCGCCGTCGCCGGAGAAGGGATTCGCGAGGAAGCGCTGCTCCGTCAGCTCCGGGCGACGCAGATACCCCTTTGCCACGCCCGCACCGCCGATGTACAGCTCTCCGATGGCTCCGGTAAACACCGGCTGGCGCTCCTCGTTCAGAACATAGAGTTGCGTGTTGAGGATCGGGCGGCCAATGGGCGGCACGCCTGCGCCTCCTTGAAGCAACTCGAAGGCCGTTGACCAGATCGTCGTCTCGGTAGGGCCATAGAACTGCGTGACACGCGCGGCCATCATCTTCAACTGGTCTGCCAGATCGGCGCTCAGGGCCTCGCCGCCCACCATTACGTGGATACCGTCGAGCTTGATATCGGCGCAGCCCAGCAGGATGCGCCAAAGCGACGGCGTCGCCTGCATATGGGTCGAGCCGCTTTGCCGGATTAGACGTGCCAGCGACGGCGGATTGTGTGCCGCCTCGCCGCTCGCCATCACCACACGCGCCCCCACCATCAGCGGGAGATACAACTCCAGCCCCGCAATATCGAAGATGACCGTGGTGACCGCGAGGAAGCGATCGTTCGGCGTCAGCTTCAACTGGCGCTGCATACCTTCGAGGAAGTTGGCGAGATTATAGTGCGTAATCTCGACGCCCTTCGGTTTTCCGGTCGAGCCTGAGGTATATAGCACATAGGCCGTGGCTTCCGGCGCGCTGCGGTCGAAGCTCGGATCGAGCATGCTCAAGGACACATCGCTTTGTTCCGGCTGCACTAGTTTGAAGCTGCCATGCGAGAAGTGCGCATGCACCTGAGGCTGGGCGATCAGCACAACCGGTGCCGCGTCTCCCAGCACAAGCATCGTCCGCTCAATGGGGCTATCCAGGTCGATCGGAAGATAGGCAGCGCCGGTCCGCATGATGGCAAGCAGGGCGACCATAAGCTGCTCGCTACGCGGCAGCGCCACGGCGACGATATCGCCCGGCGCAACGCCCTGTGCGCGAAGCTGGTATGCCTGCCGCAGGCTGCGCTCATGCAGCTCGCGATAGCTGACCGTCGTGTCTTCGAAGATCACCGCCGGAGCGTACGGCGTCCTCTCGGCCCACTCGGCGACGATCGCCGGAAGGCTGGTGAAGCTCAGATCGGCAGCCGTGGCGTTCCAATCCATCAACAGGCGCTGACGCTCCTCGTCGCCCATAACGTCCAACTGCTGCAGCGGCACATCTGGATGAGCCAGCACTTGCTCGACCATCCGGATCAGCCTGCGCCGATGCTCGTTCAGCTCCGTCACGGTGTAGAGTCCCGGGTTGGCGTCGAGGTCGAAGCGCAGACCCGTATCGGTGCCGCGGTCGTACACGAAGACCATCAGGTCTTCCGCCGAGCTATTCGACAAGTTATGCAAGATTGCCGGTGCACCATCGAAGTCGATCTTGTAGTCGAAAGGCTCGATATTCACGTTCAGCCACGCGATGTTCTGGTCGCGACCTAGCAGGCCGAGGTCGCGGCGCAGATCCTCGTAGCGATACTGCTGATGACGCAGCGACTGCCGCACCGCGCGGGAGATCTGCAGGAACAGATCCGTTATCGTCATCTGCGGCGTAAAGCTCGCGCGGATCGGTACGATATTCGCCGAAACCGAGACTGAGCTGCGCAGCGCCGAGCTCAGCCGTCCGGAGACCGGCATGCCGAAGACCAGGTCGCTGACGCCCGTCGCACGCTGATAGTAGGCCGCCACCAGGCTGATCAACACCTGTGGCAAGCTGGCGCCGGATGTTTTGCCCAGTTCCGTGAGCTGCCGCGCTACCTCTGGCGACAGATGGCCGGTGCTGCGCAGCAGGGCACTGTTCAGCCCATGCTGCTGGCGGTTGCTCGAAAGGGTTACGGCCTCGGGCATCTGCTCCAGCTGCTGGTGCCAATACTCGCGGTCACGCTCGAAGCGGTTGGAGCTGCGGTAATTCGCCTCAGTCTCCACCAGAGTCTTCACGGTGCAGAACGAGTGCGGCGCAGGCTCATGCCCCTGCGCGTAGGCGGTGTATAGTTCGGCGACACGCCGGGCAACCAAACCTCCGCCGTAACCGTCTTCTACAATATGGTGGGCACGGTGATACCAGAAGTAGCGATCGTCGGCAGCCTTCAGCAAAGCGAACGTCCACAAAGCATCCTTGGCAACGTCCACCGGACGAGCCAGTTCTGCCATCATCCAGACCTGAATCGCGGCATGTGGATCGGCCTCTTGACTCATGTCGAGGTAGGGAAACTCACATTCGACGACCGGCTGCACCACCTGTACTGGTCGTCCGTCCTCTTCGGTGATACGAATGCGCAGCTCTTCTGCTTCCGCAACAATCTGGCGAAATGCTCGCTGAAAGATCTCCGGCTGCACTGGGCCGCAAATCTCGACGGCCTCTGCAAGATTCATATTCGCCGCTGGCGCAATCTTCTGGCTGAAATAAAGACCACGCTGGGCCGACGTCAATGGATAGGAAGTACGCTGATTCATCGCCATCCCGTAACTCTCAAGGGGGTAGTTGTTCCAGAAAATATGGCCATGGTTCGTGCGAGGCAGAAAGCGTCCTGTTGTCGTGGAGGACTCTCCGTCGCAAGAGAAGTAGCGAACTGTTCGACAGGGCCCTGATAATTTGTATGAGGAGATGGGGCAGAGGCTTCGATTGAGGAGGCAGCCGAAAAAATCGAACTGGCGGAAGTCCCGCCTCGATTGCTCCTATCTGCGAGTATGAGAAACTCGTGCCCCAACATCATCCCCCAAAAAATCGAAAAGGTACTGATCTACTGTTCCCTGAGGCCGGTCCTTAACATGGGATCGGCGCGTAGATCGGCTCAACTAGAACGATCTGCTTCAGAAACGTAGCGAGTAGACCCTCGAGGGGAAGCGCTCGAACTTCAGCAGTCGACTAGCCAGGAGAATTGTTAGTGTTGATTGTTAGTAGTGCTCAAATAGATATTGGCATGAATCGGGTAAAGCCGCAATAAAGATTCGCGCATAATGTTCCGCCCGTAACAATTTGTTCCCAATGTAATAAGGTGGCCCGGAAGGCTGAAAAGCTATCCGCCCATCATCCTGAAGCAGGATGATGCGAGTATTCCCGTTTCGTTAGTGACGCTCGTCGGCTCTGGTATGGATGAAAGCAAATTGAAGGATTTTGGGCAGAATTTAGTCGATAATCAGCTCGCGAGCGCACGAGCATTCATAGTCTCGACAATGCTCTGGCACTGGCCGGGGCTCACACCTTTTCCACCAATGCCAGGTAGTATGGTGATTCATTCTTCGGAATGGCATGCTGCCGATTGAGGTTTCGTAAGAGCAATAAATCCCAGGCAGTGCTGATTTTCGTAAGAGCAATAAATTCCAGATAGTGCTGATTTTTATAAGAGCAATAAATTCCGAATAGTGCCGATTCAAAAGCTAAAGTTGTTCATAAAGAGGGAACCTTCCGCCCTTGATCGTTTCTCGATGTTCCAGATGTATGAGATCCCGGGCTTGGATTTCCTTGCATGGCGCATCTCTCCCACGAATCGGCGGTTTTGATAGCCAAGCAGAAGTTGAATCGGGTGCTAGCTTCGCTCGCTTTGGCTCAAATGTGTCAGAGCCAATCTCCTGTTACGGGGTAGTTGAATCGGGCTTACAGCACCGTTTTTCTGGGGAAAACGGCCAAAAGTGTTGTGGTTTTGCTATACACCTACAGGAGATTTGCTTTAGCAGAGGCTTCTCCAGTCCGCTTCTACTCACATCCAGACGCACAAAAGCCCGCGATTGGCGGGCTTTTGTGCATCATCTTTGTAGAGACTCGATACAGCTACATCAAACTGGCGGAGAGTGGGGGATTCGAACCCCCGATAGAACTTTTGATCCTATAACGGTTTAGCAAACCGCCGCCTTCAGCCACTCGGCCAACTCTCCTGCGAGGTAGAACTGCTTTTGATTATAGCCTGAGCCTTGGCGTCCCGATCAAGATGCCGGATGCCAATCGAGACGTTTTCCCGTCAGGCTCTGATAGACCATCACCGTAAAGCCGTCGCCGCCTACACGATCGGTTGCATACTGCCGGTCGAACTCACGCGTCGGATGGCTGGACAGAATCTCCTCCAGGCTCTTGTTCTGCGCGATCTGGGCGGCCACGCGGTCGCGTACCGTGTGCAGCATGTCGCGATAGGCCTTCAACTCCTGTTTTGTCGCGATCGGGCCATGTCCGGGGACGACCTGCGTATGGTCGTCGATCCTCTCCAGTACCTCGTCGATCACCGGGAAATAACCGTCGATCCGTCCCTTCGCACCCAGGTCGATGTACGGGTAAAGATTGTTCACGAAGACATCGCCCATATGGATGACGTTGGCGTGATGAAAGTACACGATCGCATCGCCGTCCGTGTGCGCCGGTTGATTGTGAAAGGCCCCAATCTCCTCGCCATTGAGAAACAGCGTCAGCTTGCGGTCGAACGTCAGTGTCGGAAGGCTCTCCGCAGGAGCCGGCGGGGAAGACCTGTTCCAGAACTGGCTGAACTGCGTCTGCATCATGCGAAGGCGGCAGTTCTCCTGCGCGACAATCACCGCGCCATCCTTGTGGTAGGCGGCATTCGCTCCGGTGTGGTCCGAGTGGTAATGCGTGCTCACGACGTACCGCACCGGTCCCGCCCCCAGCTTCTGCAGCGCGTCCGTGAGCTTCGGCGCAACCTGGGCAAACTCGCTGTCCACCAGCAGAGTGCCATCGGGCCCAATCGACGCCACCGTATTGCCTCCGGAACCGTGCAGCAGATACACGTGCGGAGCCAGTTCACGGACATCGATCTTCAGGTTCGCCCAATCGGTAGAAAAACCATCTGCAACCCTGGGCTGTTGCGCTGCGGCACTGGCAATCGAGCCGGAAGAGAAGATTGCCGCTAAAAGAAGGCTTGCGGTAAAAAGAGAGTTTCGCTTCGAGGCCACAGAGAGGTTCAAGGGTCTTCTTCCAGGGTTGAATTCAGGGACACTTCGATCCTATAACCTGACGATCTGAAGACGGATTCCTTCTGAATCCCGGCACTTGGCGATACAGTAAAAACACATTTCATCGATAGGAGCCTACGGCTATCGCCAACATCGCGCGCAAGAACAAGATGCGCTTACTGCCGCTTATCGGCGCAACCTATTTCATGGTTGCGGGTGGCCCCTATGGGCTCGAAGACATTATTGGCAAAGCCGGTTACGGACGCGCGCTGCTATTGCTCGCCATCATCCCCTTTCTATGGAGCCTGCCGACCTCTTTGATGGTCGGCGAACTAGCCAGCGCGATCCCTGAAGAGGGAGGCTATTACGTCTGGGTGCGCCGGGCGCTGGGCCGGTTCTGGGGCTTTCAGGAGGCGTGGCTCTCGCTCGCTGCAAGCGTCTTCGACATGGCCCTCTACCCCGTGACGTTCGTGCTGTATCTCAGCCGGGTCGCTCCGAGCTGGACCGAAGGTTATCGCGGAACGCTGTGGGCCCTGGCCGTCATCGTTGGCTGTGCGCTGTGGAACCTCAAGGGAGCAAAGTCCGTCGGCGAGGGCTCCGTGGCAATGTTTTGCCTTCTGCTCTCGCCCTTCGTCGTGTTGGTTGCCGTCGCTCTCTGGCGGTGGCATGGGCAGGGCGCCGGAGTCATGCTGCATCCGGTCACCCATGCAGACATGGGAGGAGCTGTCTCGGTCGCGCTCTGGAACTACATGGGCTGGGACAACGCCAGCACCGTCGCGCAGGAGGTCGACAATCCGCAGCGCAACTATCCGCTCGCGATGCTGGGCTCGGTCACGCTGGTCGCGATCACGTACATCCTGCCGCTGGCTGCGGTGGGGCTGGCGGGCATCGCAGCCGATCAGTTCTCAACCGGGGCCTGGACCGATGCAGCTCGCACCATCGTTGGCCCGGCGCTGGGGCTCGCCGTGGTGCTCGGCGGCATGATCAACGGAGCCGGCATGTTCAATCCACTGATGATGAGCTACACGCGCGTTCCCTATGCGATGGCTGAAGACGGCCTGCTGCCGCGCCTGTTCCTTCGCGAAAATCGCCGCGGCGCTCCCTGGATCAGCATCCTGTTCTGTGCCGCGATCTGGGCGCTGGCACTGCGCTTCAGCTTCGAGCGCCTGATCTCGATCGACCTCGTACTCTACGGCGCTGCATTGTTGCTGGAGTTCGTCGCCTTTATTGTGCTGCGCCACCGCGAGCCCGCGCTGGCACGGCCGTTCTGCCTTCCCGGCGGCATGGCAGGAGCGATTGCTATTGGCATCTGTCCCGCGCTGTTGATTGCGTTTGCTCTATGGACCGCACGCAGCGAGCAGGTGCTCGGTCTGCCCGCCCTGGTCTTCGCTGCGTTGGTTGGAGTCGCCGGAGCCCTGGTCTATGCTGTCGCGGAGTTTGTCCGGCGCAAGGCGAAGACGCCATCCATGCCTGTCATGAGCTAGAGCCTTTTCAGTGTTCTAGGTAGTGTCTGACGAATTGGGAAGTCACTGAAATCAAGATCGATGCGCCCATAACGTTTTGTTTCTGTCCTTCTCCACAGAAGCGTCATCCTGAGCGGAGCGTCCCGGCTTTTGGGGACGCGAAGTCGAAGGACCCCGAGGGTTGTAGTCTTGCCCCGCACCTTTCGAACCTTTTCTACCTCAAGCGTTCGAGCCCGGACCTTCGTGCTGGAAAAGATCCCAACCTCATAGGCGAGATCAAGTCCCCGGGGTCCTTCGGCCCTGAGCGTAGCCGAACGGGCGCACCTCGCAAAAAGCGCGAAGCGCTACGCTCAGGATGACGTCTCTGTGGGGGAGCAAGATGTGGGGATAAAGTTGTTGTTCCCGATTCGCCAGCACTTTCTAAATCCACGCCAGCAAAAAACTGGGCGCGTTCTTCTCAACGTATGCCGAGAAAAACGCGCCCAGTTTCCTGCAAACCCACTACTTCTTGCTGTGCTTGTCGATGTAGTTCTGCTGCGCCTTCAGAATGACGGTGCGTGCGAACGTCGCATCGCGCCAGCCGCGTACTTCTACATTCTTGCCTTCCAAATCCTTGTAGATCGAGAAGAAGTGGGTGATCTCCTTCAGGATGTGCGGATAAATGTCGGCATACTCGTTCACGTCGTTATAGCGGGGATTGCCTTCACCCACGGCGAGAATCTTCTCGTCGCCCTGGCCCTGGTCGATCATCTCCAGCACGCCGATGGGGCGCACTTCCTGCACGCATCCCGGAAAGCTCGGTGTATCTACCAGCACCAGCACGTCCAACGGATCGCCGTCGTCTCCCAGGGTGCTGGGGATAAAGCCATAGTCGCCCGGATAATGGACCGGCGAAAAGAGGTTGCGATCGAGCCGGAAGACATGCAGCTCCTTGTCGTATTCGTATTTGCTGATGCCCTCAAGGGGAATCTCGATAACGGCGTTCACCAGCTCAGGCGATTTAGGGCCTATGGGCAGTGTCAGGTAATTCGTCATAGCGTGTGGCTTCTCTTCTCGATGCAAAAGTTTGAAAACTACAGCCACTCAGCGCACAGGGTTTTGCGATCGCACGCGGAAATGGGCCAACAATAGTCTATATTCCCGGATTGTGCACTCCCCTCAAGGAGGCTTATTTTGCGGTTTTATCGTCGCTGGGAGTTGTGAAATACGGCTTCGCACCCTCGACATGAAGTTCCTGGTCGAAGCTGCGGACCGGCTTAAGCTGCAGGGAGCCATCCTCCATGAGCTCGGGCTCCGTGGATACCTTTTTTTCGGCTTGTTCGATCAGTTTTGTGCATTCAGGCGAATCCGCCTTCATTTCGTCAGGCAATTCCTGGCGGTCTCCGAATTTGGCTCCATCGACGAAAAGAACTCCATCCTTGATCTCGGAGTTAAAGTGCAGAGGCGGCTGCGTACTCTCGGAATCGAAACCGATCGCGATGTCCATCGAAACCAGGCGTGCCGTTGGATCGTTCAGTTCTGCGGGCGGTTTTACCTCGGGGAGGTGAAACTGCAGTACCCGATACATTCGCGACCGCGTGCGTGGACCTTCAGGGTGTTCTCGATAGGCGATAAAAAAGCTCTTAACTGGACCTGTGACGGGAGGCAGCGCGTACTGCTCGCTGAATTTATTCGCCGTTGCGGCGAACACCGGGCGCATCTCTTTCGGAAGCGCTTCGTCTTCCGAGAATCCAAAGACAAACGTTCCCTGGCTGCCAAGCGATTGGCCATCAAAGAGAAAATTCACACTGACAGGACCCGAACTCTCCTCCTGGCTCTGCCAGTGGGGCATCACTCCAGCGAAGATACCGTTCGATGGCCTCTTCACCTCTTCAAGAACGATGCCGTGTTCGGTTGGCTTCCATCGCCCGGCGGTCAGGTGCTCTTCCGTGCCATCGCTGAGCTCAAAACAGAACTTCCGATCAGGCAGGATCGCAAGGTCTTCCGCTGAGTCGGCTTCATCATGATGATAGGCGCCCACAAACGGGCTCTTCTTCGCCACGCTCGTCTGCGCCCTGGCTGGTACGCCAGGCAGCCCCACGATGCCCAGCAAAGCAAGGACTGCGATATTGTGTTGGGACTTCCAGGACTTCAATGGATGTATCCGGTCGTTTATCGATTTCCCCAATTCTCTTACTGTTCCTTCCTCTTCATCATAGGTGCAGCGCATGGACCCCTGGCAGTCCTGGCCGTATGCAGCGGCAGATGAACTTTTGCTGCCCAGGGCATCCCCACAGGATTGGACGAGGGGAAATCGTCGCTGAAGGTGCTAGCCTTAATACGTTGACTACATTCATGGAAAATCTGCCCGAAAACACACGTAACCATGCCCTAGAGACCGAGACCTCCTTGCCGGAAACCAGCGGAAGCCGCTTTGTTCGCGCCTGTCTGCGCCTGCCCGTGGATCGCACCCCCGTGTGGTTCCTGCGTCAGGCCGGACGCTACATGCCGGAGTACATGGCTGTGCGCAAGCATCACTCGCTGCTCGACATCTGCCGAACCCCGGAGATCGCCTCGGAGGTCACGATTACCGCTGCCGAGCGCCTTGGCGTTGATGCGGCGATCATCTTTGCCGACCTTCTGCTGCCCTTTACTCCCATGGGCCTCGACTTCGAGTTCGTCAACGGGGAAGGCCCCGTCGTCAACACGCCCGTGCGCTCGTTAGAGCACGTGCAGGCGCTGCGCACCGACCGTACGGACGATCTACGCTACGTCGCCAGCGCGATTGAGAAGGTCGCCAAGCACTTCAACGCGCCTCGCCCCGACGGCGACACGCTCGGCATCATCGGCTTCTGCGGCGCTCCCTTCACGTTGGCCAGCTACATGATCGAAGGCGGCAGCTCACGCAACTACGTCGAGACAAAAAAGATCATGTACTCGCACGACGCGACCTGGGCGCTGCTGATGGAGAAGCTCGTCACGGTCCTCGTCGCCTACGCCGAGCAGCAGGTCGAAGCGGGCGCGGACGTCATCCAGATCTTCGACTCGTGGGCTGGTGCGCTCTCGGTTAGCGACTATCGCCAGTACTGCCTCGCTCCCACCACGGAGCTCGTGCGCCGCGTCAAGGCACTCGGCGTTCCGGTGATCTACTTCGGTGTCGACACCGCGTCGCTGCTGCCCACCATGCGCGAGACCACGGCAGACGTCCTCGGCCTCGACTGGCGCATTCCGCTCGACGAAGGCTGGCGTGCTGCGGGCGCAGGTTGCGCGGTGCAGGGCAACCTCGACCCGATCACCCTCTTCGCTCCGGAAGACGTTCTCCGCGACCGTGTGCAGGAGGTTCTGAACCTCGCGAACGGCCGCCCCGGACACATCTTCAACCTCGGACACGGCATCGTCCCCGGCACTCCTGTAGACAACGTCATCCGCGTTGTCGAATGGGTCAAGGAGTACGGCGTCATCAAGCCGCACGCGGGCAGGTAACTCACCTCAGAATTGTCATCTCGACCGAGGGGCGTCTGGTCAATCGGTAGTAACGAACTTAACCAAATGTTTTCAAACCCCACAGGAGCGTCATCCTGAACGAAGCGCCTCGCGCTTTTGCGAGGCGCGTAGTCGAAGGACCCCGAGGGACTTGATTTCGCCGATAGAGGTCAGGATCTTTTCCAGCACGAACGTCCCGGCTCGAGCGCTCGAGGTAGAAAAAGTGCGAAGGACGTGGGCAAGATTGCAGCCCTCGGGTCCTTCGACTCCGAGTCCCCAAAGGCCGGGACGCTACGCTCAGGATGACGCTTTCGTGGAGAGACACAAAACAAAAGCTATGAGTGCATCGAGCTTGATTTCACCAACTGTCCCTACCCCCTGAAAATATTTTCGAGCGATCCCCGCAATCGCGCGTCTGTCCGAATAGAAGGGCAACGTGATTTTGTCAGAGGGATACAGCTTGGACTTGCTGTCTGCGCAGACCGCCGGATCGGAGATCGATCTTGCGGCTCTTGTGGAGGCATATTCAGCGCTGCTCTTTCGTGTCGCTCACTCCGTCCTGCGCAACAAGGCAGAGGCTGAAGACGTAGTGCAGGACGCCTTTGTTCGCGTCCTGGAGCACCGTCGCACCTTGCCTGGGGTGCGTGACATGCGCGTGTGGCTTGTTCGTGTCGCGTGGAATCTCTCCCTCGATCGCCGTCGCCGCATCCGTCCTGAACAGATGGACGAGATCTTCGCCGAAAGCCTCGTCGCCCATCACATGCCCGCCGACGTTGCTTTAAATGAGGCGCAGAGAATGAAGGCCGTCTTTCGTGAGATCGAAAGATTGCCGAAGGCGGAGCGCCAGGTTCTGCTGCTCTCCGCTCTGGAAGAACTCGACACAGCCGAGATGGCGCAGGTCGTCTCAAGAAGCGAATCAGCCGTTCGGGCGCTGTTGTTTCGTGCGCGCTCACGCCTTCGCACCCGTCTCGAAAAAGGAGGCAATGCATGAAGAGAACTTCAGAAGAGCTCATCCAGCAGGCCCTCACCGGAATCCGAGAAGCCCAGCCCGACGCTGGTATGGAGCAGCGTCTTCTCGCCGCCTTGCGGCAACGCGCCACTGCCCCTACTCCCTTGTGGCGTCACGTCCTCAGCCTGCCGTCATGGAACTGGCAGTTTGCCGCGGTCTCGGTGGTGCTTGTTGCCACCATCGCCTACTTCATCACGCATCACCGCCCCACGACGATCGCCACGCCCATTACGTCGCAGTCGCAACTGCCTCGCGTTGTTCCCGCGGACAACACCGCGCACAAAGCGGTCTACGCCACCAACAATCCGGGAGGCTCCAAATCCTCTGGCATCCAGAGAACTCCAAAGTCCACCCTGCCGGATACCTCATCGACTCTTGCGGCTGCCGATCGGCAGGCGCTGGATGACACCAACGCTCCCAGCCATCCCGCCCCACCCATGCCTCTCACCGCGGAGGAGAGGCTTCTTCTCTCTGCCGCACGCAAGGGCGATCCCATCGAAGTCGCCGAGCTTGAACCCGCCTATGCCTCCTCGCTTCGCGCCGCTGCTGAAGATCGCAAAAAGAGCGATATCCAGCAGTACGCCAAGCTTCTCCTCGGCCCTCTTGCCCTGTCCGAATCCATGCATCCCACAAGCGCTTCTCCGAAGCCGGATGAGCCTCCACCTTCTCCCGTACCCGACCCTCCTGCACCTTCTTCCAACTAACGCTCGAATGGAGTCCTCTCTTATGACCAAAACTCACATCCACCGCATCGGTTCTCAAACCCTCCTGGCTCTCGCTCTCACGATCCTTCCGCTGGGCTTCACCGCTCATGCGCAGGACTCCGCTCCCTCGCAGGAGAAGTCAGCGCAAGACACCTCCGCTGCTACTCCGAAGCCCAAGAGCAGGGAAGAATACCTGGCCCCTTATCGCATTCCTTCGGTCGAATCCACCCATATGATTTATCTCAATAACGTTACTCAGCAGAACGACGCCAATGAGATCATGGTCGCATTACGGAACATGCTCGACCCAGGCGTCAAGATCTATCTGGTCATCTCGCAAAACGCCATCGCCATTGGAGGGCCACCAGACCAGATCGCTCTTGCGAACAAGCTCATCAAAGATCTGGACCAGCCCCACAAGACCTATCGACTCACCTACACCTTCACCGATTCTGACTCGGGCAAGCGCATCGGCGTCGAGCACTTCTCCGTCGTCGCTGTCGACGGCCAGCGCACCAGCCTCAAGCAGGGTAGCAAGGTGCCTGTTGCCACCGGCCAGTACGACGGCGGCAAAAACGGCACGCAGGTGCAGTTCACTTACCTTGATGTCGGCATAAACATCGACAGCACGATCAACCAGGTTGCCAACGGACTTCGTCTTAAGTCCAAGGTCGAGCAATCCGGCGTCGGTGAAACCCAGACCATCCAAGGGGCGCAAGAACCTGTCATCCGCCAGTCAGTCCTCGAGGGAAACTTCAATGTCACGCTTGGTAAACCCCTGGCTCTCGGCCAGATCGATGTCCCTGGCAGCACCCGCCACCTGGACGTAGAAGTTGTCGCCGAACTCATTCCGTAGGTATTGCCGTCAAATTGCTTTTGAGTGAAGTCGAACTGTGCAAGCAGTCTTCTTGAGGCAAGAGACGGAAGGGCCTGGCTTCAGCCAGGCCGCAAAGGTCGGGCCGAAAGGCCCGTACCACTCTGCCGAAGGCTGGAGTGAAGGCGCAGCCGTAACGACTGAATTGCTTTCCTTGGCCGTGTCGAAACAGCTATGCTCGCCACGGATACAGCCTTCGTGAGCCCTGCACAGTCTTGGCGGCACTGAGGAAGGCAATTCCGTCGCTCCGGCTATGCCTTCGTTCCAGCCTTCGGCAGAGAGGTCTTGTTCCACAATCCGGCTTTTGCGGCCCGGCTGAAGCCGGCCTTCCGGGTCTTGCCACACGAAGTTATCTAGACCGCTCAAGCTATATCTCGAATAGCATCGACCTCTTCGTGATGGGCGCCGCGACCTCGCGAGAGCGGTACCATAAATAAGACTATGAATCAGACCCCGACAGCCGGTCGCTCGGCCATCCTGCTCCTCGCTCACGGCACTCCAGACAAGCTCGACGAGATGGCCGCCTATCTCGACAAGGTAACCGGCGGCCGCCCCATGCCGCAGCACGTCATCGAAGAGCTACAGCACCGCTATGCCGAGATCGGCCTGCGCAACGAGCCGCTGCCCGAGGGCCCTCCTCTCACACGCTGGACCCTGCGCCAGGCCGAGATGCTGCAAGAGGCGATGGACACCAAGGTCTACGTGGGCATGCGCAACTGGCATCCCTATATCGCCGACACCGTCGCGCAGATGAAGGCCGATGGAGTCACCCACGCCCGTGTGCTCTGCCTCGCGCCGCAAAACTCGCGCACCTCTACCGGCCTCTATCGCCGCGCTCTGGAGTCTGCCCTCGACGGCGCGTTCACCTATGACTTCATCGCCGGCTGGGCCGACGAACCGCTGCTCGCGCAGGCCTTCGCGGAGAAGCTCAAGCCAACGTTGGCGGAAGCCCGCGCCACACTCGGCACGCAGGTTCCTGTCGTCTTCACTGCGCACTCGGTTCCTTGCCGCACGATTCTCGCTACTGCTGGAGAAAGCTCCCGGCCCGGAGCCCCTGTCCCCGCCGACGGCATTCAGAACTACGGAGCCACCTCCACGCCCGACCTCTATCCTGTCGAAGCCAAGCAGACCGCTGCGCGTGTCGCTTCGCTCGTCAGTCTTACCGATGCCGATTGGTTCTTTGCCTTCCAGAGCCAGGGCGTCGCCGGAGCTCCGTGGATCGGCCCGACCGTAGAGGACACACTGAAAGCCCTGGCTGAAGAAGGCCACAAGGGAGTCGTGATTCAACCCATCGGCTTCCTCTGTGACCACGTCGAGATTCTCTATGACATCGACATCCACTTCCGGGACGCAGCACGCGGACTGGGCATGCAGCTCTGGCGCCCGGAGAGCCTCAACGACTCGCCAACACTGGTGCGCGCCATCGAGCAGGTGTTAGCGCGTTCCTGAGGAGAGCTGTTCTAGATCTGGAAGATCTCTTGTCTGAACGGCGGAGCTTTAGCCCCGCCGTTCAAAGCAACGTCTTATGGCTGCAAGAGCGTTTGATCTTTAGGGCCAACGGCCCGTTTCATACCAGCCTGGGGTGGAGCGCAGCAGCGAGCGGTTTTTAGCTCGCTGCAAGCGTAGGCCCAGGTACAGGGTCTGTAAAAAATCAGAGGGCTGTAAGCCCGACTCATCGTGCAGGCACGATGAATAGGGCTTACAGCCCTCAACTTCTTCTCCTGCACGTAACCTGGGGCTACGCTTCCCGAGCTACCACGCTGTCGCGTGCTGGCTCGGGAAGCATAGCCCCAGGCTGGTATGAAACGGGCCCTTGGCCCTAAAGCTCAAGTACGAACTTTTCTGCGACCTGTAAGCCCCGCCGTTAGAAGGCGCTACGTGCAGCAATGCTGCTAGTTGTGTCGGGCGCGGACGCTACGGTCGTGTACCCAGCTTGCTGCTTCCATTCAGCGTTGGGATAACCGGCAAACCGGCAGCGATGGAAGTGATTACCGGAGCACCTACGCCGATCAGCTCTGTCACGGAATTCCCCTGGTAATTTGTCGCCCAGACGTTGCCCGAGCCATCGACCGCTATCCAGAGGGGAAAAATCAGGCCGCCACTGGTATAGCCGCCGGTTCCGGAGAGAGCCGCTCCAGTGTTGGAAAGCACGGTCACGCTATCGCTTGAGTTATTCGCCAGCCAGACATTGCCCGCGCCATCGATCGCGACGTCTAAGGGCTGGCTCAGGCCGCCGCCGGTGTAGCCGGTTCCAGAGAGGATTGCCCCGGCGTTGGAGAACTCGGTTACGGCGTTGCGCCCCCCATTCGGTATCCAGGCGTTGCCGGAAGCGTCGATCGCGATCCCCCCTGGCACGTTCAGTCCGCCGCTCCCGAAGAGAACTGCACCGGTACTGGAGAACTCGTCCAGGCCATCACTAAAGTAGCCAATAACCCAGGCATTGCCTGAACCATCGATCGCGATTCCCTGTGGAAACCTCACTCCGCCGCCCGTGTAGCCGCTGGTTCCCGAAAGGACCGCCCCACTGCTGGAGAACTTGGTCACGCTGGCGGCTGAGCTGTTCGCCACCCAGACGTTGTTTGAGCTATCGATGGAGATCGCAAGGGGGCCATTCAGGCCGCCGCCGGTGTAGCCGGCCGCTCCGGAGAGGACTTTCCCGGCGCTTGAGAACTCAATGACAGAATTACCGGAGGACTCAGCCACCCAGGCATTGCCCGCGCCGTCGATCGCGATTCCCTGTGGATTGTTCAGGCCGCCGCCGGTGTAGTTGATGCCGAGGAAAAAGTCGTTGACCGAGGTAATCGGCTGGAAGGGGCTGGCATTGGTTGCCAGGTTGAGTAGCGCGCTGACATTGGCTCCGGGGTGCTGGGCAATATTGATCGCCGCCGTTGCCGTATCGGTTGGAGCGGTACCGTAGGTCGTGTTTGCGAAAAGCGTGCTGCATCCCGACGAGCTAACCCCGTTGGAGTTGATGCACGCAGCAAGGATGTCTGCCAGGGTGTTGATCGTCGTCACCGGCACGACAGCGTTGCTGTTCAGGGGCAGAGTCGCATTGGGAACTCCACTGACCTGGTTCGCGAGATTCAGCGCGATGGTGAAAGCATTGGCCAACCCGGTTCTGGAGAGTGCATGGCCCTTTACCGCGCTGGGAGCGCCGATGTGCAGAGAATCAGTCGCAAAGCCTGCCAGCGCATACGCCGCAGCCACCGTGGTGATCTCATTCATCGCCACCGACGTAACCCCCGGAAAGGCGGCTCCGGTTGTTGCGCTGGCGCAATCGCCTACAACCGCCAGCAGTGAGGCTGCGGGATTCGGCGTACCGGCAACGCCCGCCCCTGCCAACTGCGGATCGCCGCCTGTCGTCTACAGGTAGACCTGCTGGCCGGAAGAACAGGCGAACGCGCCGTTGATATCGAAGGTGCCTCCCGCATCCGTGGTCACGTAGAAGTTCCCGTTCGTATCGGCCGGGTTCCCGGTCGAGGAGGTCAGCAGCGAGGTCGACGCATTGCCGGTAGGACCGGAGGTGGGGGCGATGCCGCTACCCCCGTAAGCAACCGTGCTGGCTGCATACATGTAGACGTGTGTTCCACTGATCGGCTGCTGGCCTCCATGGACCAGGCCCCGAATGTGCATGGCCGTCTGCGTCGAGGCCGTAGAAACATCTCCGAAGTTCGCGGAGCAGCCGCTGAGCCCAGGAACAAAAGCCACGCCCAGTACGCTGGCCACAGATAAAAAGGATAGACGACGGTTTTTCCCGAGATTCTCCCACACCGGAACGGTGGTTTTGTGCTGCGCTCTACGGGCGTGTGCCCAGGTTGCTGCTTCCATCCGGCGTTGGAGTAGCAGGCAGCCCGGCAACGATGGGAGTAATCACAGGAGCAGCCGCGCCGATGATCTCGGTCAGAGACTTACCTATGAGATTGGACACCCAGACATTGCCCGAGCCATCGATCGCGATCGCATAGGGCTCGTCCAGTCCACCGCCGGTATAGAAACCGGTACCGGAAAGGACCGTTCCGGTACCGGAGAGCTTGGTCACGGTGTTGCCCAGTAAATTAGCCGCCCAGACGTTGCCCGCACCGTCGATCGCGATCCCGATTGCCGCGTTCAGGCCGCCGCCTGAGTAGCCGTTGGTCCCTGATAGGACCGTCCCGGAGTTGGAAAATTCGCTCAAGGAAGTGGCTTGGCTGTTCGTTATCCAGGCGTTGCCTGTACCGTCGATTGCGATCTCCGCTGGTGCAGTCAGGCCGCCACCAAAGTAGCCGTTGGTCCCTGATAGGAACGCTCCGGAGCTGGAAATCTCGGTTACGGAGTTACCTGAGTCATTCGTCACCCAGGCATTGCCCGCACCGTCGACCGCGATCCCAATGGGTCCATCCAGGCCGCCGCCGGTGTAGCTGGAGAGGACTGCCCCAGAGCTGGAGAGCTTGGTCACGGAGCCATCGTCGGCATTCACCACCCAGACGTTGCCAGGGCTGTCGATCGCGATCGCAAAGGGGCTGCCCAGGCCGCTACCGGTGAAACCGCTGGTTCCGGAGAGGAACGCTCCGGAGCTTGAAATCTCGGTTACGGAGTTACCTGAGTCACTCGCCACCCAGGCATTGCCCGCACCGTCGATCGCAAGCCCAATGGGCGCATTCAGGCCACCGCCGGTGAAACCGTTGGCTCCGGAGAGGAATGTCCCGCTGCTCGAGATTTCGGTCACGGAACTGCCACCCTGATTTGTCACCCAGGCGTTGCCCGCACCGTCGATCGCGATTCCCTTTGCAAAGTTCAGGCCGCCACCCGTGTAGTTAAGCGTAAGAGACAAGTCGTTGGCCGAGGTGAAGAAAGGTTGGAAGGGACTGGCGTTGGTGGCCAGGGTGAGCAGAGCTCCAACGTTGCCATTCGGATTCTGGGCGAAGTTGATGGCGGCCATGGCCGTATCGGTGGGCGCTGTGCCGTAGTTCGTGTTGGCGAAGAGTGTGCTGCATCCCGACGAGCTTGGTCCGTTGGAGTTGACGCAGGCCGCGAGAAAGTCCGCCACGGTGTCGATCCTCTCCACAGGAACTGCGACGTTGCTGTTGTTGGGAAAGGTCGGATTGGGAACTCCGGTGGCCTGATTCACAATGTTCAGCGCGGTATTGAAGGCGTTAGCCAGGCCGACTCCGGCGAGGGAGTGGCCGGTCACCGCGCTGGGCGCGCCAATGTGCAGGGGATCCGTGGCAAAGCCTGCCAGGGCAAACGCCGCAACCTGCGTGGTGATCTCATTCATGAACACTGAGGTCACGTGCGGGAAGGCCGAGCTGGCTGTCGCGCTGGCGCAGTTGCCTACGACAGCCATCAGCGAAGCCGCGGCATTCGGTGTGCCGGGGATTCCTGCGCCCGCTAACTGTGGATCGCCTCCGGTCGAATACAGATAGACCTGGGTATTCGGAGTGCAGGCAAACGCTCCATTGATATCGAAGTTGCCGAAGGCGTCTGTGGTGACGTAGAAATTCCCGTTTGAATCCGCCGGGTTCCCGGTCGCTGCCGTTAGCAGCGAGGTCGACGCATTGCCTGAAGTGGGAGCGATGCCCTGGCCGCCATAAGCGGTTGTGCTGGCGGCATACATGTACACATGCGAGCCGCTGATCGGCTGCTGACCACCATGCACCACACCTCGAATGTGCATCGCGGTTTGCGTTGCGGCATTGGAAACATCTCCGAAATTCGCCGAGCAACCGCTCAGCCCCAGAGCAAAAGCCACGCCCAGTACGCTGGCTACAGACGAGACGAATAGACGATGGTTTTTCACGAAGTCTCCCACACCGGAACGGTGGCTTTGTGCTGAAACTTACCCAGAGCTGATCTGAACTGCAAATAGCTTAACAGCAGAGAAACAGCACTTTGAATAGCAGGGGTAAACTCCACCGGAAATTGTTAGTTCGGGTGTAACGAACAAAGGCGCCCACCCCCTGCGCAAAGAACGCGCGGGAATGAGCGCCATGTAGAGTCCCGAAGCCGAAGAAGCTACGGGCGTGTGCCCAGGCGGCTGCTTCCGTCCGGAGTAGGGAACGCGGACAGACCGGCAGCGATCGGAGTGATGACAGGGACACCGATGCCGATCATCTCGGTCACGGAGCTGCCTTGGAAATTCGTGATCCAGGCGTTGCCTGAGCCGTCTATCGCGATCTGCATGGGCCCATTCAAGCCGCCGCTGGTGTAGCCGCTGAAACCGGAGAGAGTATCCCCGGTGCTGGAGATCCCGACCACGGAGCCGAAGGTGTTGGCCACCCAGGCATTGCCCGCCCCGTCGATCGCGATCCCACTGGCCTCGTTCACGGTCCCATCGGCGAAGTAGCCGGTGCTCCCTGAGAGGAATGTCCCGGTATTGGAGATCTCGGCGACAGAGAACCCTCCACCCGCTATCCAGGCATTGCCCGAGCCGTCAACCGCGATCTGCTCGGGCGTTGTCAAGCCGCCGCCGGTGTAGCCGTTAGCTCCGGAGAGGATTGTCCCGGCATTGGAGAGCTTGGTCACGGAGTTAGCAGTGAAATTCCCCGACCAGACATTGCCCGCGCCGTCGATTGCGATCCCATCCGGTTCGTTCAGGCCGCCGCCGGTGTAGCCGTTCCCGGAGAGGATTACCCCGGTGCTGGAGATCTCGGTTACGGAGTTATTCTCAAAATCATTCACCCAGACGTTCCCCGAGCCGTCGATCGCGAGTGACTGTGGCTCGTCCAGGGCGCCGCCGGAGGAGCCGTTGACGACGCTGAGGACTGTCCCGGTACCGGAGAGCTTCGTTACGGAAAAATTACCGCTGGTGACCCAGGCATTGCCCGAGGTGTCGATCGCGATATTCCCGGCTGCGGTCGGGTAGCCAGTGGCTCCGGAGAGATAGGTCCCGGTACTGGAGATCTTGGTCACTGAGAGCGTTCCGGAATTCGCAACCCAGACGTTACCCGAGCCATCGATCGCGATCCCATTGGAGAAGCTAAGGCCGCCGCCGGTGTAGTTGATCCCGAGGGAGAAGTCGATGAGAGAGCTGTTGAAGGGCTGGAAGGGACTGGCGTTATTTGCCAACTGGACCAGAAAATTAATGTTGGTCCCCGCGTTCTGCGCGAGGTTGATGGCTGCTGCTGCCGTATCGGTGGGCGTCGTGGCGTAGGTCGTGTTGGCGAAGAGCGTGCTGCAACCGGACGAGCTGACACCGTTGGAGTTGACGCAGGCAGCCAGAACATCCGCCACGGTGTTGATCGTGGTCACGGGGACGACAGCGTTGCTGTTCAGAGGAAAGGTCGGATTGGGCAAGCCGGTGACTTGGTTCACTAGATTCAACCCGGTTGTGAAGGCGTTGGTCAGGCCGGTCCCGGCGAGCGTATCGCCTGATGCGGTAGGCGCGCCGATGTGCAGCGGATCGGTGGCAAAGCCTGCGAGGGCATACGCTGCAGCTACCGTGCTGACTTCATTCATCGCCACCGACGTAACGGTCGGGAAGGCGGCACCGGGCGTCCCGCTGGCGCAGTTGCCGACCAGCGCCAGCAGCGTGGCCGCAGGGTTCGATGCGCCGGCAACTCCTATGCCGGCCAACTGCGGATCGCCGCCCGCCGAATACAGATAGACCTCTGTCCCCGGGCTGCAGGCAAACGCTCCATTGATATCGAAGTTGCCCGCGGCATCCGTCGTGACGTAGAAGTTCCCGTTCCCATCCGCCGGGTTTCCCGTGGCTGCAGTCAGCAAGGAGGTCGATGCATTGGTCGATGAGGGAGCGATGCCGTTACCGCCATAACCGAACGTGCTCGCCGCATACATATAGACCTGCGCGCCACTAAGCGGCTGCTGACCTCCATGAACGATGCCATGAATGTGCACCGCAGTCTGCGTTGCGGTATCGGAAGTGGTTCCGAAGTTCGCCGAGCAGCCGCTCAGCCCCAGAGCAAAAGCCACGCTCAGTACGCTGGCCACAGACGAAAAGGATAGACAACGATTTCTCACGAAAATCTCCCACACCGGAACGGTGGTTTCATGCGTACAGCTTATGTAGAACGGGGGCCGAGTCCAGTTAGGTTATCAGCAGCTCCGTCTCACTTTGGCTAGCAAGGGATAAACTCCATCGAAAAGTTGGCCCGTATCCGACGAAAAGGCTCCCATTCCTGCGTAAAGAACACGCAGGAATGGGAGCCGGATAACGAAGAGACTAATGTGCTGAGTCTTCAGTTCGTTAAAGAACCAGCGTTACCCTTCGCGCCGTTCTACGGCCGTGTGCCAAGATTGCTGCTTCCGTCCGTCGTCGGGATCACGGGTAGGCCTGCAGAGATCGGAGTAATCACGGGGGCACCGGCGCCGACCAGCTCGGTCAGGGAGTTGCCGTTGAAATTCGGCACCCAGACGTTGCCCGAGCCATCGATCGCGATCCCCTCAGGCCCATTCAAGCCGCCGCCGGTATAGAAGCCGGTCCCAGAGAGGATGGCTCCGGTACTGGAGAACTCGGTCACGGTGTTGCCGCTGAAATTCGGCAGCCAGGCGCTGCCCGCGCCGTCGATCGCGATCCCAAAGGGCTCGTTCAGGCCGCCGCCGGTGTAGCCGTTCCCGGAGAGGAGCACCCCGGCATTGGAGAACTCCGTCACCGTGTCACTTAAGCCATTTGGCGTCCAGGCGCTGCCCGACCCATCGATCGCGATGCCCTCTGAAAAGCTCAGGCCGCCGGTGTGCTCGGAGAGTAATGCCCCGGCATTGGAGAACTCGGTCACGGCGGAGCCGCCGAAATTGCTCACCCAGGCGTTGCCCGAACCATCGATCGCGATCCCCTCCGGATCGGACAGGCCGCCGCCAATGTAGCCGTTGGCTCCGGAGAGGAATGCCCCGGCGCTGGAGATCTCGGTCACGGAATTACCGTCGGTATTCGCTACCCAGGCGTTACCCGCGGCGTCGATCGCGATCGCCTTTGGCGCGGCCAGGCCGCCGCCGGTATACCCGTTGGTGCCGGAGAGAACTGTCCCGGTGCTGGAGAGTTTGGTCACGGAATTACTTGAGACATTCCCCACCCAGGCGTTGCCTGCGGCGTCGATCGCGATTGCCTCTGGGGAGCTCAGGCCGCCGCCGGTGTACCCGTTGGCTCCGGAGAGAAAGGTCCCGGCACTGGAGATCTCGGTTACAGAGCCACGTCCGGCATTCGCCGCCCAGACGTTGCCCGAGCCGTCGATCGCGATCGCCTCTGGTTGGTTCAGGCCGCCGCCGGCATAGTTGAGGGTGAGAGACAGGTCGTTGGCCGAGCTGAAGAAGGGCTGGAAGGGACTGGCGTTGGTCGCCAGAGTGAACAGCGCACTGATGTGGCCACTCGGATTCTGCGCGAAGTTGATGGCCGCCGTCGCCGTATCGATAGGGGCTGTGCCGTATGTTGTATTGGACAAGAGCGTGCTGCAACCCGAGGAACTGACGCCGTTGGAGTTGACGCAGGCGGCCAGGAAGTCCGCCACCGTGTTGATCCTCGTCACAGGAACAGTAACGCTGCTATTGGTAGGGAAGGTCGGATTGGCAACTCCGCTGGCCTGATTCACGATATTCAGTGCGGTGTTGAAGGCGTTGGCAAGACCGATACCGGAGAGTGCATGACCCGACACCACACTGGGCGCGCCGATGTGCAGGGGGTCCGTAGCAAAGCCCCCCAGGGCAAACGCCGCAACCACCGTACTGACCTCATTCATGAATACAGAGGTTACGTTCGGGAAGGCCGCGCTGGCCGTTGCACTGGCGCAGTTGCCCACGACAGCCATCAGCGAAGCTGCAGGATTCGGTGTGCCGGCGATTCCTGCACCGGCCAACTGTGGATCGCCGCCCGTCGAGTACAGGTAGACCTGGGTATTCGGAGTGCAGGAAAAGTTCCCATTGATATCGAAGTTGCCGAAGGTGTCCGTAACGACGTAGAAATTCGCGTTCGAATCCGCCGGGTTTCCGGTCGCGGCGGTCAGCAGCGAGGTTGACGCATTGCCGGTAGTGGGAGCAATGCCCCGGCCGCCATAAGCGGCTGTGCTGGCGGCGTACATATAGACATGAGAGCCACTGATCGGTTGTTGGCCTCCATGAACGATGCCCCGAATATGCATCGCGGTCTGTGTCGCGGTATCGGAGGTAGTTCCGAAGTTTGCCGAGCAACCGCTCAGCCCCAGAACAAAAGCCACGCTCAGTACGCTGGCTACAGACGAGAAGGATAGACGATGGTTTTTCACGAAGTCTCCCACACCGGAACGGTGGCTTTGTGCTGAAACTTACCCAGAGCTGATCTTGAACTGCAAATAGCTTAACAGCAGAGAAACAGCACCTTGAATAGCAAGGTGTAGACTCACCGGAAAATTAGCCCGCACCCAACGAACGATGGCGCCCACTCCCTGCGCAAAGAACACGCGGGAATGAGCGCCAGGTAGAGTCCGAAGCCGAAGAGGCTACGGGCGTGTGCCCAGGTTGCTGCTGCCGTCCTTGGTTGGGATAACGGGCAGACCGGCAACGATTGGAGTAATCACGGGGATACCTATACCGATCATCTCAGTCACGGAGTTGCCTTGTAAATTCGTGATCCAGGCGTTGCCCGAACCGTCGATCGCGACCCCAACGGGCGAGCTCAGGCCGCCGCTGGTGTAGCCTTTGGCTCCGGAGAGGAATACCCCGGAGTTGGAAATCTCGGTTACGGAGTTACCTTGATTAATGACCCAGGCATTGCCCGCGCCGTCGATCGTGATCCCAGTTGGAAAACTCAGGCCGCCGCCGGTGTAGTCGTTAAGGACTGCCCCGGCGTTGGAGAACTTGGTCACGGAGCCACCTCCGAAATTAAACACCCAGGCGTTGCCCACGCTGTCGATCGCGATCCCCTCTGGCGAGTTCAGTCCGCCGCCGATGTAGCCCCCGATCCCGGAGAGGACCGCCCCGGCGTTGGAGAACTCGGTCACGGAGTTACCATCCTCATTAGGCACCCAGGCGTTGTTTGCGCCGTCGATCGCGATTCCAAAAGGAACGTTCAGTCCGCCGCTGGTAAAGCCGTTGGGCCCGGAGAGAAATGCTCCGGTGCTGGAAAGTTTGGTTACGGTGCTACCTTCATTGGCAACCCAGGCGTTGCCCACGCTGTCGATCGCGATCCTCTCTGGAAAGCTCATGCCGCCGCCGGTGTAGCCATTGCTCCCGGAGAGGGCTGCCCCGGTGCTGGAGAGTTCGGTCACGGAGTTCGCTAAGAAATTAGGCAACCAGGCGTTGCCCGAGAGGTCGATCGCAATGCCTTCTGGTAAGTTCAGTCCACCGTCGGTGTAGCCTTTGGTCCCGGAGAGAAATGTCCCGGCGCTGGAAATCTCGGTCACGGTGTTGGCTCCGAGATTGGGCACCCAGGCGTTGCCCGCGCCATCGATTGCGACCCTGAAGGGCGAGTTCAATCCGCCGCCGGTGTAGCGGACCCCGAGGGACAGGTCGTTGGCAGAGGTAAGGATGGATTGGAAGGGGCTGGCATTCGTTGCCAGGCTGAGCAGCGCGCTGACGTTGGCTGCCGGGTGCTGCGCGATATGGATGGCTGCCGTTGCTGTGTCGGTCGGAGCTGTACTGTAGGTCGTGTTGGAGAAGAGTGTGCTGCAGCCCGATGAGCTGACACCGTTGGAGTTGACGCAGGCCGCGAGTATGTCCGCCAGGGTGTTGATCGTGGTCACGGGAACTACGGCCCGGCTGTTGAGGGGAAAAGTTGCATTGGCTGCACCGCTGGTCTGGTTCACGAGATTCAGCGCGGTATGGAACGCATTGGCCAGGCCGGTCCTGGCAAGCGAATGACCCGCCACCGAGCTGGGAGCGCCGATGTGCAGGGGATCGGTAGCAAATCCCGCCAGCGCATAGGCTGCAGCCACCGTGGTGACCTCATTCATGAACACCGAGGTAACCCCCGGGAAGGCCGAGCTGGAGCAGTCGCCTACCACTGCCATTAGAGAGGCCGCGGGATTCGGCGTGCCGGCAATTCCTGTTCCGGCCAACTGAGGATCGCCGCCGGTCGAGTATAGATACACCTGCTGGCCGGACGTGCAGGCAAACGCCCCATTGATACTGAAGTCGCCAAAGGTGTTCGTAGTGACGTAGAAGTGCCCGTTCGCATCTGCCGGGTTCCCCGTCGCGGCGGTCAGCAGCGAGGTCGACGCATTGCCGGTGGCGCCTTTTGTCGGAGCAATACCGTTACCACCATAAGCGGCTGTGCTGGTCGCGTACATATACACATGCGCTCCGCTGATCGGTTGCTGGCCACCATGAACCAGTCCTTGAATGTGTACCGCGGTTTGGGTTGTGGTATCGGAAACATCTCCGAAGTTTGCCGAGCAACCGCTCAACCCCAGAGCACAAGCTACGCTCAGTACGCTGGCCACAGACGAGAAAGAAGATAGAGGATGTTTTTTCACGAAGACTCCCACACCGGAACGGTGGCTTTGTGCTGAAACTTACCCAGTGCTGATTTTTGAACTGCAAATAAGGTTAACAGCAGATCGGCTGTACGTTGGAAGACAAGGTATAAAACTTCACCGAAAAATGAGCCTGCGCCTAACGAACGAAGGCGCCCACCCTGCGCGAAGAACACGCAGGAATGAGCGCCGGTAGAGCCCCGAAGCCGAAGAAGCTACGGGCGTGTGCCCAGCTTGCTGCTTCCGTCCGTCGTTGGAACAGCAGGCAGACCTGCAGCGATCGGAGTAATCACAGGAGCACCGATGCCGATGAGCTCAGTCAAATAGTTGCCGCCTAAGCTAGGCACCCAGACATTGCCCGAGCCGTCGACCGCAATCGACTCCGGAAAGGTCAGGCCGCTGCTGGTGTAGCCGTTGACTCCGGAGAGGACCGTCCCGGTCTTGGAGAACTCAGTCACCGAGTTCCCCATAAAATTACTCGCCCAGACATTGCCCGCACCATCGATGGAGATCCCCTCTGGGTTGTTCAAGCCGGCGCCAGTGTAAGTATTGAGGACCACCCCTGCGTTGGAGTACTCGATCACGGCATTCTCGAAATCACTCGTCCACGCGTTGCCTGCGCTGTCGATCGCAATCCCGGTTGGAAGGTCTGGGGCGGATATCAGAGCAAAGGGGAGTGCCGTGGCGTTGGCGAACTCGGTCACTTCGCCGGGGGTACTAGCCACCCACGCATTCCCCGCGCCATCGAGGGCAATCGCATCGGCCTCATTCAGATCATGGCCGTTGTAGGTTTTAAGCGGTGTCCCGCTAGGAGAGAACTTATTCAAGACGCCACTGTCGAATATAAAATTGGCCACCCAGCCGTTGCCTGCGCTGTCGATCGCGACCGACCTCGCCTGCATATTGCCAGTGGAGTAGCTGCCGAGGACGACCCCGTTATTGGTGAATTCGGTGATGGAGGTGCCCAGGCTATTCGTCACCCAGGCGTTGCCCGAGAGGTCGATCGCAATCCCAAAGGGCCCATTCAGGCCGGAGAAGCCGCTGGCCCCGGAGAGGAATGCCCCGCCACTGGAGACTTTGGTTACGGAGTTCCCTGTGTTATCCGTCACCCAGGCGTTGCCCGCCCCGTCGATGGCTACTGCCTGTGGTCTTCTCAGATTGCCGCCGGTGTACTGGATTCCGAGGGTCAGGTCGTTGGCAGAGGTAAGGATGGACTGGAAGGGGCTGGCATTGGTTGCCAGGTTGAGCAGCGCGCTGACGTTGGCTGCCGGGTGCTGCGCGATGTTGATGGCCGCTGTTGCCGTGTCGGTGGGCATCGTGCCGTAGTTTGTATTTGTGAAGAGCGTGCTGCATCCAGACGAACTGACTCCGTTGGAGTTGATACAGGCCGCGAGTATGTCCGCAAGGGTGTTGATCGTAGTCACGGGAACGGCGGCGGTGGCGTTCAGAGGCAAGGTTGCATTGGGAACCCCGGTGGTCTGGCTCACGATGTTCAGCGCAGTATTGAAGGCATTAGCAAATCCAGTTCTGGCAAGCGCATGGCCCGCCACCGCGCTGGGCGCGCCGATGTGCAGGGGATCGGTAGCAAATCCCGCCAGCGCATAGGCTGCAGCCACCGTGGTGACCTCATTCATGAACACCGAGGTAACCCCCGGAAAGGTCGAACTGGAGCAATCGCCGACAACCGCCATCAGCGATGCCGCGGAGTTTGGCGTCCCAGCTACTCCTACGCCATTCAACTGCGGATCTCCGCCGGTCGAATACAGATAGACCTGCTGGCCGGAAGAGCAGGCAAACGCTCCATTGATACTGAAGTTTCCGTTTACATCTGTGGTGACGTAGAAGTTCCCGTTCGTATCTGCCGGGTTCCCCGTCGCGGAAGTCAGCAGCGAGACCGACGCATTGCCGGTAGCGCCTGCGGTCGAAGCGATGCCATTACCGCCATAAGCAGCGTTACTGGCGGCATACATATACACATGTGAGCCACTGATCGGCTGCTGGCCACCATGAACCCGTCCTTGAATGTGTACCGCGGTTTGGGTTGCGGTATCGGAGGTGGTTCCGAAGTTTGCCGAGCAACCGCTCAGCCCCAAAGCAAAAGTCACGCTCAGTACGCTGGCCACGGACGAGACGGATAGACGATGGTTTTTCACGAAGTCTCCCACACCGGAACGGTGGTTTCCTGCTGAAACTTACCCAGAACTGTTCTTGAACTCCAGATAGCCTAACAGCAGATAAACAGCACTTTGAATAGCAAGGGGTAAACTTCACCGGAAAATCAGCCTGCGCCTAACGAACGATGGCGCCCATTCCTGCGCAAAGAACACGCAGGAATGAGCGCCGGGTAGAGCCCGAAGCCGAATAAGCTACGGGCGCGTGCCCAGGTTGCTGCTTCCGTCCTTCGTCGGTACAACGGGCAGGCCGGCAACGAGCGGAGTAATCACAGGGGCAGCAACGCCGACTATCTCCGTCACGGAGTTGCCTTGGGCATTTGCGACCCAGACGTTGCCTGAGCCGTCGACCGCGATTGCATAGGGCTCGGACAGGCTACTGTCGGTATAAAAGCCGGTCCCGGAGACGATGGTTCCGGAACTGGAGAGTTCGCTCACGGTGTTATGTCCGGAATTTGCGACCCAGACGTTACCCGCGCCGTCGATCGCGATCCCACTTGGCTCGCTCAGACCACTGCCAATGTAGCCCTTGGCCCCGGAGAGGACTGCCCCTGTATTGGAGTATTTGGTCACGGTGTTCCCTCCGAGATTTACCACCCAGACGTTGCCCGAGCTGTCGATTGCCACCGTAAAGGGGTCGAACAGGTTGCCGTCAGTGTAGCCATTGGCTCCGGAGAGGAATACCCCGGTGTTGGAAAGCTCGACTACGGAGTTCTCTCCGAGATTCGCGACCCAGGCGTTGCCCGAGCCGTCAATCGCGACCCCAAAGGGGCCGTTCACGCCGCCGCCAATGTAGCCGTTGGCTCCAGAGAGAACTGTTCCGGTGCTGGATAACTCGGTCATGGAGACACCTTCGGTATTCGTGACCCAGGCGTTGCCCGCGCCGTCGAACGCGATCCCACCGGGCCCGTTCAGGCCGCCACCGGTGTAGCCATTGGCTCCGGAGAGGAATGCTCCGTCATTGGAGAGCTTGGTCACGGAGTTGCTTGGGAAACTACTTGCCCAGATGTTGCCTGCACCGTCGATCGCAATCCCCTCGGGGTTGTTGATGCCGCCGCCGGCGTAGCCGTTGGCCCCGGAGAGATAGGTCCCGTTGCTGGAAATCCCGGTCACGGAGCTACCTCCGGAATTTGTGACCCAGGCGTTTCCCGCCCCGTCGATCGCAACTGCATCTGGCTGATTCAAGCCGCCGCCGGAGTAGTTGAGCGTGAGAGCCAGGGTTTTGGCACGGGTAGAGAACGGCTGAAAGGGGCTGGCGTTGGTCGCGAGATTGAGCAGAGCGCTGAGGTTGCTGGTTGGATTCTGCGCGAGGTGGATGGCCGCCGTTGCGGTGTCGGTGGGAGCCGTCCCGTTATTCGTGTTGGCGAAGAGCGTGCTGCATCCCGACGAGCTGGCTCCGGTGGAGTTGATACAGGCAGCCAGGAAGTCCGCCACGGTGTTCATGCTCTCCACTGGAACGGTGACCTGGTTATTGTCCGGGAAAGTCGCATGAGGCGTTCCGCTGGCCTGGTCCACAACATTCAGCGCGGTAGTGAAAGCGTTGGCCAACCCGGTCCCGGAGAGCGCATGCCCAGTTACCGCGCTGGGCGCTCCGATGTGCAGCGGGTCTGTCGCAAAGCCCGCCAGCGTGTAGGCCGCGACCATCGTGGTGATCTCGTTCATGGCTACGGACGTAACCCCCGGGAAGGCCGAGCTGGAGCAATCGCCCACAACAGCCAGCAGCGAGGCTGCGGGATTCGGTGTCCCGGCAACTCCTGTTCCGGCCAACTGCGGATCGCCGCCGGTCGAGTACAGGTAGACCTGCTGCCCGGAAGTGCAGGCAAACGCCCCATTGATATCGAAGTCGCCAAAGGTATCCGTGGTGACGTAGAAGTTCCCATTCGTATCCGCTGGATTTCCCGTTGCTGCCGTCAGCAGCGAGGTTGACGCATTGCCGGTAGCACCGGAAGTGGGGGCGATGCCGTTCCCGCCATAAGCGGCCGTACTGGCGGCATACATATACACATGCGAGCCGCTGATCGGCTGCTGGCCGCCATGAACCACGCCTCGAATGTGCATCGCGGTCTGCGTCGAGGCCGTGGAGACGTCCCCGAAGTTCGCCGAGCAGCCGCTCAGCCCCAGAGCAAAAGCCACGCCCAGTACGCTGGCTACAGACGAAAAAAATAGACAACGATTTCTCACGAAATTCTCCCACACCGGAACGGTGGTCTTATGCGTAAAACATATGCAGAACGGGGCCCGGGAATCCCAGATAGGTTATCAGCAGACCGGCTGCACTTTTATCAAAATTCCACCGGGAAATTGAACCATGGGCGATCGAGACACCGCCTCGCAGAGCGCAAACACTCTGCTGCAAACAAAAACGGAAGGGCAGGGGATCAACCCCTGCCCTTCCATTTTTGCCTCAACCAGCCGCGATGAAGAGGCTCTTCACCTCGTACCGCTGAGGGATATGGTCTATCGTTTGCCGGTATAGCCGAACGTGACCGTAAGCATCACACTGCGCCCAGGGGTTTGCGTCAACTGATCTCCTCCCGAGATAGCCGTCGTCGCAAGATACGGCGACATGGTTCCATCGGGCAGGATCAAGGGGTTTGGGGATGCCGCTGGAATGACGCCGACGATATCGTGCGCGTTCAGCAGGTTATTGAAGCTCAACCCCACCTTTGTGCCGTTGAATCGCGAATGATTCTTGACCGTGTAGTTCAGGAACAGGTTCACGGTGCTGAAGGAGTCCGTGTAGACCTGGTTGTGATACGAGCCGTTATCGTTCCATTGCGGTCCGATACGCTTATCGAATATTCCCAGGTCAATATTTTTATCCTGGTAGGTCAATCCGTATCCTTGCGTATTCGCCGGGGTATTGGTGACCCAAAGTCCCGAAGGCACGCCTGCACCCGTGTAGGTTGCCGAGCCGACAGTTCCATTCGCATAGAAGCTCAGACCCTTCCACAGGGACACGTTGGTCTCGAGTTCGACACCCTTGCTGATGGAGTCAGGACCGAGGAAGTAGAGGGTATCCCCCTGGCCATCGGTTGGGTTGAAGGCGCTATACGTGTTCTGAAACTTGATGTAGTAGAAATCGCCGTCCAGCATCAGCCGCTTGAGCTTCAACACCGAACCCGTCTGGTACGTGGAGACTCCCGTTGGCTTCGGCAGGTCCGAGACCTTTCCCGTCGACACATCGAAGACGCTGGTCGGAGGAATGATGCTGCCCTTGGAGAACTGGCCATAGACCGACCAGTTATTCATGATGCGGTAGTTGGCATCCGCCGAGGGCAGATAGGAGTGATACCCCGCGACATTGTTGATCGACGCCGCGCCGTTCAGGTTTCCAACCGTCTTGCCATCATCCGCAAACTGCGTGAAGTTCTGGTTGTAGTAGGCGTACTTTAAGCCACCGGTAAGCGTGAGCCTGGGGATAGCGCGATACTCGTACTCCGCATAAGGCTGATAGATGTTGGTGTAGTACGTCTCATGGAAGTTCGGCAAGGTCTGGTCGAGGCCGGTAAGCGGATCGGAAGGGAACTGGAAGCGATTAGTAGTCGACCAGTTGTACCAGAGCCCTGTGCGGAAGACGCCGTACTTCGAGGTCTGGCTGATCGTGCTGGTCTCTCCGTACTGGCGATAGCTGTTGAGCTTGTCGATGCCGCACGGCAGCCTGCCGTTGGATTGAATCGTCGCGCAATATCCATTCGGATCGGCGGCGGTCGGCGTATCCGTGAGAGTGGTGATCGATCCGATGTTTGTATAGTGCTGATGGTTGTTGTAGCTATAGGTGTAGGGCTTTACGTCCAGGCTCCAGCCATGATCGAACAGCGATTTCACTCCGACATACTCGAAGTCGGTAGGCACATGGTTCTTGTTGTAGTGGTAGTTGGAAGGGTCGTTGGGAATATCGTTCAGCAGGAAGTTGTATCCGAACTGAGCTACCTGGTCTCGCGTCGGCAGGTTTGCGTCCGGAGTATTCGCATCGAGGATGAGGACGCCGCTGAATCCGGTCAAGACCGTCTTATCCGAGAACTGGTACCGTACCTTGATCTCTCCCGCGTTGCGCTCCTGATGGTTGAAGGTCTCGAAGCCATCCGAGGTCAGCCGGTGCACATCGAGCGAGAGGCTGGTCTTGCGATTGGCGCCGATGCTGCCCGAGTCGTACTCACCGTCCAGCAGAAGAGTATTGAACGAGCCGTAGGAGACGGTGCCCCGTACCGCATGCTGCACCGGTACCTCTTTGGAGAGAAGATTCACCGATCCGCCGAACGGGGTAGGCCCGATGGTGGAGGCGGAGCCGGGGCTGCGGTCGAAGTCGACTCCGCCGATCCACTGGCCCGGAAAGAAGGCCCACGAGTGGTGGCTCGGAGTATTCGTATCCTGGAAGGGAATGCCGTCCCAGGTAATGTCGTATTCGCCATCCTGGAAGCCGCGGAATGAAGTGGTCGCCTGGCCGAGGCCGACTCCGTTGGTATTGATGGTGAAGGTGCCGGGAACGATCTGAATGATCTCGGTATAGTCCGCCACCGGAGACGTGAACTGCTGAATGAACTCGGAGCTGATCTCCGATCGCGCGGAGCGGGCATTCAGAAGGGACTGAACCGGCGAGGCCTGAGCGGCGATGGAATCCGAGTCGGCCCCGGAGCCGTCGACTGTGACCTGCTGCGATACATTGCCGACGTTCAGGTTGATCGAAATGTCCTGCGGTTGGCCTGCCGTGATGAGCAGCCCGGTGCGGTCGGTGGTGCCAAAGCCTGGCGCTGTGACTTCAACGGTATATCTGCCTGCAGGCAAATCGAGGGAGGAGAAGTGTCCCTGGGCATCGGCAGTGAGCTTACGAACGGCATTGGTCGATTCATTCTTTACGGTCACAGTAGCGTTCTGTACCGCATTGCCCTGCGGGTCCAGAATAATTCCCGTAAGAGTTGTATCCGGTCCCTGTTGTCCCGACATGCGGATGGGGCTTGCCGCGAAAACAATCACGAATAGGCTTGCAACTACGACGCAGCGCCAAAGCTTTACCAAATCCTGTTTCAATTTCAAGGTCTCCTCCAAAAACACCAATAAACGTCTTGGTTTCGCAAACGTAGCCGCAGAGTATGAACTTGGAGTTACATTCGGTCTGCTGTGACTTTGGCGCGGGGGCAGATCGCAACCGCTCTCTTTTCAAGATCGTGACCGGATCTGGCAGGAGATGCAAAAAAACCTGATTCCACGGCCTTTTTGCTTCGTGCTGAGCAGCAGTCTCGTGTCGTTGGTGGCATGAAATCCAGGCGCGGGAAGAGCGGTGCATCCCGTCGGCCTTCAGCTTTCCTTCAGATGGATTTCAGCTTTTCTTAAGAAGCAATACGGAGGAATGAATCACGCACGCTAAGTATTGTCTGACGAATCGGAGATAGCGGTTTGGAGCGAAACCAAGCTCTCTGCACGCATAGCTTTTGTCTTTCATTTCCCCACAGAAGCGTCATCAGCTTTTGTTTGTACTCCCACAGAATCGTCATCCTGAGCGGAGCGTCCCGTCTTTTGGGGACGCGCAGTCGAAGGACCCCGAGGGTTACTATCTTGCCCATATCCTTCGGACCTTTTCTACCTCGATCGCTCGAGCCCGGACTCTCGTGCTGGAAAAGATCCCAACCTCTTGGGCGAGATCAAATCCTTCGGGGTCCTTCGACTGCGCGTCCCCAAAAGCCGGGGCGCTACGCTCAGGATGACGTCTCTATAAGGGAATAAGATATATCGTCCCCGATTTGTCAGACACTAAACTGTCTGCACTTTCGGCATCGCCGCCTGCAATCCCGCCGCTGCCGGAAACCTGATCTGAAAGACGGAGCCGTTCAACGGCATGCTCTCGACCGTCAACTCCGCCTGGTGTGCATCCGCGATCCAGCGCGCAATCGCCAGCCCCAGCCCATTGCCTGCCTGCGTCTTTCTCTCGCGTAGATCCGCTTGGTAGTACCGCTCGAAGACACGCTGCCGCACGTCCTCCGACATGCCGATGCCCGTATCGCGCACCGTCACGACGATCTCGCTTTCGGTGCGCGACACCGCCGCCCCAATCTCTCCGTGCGCCGGCGTGAACTTGATGGCATTGTCCAGCAGAATGCCCAGCAGCCGTTGCAGCAGCAGCTCATCGCCTTCGATGTACATCGCTTCATCCGGAAGATGCCAGTCGAGCATGATCCCGGTCGACTCCGCCAGGTCTTCGACGCGCCTGCATCCATTCACGACCAGTTCACAGATATTGATTCGCTGGAACGCGACCTCATGGCTGAACGTCTCGCTGCGTGCCAGCGAGAGCAGGGCATCCAGCAGCGTGGAAGCCGTGCGACACTCCATCACCACCTTGTTCAGGTCTTCGCGATACTCCTCTTCCGAGTGGCGCTGATGCAGCGAGAGCTGGGCTGTAGCCAGGATCACCGTGATCGAAGTCCTGAGGTCATGCGACACATCCGCCGAGAACTTGCTGAGTCGCGAGACCGCCGTCTCCAGCCTGCCCAGCAACTGGTTCCAGGCCACGGCCAGATGCTGGATCTCGTCCTGCGCCGAGGGCACAGGCAGTCTCGCGGAAAGGTTACCGATGCCGATATTCACCGCTGCCCTCGTCATGCGGTCTACCGACTTCAGCGCCTTGCGGCTCAGGAAATACCCGCTGATGGCGGAGAGGCTCAACAGCACAGGCGTCAACAGCAGCAGGGCATTGCGATAGACCTGCAGCATGTAAAACTCTTCATCCAGCGCGCCGCCGATGTAGAGGCGCTCCTGCCGTCCATTCAACAGAGCCAGGTGGCACATCACCATCGCGGGTTTGTTCTCGAGGGTCTGAAAGAAGTAGACCGTCTGCTCGCAGCTGTCACTCCCCGGGGAGATTCTGTCTTCCTTATTGACGTCGAGCGGAAACAGCAGGCTCCCATCCGGGTTGCGAATCTCGAACAGGTTGCCTTCATGCGTCGCGATCGCATACTTCCTGAGCTGCTCGGTCAGAGGCGAGGGAGTCCCCTCAACCTTGTTCTCTTTGAGGAACTGGGTCAGCCTTTGTTCACGCCCTTGCAGGTGCGACTTCTTTCCCTGGAACAGCGCAAACCGCAGCGCGCCGTAGGACAGCACACCGAAGAGCAGCAGGCCCGTAAAGGTCACCAGCAGATACCACAGAGTGAGTTGTGCTCGAACGGAAAAATCGCGCATCGTGTCCCTCTACTCCGTCACGAACATATAACCCGTGCCGTGAATGGTTCGGATCAGGGGAAGTTTATCGTGCGTCTTGTCTTCAAGCTTGGCGCGCAGTCCGTGGATATAGACGTCGAGCGTATTTTCCTTTACATCCGCCAGATATCCCCAACCTGCTTCAATCAACTGGTCTCGTGAGGTCACCATGCCGCTGCGCCGCATCAGGGCATCGAGCAGCTCAAACTGCTTGCGCGTAAGGTAGATCTCTTTTCCGCCACGTATCGCGACGCGGCGGCTTCGATCCAGGGTAATTCCTCCGGCAAGCACCACTGGCGGCTCGACCGCAGGCTGCATGCGCCGTGCGATGGCGCTTACGCGCGCCAGCAGAATCTCCAGCAGAAATGGCTTGATTAGGTAATCGTCAGCGCCCATATCGAAGGCCTGCAGGATCTTGGGGACGGCATCCACAGCGGTCAGCATCAGGATCGGGGTCTTGCAGCGGCGCGCCCGCACCTGCTCTAGAACCTCGAAGCCATCCATGCCGGGCAGATAGATATCGAGCAGGGCGGCGTCGTATCTTCCGTTCAACATCATCTCGGCGCCTTCCCTGCCATTATGGGACAGGACGACCTCGTGCCCGTTCTCTCGCAGACCGCGCTCGACCAGTCCCGCGATCCTCTTATCGTCTTCAATGACCAGCACATTCATAGGGCTACTGTTAAAGCTATGTCACAGCTGCCAAACGAATATGAAAATCGTGTGAACGACGTTCAGGGGAGGGCATACAGGGATTGCCACCCATAACATCTTCGATCCCCCACAGAAACGTCATCCTGAGCGAAGTAGCTCGCGCACTTTGCGAGCTGCGCAGTCGAAGGACCCCGAGGGTTGCAATCTTGCCTATATCTCTTGCACCTTTTCTACCTCAAGCGTTCGAGCTCGGATCTGTGTGCTAGAAAAGGTCCTGACACCATAGGCAAGATAAAGTCTCCCGGGGTCCTTCGGCTCCGCGCCTCGCAAAAAAGCGCGAGGCGCTACGCTCAGGATGACGCCTCGTTGGGGAACATGAAACATCTATCCTGGCTTCGTTCTAAACGCTCTTCTTCGCCTGCCGCATGATCGGCAGATCCACACAACAACGCGCCCCACTCGCAACAGCCTCATCGAAGAAGATCTTCCCGCCATTCCGCTCCACCGCAAGCCTGGCGATAGAAAGCCCAAGCCCCGCCCCGCTATTCGGAGATACCCTCTTCGATTTCCCGGTAAAGAACCTCTCGAACACTCGTTGATGCTCCCCCGCAGAGATGCCGGGACCGGAATCATGAATGCACACCCGCTCCATCTCAACAGCAGACGACTGCACCCGCGAATAGCGAATGCGGAGCGTGGAACCAACGCCCGAGAACTTTACCGCGTTATGCAATACATTCAACAACGCCACCCGCACCAGGCTGCGGTCCGCGAAGATGACCTGTCGTGCATGGTCATCCTGCTCCTGCTCCACGATCATCTGCTTCTCGTCGGTAACGACCTCCAGCAGCAATAGAATCTCGTCTACAAGATCAGGCAGAAGAAACTCGTCCATCGCCTCAAGCTGTGCGGCTTCAGCCTTCGAAAGCATCAGCAGCCCATCGATCGTCTGATCGAGACGAACCGTCTCTTCAAGCATGCTGCTGATGGCTTCGCGATAGCCTTCTTGATCCTCAGCTTCCTGTAGCGCAATCTCTCCGGCAGCGCGAAGAGAAGCTAGAGGTGTTCTGAGTTCGTGGGCCGCATTTGCCGTGAACCGCTGTAGCTGAGCGAAGGCCTGTTCTAAGCGTTGCAGCAGGTGATTGAGGACTCTCGCCATGTGGCCGAGTTCATCGTGCTCGTTCTCGACGACGACGCGCTCCTGCAGATTGCTGGCCGTGATCTGCTCCGCGCGTGCGGCCATCAGGTCCAGCGGAAGGAACGCACGTTTGGCGATGCTATAGCCCGCGAATCCCGCGATCACCAGGCCGACCGGCATGGCCACCAGCAGGAGCAGGAAGAACTGAAACATCCGGTCGCGGAGAGGCACCAGGCTGTACCCCAGCCGGATGAGCACCTGTCTCCCTCCGATAGGATGCAGGTGGCTGATGACCAGCACATGCGTTCCATCGGCGAGTTTGATGGCGCGTTCGTCGAACCCATTTCCTCCTTCATTAGGCCGGGAGGGACCGCCGAGCGAAAGACCATTCAGGGTATCGGTCCGATAAAGCACGACACCGGACAGATCGCGGACCTCCATCAACCGATCTACCAGCAGGTGCGAGCGGGGATGCGAGTAGTAGTCCTGCTGCAGGTGGAGCTGTCCCTGCGCGTCGAAGAACAGCAGACCTTCTACGGTCTCGACATCCTGGACCTCATCGTGAAACATCTGGTGTTCCAGCAACCCGTACTGGAAGATAAATACGACCGAGATGTAGACCACGAGAATCGCTGCCAGAAGGGCGACGTACCACACGGTAAGCCGTGTCCGAATAGGGCTGGAGGCCAGCATCTTCATGGCTTGGGCTCCCGCAGAATGAAACCCACGCCGCGAATGGTATGCAGGAGCTTGGTCGTGAACGGGTCATCCACCTTGCGGCGCAGCCGGGTCATTTGCACGTCGATGACGTTGTCGAGTGGTGTAAATCTTGAATTTTCCTTCCACACATCCTTCGCCAACATCTCTCGCGACACGGCGCGTCCGCGATTTTCCGCCAGATAAAGCAACAGGTCGAACTCGCGAGTAGTGAGGTCGAGGCGGACCTCCGATCTGCTGGCCGTGCGGCTCTCGGTGTCCAGGGCAAGATCGGCGATGCGCAACAGTCCAGCCGATGCGGGAAGCGGCATACGACGCAGAAGGGAACCGATGCGGGCGAGTAGTTCAGGGAATGAAAAAGGTTTGCCGAGATAATCGTCCGCGCCCGCATTCAGGCCTGTTACCCGGTCCTCGGGAGTGTTGTTGGACGTAAGGATCAGGATGCGAATATCCAGTGCCTGCGCGCGAATCTGCTGCAGGATCTCGAGACCGTTGCGCTGAGGAAGATGCAGGTCCAGCACCAGGAGATGGGGGAAGAGCTTATGCACCAGAAAAAATCCCTCTTCTCCCGTGCGTGCCACGCTGACGTCATATCCGGCTGCCTTGATGCCGCTGACGAGCGCATCCGCCATCTTCCTGTCGTCTTCAACTACCAGGACGCGCCGCGTTGTCAGGTCTTTCTCCACTATGACGATGATGTCTTACCCATCTCTCAGGAGCAAGTAGATGGCACGAAATGTCAGGGAGTTGTAAGCAGGATGTAAGGGGATTGCGTGGTCAACTCAGGGTGTTGAAAGGACGGAGTTGACCTATGAAACTTCATTTTCTAATCGCAGCCTCCCTTTGCTTCACCCCTGTGTTGATTGCACAGACCGGCCATGCAGCAACGTCGGGAACGTTGTCTCCAAAGACGACGCTGCCTATCGTTTTCAAAAGTGGTTTGGACGCCAACCATGCACATGCAGGCGACGTGGTGCATGCCAGAACGACTCAGAGCGTTGCGCTCTCCGACGGGAAAGTCCTGCCTGCCGGTGCTGAGGTTACAGGGCACGTAATTGCCGCTAATGCTTTTGCTTTAGATAAAACACCCTATGCCGTGCAAAAGCAGTCGAGCCTTTCGATTCGATTCGACACCATCAGCTCAAACTCCGCCACTTTCCCCCTGAATGTGTACGTTCGGGCCATCGCGGATCCTGTCACCTCCTGGGGCGCAAGAGAATCGACAGGCACTGACGACACGCTGGCCACCGTCACGCAGATTGGCGGCGACGTGTTGACTCCCTCGCAATCAGAGGTCGTCTCGCAGGACGGAGATATCGTTGGCTACAATCGGCGCGGTGGTGTGTATGCCCATCTCATCGCAGCCTCCGGAAACGCTCCGAACGGATGCGACGGCAGTGACACGGAAGTATCGGTGGGAATCTACTCCGCGTCCGCCTGCGGTTTGTACGGCTTCACAGGCACCAGGCTGCAGCAGACCGGAAAGACTGGGGAGCCTTCGACCCTCGTGCTGACCTCCAACCGTGTCGCGCCCAAAGTCTGGAAGAACAGCACGGCTTTACTGGAGGTTCTGTCGCAAGACCAGGTAGTAGCCACGCGCTAGGCCGCTATCGCAGAGCTTGCGTTTCAACGAATCTGGAGACTTACTGCCGAAAAGGTTTTGTCCTGATGCCTATTGCAAAACAGGGTGACACTCTGTTGAAGAGTGCCACCACAATTTTCCTCTGCTTCCTCTTCGCGATAGGGCATGCACAGCAGCCAGCTCCCGTGGTTGCTGCTCCGCCGCTTACACTCGGGCAGGCAGAATCGATCGCTCTCGCCAATCAGCCCCGGATGCTTGCTGCTCAACTGCGAGCGCGTGCTTCTGCGGAACGAATCCGCCAGGCCCGCTCCGCTCTTCTGCCCACGGTTGGATTCAACGCCACGGGTGTTCGAGTCGCCGATACAGGCACCTCGACGGCAGCAGGCGCAATCACTACTTCGTCGATCTCCGACCGCTTTGCCTACGGTGGAAGCCTCGTCCAACTGATTACGGATTTCGGCAGAACCAGTGCGTTGATTGCCAGCTCGCGATCGTCCGCAGAAGCACAGCGTGACCTTGCAACGCTGACTACAGCACAGGTGCGGTTGAATGTCCGCGAGGCGTACTTCGAGGTGCTCGGCGCAGAGGCCGTGCTGCATGCAGCACGCGAGGCGCTCGACAATCGCAAACTGATCTCACGACAGATCAGAGCACTGGCTCAAAGCGAACTTCGTTCGACCCTTGATGTGAACTTTGCGGCTGTCCTCCAAAGTGAAGCGGAGTTGGCAGTCGTGCGGGCCGAAAGCACTGTCGAACAGCAACGCGCTCATCTGGCAAGTGCGATGGGACAGCAACAGCCTGTCGTTGCCCCTCTGGAAGAGGTAGACCTGCCTGCGTCGCTCGCTCCCGATCCTGCTTCGTTCCTCTCTCTCGCAGACACGCAACGCGCCGACCTCAACGCAGCGCAAGCCCAGCAGCGTGCCGCGGTCCAGTTTGCACTCTCGGAGAAACGGTTGAGCTATCCCACGCTCAGCGCGGTGGGATCTGCCGGGGAGGTGCCGTTCCGCGACCATACCCTGCACGATAACTACGCTGCAGCGGGCTTCAATCTCAACATTCCGGTCTTCAACGGAGGCCTCTTTGCGGCTCGCCGTAGCGAGGCCGAGCTTGAGGCCAATGCGCGTGCACGCGATGCCGACGAGGTAAAGCTCGAAGTCAACGAGCAGGTGAGGGACGGCTGGTATCGCGCCAACGAAGCCTTTCGCAGCCTCGATGTCTCCGCACGGCTCGTAGCCCAGAGTAAGGAAGCTCTGCGTCTGGCACAGGCTCGCTATGGTGCCGGATTGGGCAGCATTGTGGAGCTCAACGAAGCGCAGTTGAACGAAACCTCCGCCGAGATCGATGCGGCCGACTCCAACTACAGCTATCTCGCCCGTCGCGCCGAGTTGGATTACGCGGCCGGCCTCTTGAACTGAAAGGACCTCTCGACATGGCTCTTTGCCGACGACTGCTGGCGCTCGTCACGCTGACTACAGGTGCCGCATGCCTGTTGACCTCTTGCCATCAGGCCACTCCTGTTGCTGCTCTCGATGTGCCAGGCGTTCCCGTTGCCTCCGTCGCTCCGGCGACGCTGACCAACGACCTGGTCCTGACGGCCGAGTTTGTGCCTTACCAGGATGTCGACGTGATGGCCAAGGTGGCGGGCTATGTCAAAAACATTCGCGTCGATATCGGCGACCACGTTCGGCAGGGCGATCTGCTTGCCACTCTCGAGGTCCCCGAACTACAGGACGAAATGGCAAAGGCGAACGCCGGTGTCGCTGCGGCACAGGCGAACGTCGTTACAGCAAGGGGAGCGATTCAGCGAGCCCAGGCTGAAGCGAACATCACGCATCTCTCTTTCCAGCGAATTCAGGATGTTCTAACCAGAGAGCCTGGCCTGGTTCCGCGGCAGGAAGTAGATGTCGCGCAGTCGCGTGACCTTGAGGCTGCCGCGCAGCTTGCCGGTGCGCAGTCGGCGCTCAATGCAGCTCTGCAGACAAAGTCGCAGGCTGAATCCGAGCTCTCTCGCACGAATGCGATGCTTCAGTATGCGAGCATCCGCGCTCCTTTTGCCGGGGTCATCACCAAGCGCTATGCCAATACCGGCTCCATGATCCAGGCAGGCATCTCGTCACAGACCCAGGCCATGCCGGTGGTGCGACTGGCAGAGAACAGCCTTCTTCGCCTGATGCTGCCTGTACCAGTGAACGCAGTTGCCGAGATTCATGACGGGCAACCGGTCGATGTGAATGTCGTTACCTTGGGCCGAACCATCAAGGGCAAGATCACACGCTATGCCGACTCCTTGCAGGCTTCGACCCGCACGATGGAGACCGAGGTTGACGTGCCGAATCCAGACGGCAAGCTCGTTCCCGGTATGTATGCGGAGGTCCATCTACATCTCGCCGATCATCCCAATGTGCTTAGCGTTCCTGTAGATGCGATCGATGGCCTTGGCAGCAGCGTGCAGCATGCCTATGTCGTTCGCGGAAACGAGCTGCATCTGGTGAGCGTCACAGTGGGTCTGCAGACACCCACGCGTGTCGAGATACTCTCCGGTCTGAGCAGCGGTGACCAGGTGGTTGTGGGCCGCCATAGCGGACTCTCCGACGGAGAAAAGGTAGACGCGCATCCCGCGAGCTACGAGGCCAACGGCACCAGCCGTAGCTGAACTGTCCACTCGATTCAGCTCTCCATTCAGCTAACCGATCCAGAGCGAGGAAGCCGGAACTATGTCGGGATTTGCGATAAAGAACCCATATCTGATCGTTGTTCTGTGCCTTGTGGTGATGATCCTCGGCACGGTCAGCACGGGCAGCATGGCGGTGGATATGTTCCCGCCGATCAATCTGCCGGTTGTCGCGGTGGCTACCTTCTACTCCGGCATGCCTCCGCAGCAGATCGAGACCAACATTACCTATCATCTGGAGCGCCAGTTCACACTCGCCAGCGGCATCGATCACATGGAGTCGCGTTCGCTGCCGGGTGTAAGTCTCGTCAAGGTTTACTTCCGTGCCGGCACCGATCCCGATGCAGCGGCGGCGTCCATCTCTACGCTTGCCATGAGCGATATGAAGGATATGCCGCCCGGCACCTATCCCCCAATCGTTCTCAAGCAGGACGCTTCGAGTCTTCCCGTTGCTCTGGTGACGCTGAGTGGCGCTGGGCTGAACGAGAGCACGCTCAAAGACATTGGGCAGAACTTTGTACGCAACCAGTTGGCCGGTGTGCCCGGTGCGTCCGTGCCGCAGCCCTTTGGCGGCCGCTGGCGTCAGATCATGCTGTATACCGATCCTTACAAGCTGGAGGCGAACCAGCTTAGCCCGATGGATGTCGTGCGGTCGGTCAACGATGCCAATGTGATTCTGCCCGCGGGCGATGTGCAGATCGGTCGTTATGACTACAACATCTATACGAACTCCATGTTGAAGGGGCCTGACGACATCGCGCAGGTTCCGATCAAGATGGTCGGTCAATCGCCGGTCCGTGTGGGCGATGTGGCCGTGGCCAAAGACTCGTTCGGTTTGCAGTACAACATCGTGCATGTCGATGGCCTGCGTGCCGTCTATCTGCCCATCTTCAAGCAAGGCGGAGACTCCAATACGATCGCTATCGTCAACGGCGTACAGACGACGCTCAAGAAGCTCTACGACGTCCCGCCTTCTCTGGAAAGCAAGATCGTCTTCGATCAGTCGCGATTCGTAAAGACCGCCATCGAAACATTGCTGCATGAGGGAGGGGTTGGCCTTTTTCTCACCTGCCTGATGATCCTTATCTTTCTTGGAAGCGTGCGTGCGACCATCGCCGTGTTCTTCTCTATTCCCCTGTCCCTGCTCACTACCTTCTTCATCCTTCATTTGGCAGGCAGTTCGGTGAACAGCATGATCCTGGGCGGTTTGGCACTGGCGTTGTCGCGTCTCATCGATAACTCCGTTGTCGTCTTGGAAAACATCTTTCGGCATCTTGAAGGCGGCGAGTCACCGGTGGTCGCCGCCGAAAAAGGAGGAAGGGAAGTCGCCCTGCCGGTACTCGCCGGCACTCTCACTACAGTCGTCGTCTTCTTTCCTGTGACGCTGCTTTATGGGGTAAGCCGCTTTCTCTTTTCGGCCCTTGCTCTCGCCGTCGTGATCTCTCTCTTCGCCTCGTACTTCGTCGCGCTCACGGTTGTTCCACTCTTCTGCGCCCGGTTCATCAAGAGCGCTCATGGAGACGTTGTTCACGAATCTGCGGAGACCGAAGAGATGATCCCCGCCGATCCGGCAGTCAAACCCGGCCTTGCCGCGCGCTTCAACGCACACTTTAGTGCTGCCTTTGAAGCTCTCCTGCACCGCTACGACCGTCTTGTGGCGCGCGTCCTCGATTGGCCACGCGCTACGCTGGTTGGCTTTGGTGTTCTATTTTTGCTGAGCCTGTTGCTGTTTCCTTTGTTGGGGCTCTCCTTCTTTCCCCGAACGGATGCCGGCCAGTTCGTCATTAATTTCAAAGCCCCTTCTGGAACCAGGCTCGACGATACCGAGCAGGAGACCACGCGCCTCGAAAATCTCATTCGCAGCATCGTCTCAAAACACGATATGGGGATGATCGTCTCCAATATAGGCGTCGATCCCGGGTTCTCGGCGCTTTATTCTCCGAACTCGGCCATGCACACCGGCTTCACGCAGGTAGCGCTCAAGCCCGATCATACGATCAGCAGCTTCAAGTACATCGACGAGGTCAAACGCAAGATTGCTAACCAGATGCCCGAGCTGCAAGCGTTCTTTTCGAGTGGCAGTCTTGTAGATGGCATTTTGAATATGGGATCACCTGCCCCCATCGACGTACGAGTCGCCGGCAACGATATAAACGCCGACTACAGCGTGGCGCAAGGAATCGCTGCGCGAATCCGGGCCATTCACGGAGTCGCCGATGTCTATATTCCGCAGGATGTCGACTATCCCTCGCTTCGGCTGTCGATCGATCGCACTCGCGCCAGCGAACTGGGCCTTACGGAAAAAGAGGTGGTTTCAAACGTTATTACCGCACTGACTTCCAACCAGATGATCGCTCCCAGCATCTGGATCGATCCCAACAGCGGTAATAATTACTTCCTGACAGTCATGTACAAGGAAGGCCAGGTCAAATCGATCGATGACCTCAAGGCGATTCCGCTGCATGGCGTCAATGTGACGCAGCCCACACGCCTCGATATGGTGGCTACGATTCAGCAGTTCAATGCTCCTACCGAGTTGGATCACACGCAGATCCGGCGGGTGATTGATATCTATGTGCGTCCTGAGCATGAGGACCTTGGCCACATCACGCGAGAGATCCAGCACATCGTCGATACCACCCAGACGCCGCATGGAATGGAGGCAACCCTGACGGGCAGCGTCGAATCCATGTACGCTTCCTTCCGAAGCTTCGCCATCGGTCTTACGCTCTCTATCCTTCTGCTGTATCTCATCCTTGTAGCGCAGTTCCGGTCGTTTCTCGATCCCTTCATTATTCTGCTGGCGCTGCCGCCCGGCATCACCGGCGTATTGATCGCTCTTCTTCTCTGGGGGACGACGCTCAATGTCATGTCTCTCATGGGCGTCGTCATGTTGGCAGGCATAGCGCTTTCCAACAGCATCCTGATCGTGGAGTTTGCACATCATCTGTTGAAAGAGGGAATGGCTGTTCGCGAGGCGATCATTACCTCTTGCCGCGTTCGGCTGCGGCCCATTCTGATGACGTCTCTTGCGACGGTCATCGGTCTGCTGCCCATGGCGCTCAAGCTTGGTGAGGGCAGCGAATCGTATGCCCCACTGGCCCAGGCGTTGATCGGTGGCCTGACCCTTTCCGTTCTCCTCACCGTCTTCCTCGTGCCTGCCGGTTTCTTCCTCGTCTATCGGTCTAAGGTCCAGGGCTGACGGTTCCACGGGGCAAGGCCCTACAATCGGGAATACTTATCCGTAACGGGGTGACTCGATGCAAACCATGGAGCAGTCCTTGCATCCGTTTGATTAGGATGGTGGCTGCCGGTAAGCTGAACGATCCAGCCGGATCGAGTAGAAAAAAGAGACTGCTCATGGAGAGCCTCTTTCCGGAAGGAAATGTCTGGGCCCATATTTTGCATCAAACCTATAGGTATCGCTGTCCGGAACTCAGATGTCGCTCTATGGCGCGCCCACTTCGCGACCGAACTATCTCTGACTCTGAGACGCTCTAAACAGCTAGCAGGCGAAATATCGCCAGAAGGGCCATTCTGAATGGAATTTCACATTTCCAAAAAGACCCGAGAACGATTGAATTTAGACGATCTGTTGTTCAGTTTTACCGGGAATGTGGTTTTTGCGAACGTCGCTGCCAGCCGGAAGCTCGCCCAGCAGCTGAATGAACTCCAGGGAGCGGAGGCTTCTCCCGAAAAGATCATCAACGCCGGCGCGCTGTTCGCAATGGGATTGATCGACGAGTTGAGCCATGCGCTCGTTGCCCGTTATCGCCTGGAGAAAGATCCGGCTGTGCTTGCCGAAGCGGTTCGTTGGTTTGGCAAGCAGGTTGTTACCCCCATCCAACTGGAACGGCTGCTCCTTGCCTTCACGGAGCAGTTTCCGACTGTCGCCGTGTATCGGGGTGAGTTGACTGCCAGCCAATGGCTGCAGGGAAGTACAGAAGGGATGCCCAACCGGGAGGCCGCTTTCGAGGAGATGATGCTCCTCTGGCTGGCAAACAGCAATCCGGCGCTTTCTTCCTTCCGCCTGTTGTTTGAGGACCGGGAACTTAAGCAGCAGACAGCCTATAAAGGTGTCACCACGAATCTTCCGAACTTCTTCGTCACCCGGCCTCCGATGGCTCCTGGCCTGGGAAGCCTGTTGGACGCTTTGCGGGCACCGATGCTTGCCTCGCCCGATTCTCTTACCGGCCAGTTGGATTTCATCCGGGAGAACTGGTCTCAGTACCTTGGCGAAGACTTAAAGAGGGTGTTGCTCGCGATCGATATTCTTCGCGAAGAAGAAGTCGCCATTTGGATGAGGTTCCATCCGGCCGGCCCGGACAGGCATCGCCACGGACCTAATGGTCGCACCGGAGAAGGCTTCGTCGGAGACGAGTTTATCGGCTTCGACTCGGAGTTCATCACCGATCCGGACGGCACAAAGCGTCGCCGTTATGCGGAAGGTTATCAAGCGCCCCTGAACGAGTACGAAGCCTTCAGCGCCGATCAGGCCTGGATGCCCACCGTTGTCCTGATTGCCAAGAGCACCTATGTCTGGCTGGAGCAGTTGTCCAAAAAGTATGGCCGCCACATCCATCGGCTGGATCAGATTCCCGATGAAGAGCTGCATCTGCTGGCTACTCGAGGCATCACCGGCTTGTGGCTGATAGGCCTGTGGGAGCGGAGCTCCGCTTCAAAGACGATCAAGCGGCTTCGGGGTAATAGTGACGCCGTAGCTTCCGCTTATTCGCTGAAGGATTATCGGATCGCTGACGATCTGGGTGGTGAAGCGGCGTACGAGAATCTGCGCAATCGGGCTGCCAGGGCTGGCCTTCGGCTGGCAAGCGACATGGTTCCCAATCACATGGGGATCGATTCAACGTGGGTGATCGAGCATCCCGAATGGTTCTTGTCGCGTTGGGAGAGTCCGTTTCCGGCGTACCATTTTGAGGGGCCGGATCTTTCCAACGACAGTCGCGTCGAGATCAAGATCGAAGACCACTACTACGACCAGACGGATGCAGCCGTTGTGTTTCGTCTGCGCCATCATCGTGACGGCAGCACTCGCTACATGTACCACGGTAACGATGGAACGACGTTTGCCTGGAACGATACCGCGCAGTTGGATTACTCCAAGGCCGAGGTGCGGGAGCATGTCATTCAGGTCATTCTGGATGTCGCGCGCCGCTTCCCGATTATCCGGTTCGATGCGGCGATGGTGCTTGCTAAGCGCCACGTGCAGCGTCTCTGGTTCCCGCTTCCCGGCGCAGGGGGATCGATCCCCTCGAGAGCAGAAAATGCCATGTCGCAAGAGGCGTTCGATGCCCTGATGCCGCACGAGTTCTGGCGCGAGGTCGTTGACCGTGTTGCTGTGGAAGTGCCCGGAACGCTGCTTCTCGCCGAGGCCTTCTGGCTGCTGGAGGGCTACTTCGTTCGGACCCTGGGCATGCATCGCGTCTACAACAGCGCGTTCATGAACATGCTGCGCGACGAGGAGAATGCCAAGTACCGGTCGTATCTGAAGAAGACGGTGGAGTTCGATCCGGACATCTTGAAGCGCTATGTGAACTTCATGAGCAATCCGGACGAGCGGACTGCCATCGATCAATTCGGCTCAGGAGACAAATACTTCGGGGTCTCCGTCCTGCTCGCTACCTTGCCGGGCCTGCCCATGTTCGGCCACGGCCAGGTCGAAGGCTACACCGAACGCTATGGCATGGACTTCAAGCAGGCGCGGCTGGATGAGCATCCGAACGAAGACCTGATCGCGCGGCATCAGCATCAGATCGCTCCGCTGCTCAAGAACCGCCAGCTCTTTGCCGAGAGCACCAACTTCGTGCTCTATGACTTCTGGAACAGCCACGGTACGGTAGACGAAAATGTCTTTGCCTACTCGAACCGCTCCGGTGACCAACGCGCGATCATCTTCTACAACAATAGCTATGGCTCGACCTACGGCACGATCCACATGTCGGTCGGATTTCTGGAGAAGTCCAACGGCTCGCTGCAGCAGAGGAGCCTGAGTGATGGGCTGGCGCTGCCGCATGACGAGAACATCATTATCGCCTATCGCGATACGGTTCTTGGGCTCGAGTATTTGAGGAGAGCGTCCTCTTTTCGGGATCAGGGACTCTCTCTGGCTCTACGGGGATACCAACATGCTGTGCTGTTGAATTGGCGCGGGCTGCAGTCGTCTGCAGCGCAGCCCTGGGATCGTCTGTGCGATGCTCTGAACGGTTCGGGGGTTTACAGCGTGGATGAGGCGCTTTCGCAACTTCGCCTGCAGCCTCTGGTAGATGCTTTGCGCCAGACGGTCAGTGTGGCGAATGTGCAGGCATTCTCGGGCGTGGCAAGAGACCTCATGATTCAAATCCAGGAGGTCAAGGCGGAAGCTGAACCGAGCGTTCTTCCGGTCGCGAGCGAAGAGCAGATCGTAGAGTCTCAGATTGAACCTGTCGTAAACAGCAGCGACATCCTCGATTCAAGATTCGATGATTTCATCGCCAAGGTGCCTGTCTTTGTTCAGACAGCGATGGAGCTCTCGCAGTTGGGAGCGATGGGAGAAAGAGCTGAGGCAAAGGCTGTCACGGAGTCTGCAAGAGCCGAATCAGAAGACTACGTTGCGATGGCGCTGGCCTCCGTTCATCTTCCTTACCTGGTCTCAGGCTTTCCTGAGACCTTAGAGATCGCTGTCCGCTCCGTACTTCCTTGCAGTGACATCAGCATCAATTGCCGAGAGGTATGGGGATCTGTACTCGCATGGATCGCGCTCGGCGCACTTTCTTCGCCGGCCTCCGGACTTGTTCTCTACGATGAACTCCAGTTGCGGAGAGCGCTCGCGGAGATGTCTTCTGCTCTGGGGGTAGAGGGCGAGCAGGCATGGAGAGTAGCGGCTCAAGCACGGGTCCTGCTCAAGATGAACTCCGAGGGCACCTATCTGGCTGCCATCTATTCGGAAGAGTTCTGGCAAGATCCCGATGTTCGCTGGCTCGCCGGAATCAATGAAAATGGGTACTTCAACAAGGAACGCTTCGAGGCGCTCATCTGTTGGCTTCAACTGCCTGCTTTGATCGAGGCAGCCGGAAGCCCGTCGCCCCTGGAGACCGCCGCCGAGATCGCTACGATTGTCGAAGAGGTGGCCCGCGCTGCTGGGAGCGTCTCCTATGATGTGAAGCTTTTCCTTAACCTCGTCTCCGTGAAGAAGAGTAAGAAATCGCTGTCCGGCCACTCCTTAGGAAAAAAGTCTTCTTCCGATTTAGCTTCTTTAGAGGTTGTAGGAAAACGCAGCTGAGAAACCAAATTGACGCTATCGTGGATGCCCCTCTATCAAGAGGGGCATCTGATCGAGAACTTCTTCACTAACCTCAACTAGTTTCATGCCATTGCTACTCGTTATGGCAAAGCGCCTGTCTTCAGCGACTTCCGTTTCTCAGTGTTTGGTCGTGGGGATGAGCAGGCAAAGATGCGTTGTCCCGCCATAAAAGCCTTCTGCCAGTATGCTCCCGTCCGTATTGATCCGGTAGGCCGTCATGAGCAGCCAGCCTGAGTCCTGGGAGACGAGCTTATTCAGATTCACGAGATGACCTTTCTCCCATAGAAAGGCTCGCATCTTCCCCTCGGCGACGGGAGAGCCACCGACGATCTGTTCTGCATCGTTTATGCTGAGCGCACTACTTGGTTCGTCTCCCAGAGAGCCCAGGTCGGTTACCTTGCCGGAGGAGAAAAGTACGGCTCTCGATCCGCCTTCAGCGTCATCCGCGAATCCCACGGCCTGGCGCCTGTGATTGACAGCGAGCGCGCTGCTGAAGGAGCCTCCGGAGAGGAGTCCGAGATCATGGACGCTGCCGTTCGTCCAAAGCACCGCGTGGGTCTTGCCGTTGGGAGCCGTGTTCGATTCACCTGCTATATCGCCTGAATCGTTTACTTCAAAGGCGCGGCTGAAATCCCCGCCCGGCAACGTGCCGAGATCATAGACAGCTCCATGTAACCACGTGGCGGCATGCACGTGCTTATCCGGAATCTCCGCGTTCCCTGCGATCCATCCATTGTTCGCGATGGATTTCGCGACCGCGAAACGCCCTCCTAAGGCAGGCAGGATCTGCAGGGCACCATCTTTGTAATAAAACGCCTGGGTGTGCCGCAGATCATTGGGCGATTCGAGGATACCTGCCAGTTCGTCTTTGTCATTAATGCCAAAGGCAAAACTGTTGCCCGTCTGTGAGGGGTTTCCAATCAGCATGGAGCGCTGGCTATCAACCAGCGCCGCTTTCGTATGCGTTTGGAGAATCACCTGCCAGGAAGCCACGTGTTCTTTCTGGTTGAGCCCGGGTCTTTCGTCGATCTCGCGCGCCATGAATGCGCCCAGATCCACGACCCTATAGCGTGGCGAGTGGGTGCCGGCGTCCTGTGCCTGGCCTGTCGACGTCCCGCAAGTGGCGCAGATCAGGATGACGCCCGCAAGGAGTGCCTGATAGCGCAAGGACAATTCATGATCTCTGTTCTTCTTCACGCCTTTTATGCTCCGCATCGAAACTGGCAGGATGTCCGCAGCCAATGAGTTGCGGACATCCTGGTTGACCAACTAGGGTGTCGGTGCGCCTGCACTGGACGGCGAGAAGCTCCATTGCTGCCAGGCCGATCCTTTATATGGAAATTGATCGAGTTGCCCGCCGGGTGTTGTCGATCCAGCGTCCACATCAAGCGCCTGTCCGCTTTGTACATTTGTGAGTTCATAGGCGCTTCCGCCAAGGGCGGTCACCTGCCACTGCTGCCACGCACCACCGGCATAGGCGCTCTGGTCGACGAGCGCGCTGTTTGTCTTGGAACCGCCGGAGACTTCAAGCGCCAGACCGCTTGCCTGGTTGAGCAGGTAGACCACATTGTTTGCCACATTCGTAAGCATCCAACTCTGATTCTTGCCGCCATTGACGGTGTACTGCTGCATCACTGTGCCGGGGGCGTTAGAGAGAGCGGGATCATCAATCGCCAATCCGCTATGGACACTTGTGATGACATAAGTTCCATTCGCCAGCAGATTGGTGGGAGGAACTCCATTTGGGAGTAGCCCATACACATTGAGAGCTCCGGATCCATCCGGCGAATTGAGAGCTCCGAAGCTTGGGACAAAGACCTTTCCATTGGCTACGGTGGGGGGAACATATTTTGCAAAGTTTCCAATCTCGTCCCGCGGCTCGTTCTGTTTGTCGTTCCACAATTCCAGGAGCGTAGACGCGTCGAAAGCATGCAGAACGCCCTCTGTCGTAGCTTGAGCGGCGTCGCCCAGAAAAGGTGTGCTGGCCCAGATGATTCCGTTCGTATTTCCGTTGGCGGATATCGACAGGAAGCCGCCCGGCATGGCTGCATTGTTGTTCGTCATAGGCGCTGTCATCTTGCTCATCGCAACGGGGGTCGTATTAATTAGTTGCGAGGTGGCGTTGAAGGAAAAAGCCCTGAGGAAGTCGTTCTCACCCCACACATAAATGAGGGGACCTGCCGACGGGCTGTTGAAGTAGATTGGCGTGCCGTGAATATGCTGAGTACCATTTCCAAAGATCGCCTGGAACTCTTGCTGCACTTCATCGGAAGCGGCATTGAAGTGCCCCATATTATTGATGTCTACAAGGTAGAGGCGTCCCTGCTTGCCGCCACCTGTTACCAGGGTAGTTCCTGGAATGCTGAGCAGTCCGGAGGCCCCTAGATCCTGGTCGCCACTATTCAGAACGGCGCTATTGGAGGGGGTAAAGTAATCGAGCAGCGCTAGAGCGGGAGAGAGCTTCGCGAAGCTGTTTCCGGTCTGAATCACACCCGTGGGTGATGCGCCAAAGCTTCCGTTACCTGTCGAGACAAGCAGGTTTCCGTTGCTGTCCACCGTGAGCCCTTGTCCGGCCTGCCAGATGCCTCCGAGTGTCCCGGACGTCGTATCGCTGTAGACATGATCCTGGGCGAGGTTGCTCGCTGTATAGGAGATGATCCAACCGTGATACCCACCAAGATCGTCGTGAGACGACCAGGCGATATATAGATCTCCATTGGCCAGAGTCAGAGCAGGCCGTTGATTCTGAAGCTTGGGATCGAAGGTCAGCGTTCCGTCACTTGTGGTGTATGTAGCGTGAATCTGAACAGGACTGCCGAACTTGGGAGCACCGGTAGTAATATCGAGCGCATTAAGCCATTGCGTAAAGGTCCCCTGATTGACTCCGGTCGATTGGGCAGATGAATTCCAATTGCATAGAGTGGGATTGAAGTTGGCTTCATTGCGCGACACGAAGTAGATCGTATTGGTGGAAGGGTCTATCACCGGGGTCCCTAAAATCCCGACGCCGGAACCGTGAGTGATATTGTTGTGCCATTCCACATCACAGGGATGAACCGGAGTTCCAAAGTTCGCCTTCCAGTATTGCTGACCGCTGTCTGCGTCAAGCGCATAGACGCTGTTATTCATGGTTGCGATGTAGACAACATTGTGGGTTCCCTTGTTGGGAATGGGAAGATTCGACACATAGAGGGGCTGCGTGAATACCTGACCGTCGACTGCGACAGAAAATAATTTCCCAAACTGGCTGGAGTTGACATTCTCCGGGGTCAGCACTGTCTCATTCAGGTTCGCACCTGTTCTGGCGTTGTCATTATGCTGGGTCAGTACATTTACAGTACTAGTCGTTTGCGCGGCCAGCGAAACACCGAGAAAGGGGCCAAGGACTAAGGCCATCAGCTTTCGGGCAGGACAGCGTGCGATGAGTGGCATTGGGCATCCTTTAGGGGGTATGTATCGAATCTGGCTTCTTTGGAGCGATTGAACGGAATTTCGGTTAGGGTTTTCGATCTTTAGGGTCGTGCAGAGGCCGCGGTTCCCCTCGGGCGAGGATGTCAAGAATGGCGAAGGAGCATGTTAGCGTGATCGTAAACCAGTGGAGACAGTTGCGTCACATCCGGGGCCAGAGCTCCATCTACGTTGGGCCTGCTTCTGGCCAGGACGGTCTGTCAGGGGATGTGGCGTGTTTGTGTGCCCTATCTGCGAACTGCTAAACTCGTGCTCACATTTGAACTCTGGAGGGCTGGATTTGGGACACGCGGATGCATTAGCAACCACACAGCGTGCTGTTCCTACATCCGAGCAGTGCCAACAACAGGTTCATCGGATCCTCCATTCCGCTACCTTCCGAAATGCCTCGACACTGCAGCAGCTCTTTCAATTTGTGGCGGATAAAGCCATTGCCGGGACCACGGAAGGGCTTAAAGAGTACACAATCGGCGTTGAGGCCTTTGGCCGCAAGCAGGACTTCGATCCCAAGACGGACACGATCGTTCGGGTTCAGATCCACCGCCTGAGGCAGAAGCTGAAAGAGTATTACGATGCCGAGGGCAGTCACGACCCTATCCTGGTCGAGATCCCCAAAGGGCACTACCTGCCAAGCTTCGAAGAGATTGCAGTTCCTGTAGCGGCACACGAGCCCGCTGCTTCCCCTCGGCTAGATACAACCGTCTCCGTCACGACCCGGTTGCTGGAGCACAAGGCGGAGGAGAGTCTCCCCTCAACAGCTACGGAAAGACCTCGCTCGAGCTGGATCTCTTCTGGTCGTGCGTTGATCGCGGTAGCGTTACTGGTGGTCTTTGGAGCTGGTTTCTGGATTGGCACCAGGCAGATGCGCTCTGGAGTTGAAACTTTCTCTCCCAATCCAGAGGTAGCTTTGGGGAGATCTGCCGATCCGGTGAAGGTGTTTTGGGCCAATCTCCTCGGCAACGACTCCGCTCCGGTCATCGCCTACCCGGATGCTGTCTTTCTTTTGGACGACTCCAACGATCTCTTCCGGTTCCGCCAGGGGGCGAGCGATAGTCGCGGTGCCGCTGTTGATCCGCACCTTGCGCGGCAGTTTGCCTCTAACCCGGCCCTGGTCGCTCAGGCTGGCCAGCTCCACTATGAAAATGGCTACACTGGCACGGGGGAGCTTCAAGCCATTGCGATGTTGTCGAACCTCTTTGGACAGATGGGCGTAAAGGCAACCATCAAACCCAGCCGCGATCTGACGCCCGACGATCTGAAGCAACACAATGTCATTTTATTCGGCTCACCCTTCCAGAATATTGCGGTGGCCCAACTCATCGATACGGGCGATTTTACGTTTGATAATCCCGATTCACGGCATGAGCAGTGGAGAGCCCAGATTCTGAATGCGCACCCGCGAGCTAATGAAAGCCCGGCTTACCATACGGAGCGGGACCCTGTTACCCAGGTATTGAAGACGGACTATGGTCTTATCTCTATCCAACCCGGTGTAGTCCCAGGGCGATATATTGTCGTCTTGGGGGGACTGGATACGAAGGGGACGGAAGGGGTAGCCATGTTTGCCACTTCGAACCTGGGGGTGGAGCAGCTATCCAAAATTCTGGCCGACTCCGAAATATCTGCTGCCAAGGGCGAAACGCCCTTGTTTCAGGCCCTAGTACGCTCTCATCTTGAGAAGGGGTATCAGGTTCTGCAGGCCGATCTGATGGCAGTACACAAGCTCCACGCTCAGCCCCCGAGCGGAGCCGGCGGACCTATCCCTCAAGCCTCAGGTCACTAAGAAGCTTCTAGTCCCAGTCTTGTTACTCGTTAGAATGTTCGCTTCCTCGCTGAAGCGACAGGGCAGAGTTATGCCCGACCGCTTGCAAGTTCTTCCTGATAAGACCCTCAAAGTAGGAAGCCGTGGAATAACATCCAGATGTTTCCTCCATTTTTATGTCGAAATTCTATGTAACAAGCCATGTAACGTAGATGAAACATCCCCTCAAAGCGCCTGTAACGTGCACGTTGCAGATATCCGTAGCCCTCCGGTAACTAGACTGTCGTAGTTTCGCCCCGCTACCGTTTCGAGCGTTGAGGAAGGGAGTATTTCCCCTCCGTCAACCGTACGGCTTCGCGGAAGATACCTTCTCCTGACAGATCAGGCTGAGTTGCGGATAACAGGTACGGCGTTGAAGCCAGGAAACGAAGGAAGAAAGCCGGAGGAGGCGCTATGAAATTAGGAACAGCCACACATAAAAAGACCGCGAAGTATAAGTGGCCGGAAAATCTTGCAGCCAGGGTACTGGTACTGGCCTGCTTGTTGATGGTCACGCCTCTGGCCTTTTGCCAGGGCGTAAGCGGACGTATCGTCGGAACAATCCAGGATGCGACCAATGCAGTCGTTCCAGGGGCGGTCGTCACCATTACCAACCAGGACACCGGCTCCGTCGCGAAGACCAAATCAAACTCGTCTGGTGAATACCGCGTCGACAACCTGCCGCCGGGAAATTATCAGGTCAAGGTGGAAGCGAAGGGCTTTCGTACCGTGATCTCGAGTGGGAATGTGGTGACTGTCGATAATGCCAACCGGGACGACATCAAGCTCGAAGTCGGTATGGCAAACCAGTCCGTCGAGGTGACAGCCGGAAATCCATTGGTAGATACCACCGGCTCCTCGCTTGGTGAGGTGTTGAACGAAAGGGATATTAAAAATCTGCCTCTCAATGGCAGAATCTTCTCGCAGCTGGTTGATACCGTTCCCGGAGCTGTTGCGACAGGTCCATCCAGCGCTCCGGAGGCGGCAGCAGGTGCTGGTGCCCAAACCGCGATTACCGCCAGCGTGAATGGCATGCCCTGGTCAGGAACTACCTATACTCTGGACGGCGTCAGCAATATGGAGTTGCTGAATGCGTTCATGACGGTGACGCCGGCCCTGGATGCTCTCCAGGAGGTGAAGGTTTCAACCGCCAATGCAGATGCCACGGTGGGCACCTATGGCGGTGCCCAGGTCAATGCGTTGATTAAATCCGGAACGAACAAGTTTCATGGTTCGGCCTATGAGTTCTTCCGTAACGATTCCCTGAATGCGACCGCATGGGACTCCACCTCCAAAGCTCCGGACAGATCGAATCAGTTTGGAGGTTCGCTGGGTGGGCCCATTATCAAGAACAAGGCCTTCTTCTTTGTGGATTACCAAGGGCTACTGCTGGACAACGGTGTCTACTACAACCTGACGGTGCCGACCGATCTGATGAAGCAGGGGCTCTTCCTCGCCAGCCAATTTCCGGCAATCTATGATCCGACTACTCAAAAGCCTTTTCCTCTAGTTACGACTGCCCAGGGGCAGGCTTATCAGATTCCGGCTGCTCGTTTCGATGCCGTCTCGTCACGGATGGTGGGGGCGGCAAACATATGGCCTGAAGCGACGAACCAAAACAGCATTGTGAACAATTACATTGCGAACAACACCCAAACGGATGACACGCACCAATTCGACGTCAAGGTTGACTATCAGCTCCACAATGGAGACCGGCTCTTCGGACGCGAGTCCTATCAGCGGCGCGATCTGACGGCTCCCTCCCCCGGGACGCAGTGGATCAATATCAGCAATGTCAATGCCCAGAACAGAATGCACAATGCTGCAGTCGGATACGATCACACCTTCTCTCCATCGGCGACGAATGAGTTGCGCTTCGGTTTCAATCGGTTCTACACGAAGGACTTCGGCAACGACTTTGGAACGAATGAAAATACGACGCTGGGTATCCCAAACGGCAACATCGCAGGTTTTCCGGGAGCCTCTGGATTGGCAATCTTCAACCCTGGCAATGTCGCGGCGACAGGGTCGCAGGACTATACAGATGCTCATCGCATTACGAACATCTACCAGATCACGGATAACTTCACCAAGGTGTTAGGTAAACATACCTTGACGGTAGGTGAAGACTACAGGCGGCTGCAGGCGTCGTTGACGAACGCCAACGCCAACCAGAGTGGAAGCTTCTCCTTCAACTCGGACTACACGAGCAGTTGCACGAACCAACCCTCCTGCCCCAGTTCCATAGGTGGCAACGGGTTTGCAAGCTTTCTGCTGGGGCTTCCCTCGTCGTTGTACAGAGGCTTCGTGAATACCGATCCGGCTACGCGCGCTAACCTCTGGGGTGTCTATGGACAGGACACGTACATCGTAAACAAGAGCTTGACCTTGAACCTTGCCTTGCGCTGGGACGTTGTTACGCAGCCCGTAGATAAGTTCAACCGCCAATCTAACTTCAACCTGACAACGGGATTGCTCGATATCGCGACCTCAGGTAATCGTGCTCCGAATGTCGATAACTACTATGGAAACGTCGCTCCCCGCGTTGGGTTTTCATACTCTCCCAACAATGGAAAGACCGCGATTCGCGGTGCCTTCGGCATGACGACGTTTACGGCTAACTATGGCGGTATCGGCGGCAGCCTCGAACGTAACTTTCCTTTCTTCGAACAGTTCTATCTGAACCAGCAGTTTGCCTATACGCCGTGGACGCAGGTGAGCACTGATGGTCTGCCCGGGTTTGTTCCACTTGCAACCGACGCGCCGGTTACACCGCAGCCCAACTCGTCGGTAGCGTATATGGCGAAAAACTTCCGGCCCGATAATGCAAACTCGTGGAACATCGGTATACAGCAACAACTCACCGCTCAATCGGCTTTTACACTCACCTATGTCGGGACGAAAGGGACGCACTTATTTAGAGAGAGAAATATCAATACGCCGGAGCCTGGGCCCGGCGACCAGATTACTCGGCGGCCTTATTATCAGATCTCCCCCAATGCCTCGTCGATTAACTACTATGGGGCTGATGGAGCCTCCAGCTATAACGCGTTGCAGGCAGAAGTGACGATGAGGTTTTCGCACGACCTGCAAGGGCGCGTGGCTTATACCTGGTCCAAAGAGATAGACGACATGAATATCTTCGATCCTATTCCTGGGCAGGATCGTTTGAATCGTGGACTAGGTACAGGACAGGCACCGGACGTTCCGCAGATCTTTGTTGCCAGTCTTACTTATCAGCTTCCTTTCGGCCAAGGACGCCGATGGCTGACAAGCAGCCCTCGTGCCGTGCAATATCTGGCAGGGGGTTGGCAGATAAGCACGATTACTCTATTGCAATCGGGCCAGCCCCTAACCTTCGGAATATCCTCCGACAATCTGAACAATGGTGTAAGCAATAGGGCTGAACTTACCTGCGCTGCTGTAGGCAAGGTGAAGAAGCCTTCTGAATGGTTCGATACAAGCTGCTTTACAACTCCAGCACAATATCAACTTGGAAATTCAGGAGTGGGTAAGGTGTTCGGGCCGGGATATGAAAACGTCGATCTCTCCTTGTCCAAGTCTGAAAAAATTCATGACGAGATGAACATTAGTGTTCAGGTCGATGCCTTCAATGCCCTTAACAATCCGCACATGGGAAATCCAAACACAACGTGCTGCACCAGTCAGAATCCATTGTTTGGCACCATTACGGGCACGAACGGCCCTCCACGCAATCTTCAGTTGGGTGCCCATCTGACCTTCTGATCGCATACTGCATCCGGCACTGCCGGCATTCTCTGCTTAGGAGGAGCCGGCAGGCCATGTTCGACGAGGGAAAGATAACGTGGAAAGGAATCCGCAAGATGGTGGATAGGAGAGAGTTTCTAGCTGTCCTGATGGCAGCGGCTGTTTTGTCTCAGGCAGAGGGGCTTGCAGAAGGTAATACTTCTCTGAAAAAAACAGGAAGTAGTCTGGTGCCGGAGGAGCCCTGCGGCAAGCCGAATTACTGGTGCACCTGGGCCGTACAGAATTATATGTACGGGCAGCATCTCTCGAAGCTCGATCCTAAAGTATTGGAGGGCGATTCAGGCAGCAAGCTGGCTCACGATGCGATGACTCAGGACGTTCTCTTCGGGAGGGCAGGATGGGTGTCGGAGTTCTTCCCCAGGATTCGTAAGGATGTGTTCTTCCTTCTCGATGATGGCTGGGAGGCCGGAGGAACTGCGACCTTCGAGCTAGATAAGGGAAAGTTTCCTTCTTTCTCCGGCGCTCCTGCCGATCGGCTTAAGAAGCTGAATCATGCAGTACAAGCGGCAGGATGGCGTGGCACGGCATTGTGGTGCCGTAATACTCCTGGAGGAACTGCGGACCTTCATCTTGAAAGTCTTAGTCAGGCTGCTGAGATCAGATATTGGAAGATTGATATCGGTGATCCGGCATTCGAGCTTATAAAGCTGCGCGATGAGGCCCATATCCCACTTACCCTGGAGCACGTACACGGCGAATTGCCGATGAATGGCAGTTGGGAGAAAGACGGACGGTTTGGTGCGCAACCCTGGGGCTCTGTCAGAATGGAAATCCTGCGCCATACAGACGTCTATAGAACCTATGATGTCACTTCGATCCTGTCTTTACCCACGACGCTTGATCGGCTTGCAGAGATGCTGAAGGGGGCCGAAGGGCACCCAAAGATTCAGGCGCTGTTGAATGTCGAAGATGAGGTTTACGTAGCCGCAGCTATGGGATGCACGATGGGTATCCTGCGGCATCCTCTGGTTGGAATGAGACCGGGTGGAGACGTGGACCTGTTTTTCAATGGACCCCGGCGAGCGAAACAACGGATGGACGAAGTTGTGCGGGCACTTCGTTGGCAGCGAATTGCGCAGCCATTCTCTCCGGGACAGAGCTCTGTTAACCTCAGTGCCGAAATTCTGACCGATAGCTGGCTCTTTGAGCCTGGTCAAACTTGGCAAAACGAGATCATCGGAAAGACTGTGCGACAGGGAGCGCCTGCCTGCCTGGCTCGCAACATAAATCTGCCTACGGTGAAGGCAACAGGGGAGAAGCCGTTTGTCTTCGCGACAAGATTTCCAAACGGTGCAGTTGCTATCGGGGCGCAAGAGCGCACAAAGGTTGGCAAGGGCTGGTATATGCCCGCATGCGATGTAACTCTATCGATAGCCGATGCGCCAGGGCCCTATGGAGTATTTGGCTATTTCGATAGCCTGACGCTGATCTCGGATCGGCCACTGCAGGGCAGGCGTATTCTGGCGCAGGACCTGGCTGGAGATGAGGCAATCGATATCTCCAGCATGGTGCAGGTCAGAGGCAAGAGTCTGTTGATCCCGGGTCAGGTGATTCGTCGGATCGGCCTCCATCAGGCGACCCCTGGAGATCTGTCCGCACCTGGATTGGTGATTGCCATTCACTGAAGAGAAAGAACTTTCAAGTATGGATATCTGGCATACTTCAATGCGAGACTAAATCGATGTATAGAGCTGCGGCTCAACTGTTCAAGGAGAAAGACTAATGAAGAGCTGGAAGTTGTGTTTGATGGCTGCGTTTTGGGCTCCTTTGGGATTGATTGCACAGAGCATCCCGGTAGCTGCGACCCCGCCTATGGGTTGGAATAGCTGGAACCACTTCGCTGACAAGGTAACCGACGCCGACGTGCGTGCGGCGGCAGATGCTCTCGTGGCCAGTGGAATGCGTGACGCTGGGTATGTGTACGTCAACATCGACGACACATGGGAAGCCAAGCGCGATGCTCATGGCGTCATTCAAACGAATGAGAAGTTTCCAGACATGAAGGGTCTTGCGGATTATGTCCACTCGAAGGGGCTCAAGTTGGGGATCTATTCTTCACCTGGGCCCAAGACCTGCGCCGGTTATGAAGGCAGCTATGGTCATGAAGAACAGGATGCACAGACCTATGCCGCTTGGGGAATCGATTATCTGAAGTATGACCAGTGCAGCTTCGGAGATTTGATTGCCAAGGAGGCTGGAAACGACCTGGACAAAGCCGCAGCTATGCAGCGTGCAGCCTACGAGAAGATGCACGTTGCCATCGTCAAGACAGGCCGTCCTATGGTGTACAGCTTTTGCCAGTATGGACTGTACTCGGTGTGGCAGTGGGCCCCGAAGGCGGGCGGAAACCTGTGGCGGACAACGGACGACATCAATGACACCTGGGACCGCATGACGCTGATCGGCTTTCAGCAGGCCGGACTTGAGAGCTTCGCAGGACCAGGACACTGGAATGACCCGGACATGCTGGAGGTCGGCAATGGCGGGATGAAGAAGTCAGAGTATGAAGTGCACATGAGCTTGTGGGCGATGCTATCCGCACCTCTATTGGCGGGTAACGATCTAAGCAAGATGACTCCAGAGACAAAGGCGATCCTGATGAACCGAGAGGTGATCGCTATCGATCAGGATGCCCTTGGGCGTCCCGGTAGAAGAGTTTGGGCCGAAGGTCCCATGGAGATATGGGTGAAGGATCTGTCGGGAGGCAAAAAAGCGATTGCGTTCTTCAATCGTGGTGAGTCCGCAATGATCTTCGATCCTAAGTTGAAGGAGCTTGCTGGCTTTAGAGGCAAGTCTTTGCAGAATCTCTGGACTAAGGAAGAGCTGGTTCTTGGGCCTACTGCATCCCTTCGTGTTCCTAAGCATGGTGTCCTCCTATTGGAACAGCGTTAGTCAGTGGAGGCAGGAGTGGTTGTGAATCGATATCTTCTAGTCGTTGTTCTCTCAACCACTCTTGCTCTCCATGCGCAGACGGCAACGCCGATATCGAGCTTGCAGCTCGAGTCGTCGGACCCTAAGCTGGTGCAGGCCTTTCAATGGGCAAAGTCACAGGCACTGGCTTATGCGCATGACCATTCCGATCCTGTAGGACCATGGTATGAGGCTGCGCTTCCGGGGCGTGATTCGTTTTGTATGCGAGACGTTTCACATCAAACCACGGGAGCCGCGGCCCTGGGGCTATATCCAGAGAATCGCAATATGCTGAAGCGGTTCGCCGCCGCCGTTTCTCCTGACAGAGATTGGGCAGGGTATTGGGAGATTGATAAGCTGGGGCAGCCGTCCGCCGCGGACTATCGGAATGACAAAAATTTCTGGTACAACCTGCCGGCGAACTTCGATTTGCTCGACAGTATCGTTCGCATGTGGCGTTGGACGGGGGACGATACCTACATCAGCAACCCATCTTTTCAGCGCTTCTTCAATGCGACAGTAACCTCCTATGTGAGCGCCTGGAACCTTCAGCCGGACCTGATTCTCAAGCGGCCCCGGATTATGAATCAGCGTTTGCCTGCCGGCAAGTTCGTGCAAGCGCGCGGAATTCCAAGCTATTCGGAAGGGGAGGTTGGTTTCAACCTTGGGACAGATTTACTGGCGGCTGAGTATCGTGGCTTTGAATCTCTTCAACTTGTTGCCATCAGTCAGCACGATTCAAAACACGCTCAACGGTATGCGGATACCGCAAATAAGATCCTGGAAATCATTGAGAGTAAGGCCTGGTCCGAGAAAGATCACCACTTTATGGGTTTCTTCTCTCAGGATGGCAGCAGGCACGGCTCGGGCGATGCCATGGCTCTTTACTTTGGAGCCGTTAAAGATCCCTCCCACATTCGTGCCGCGCTCTCTTATATCGAATCGGAAAAGTATTTGAATAGCATTGGGATTGAAGAGGAGAGCTATCTTGCCCAAACCTTCTATCGCTATGGGGAGAAGCGCGCAGCGTATGAACGCATCATGGATCTAACCCGTCCTGATAAAGAGCGGCGCGAGTACCCAGAGGTCTCCTACTCAGTCATTGGAGCTATAGCTACAGGCATGATGGGCCTCGAAGTGATTGGCGATGGTAATTCGGAGCGCCCACTGCTTCATTCGTTCTCGCGACTTCTCCATGAATCCGATAGCGCTACGCTAAAGGGCATTCGTATCCGAGGGAACGTGGTGGATCTGGAACACCTTGGAGACAGAAGAAGCACGTTGAGTAATCGTTCGGGAGAAACCATTCACTGGCAGGCAGCTTTTCCCGGTACGGTCTCGAGTCTTATCAAGAATGGTCATCCCGTTCACGCTCAAACATCCTTCGACGCAGCAGGGGCACCGATGAGTTGGATCATTACTGACGTTCCGGTAGGGGCTACGGTCTCTGTAAGCCGGCCTTGAGGGAAGGGCCATTGTGAGGGCGCAGCGTCAACTACCAGAGATAGGTGCCCTCAATGGAGGGAGAGCCTGTCTTGCCGTCGATCACCTTTGTTTTGAGGACGACCTCCAGGTTCTTATTCTTCCAGTCAGAGGGCAGGCGTTTTTCAAGTCCTTTGAGTAGTTCATTGGAGGCTACGAATTCGCCTGCGGCTTCGGTCCCGTTGCGTCCGGCTCCGGCGATCACCATGACTACTCCACCAGTTGTCGGGTCATGAAAACGGGCGACGATGGCGCAATCCTGAACAACCGTTAGATGAGAGCCGGGACCAGCTACCTTGCTGAGTACGTAAGCCCACTCCTTGAACTGTGGGTTCTGGGAATCTTCGACGTGCAATAGATTCATGGAGCTGAAGTGAAAACGAAGCGGCGCAAGAAGCTTCGTCGTCCACAGATTGGAAGGACCTCCGATCAGGATAACGGGACGGTCTCTCATATCTGTAAGTGTGATATTGGAGTCCATCTGAATGCGATAGGACACATCATGTTCCATGAGGGGCTTGGACGCATGAATGATCGCCGAAACATCCTCGGCTGCAATGTCTGGATTGTCTTTAATCCAGGAGGGCAACTCCTCTTTGGTAAGAGGTCCGGCCATAAAGGGGCCATCCAGCGCGGCGGGGGCTGGCGCCTGTGGAAGGCCGATAAGAACTGTTTGAGACGGGTCGAGGAATCCAGTCCAGAGCTTCTCGAAGGGGCTCTTCTGGAGATGGAGCACCAATGCCCAAAGGCCTCCTCCTACGAATAGTACTGAGAGGAGCACTGCCCCTATCGACCATTTGAGACGAGACCTGCTCGCCTTCGCGGCGACGGGCACAGCTTCCGCTCTGATCCCTGAAACATGGGGCAAGGACATCTCAGCGGGCTCTGCGAAGGTGGTTTCCGGAGGGAAGGGCGGAGGCTCGGGCTCAAACCGCAACTCCGGTTGGTAGGACCCGAGGGAGAGGTAGATCCCTACCCCCGTACTGCTAATGGACTCCGCATGATAGAGCGACAGTCTTTTACGGACCTCGCTCGCGGTGTTGCGGACAGTGGGGTCGGAGTTCGTATCGTAGTCGGCAGGACGACCAAACACCTCAATCCCAATGAGGCGTTCCTTGATCTCGGAACCTTCGCCTTGAAGAGTCTTTTCTACGATGTAGGAGAGAAACGCCGGATAGCGTTTGCTGTTTCGGAAGTAAGGGCTGGCGACGATTGCTCGAAGCTCCGCCCGCACCAGTTCACATTCTTCTGCTGACAACGGGACCCGAGAAGACTGGTCATAGAGGACTGATGCCCGACCCAAACCTAAAGTTCCTCCGCCCGAATGATACGTGATTCGTTACAGCACTGTACAGGTTCATGCCACCCGCCGGAGCTCTTCAGAGACGTTTTCCTGAACGTTGGTTAGCAGCAGAAGGCCTCACCTATGCTGAACAAAAATAAAGACTAACCGATGTCTGTGACGGCATGGGACGGGTTGTCTCATACCGTATCGTACTTCCGCTTTCCTGTTCCGCTGTGGATGATTGGGGTTCGTTGAATACGTGAGGCTCACGGGAGGGATGAGCGAGGAGTAGACGTTTATCGGCTGCTCCTCGAACCGTAGAGAGCGAGGGAGATTGGGATGACAAAGGATACGAAGGCTATGACACGGGGGTATTCAGAAAGACACTCTACTGCTCGTCTCGTACCGGCTTCAAAGTCATAACGGGATGATCGCAATCCACTAACCCGCCACAGCCCTAAGGCTGGGCAGGCATCGGAGAAGCACCTGGCACACCATCGCAAGCGCCGAACCAGCGCTTGCCGCAACCTTTGGGGGCAATGTAATGACTTCAGCAAAAACATCCGTCTGGCGAATACAGCATCTGCTATTCGTTCTCTTCCTGGCCACAGCGACGATCCTCTGTCGTGCCCAGACTATTACCGGGTCTGTTCGCGGCGTGATCACAGATCCTTCGGGGGCCGTCATTCCCGGTGCGACGGTGACGGCAAAGAATGTCGAAACCGGTGTCGCCTCGTCCACTGTGACGAATAGCACAGGTCTCTACTCCATCCAGTTTTTGCAGATCGGCCGCTATACGATCGAGGTCAAGGCGAAGGGGTTTGGGGAGGAGCATTCGTCGCCCTTCCAGCTTGAGATCGACCAGCAGGCCACCATTAATGTTCCCATGCACATGGAAGGTTCCAGCACGCAGGTCTCGGTCAACTTCGACACGGCGCCGATCCTGAATACGGAGAATGCCTCTCTCGGCGTCACGATCGACCAGACAGCCATCTCGAATATGCCTCTGAACGGCCGGAGCTTCGTCGCCGCGACGGTTGCGGTTCCCGGTTCGATTCACTCAGGAGGCAACACGAACGAGCAGCCTGCCATCAACGGTAACCGGCAGCAGGGGAACAGCATGTTGCTGGATGGCATGGACATTTACGACAACATCAACAATGCGGGTGTCCAGTCGCCAACCGCCAACTCCCAGCCCCAGGGCGCTCTCTATGTTCCGAACTCCGATGCCTTGCAAGAGATCCGCGTGATCACCTCGAACGCTCCGGCTGAATTCGGCAATGTGAGTGGCGGCCAGATCGTCGCTGTCACCAAGAGCGGCACCAACCAGTTCCATGGCAACGCGTTCTTTCAGCTGGAAAACTACCAGATGAACGCCAACACCTTTGCCAATAAGTTCACCTCCGGTACTGCGACGGCATTGACGCCCTATACGCAGACATTCTTTGGCGGTACGTTCGGCGGGCCGATCAAGAAGGACAAACTGTTTTTCTTCGTCGACTATCAGGGATTCCGTTACCACCAAAGTGGAACCGCATTCGCGGGCGTCGCGCCTGCAGCTTTCCGTACAGGAGATCTATCCCTTCTTCTGCAACCGGTGATTAATGGAAAAGCGCATACGCCGGTGCAATTATTTAATTCTCAAAACAATGGCGCACCTTACAAAAACAACCAGATTCCAATCACCAGTCCTGTTGCACAATTTCTCTTTGCGAACCCTTCGGCATACCCGCTACCGAATAGTCCTGCCACGGATGGTATTGCCCAGAACAACTATCTGGGACTAAGCAACAGCTTCAATCGCAATAATCAGGGCGATATCAAGATCGATTGGAAGGCATCGGCCAATGACAATGTAAGCGGTCGATTTACGATGTCTCGTGCGATCAATGGAACTATCGGTACTCCTGTGCCCGTTTCATTCCCCAATGGAGCCAGCCCCACAGCCTATACTTCGTTCGTGGTGAGCGAAGTCCACACCTTCTCTACGAATGCTGTCAACGAACTTCGCGCGGGCTTTGGCCGCAATCAGCAGGTCTCCGGATTACCAACGGATCCCAGCGGTCTATTCGGGACCTCCGGAAATTCGAAGGTCGGGATCAACCTGCCCCAGAATGGTTACGAGGGCTTCTCGCAACAGGTATTCAATCCTCCTTCGGGAGGGTATGACATCAGCAATATCGGATCGTACGATACACCCCAGGATTTCACTGAGAATACCTATTTTTACGGCGACAACTTTACGCTGCAGCACGGTCACCACTTAATGAAGATGGGTGTTCAGTTTCTTCGTTACCAACAAAACTATAGCTACTCCGGAAATGCCGGCGTGCTGGGACAGATACAGTACGAGGGATACTTTACAGGCCTCCCAAGTGCCACGGGAGTTCAGGGAAGCCCGGGTGATCCGTTTGCCGATTTCCTTTTGAATTATGTCGATACGCAAACAGCGGAAAGCCAAACGGGCCGCTTCGGGCAGCGTCAATGGCGCGATGGAGTTTTCTTCCAGGATGATTGGAAGGTCCTGCCCAATCTCACCATTAATCTTGGCGTGCGTTACGATTACTCGCAGCCCATCTATGAAGTCCATAACCAGATGACAAATGTGAACCTCGCCACAGGAGCGCTGGAGGCTGCAGGTCAAGATGGCAATAGCAGGGCCCTCTACAATCCGACCTACGACCAGTTGCTGCCGCGTCTCGGCTTTGCATACTCTCCCACGGCGAAAACTGTCATTCGAGGCGGTTATGGTATTTCTTCCTACTTCGAAGGCATGGGCGTAGGGCTTCGTCTTACCCAGAACCCACCCTACCAGGCAGAGTATCAATCGAGAGCCGTCATCCCAACGATTGCCGATCCCGCAGGTACGCCACTCAATGTGGGGCAAGGCCTTTCCTCGAATCTTGCGGCTACAGGTACCTATAATGCCTGGAACCCCAATATCCGGCCCTCCTGGAATCAGGAGTTCAGCCTGACCATGGAATATCAACTCAGCAACAACTCTTCGTTCCAAATAGGCTACGTGGGCCAGACCGCGCAACATCTCGCCATTCCCAGAATGGCGAATCAGCTAACAGCGCCGAACACCCCTGCGCCTTTCGCGACTTCACTTGGACAAAATGTTGTGGTCAAGCTGACGGACACAGAAGGAATGATGAACTATAACGCCTTCCAGGCCGTCTTTCGCAAACGTACCAGCAATGGTCTTGATTTCACCGCGAACTATACCTATAGCAAAGCTATGACCAATGCCGGACAGGGATATAACGGCCTCTACGGTACGAATGGTCAGTACTATCAACAAGACGCCTATAACTTGAGACCGGAGTATGGCCCATCCCCTCTGGATGCGACGCACAATGTGTCCGGATCGCTAGTCTATGAGCTCCCGTTCGGACGTGGTCATCGCTTTGGCCAGAATATAAACCGTATTACCGATCTCGTGGTTGGTGGCTGGAAGATTAGCGGACTTGCCTCGGCCTTCAGTGGTAATCCGCTAACGATCACCTCAAACGCGAATTACACGAGTCTGGTCAATAGTGCCGATGCCAGGGCCAATCATCTAAGAACGCTTCACGTAGTTAATCGCGGCGTTACGAATTGGTTTGGAACAGATCCGTCGGCGAAGCCCTGTATCACCACTCCCGATGATGGGGTGTGCGCTTATGCCCAGGAATCGGCGACTGCCTTTGGATCGGCTAGCCCTGGTTCGGAGCGTGGTCCTGGTTTCGAAAACATAGACCTGTCCGGCTTCAAGGCATTCCACATCACGACGAGCCAAAGCCTGGAGTTCCGTGCGGATGCCTTCAATGCCTTCAACTTCGCCAGCTATAGCAATCCGGATACCGGCGTCAACGATTCGAATTTCGGGCAAATCAATTCAACCCGGAGTAACCCACGAACTCTGCAACTCGCTTTGAACTACCGCTTCTAGATCGATAGACAGACAAAGAGAGAGGGCTGTCGCTTGCGATGGCCCTCTCTCTTTGTCGTATGTTGTCGAGCCAGGGTTTCAACCTCAGAATCGTCGGGTTTTTCGTGCAACGGATGCTCCCTGAGCGTCATCAACCAGAGTCAGATACTTTGGTTGGAGGCACATGGCAGTCACCGTAACCCGCCGCGATCCCCGTTATCTTGCACTGCGTCGCGGCCATAACTTGAGGTGGCCCGCGCACGATGCCGATGCAGCAGAGCGCATTCTCATCTGTGAGAGCGCCGGTGATGCACAGGCGGCCCTGCAGCAGGTGGTCACAGCCGGTTTGCGTCCTACTGTTCGCAGTGGCGGCCACTGCTACGAGGATTTCGTCGCGAATAATCCTGGCGGCGCAATCCTGGATGTTGGCTCCGTTTCTCAGGTCACCCGTGATGCTTCGAGCGGTACGTTCCATGTTGGCTCCGGGGCACAGTTGTGGAATACCTATGAGGCCCTCTACAAGCACTATGGCGTGACTCTGCCGGGAGGAGTTTGTGGCACCGTCGGTGTGGGTGGTCACGTCAGCGGAGGCGGATATGGGCCTCTCTCACGACTCCACGGGCTCATCTGCGATTGGACGACCGCAGTGCATATCCTCACAGTGGATCGAAACGGAAAGGTGATGCCGATCCGCGCCGATGCCAAAGAGCACCCAGACCTGTTTCGCGCCTGCCGCGGAGCGGGAGGCGGAAGCTTCGGTCTCATTACGGAGTTCGAATTTAATACTTTGCCACCAGCGCCCAGTGAGGTTGCGAAGGCAAGTCTTTCTTTCTCGTGGGAGGAGATGACCCTGCAGAAGTTCACCGACATCCTGGTGAATTTCGGCAAGTACTGGGAGACACGAGGGCAGGAACGAGATACATGGGGTATGTATTCAGTTCTGGAACTCGCACATCGATCATCGGGAAAGTTCAGTCTATCCGTGCAATTCTGCAATCCTGATGGAACTTGCCGGGATCTGCAAGTGCTGCAGGAGTACCTGAATTTATTCGTGAAGTGGAGCGAAAAAAGTAATACCGCCAAAGCTGCTATCGGCCGGAACGATTGGTTCGATGCCTGTGCCATGTCAGCAGGGGATGCGGCGAACCGGAGAGGGAAGTACAAATCGGCCTATATGCGGAGAGGATTTACTTCGGCTGAAGCGACTGTTATCTATAAATATCTGACCAAGGAGATAGAAGGCACGAGCCTGCATGCGGCGAGCTTCGATGCACACTCTTATGGTGGCGCAGTGAATCGAAGAGAGATGGCGGAGAAAACTTCCATCACGCAACGTGGTTCTGTCATCAAGCTGCAGCCGCTAACCTATTGGGAAGATCCACAAGAGGGTGCGACCCAAACCCAGTGGCTCGCAGAATTTTACGAGGAGCTTTATTCCGGCCCGGATGCAGATCCACAACACGCCGGAACACCTTATTGGAATCACCAATACCAGGGCTGCTACATCAATTATCCCGATGTAGACATGCTGAAGTACAACTATTGGCCGCAGCTCTACTACGGCGAAGATAATTACAAGCAGCTTCAAGCCGTGAAGCGCCGTTACGATCCCAACAACGTCTTTCATCACTCAATGTCCGTTCGTCTGTAGGAACGCTATGTATCGTCGAGAATTTTTAAAAATAGCTGCACTGACGCCCATGGCCATTCATCTGGGTCAGATGAGAGCTGCGGTCCGTGATGGAAGATTCGCCTACCTCGGCACTCCGCAGGCACTCCACGTCTTCGCGATTCGGAGAGGGAAGTGGGCCCTGTTGCAGGAGATTGCCTGCGAAGCTCCGAGCTGCCTTGCACTCCATCCCTCTATGCCGGAGCTGTATGCCACAAATGAGGTCCGAGAGTTTCAGGGGTTTCCGACTGGATCTGTTACAGCGTTTGAGGTCGGAGCGGATGGGCACCTGTCGCAGATCCAGCGGACGAAGCTATCGCTTTCCGCCACTCTACCAAGGTCCATTGCAATCTCTCCTGATGGCGCTTATGCCCTGATCACAGCACACGGTGGTGGGTCGTACAATCTCTTCTCCATCAACCACGACGGGTCGCTGGGATACATCCGTGGCGTCATGAAAGAAATCGGAAGTGGTTTGCATCCGGAGTATCAGGCGAGTTCTCATCCCCAGCATGCGTGCTTTGACGGGAACGGTCATATCCTCGCGGCGGATCTAGGAACGGACCGTATCCACGTGCTCTCCCTGGCCGATGGAGGTCTGCACCTGCAAGGGAGACATCAGGTCGCACCTGGTGCTGGGCCTGCCAAAGTCGCAGTTCATCCTGCGGGTGCCTTTATTGCGATCTCAAACTCTCTGAACAACTCTATCTGTGTGTATCGATATGACTCGTTGCATGGCTTTGTGGGAGAGCAGGTTGTAGCTTTTCCGGGGCGTGCCATGGTTTTGCATTCAGAGCGTTCCATGTTGATCGTCGACACGGGAAAGAGCCTGGACCTTTACCAGTGGCAGAGCAACACAGGACAGCTGAGGCTGCTTCATTCCGTGGACGTTCGTGGTGCTGTGACGGCGATGCACGCCAGCCAGGGTTCTATCCTGTTGGCCTCGGGTAAAGAAGTCGTCCGCATGAGTCTGGACGATCTGAGCATGGAGCGTGTTCCTTTGAAGCAACCCGTCCATTGCCTATTGAGTGCGTGAGCGTTCTCTCCTCGAACCGAATGAACCGCGTCCCTTAGCTTCGTTCCCTGCATCATTCTCCTCATTCGCTGCAAACCGCTGGAACGCCCGCGTCCCCTCCCCGAAGGTAGGTGTGGAGGCGAAACCCGGCGTGAACAGAAAGACATGGAGACTGGCGATTGCAGTCATCGGGACACTGAACTCATCACTCGTATTGGCGCAGGCCCCCTGTGCTACTGGATTCCGCATTGAGGGTGTTATCGCAGATCCAACCGGTGCCGTCATCCCTGGAGCCCAGGTACAAGTCTCCGATGGAAAGAGAAGTACGAGCGATGCCGCAGGGCACTATGGGCTGTCTTGCGTGCCTGTAGGGACAGTCATTATCACTGTGCAGGCCGAGGGTTTCGATGGAAAGACGGTGCAGGTGAGTGGTCAGCAGGGAAGACTGGCAACGGCCAATGTGCAATTGGAAATCGCAACGGTGCAGGACTCCGTTCAGGTAAATGCCGATACAGCTGCAAGCAACACCGACGAAGGGGGAAGCACCGTCACCCTCGACACGAAGGAAGTACAGCAACTCGCCGATGATCCCGATGATTTTCTACGTCAGCTGCAAAGTCTGGCAGCTGCTGCGGGAGGTGATCCGACCTCGGCGATCATTCGAGTCGACGGATTTCAAAATGGAACTGTGCTGCCTCCCAAAGGTGCGATTGCCTCTATTCGCGTCGCCTCCGATCTCTTCTCATCTGAATATTCCTTTCCTCCCTTCGGGGGCGGACAGATCGATATCTTCACAAAACCCGGTGCAGACACCTTCCACGGCGCTCTCTTCTTTACCGATAGCGATGGCCGATTCAATGCGACCGACCCACTTTCTCTTACGGCAACGCCGGCGGGCAAGCGACGCTACGGGTTTGAGTTCAGCGGGCCTATGGTCCAGAAGAAGAGTGGTTTCTCTCTGGCACTTGAAAAGCGCGACATCGACGAGTTTGAAGTCATCAGCGCGAAGACGCTAAGTGCGAACAATGCGATTGTGCCCCTGCAGCAGACGCTCTCCGCCCCGCAGAGGCTTTGGATTGCCTCCGCGCGCGCAGACTGGCAAGTTACGCCGAAGGAGGTCGGCGCTCTTTCTTTTTCGTCCAATGTGAACAGTCTGGGTAATCAGGGGGCTGGTGGTCTTACGCTTGCTGAGGCTGGATATGACAGCCTGGTGAGCGAGTATGATCTACGGCTGACCAACACGCTGACTCTGAATGCCAATACGTTGCATGAGACGCGAATCGGATACGCCTGGAAGCGCACACAGCAGACGCCATTGTCTACGGTTCCATCGGTCCAGGTAGCTGGTTACTTTACTGGAGGCGGCGCTACCAGCCAGAATCTGAACGATCGCGAGCGTGATCTTGAAGTGGATGACGACGTGCTGCTTACGCGCGGCAAGCATGAGCTAAAGATTGGGGCACAAGGGCTTGGCCTGTTTGTGCATGACTATGATCCGAATACCTTCAACGGAGCTTATGTATTCGGAGGCGGCAGTGCACCCGTACTGGATGCGAACAATAAGCCTACCGGTGAAACTGGAAGCATCACACCAATAGAGCAGTATAGCCGCGCTCTGCAGAGCCTTCCCGGAGGTTCACCGACGACCTACCAGCTCACCAGCGGTATGCCTCTGGTATCTCTTACGCAATGGAGATTGGCGCTGTACGCGCAGGACAATTTCAAGCTTGCGCCTCGCCTGAATCTTATCGCCGGCCTGCGCTACTCTCTTCAAACAGCGCCCAGCAGCCTGGCCAACTTCGGGCCTCGTCTTGGCATTGCCTGGTCTGCCGACAAGAAGGAGACCTGGAACTTTCATCTGCGAGCCGGTCTGTTCAATGGCCCTAATAACCAGGCGTATGCGATCGAGGTTGCGCGACTGAATGGAGTTCGCCAGCAGCAGGCGTTGATCTATTCTCCCAGCTACAAAGATCCTTTGACTCCGATCCCGGGATCGATACAAGTGAATACCGTGTATCAGTTTCCGCATTCGTTGACGCAGCAGGGAACGTTCGTTGCCTACTTCAACGCCGAACATGTTTTTCTACATCACACGCATATCCAGGCCAATCTCTACTGGGGTGAGGACTTCAACAATATCCGTATCAGGAACATCAACGCTCCCTTGGTTCCCAGTAGCATCGGCACGGCACCTGACCCGACGGCCGCCCTGTTGGCACCAAGGCCGATTGCATCCGGAGAAAATATTCTCGAATACCAGAACTCGGGCCATCTGGCGGGTGACGTGATGTCCTTCAACGTGGAACAACATAGTTACAAGAGATTCGGATTCTATGCGTACTACGCGCATCTGAACTTCAAGAGCAATGTGGGGTACAGTCTTTCTGTTTTCCCCCAGTCGAGTTATAGCGATGCGGGAGAATCGTCACGCGTCGATTGGCTAAGGCACAACCGAGTCAACGTGATCGGCAATCTCAATCTTCCTCTCAAGGTTGAACTGATGGCGCAGTTCGATGCGAGCAACGGTCAGCCTTACAACATCACGACCGGCACGGACAACAATGGCGATGGCGAGTTCAACGACCGCCCTTCCTATGCCACGGTTCCTGGTCCGGGTGTCTATTCCACGCGCTTCGGGTTGTTGACTACAAATACGGTCAACGGGAATGTTCCACGCAACCTTGGCACGATGCCCAACCTCCTGCACCTGGATGTGAATCTGAGCCGCGCCTTTACTCTCAACGGGAAGGACAAGAACCATCCACGTGTCTTTATCTTCAACGCTCGCAGTGCCAACCTGCTGAACCACACGAATGTGGAGGTAGTGAATACAGTGCTTTCCTCCTCCACGCTGGGACAGCCCATCACTACGGAGACAGCGCGACGTTTGGAACTGGGAGGGCGCTTCAGCTTTTGAGGGCTACCGATGTTGAACTATTTTAAGTTCTTTATCTTATGTTTCAATAGTTCGATAAATATCTGAATTGGCTGCTCTATAAATATTTGATGAAATATCGCGCAGAGCCATTTCTGCTGGGCGCATTAGCTTCGTTTCTATAGGACGTCTGAGTTATCTTAGTCTTGCGGAACTGTAGGCCCGTCAGCCTGAAATGTTTGACATTGTCCCTGCTGATTGCTACTGTTCATTCGCGCGGCACAGAATTAAAAGAGAGAGCCGCCCCTCCACTCCGGAAGAGGTTTATAACGCCTGCTGGCGTTGAAAACCTGCATCTCCGGTCCGAGGGGCGGCTTTTCTGTTTTTGTGGCAAAGAGTCGAACAGGAAAATTGGATACGCGGCATCTGCAGTAGATTTTTGGAGGTCACACCAGCATGCGAATAAAGGATATTGTTTTCAACCGGGCGGCGCGGATCGGCACGTTCCTGATGATGGCCGCCGTTCTGCTGGGCCATGCTCCTGCAGCCCATGCAGCGGCCGGCAACAATGGGCTTAAGATCTATGAGGTAGCCGGAGCAGGTGGCCTAGCAGGCGCAACCTACCGTCAGGACACGATTATTCTGTTCAACCCAACCCAGGCCACGATCAGCTGCACGGCCTGCGCCATTCAGACCCATAGCGGAACCAGCACTACTTCAGCGTGGACCGTGTACAAGCTGCCGTCTTTCGCGATTCCTGCGGGCGGTTATTACATGATCGCAGGCAGTTCGCAAGCTCTCTCCAGCGATGGCAGCGTTGCTCCCATCCCGTATGACTACCAGCTCCAAACTATTGAGGATAATAACAACGTACCGTCGACGCAGAATATTTTGAGCAGCACTGTAGGTGTTGTTGCCCTGACGAATACCCAGAAGGCCCTGACTGCCGGCTCCAGCCCTGTTTGTGGATCTGGCTCACAGCTTCAGGACATGGTCGGCTATGGTTCAAACATCGCTACGAATGCCGCTACAAGCCCTACGCCTGCTTCTTGCTACGCGGGATCGGGTGAGGCGTATTACGACGGGAGTTCCGCCTATGGCCGCCAGCTTGGTGTCACGCGTAAGAACAAATGCGTCGATACCTTTGATAACGCGAACGACTATGTAAATGCGCCGGTCACGTATTTCAATGCGTCGTCTCCTGTTACGGTCTGCTCCACCGGGGCACAGTTGAACGCGACGATCTCGGCTACGCCCAACAATCCCTTTGTCAATGGCGAGGTGACGCTTACGGCGGCTGTTACGGGAGCTTCGTCCAATTCTGGTCTCACAGTATTTCTGGACTTCAATACTCCCTACTATGGCGGTTCCTCGACTCTGCAGATGTATGACGATGGAACTCATGGTGATGCGGTCCCGGGTGATGGCACTTACACGCTGGCCACTACTATCCCAGCCTCCGTTGTCGGAGGGTTTACCTATCCCGCCAATGTCACTGCCAGCGACATGATGGGAGAGTCCTTTACCGGTTCCACGCCGCTTGCCGTGACCACGCTCAGCGCCGCCAATCGGCCTTCGACGGGCAATAACAGCATCCGCATTATTGCCTGGTATGGAGCAGGAGATCTATCCAAATCAGAGTACGGTCGCGATACCGTTATTCTTTTCAATCCGTCCCAGTCTCCCATCACGATGAACAACTGGTCCCTTCAAAACGGAGGCGCGACGGGCTCCTTCTCGGCAGTCACCTATCTGCTTCCGGTTGTGACCATTCCTCCCGGTGGGTTTTATGCTATCGCCGGTAGCGGTCCGGGTTACATCTCAAGTGCCGGGTGCGTGAGCAACCAATGCAATCTCAACTACCCGTACGACTACCAGCTAAAGACGCTTGAAGGTACCGCCACATCCACGGACAATGACTTGAGCAGCACGGAAACCTCCATCGCCCTAGTCAATAACCAGGAACCGCTGGGGACGACTTGCCCAACAAGCTCGGCCAATCTCGTCGATCTGATCGGCATCGGAGCGGTGGACGGCAGTGCGCCCGTAACCTGCTACGAGGGAAGTGGCTACGCCCCTTATCTGCCCGCCACCTTGAATGGTGCTGCGACCAATATCAATGGAGTGGTGTACGCGTACGCTACGATCCGTAATAACAAGTGCGGCAATACATCCGACAACGCGAACGATTTCAGCCTCGGCTATATTGATTTCGCAAACTCCAGCACCACGCCGGAACCCTGCCCGCTAGGCACGCAGTTGGCTGTTTCGGCTACGACCACCACGCCAAGCACCCCCGGCATTCTCGATCCCTTCACGATCACGACTCAGGTTACACCCGCATCCACTCCGCAAAGCACGAGCTTGAACGTGATCGCAGACCTTTCCAATCTAGGTCTTTCGACGACGTCGCAGCTCTATGACGATGGGACCCATGGTGATGCGGTCGCGGGTGATCACACCTACACTCTTGCAACGGCTGCGACCAGCGGAAGCGTCGGTCTCGTACCCGGCCTGATTGTTACTGCTACCGATACTCAGGGCAATGTCGCACACGGTTCGGTTCCGCTGACCCTCGCGCCTGGTGTCTTCACGATGACCTCGCCTACTAACAGCGGCACTGTCACCGCCGGAGGCGTTCTCACCTTTCCCATTACCATCACGGGTCAGCATGGGTATGGCGGCATTCTGAATATCACCTGCGCGGGCACGCCGAATGCAAACTCCCTGGGCGTTCCTATCAGCACACAGTGTGTTACCACACCGCCTGAGCTGACGCTCAACTACGACGGTGCGTCCACGGTGTCGCTTGCCATTGCTACCGGAACAACAAAAGCGGCGAGCGTGCTTCCTCGCTCTCTGCCGCTTGGACTCATCGGCATCTTCTCTATCGGACTGCTGGCGGTTGGTATCTGGCGGCGTAAGCACCTGACCTCCACGGTTCTGTTGGGGCTCGTGATGTTGCTGACCTTCAACCTGACTGCCTGCGGTACGAGTGCAGGACTTGGGAACACTGCTGCCGCGCCGGGGACTTACACCTATACCGTCACGGCAACGGACTCGGTCCTCCCGACTATTACCAACTCGATCAGCTTTACGGTCACGGTGCAGTAAGCCCTTCAAAGAAAGCAGGCAGACTGGTCTGCCCTCTACCTAGCCCATCGGCGTATGCGCCGATGGGCCAACATTCCGGTCCGGTGGCCAGCTCAAACGGCGCTTCTACGGTGTAGCGAGACCGGCAAAGAGTTTCATACAGTAGTGCATTTTGGGAGAAGACGCGATGCAATGGAAGATCCGCTCGGCATATGTTCATTCGGTAGCTACGGGGCTGGCTGCCATGGCCTGCATGATGCTCGCCGGGTGTAGCGTCAAACAGGCAACGCCAGCCACGAACTATGACGCGCCCATCACGCTGCAGGGACAGGTCTTTGCTGCTCGCAACTACATGCCTGGCGCGACGGTGAAGATCTATGCGACGCAGCCTGATGGGGTTGCAGCCAACGGTGTCTACACGGGCGCGGCTAAGCTGCTGACAACCACGACGTCAAATACGACGGGAGGCTGGAGCGTGACGGGCCTGAGTTGCTCCAGCCCGGACCAGCTCTATGTGACGGCAGAGGGCGGTACTCCATACCCCTCCGGCCAGAACTCCACCAACCTAGCCAACAATCCAAACTCGTTGATGATGACGGCGATTGGAGACTGTTCGATCCTCACTTCGGCAGCGAATACCACCAACGTTACGTCGATCGTGACCAATGAGGCGTCGACCGTGGCGGCAGTCTGGGCGTTGCGGAACTTCATCAGCCTGAACGGCACTACCGTAAATGTGACCAGCTCGGCAACCAACTATGGCGGCACAAGCGGCGTAGGCACGCCATCTACCTTTGCCGGACTGGCGCACGCTTTTCTCAACGCGAATAATCTGTCGCCTTACAAGATCGGCAACTTCCAGCAGTACACCAACGGCAGCGATACAGGGACTGGCGGCGGCCTGGTACCGGTGCAGGAGCTGAACTCGCTGGCCTATGCGCAGTATCTATGCACCATCGGTGGTGACGGGACTACTCCAGGAGATTTCAGCTACTGCTCCACGCTGTATCAGCTGGCCACGCCTCCGGGTGGAACGGCGCCTACCAACTCGCTGCAGGCGATGTTGAACATCGCTCTTTATCCTGCGAACAACGCAACCGCGATCCTGAACTTTACGCTGACACCGATCCCACTCTCGGGGCAGACCGGATCGCAGCAGATCAATGCAGGCGTCTACGTTCCAGCCCTTACCGCCTTTGGTACTTTGACCAACGACTGGAGCGTGGCAATCTACTATCTTCCAGGTTATGGCGCGACCGCTACGGGACAGGGCTCAATCTATCCCATCAACGTAACCATCGATGCCGATGACAATGTGTACTTTGCCAACCCGAACTCCGGTACCGGCACTGCGGGCAACGTTGTTGCGCTCAATAGCGCTGGGCAGAGCCTGTGGACCTCGGCCACGGATACCACTGCGCTGGTTGATCCACGCGGCATTGCTGCCGACGCCTCCGGAAATGTCTGGGTGGTCAATGGAACCAGCACCGCTTCAACGGGTTTCGTGCAGCAGATCAATGCGGCTTCGGGTGCTACTGTCCAACAGTTTCCCTCGACCTCTGTCTCCCTGTATGGTGTTGCGGTCGATTCGCTGGGGAATGTCTGGTATAGCTCCAATACGACGACGGGACAGAACCTGCATGAGTTGCTGAAGAATGGAACGACATACTCCGAGGCGTCCTTCGCCGTTCCTCCTTCTTCACCGGCGCAGACATTGCTGCAGATACGTCCGGACAGCAATAACAACATCTGGGTTGCGGGCTATAACTCAACAACGGCGCAGGCTGCTTACTTCCCCAATACAGGAACGGCTACTGCTCCTGCCTATGCCACAGGCCTGAAGTTCTCTCCGTTGACTGGTAGTGCAGGGTATGGCATTACGACCGATGCGAGCGGCAACGCGTACTCTGTAACGAACGGAACCGGCAGCGGGATCTTCAAGACAACTGTCACCGGCAGCGGGGCAGCGGCCACTCTGAAGGCTGCCAATGTGGCCGCGAATCCAGCCGCGGCTTCACGTTATCTCGACATCGACGGTGCGGGTTCTATCTGGTATCCCGATGCCTCTACAGGCACCAACTTGTATCAATACATTCCAGCCACCGGTACGACCAATGCCTACTATCCCTGCTACAACGCCGGGACCACCACCGGCACCGGGACTGCCACGAGCACCGTTCAGACTTGCACCACGGGAGTAAGCACCAGGCTGGACCTGGCTGTCGATTCCACAGGTTCTATCTGGGTCGCCAGCTATGGGAACTCCGGCGGTGGACGTATGACACAGATCATCGGCTTGGCAGCTCCAACAGTGCCGCTGAAGGCGCTGGGTAAGCCGGGCATGATGCCGTAAGGCATCGCATGCTGGCATGTGCGAATCGCTGTAGCCAGGGAAACGCAAGAATTCGGGGCGGAATGCGAAGAGAAGCTCTTCGCATTCCGCCACTAGAACTTGTTTTTATTGCGGAAAGGTTACAAGAGAGAAGACACCGATTTTGGCAGGAAACTGTTTTTGATCTCCCCCTCGTCAGCCAGGGCGATGGGGCCGGGTACTCTCGTTTACATTCCATTCATAATTCCCGCGTACTCTTCAGCCTGAATAGAAGTTCTGCAGATTTTGTGCCGGACAGTCCCATTACCTCGCGGTTCATGAGCTCACAGCCGATACATTTTGCGGACACGGCGTCATCTGTCGCAGATGATATCGAGTCAGGTCTCAGGGAAGACCCCCGCTGGACGCTCGCGCTGCGAGTCGCGGAGAGTCCGTACTTTGCCAAGTCTCCTTTGCTCTCCCAATTCCTGTTATTTGTCTGTGAGCGCACGCTGGAGGGCCGTACCGACGATCTGACAGAACAGAACATCGGTGTCGTTGTCTTTCGTCGCCGTCCCGGCTATCGGACCAGCGAAGACAATATTGTCCGCACCTACGTCAGGCACCTCCGGCAGCGGCTCGATCGCTACTTTGAAGATCATGCAGCGGATGAACCGCTGCTGATCGTCATTCCACGCGGTGGATACTGCGCGGTCTTTGAGGAGCGTCAGAAAGAGAGCCTGGAAGAGGTCATTCCACTTGGCGCAGGGGGTGGAGACATCACTGTTACCCCGTCAAAGGAGCGTCCGCTCCTGGCAATCTCTTCTCCTGAGCCAGAGATATCGACTCCTCAGGCTCCCCGGCGCAGATTTCAGTGGGTCATAACCCTTGGACTGATTGCTCTCTTTGGCACCCTTATTGCTTTCTTTCTTTTCAGGGAAAATCTGCTGCAGGCTTCAGTCGCCCATCCGATATGGGCCCAGCTATTTTCTGAGAATGCAAGTACGTACGTCGTCACGACGGACAGTGGGCTGGGAGTTCTACAGGATGTCAGTGGTAAGTATGCGACGCTCAACCAGTACATCGACGGAAGTTATTTCTCACAGTTTGAGAAAGTCGATAGCCCTGAAAGCCTCAAGCTACAGCGGTTGAGCCGTGAACGACTCACCAGCGTCCCCGACGTAAATACCGTCGCAGGCATTCTTACCCTTCCAGAGGCGAGGCAGAAGCGGGTTATTCTGAGAAATGCCAGAACCTTGCGCCTGGATGACCTGAAGCAGTCGAACCTTATCCTGCTTGGTTCTATCTATGGAGATCCCTGGATATCGCTCTTCGAACCCAGAATGAACTTCCGGTTCGATTATCACGCGACCAGCGATACCTATGAGTCGGTCATCGTTAACAAGAAGCCACTTTCGGGAGAGCCGGCCGTCTACCGCAACAGCAGCACGGCTGCCCCTTACTCTACTTATGCCGTTGTCGCCTTTCTCCCCAATTTGAATGGTACGGGCTGGGTATTGATCGTCGAAGGTCTAACGGTGGCTGGAACCGAGGCTGCTTCGGAGTTCCTGTTTCATGGCAGCATGGGAACCTTTTTGAAGACTGTGCCGCGTGATAAACATGGAATCAGACCTTTTGAGGTTGTGCTGAAGACTACGAACCTTGATTCGGAATCGTCTCCTGCCGAGGTCGTGGCGAAGCGCATCTACTAAAGCTCTCCGGGCTATCCTCCACCGAATCTCCCTTCTCCAATCTTGTACAAAAATCTAAGTTCACCCATTCGCCTTTCCATTTGCATTGGAAGGGGCGTGTCTCCCCGTGAAACCACGGGTGTATTAGAGGCTGACAGTCTGGTTGAATCTGTAAAAGCCACCCAGCCTTTCTCAAGATCATGCAGTAAGCAGGTTGTGTTTTAAGGTTGGATTTTATTTTAACTTTCTATTCATAGAGTCCATTAGACAATTGGAACTGTTGACATAGAACTGTCTTACAGCTCTCGAACCCCTTGTTATCAGGCTGAATATGGCTGTGTATACACCATCTGCACGTGGTGAAGTCACTTTACCCGGCTAGCCTGCGAGGAGAGACTGAAGGTGCGATCAATCGCCCCAATCGAAAATTCCAAATACCTGTAACGACACCTTTATGAGGAATAGGGAACCATGAATCGATGCAGTCTTTTTTCGTTGTCAGTACTGGTTAGTGCAGCCATGAAGGTCCAGCGTACGACAGACTCCGATGAAAACGGGAAATTGCAGACTTCAGTCGGGTTGCTAAGCCTATGAGCACAACTTGCATACTAGAAGCACCGAGCGAGATCTTCCCCGATCGGACGAAACAGACTACCGCTGTAAGCAGTGACCGGGCACACTGGGATCGCCTGATAGGGTGCTCTCGTATTATTGCCGCAGTCCGCAAGGAGGAGAAGCTGGTCTATGCACTGGATTCTCCTGTGGAGGTGGTCTACCTGCTCTACGGGAACCCCTTGAACCTGCGCCGCACGATTGAAACGGTCCGAAAGCACGGCAAACTGCCGTTGGTAAATGTTGATCTGGTCCAGGGCCTATCGCGTGATGCTTCTGCCGTCGAATATCTTGCGCAGTGCGGTGCCGCCGGCGTCATCTCCACCAATCAGGAGACACTACGTGCCACACGCGCGAACGGACTCATCTCCGTACTGCGGACTTTTACCATCGATACTTCAGCGGTCGAAGCAGGCCGGCGATTTCTCAGCAACTTTCAGCCCGATGCCGTGGAGATGTTGCCTGCCATTGCGGCTCCCCTGGTAGTGGACAAATTGCGCGCCATCCATCCAGCGATCCGTATTATTGCCGGAGGACTGGTGCAGGATCTGCAAATGGTAGTGCGGTTGATCGATGCAGGCATCGATGCTGTATCGATTGGCGACCCCGGTTTATGGGTGATTTAGGTACATCCAGTATGCCGAATAGTTTCAATAAATATTAATAGTTAATGCGAATATGTAATCCCTGCTGTTGCCTGAAATACTCGACTTATGGGCAATATAAGCATGATGATGTAGTTTAAACAAACATTAATAATTGACACGCTCTTGCCCTCGTTGCTACTGTTCATTCGCGCGGCACAAAATAATAAGAGAGAGCCGCCCCCTCTCAACGAGTGAGACGATATGCCGCCAGCGCTTTTGCGCTGGCCTGGCCGTATGTCTACACCCGTTGAGAGGGGGCGGCTTTTTTTGTTCTGAAACGCTAAGAACGGTGTAGCACCCTAAGCACCCGGACAGCATTGCGTTGATTTTTTGGAGGTCACACCCGACATGCGATTCATGAAACTGCTCTCCCTGGCACTGATGATGCTCGTTCTATGCGCCGGAAGTGCCTATGCCCAGTTTGAGACGGCTTCGATCGTCGGAAGAGTTTCGGACTCCACTGGCGCCTTGCTGGTCGGGGCGAAGGTGACAGTGACCAATGTGGATACCAACGTAGCCATCAGCCGCATGACGGACAAGGCAGGTGAATACGTGGTGCCTGCCCTGCAGGCAGGCGTCTATCGCGTAGTAGCCAGCATGGATGGCTTCAATGAAGCCATCACCGAGAACGTTCATCTCTCGGTCGGCACAAATCAGAGCGTCAATCTGTCGCTGGCTATCGGTGACAAGCAGACGGTAACGGTGGAATCGAACCAGTTGGTGCTCGAAACCGAGACCAGCCAGAGACAGCAGATCGTCACCACCGATGAGATCGATGCTCTTCCGTTGCAAAACATGGATTACAGCGATCTGGTTCTGCTTTCCACCGGCGTGACACAGGATGCCGCCGGTCAGGATCTGGGTACCAGCAGCGTGGTGCGTGAAGGTTCCTACAACATCAACGGCCAGCGGTCGACTTACAACAATTACCTGCTGGACGGTATGGATAACAACGCGCACGGGACATCCAACCAGGGCTTCTCTAATCAGGTCATCAATCCCTCGCAATACGACATCTCACAGTTTTCTATCGTGACCACGCTGCCGGCCGCCGAGTATGGCCGCTCTGCTGGAGGCACGATCAACGTGGTGTTCAAGCATGGCGGCAATAAGTTGCACGGCATGGTGTATGAATCTCTTCGTAACACCATTGCCGATGCGAATGGTTACTTCAAGGCGACCAGCAACTCCGGTGCCCTGAATAGAACCACCTTGATCCGCAACCAGTTCGGCGGCAACATCAGTGGCCCCATTGTGCGGGATAAGTTCTTCTTCTTTGCCGATTACGAAGGTCTGCGCCAGGTACGTCAGGTGGTGAACCAATCCAACATCTTCAAGGAGAGCGATCACCAGCTGATCGCCTCGCCGAACGCGACAGCGAACACCACCACGGTATTGAATCCCTTCACGGGCGCAACCTATGCGGCGGATCGTCCTCTGCCGCGCTCCGTGCTCTCTCCCATTGCGTTGGCTATTCTGGACTCGTTCCCACTGCCGAATAACAACGGTGCAGGTACCACATCCATCTCCAGCAACTGGTCATCGCTGCAACGTTTCGTCAACAGCTACGACAAGGAAGATATCCGCATCGACGCGCAGTGGACGCCGCGCATGTCTACCTTCGCGCGTGTGAGCCAATCCAAGGAGCATGACCTGGACGGTCCGATTCTGCCGGGACCGATCTCGGGAGGTAATGGCTACTTTCGCACGATCAACCAGCAGGCCGCGCTGGGTCTGACTCGCCAGATCGGCGCCACGCAGTTGCTCGAGGCACGTCTTGGCGCTTCCTATACCAAAGGTGGCAAGCAGCCTTATACCCTTGACGACCCACGCACCTTTGGCGTGCAGGGACTTCCGAACGATCCGCTCGTAGGCGGTGGACTGACTTCTCTGGGGCTCAGCGGCTACAGCGCCATTGGACGACAGTCTACGAATCCACAGTGGCAGTATCCCTTCTTTCTAAACCCGAAGGTGAGTTACTCCTGGCTCTTTGGCCGTCATAACTTCAAGACCGGTTATGAGTTCACCTATCTGCGCCAGATCGTGCAGGACGTGAATCCGATCGACGGCGATATGGAGTTCCAGAGCTCTTTCACTGGCTACACCATCAGCGATTTCCTCTTCGGCGTACCGAATGAGATCGACCTGACAAACTTCTTTGTCGCTCACATCCGCCAGGGCGGTCACTCGGCCTTTGTGCAGGACGATTGGAAGATACTGCCAAACCTGACTCTGAACCTGGGCGTGCGTTACGAGTATGCGTCCCACTTCTATGAGAAGGACGGCCGTCTGACGAACTTCGATCCCGTCAATACTCCGATTACGGGTCAGATGATACGTGCAAGTTCTTCCGGTTCTGCCTATCAGAAGCAGCTTGTCGATCCCGATCTGAACGACTTTATGCCGCGTATCGGATTTGCTTTGTCACCGACTAAATCCCTTGTCTTCCACGGTGGCTATGGTATTGGGTATGTCCATTACACCCGCTCGGGTGAGGCAGACAATCTTTCCATCAACGGCCCGCAGGTGAACGCGGCTGTCTACAACCAGGTGCCCCCGTACTTCAAGACTGCCAACGTTAAAACCACGCCTACTTTCTTTACCCTGGATCAGGGTTACCCCAAGGGAATGGCCGATCCGGCAAACTTCAACCTGGCTACCTCCACGGTGAAGTGGATCCCGCGCAACTATCGTGATCCCTATGTTCAAAGCTGGTACCTGGGCTTCCAGGCTGCCATTGGCAAGAACCGTGTTGTCGATATCGCCTATGTGGGCAATCGCGGCGTAAAGCTGCAGGAGATAGGGACCTACAATCAGCGCAATCCAGCATTGGGGACCGATCCGATCACGGGCTACTTCAAGCGACCCTATAGCAACATCGGCGACGTGACGGAGACCTTCAACGGAGGCATGAGCAACTACAACGGTCTGCAAGCACACGTCGAGCAGAAGAACTTCCACGGACTGTGGCTCCTCGACTCCTTTACGTGGTCGCGTGACTTTGGCAACGTGGGAGATTCGCTTACCGCCTCACGAGGTTTCTCGGGCAGTCCTCAGGACTATTACAACCTGCATAACGACTATGGTCCGTTGCAGTACGATACGCCGATTATCAATATCACGGCCCTAGTCTGGGCGCTTCCCGTTGGCCGCGGCCAGATGCTGCTGGGACACGCTGGTGGGATACTGAACGCCGTGTTGGGCGGTTGGAAGCTTAGTGCTGAAAACCAGTTCCACTCCGGCCCTGCGTTGACGCCTAACTTCACTCCATCGGGGTTTCAGGAGTTGACCAACTCCGGCGGTATTCAGAACCGTCCATTCTTTGCCGTCGCAACCACTCCAACGGCAGCTAACCCCAATAGCGATCCAGGCGGCCTGCCTCTTGGTAGTTCGCTGCGCAAGTATGCCATCAAACGGCTGCACATTCCGGGGCACCCTGAGGAGGCATTCTGCGACTCGGTTTACGACAATCCTGCTCAGGCGGCGTATTCCGGTTGCACGCTGGGTTTTGCTACGACGAACCCACTTCCAAAGCCTACGCCTGCCTCAGGTAATGCCGATTGGTCTGGTACCAGTGCCGATCCTCGTGGGCAAGTGCCCAACGGCCTGTTGCGCGGAGACTCGTTCGATCAACTGGATGCAGGAATCAACAAGACTTTCGTCCTGCCATGGGACATGCACCTCGAATTCCGTGGACAGTTTTATAACGTCTTGAATAAGACCAACTTCACGCCCCCGGGCATGACTTGCTGCTCCACCTCCTTCGGGCGTATTACCAGCACGTATGGGCCGGGGCGTATCGCTCAGATCCAGGCTCGTCTGCTGTTCTAAGCAGTGCGATCAATTGTTCTATCGCAACACGAAAGGCCCGCCAATGCGGGCCTTTCGTGTTGTTGCAGGAACGGAAATGAATGGGCGAGTGCCTTCGGAAAAGAAGCTGCGTCAGCCCTTCTTTTTGATTTCTTTATTTACCGGTGAACGCTTGCGTGGCACGGGTTTGGAGCCCTGCTCATGAGGGGGCGTGTCAGGAGTTTTTTCCAGCATCTTGCGCAGGCAAAGTTTCATATACCGCGCAAGTTCTCCTACATCCATCACGTCCGGATCGAAGAAGTGGTTGAGACCCAGGCCATCGATGAGGCTGCCGATGGCAAGGGAATCAGACTGCTGTGAGGTGGCACGGTTTCCACCGAGCTGTGGAAGCAGTTGCATGATCTCCGGAATGGAGCTGCTCAGGCACATGCGTGTATACAGGTCGGCAAGGCGCTTAAGTTTCCGGGGATGGCGTATGGCGTAGAGTTTGAACTCCAGATCAAGTAGAATTCGCTCACGATCTTTACTTAACTCAATTAGAAACTCTGCGAAAGCTTCGATGCGCTGGCTCTCGGCTGGCAAGCTCAGAAGCAATGGACCGAGGTGTGCAGTGTCACGGTCTATGTTTTCTTCAAAGATGGCATAAAAGACGTCTTCCTTGCTTTTGAAGTTATCGTAAAAAGCGCCGCGGGTTTTGCCCGCTTTCGAGGCGATATCTTCAATGCGTGCATGCTCAAACCCGCTACTGGCGAAGATCGCCCTGGCAGAGCGCAGGAGTTCCTGGCGCGTGAGTAGCGCACGTTTTTGCCGGAGAATGGGGAATTCCGGGGGATCGACAACATTTTTTGAATCGGGCATTCAGATCACTGAGTCTGATCTAAACATACACGCGTGTACTTTTTGCGAACAAGTATCGAGAGGCAAGAGTTTCTAGAGCTTCTATGGAGAATAAGTTAATGAATGAGCAGCATAAACAGGCGGCAGCGACGATTGTCCTCAACCGAGTGAAGTGCGTTGGCACAGTCAGTATGCTGCTCTTAAGCGTCGGGATGTTCTCGGGCTGCGGCAAAACAGCAGCCGCGCCTGCCGGTCCACCTCCCCCTATGCCGGTCACGGTGGTCGAGGTTCAGCCTACCGACGTAGCCCTCACCAGTGAGTGGGTTGGAACGCTGGATGGATTTGTGAATGCCCAGATCCAGCCCCAGGCCAATGGCTACCTGATCAAACAGGACTACAAAGAAGGCTCCCAGGTCACCAAGGGACAGGTCCTCTTCGAGATCGACCCTCGTCCCTTCCAGGCCGCGCTCGATCAGGCCAGGGGACAGTTGGAGCAGGCCAAGGGCCAGGTACAGCAGGCACAGGCACAGCTCGGGCTGGCGCAGATCAATGTCAATCGCGACACGCCGCTGGCAAAGGCCCGGGCCATCGCTCAGAGCCAGCTCGATAACGACACGCAGCAACTGGCTCAATATGAAGCGAATGTGAAATCGGCGCAGGCTTCGGTGGATGCTGCCGCTGCCGCTGTCGCCAATGCGAAGTTGAATCTTGGCTTTACCCAGGTGCGTTCGCTCATCACCGGTATTGCGGGCCAGGCGACCACGCAGGTTGGCAGCCTTGTAAACACTCAGACCGTTCTTACCTCGGTCTCGCAGCTCAATCCGATCAAAGCGTACTTCTCGATCGGTGACTCCGAGTATCTCAACCTCGTGAAGGGTGCCCGCGAGGGCAAGGGCGATCTCCTGAAAAGCGCTGCCGCCGTTCCCCTGACGCTCACGCTTTCAAACGGCGAAGATTTCCCTCAGAAGGGGCACATTGCCTTTGTCGATCGTCAGATCAACTCCCAGACCGGTGCGATCCGCATCGCGGCTGCTTTCCCGAACCCCGGCAACATCCTGCGCCCCGGACAGTTTGGGCGCGTGAAGGCTGCTACCGAAATGCGTCACGGAGCCTTGCTGGTCCCGCAAGTCGCCATCCAGGAACTGCAAGGCTTGCAGCAGGTTTACGTTGCCGGCACTGACGGTAAGGCACACCTGACCACGCTCGAACTCGGCCAGCAACTCGGCACCAACTGGGTCGTCAATGGCGGCATTTCAGCGGGCGCGTTGGTGATTGTCGACAATTTGCAGAAGCTCCGCGAAGGAGCTCCCGTCTCTCCACACCGCAGCCCTGCGGCTGCCCCCACCGATGCCAGCAACGACTCGGCGGGGAGGTAATCCATGTCAAAGTTTTTTATTCGCCACCCTATTGTCGCGATTGTTATTGCCATCCTTACGGTCATTCTCGGCCTGGTAACGATGGTGAGCCTTCCCACCTCGCAGTTTCCCGATATTGTTCCGCCTGAAATTCTGGTAACCGCCACCTATCCTGGTGCCGACGCCAAGACGCTGACCCAGGCCGTTTCGACTCCGATCGAGCAGCAGATGAACGGCGTCGACAACATGATCTACATGGACTCGGTCAGCGCCAACAACGGCGTGGTTCAGCTCTTCGTCGACTTTGACGTCAAGACAGATCCAAATATCGACCAGGTTCTCGCGCAGCTTCGTGTCGATCAGGCCCAGTCTCAGCTTCCGGCCCAGGTTACGACCGCTGGTCTCACCGTCCAGAAGGCGCTTACCTCGCCGCTCATGCTCGTCGCGGTCAATTCGCCGGGCGGCAAGCTGAGCCAGGACTTCCTGACCAATTACGCGATCATCAACCTTCAGGACCAGATCACGCGCGTCAAGGGTGTCTCTCGCGTACAGACATTCGGCGGCCAGTATGCTCTCCGCGTCTGGGTGCAGCCGGACAAGCTCGCGCAGCTTGGCGTGACCGCTCCTGAAGTCATCGCCGCGATACAAACGCAGAATAACGTTAACCCTGCCGGCCAGATCGGCGCTGAGCCCATTCCCAAGGGGCAGCAGTTTACCTATACCGTCCGTACCCAGGGACGTCTCGTTACGCCTGAAGAGTTCGGCGATATTATTCTTCGCGCGAATGCGGATGGCTCGATCCTGCATCTCAAAGACGTTGCTCGCATCGAGCTTGGCGATCAGGCCTACGGCATTTCGGGACGCTACAATCAAGCGCCCTCCGGGATCATGGCGATCTACCAGCTTCCCGGATCCAATGCCGTCCAGACTGCGGCTGCCGTCAACCAGCGCATGAAGGAGCTCTCTGCTACCTTCCCCGCGGGCATCAGTTATGACGTTCCCCTGGATACCACCAAGGCAGTTACCGCCGGTATTCACGAGATCGTGATCACGCTGCTGGAAGCGCTGGCTCTCGTCGTCATCGTCGTGTTCATCTTCCTGCAGGGATGGCGCGCGACGCTCATTCCGCTACTCGCCGTGCCGGTCTCCCTGATCGGAACCTTCATCATCTTTCCGGCGCTCGGGTTCTCGATCAACACTTTGTCCCTGTTCGGACTGGTGCTTGCCATTGGTCTCGTCGTCGACGATGCCATCATCGTCGTCGAAGCCGTCGAGCATCACATCGACGAAGGACTGGACCCTGTAGCTGCTACCGAGAAGGCCATGGAAGAGGTCGGTGGCCCGGTGGTCGCGATCGCCCTCATCCTTGCTGCCGTCTTTATTCCAACGGCCTTTATCCCCGGTATTACCGGGCGCTTGTATCAGCAGTTCGCCGTGACGATCGCCATCTCGGTGCTCATCTCGGCCTTCAATGCTCTTACTCTTTCCCCGGCGCTCTCGGCTCTTCTGCTCAAGCCCAAGGATAAAAATGCTACCAAGAAGCCGAACCTGCTGAATCGTGGTTTTGCTCTCTTCAACAAGTTCTTTGGCCGCACGACAGATAGTTTCGTCAGTACCTCCAACATCCTTATCCATAAGTCTTCGCTTGCCATGCTCGGTATCGCACTGGTTGGCGTTCTGGCCTTCTTTCTTGGCACCAGCCTTCCTACCGGTTTTATTCCGACAGAAGACCAGGGGTATATGTTCCTTGCCCTGCAACTGCCGGATGGAGCTTCGGCTCAGCGAACGGATGCGGCGCAGCAGAAGATTACCGCTGCTCTGCTTAAGACTCCCGGCATTCAGGGTGTCATTGCCGTTACCAACTTCTCGCTGCTGACCCAGGTTCAGAGTACAAACGCCGGCTTCTTCTTCGTCTCTCTCAAGCCGTGGGAGGATCGCAAGAGCAAGGAAGAGCAGCTCGAATATATTCAAGGCAATCTGCAGAAGCAGCTTTCGCAGGACCCTGACGGCATCGCCTTCGCCTTCCCGCCGCCCTCTATTCCGGGCATCGGAACCTCTGGCGGTGTCACCATGGTTGTTGAAGACCGTTCAGGATCGGACGATCCCGAGACGCTTACCAAGAACGTCTACGCGTTCCTCGGAGCGTTGAAGCAACGTCCTGAGATCGGTGCGGCTGTTCCGTCGTATGAGCCTGCCGTTCCCCAGCTCTATGCGAATGTGGACCGGGAGAAAGCTCTGCAACAGCAGGTCCAGCTTTCGGATGTCTACACCACCATGTCCACCTTCATGGGCGGATACCTGGTCAATTACTTCAATCGTTTCGGCCGCCAATGGCAGACCTTTGTCGAAGCGGAAGGAACCTCTCGTACGGACATCAAGAACATCAATCAGTTTTACGTCCGCAGTGCCAATGGAGGGCAGGTTCCACTCTCTTCTCTGGTCACGGTGAAACAGATTACAGGTCCGGAGTTTATCTACCGCTTCAACGAGTTCAACGCAGCGCAGATCAACATCACCGGCGCTCCCGGCTATAGCTCCGGCCAGATCCGCAAGGCTCTGGAGGATACCTTTGCCAAGACCATGCCAGCCGGCAGCGGGTACGACTACTCCGGCATGTCCTACCAGGAACAACAGGCTGAAAAGGGCGTGCCCTCCTGGGCTGTCTTCGCTCTCTCCCTGCTCTTCGTCTTCCTGATCCTTGCGGCTCTTTACTCGAGCTGGACCCTGCCCTTCAGCGTCCTTCTCAGTACACCTGTCGCGATTCTCGGCGCTTACATCGCGCTTCACGCCCGTCTGCTTGAGAACGACATCTTCGCGACCATCGGTCTGGTCATGTTGATCGGTCTTTCCGCGAAGAATGCGATTCTTATCGTTGAATTCGCGAAGACCAACTACGAAGCAGGTCTCAGCATCTCCGAGGCTGCTCTTGCTGCTGCCAGGGTGCGCTTCCGGCCCATTGTGATGACGGCGCTGGCCTTCATCGTCGGTTGCCTTCCGCTTTGGACGGCGACCGGAGCAGGAGCCGCTTCCCGTCAGATCCTGGGCACTGTCGTTGTTGGAGGCATGCTCCTCTCAACAGGCTTAGGTCTCATCTTTATCCCCGTAACCTTCTCTGTCGTCGAGTACATCTCCCATCGCTTTACCAAAGGCGGCAAGGGCACCACGATGGACTCGAAGCATGACTTCGATCCTGTTGCTGCCGGTAAAGCTGCTGGAGGCGGACCAGAGACGCCGACCAAGGGAGGTCATGCATGAGGAACTCTTCGATGTGGCTCAAACGTACCAGCGCAATCTCAGCCGGAGCAGTCCTGCTAGGCACTCTAGCAGGCTGCAACGTCGGACCGAAGTACAAGCAGCCTAACTTTCCTGCGCCGCCCGCCTACCGCGGAGCGGACGAAGCAGCCGTCAGCAGTGCGGAATCTCTTGGCGATCAGCAGTGGTCCCAGGTCTTCCGTGAGCCTGAGCTGCAGGCGCTGATCAAGACCGCGCTCACCAATAACTATGATCTGCGCATTGCGGCTCAGCACATTCTCGAGCAGCAGGCGCAGGTGCAGATCACGCGCGCACAGCAGTTTCCTACTCTTGGTATAGGGGGAACGGGCATTGGCGCCGGCATCCCCGCGTTGAATAGCATTGGTTCCAACAACTCGGGCTCCAACTCCAATAGCTCACTCTCTCTCAGCAGCCCTCTCGCTGAAGGAGACCTCAGTCTCTCTGCTACCTGGAATCCGGACTTCTGGGGCCTTTATCGCAAGCAGACAGAAGCCGCTCGCGATCAGCTTCTGTCCCAGACATGGGCACAGCGTGCCGTTCGCATGACGCTCGTGCAGCAGGTTGCGACGACCTACATCCAGCTCCGTTCGCTCGATCGCCAGCTTGAGATTACGAAGCAGACTCTCGGTGTCCGCCAGGATTCTGTGAAGCTCACTGAGACTCTGGAGAACGGCGGTTCCGTGCCGCTCTCCGATGTGCGGCAGGCCGAGCAACTGCTCTATACCGCGACGTCCGAGATTCCTCAGCTTGAGCAGCAGATCCAGCAGCAGGAGAATGCCCTCACTCTCCTGCTGGGTGCGAATCCCGGACCTGTAGGACACACGGACCCCAACGCGCTCACACCGCCTCCGCAGGATCTTCCGACCGGTCTGACCACGCAACTGATGGCCCGTCGGCCTGACATCCAACAGGCTGAGGCGCAGCTCAAAGAGGCCAATGCCAATATCGGGGTGGCTCGCGCCCAGTTCTTCCCACAGCTTTCTCTCAGCGCTTCTGCGGGGTTCGGCAGCGATTCTTTCACTAACTTTTTCAATGCCGGCTCCCGGACTATCTACAGTATCGGTTCTCTGACTCAACCCATCTTCGAGGGCGGCAAACTGCGCGGTCAGTTGAACCTCTCCAAGGCGACCGAGCAGGAGATGCTTCTGAGCTATCAGAAGACTGTCACTGGGGCTTTTCACGATGTCTCGAACGCGCTGATTGCTCTCAACAAGCAGCACGCGCTCCGGGTGCAGCAAGAGAAGCTGGTGGACTCGGCACAGGATGCGACCCGTCTTGCCCGGCTTCGCTATCAGGGTGGAGCGACGGCTTATCTTGAAGTGCTGACGACAGACTCCAACCTCTTCACGGCCCAGTTATCTCTTGTGACCGCACAGCAGGGTGAAGCCCTGGCGCTGGTTCAGCTCTATAGCGCTCTCGGTGGTGGCTGGCAGTAAGCCGTTTTGCAGTACGGCTCAGGGGGCTGCCCTGGGTTGAATCAAGATGGAAATTGCAGAGGGCTGAAAGGGCGACCTATCCAAGCACCCGCGATAGATCGCCCCTTCAGAGCTCCGTTGTTGTGGCCATTCCGTAACCCAGGGTTTCACCCTGGACTATGATGGACCCGCCCCTGCGGGGCTGAAATTTGTGTCGCTTCTTACTGTTTCTGAACCAGATGAACGAATACGTCAACGGTCGCGTCCATACCCAAGGAATCGAGAACTTTTGGGCTTGCCTCAAACGGTCGCTTGCCGGAACCTACGTCGCCGTAGAGCCGTTCCACATGGACGCATACGTTGATGAGCAAGTATTCCGCTACAACACCCGTAAAACCCACTCGGACGAAACCCGCTTGGCGAAGGTTCTCTCTCAGGTCGCAGGACGCCGCCTGACCTATAAGGAACTGACCGGGAAGGAGGGGTAAACGGCTTTCTAAGCCTTTGCTCCGCAAAAGACAGGGACGCGGTAAGCATATGATGAAACCCAAATAGAAAACCTCCAATGAGGATCGGAGGTCATTTGGCTTGCGGCGCACTCAAATCATGCCACGAGGTGCGCCTAAATGCCAAACATCACGTTTAAAGGGAAGCTCCATTGCCCGGACGCTGAAGCTTCTAAAGTGCTGCTTCTTTCCATTCCTTCGGGGGAGGAAAGTCTAGAAGAGCCAATCGAGTCTCTTCCTGTAAATAGCGATAGGTTTGATGGCACTGGCCACAACCCCAAGAAAATCCTTCAGGGAACATCTCTCCTATCTCAGCTGTCCCTCGTACACGCCGTGATACTTGAGCAGATTCACCGTTCGACATTTGGGATTCTTGCAGTCCAGCACGAGATAAACGTACTTTGTCATGGGGCAGAATTATAGGCGTTTGCGCGGCCGCTTTGTGGCTTTCTCTTCCGCAAGCCTGCGCTGCATCTCTGGTTTTGAACCTTCAAGACTTGCTTCAGTACAGCTTGGAAGTTCTCTTTTCCATCAGGCTTTTATCCTATCTTGCATATCCATCTTTATTTGCAGTTCGAGCATGGACGCTGCGATTCTGACATCCACATTTTCCGGAATGACACTGTCATTCATTAGCGTTTCCAGCATTGACTCAAGGCTATAAAACTTCAGCAGGGGCTGATGGTAACTATCCTTCTTGTCCGCCAACATCTGTCTTAACGCCCACCTCATACCGTCCTTAGGGCGACGAAGCAGGTTCTCGAAATAATGAGTCAATTCGTAGGCAAACAGATCGGCGGCTTGAAGGGCTTGAATGTTCTTGGGAAAGTCAGATGCGTAGCTTTCCATTGCTGCCGAGAACATGGTATTTTGGCTTTTCATGGCGTGCCATAGTTGTTCTGCGTCCCTGGTTGCGAGGAAGCGCACTTCCTGAATTAATCGCACCAAACGTATCTTGATAGGCGTAAACCATCGCTACCTTCTCAGGGCTAAATGGGTCTTCAATGTTCAGTCCGCATATAGAACAGCCATGAGTGGCGTGCTGAAAGGCCATATAATAAGGATCTACAAACCCCTCTTGGAGTTGCGGGGGGAGTGCGTCGAATCCGTCGATAGATACGACACAACCAACATAGCGAATATCCCTAGACACAATCGTATTAACCAATTTCCCAAGAAAATCGCGCCTCTTGGACTCATCCCACCCAACATAGGGGCCAACGCCGGGAACCATCACATAATCCTTCATGTGGAACCATTTGCCGCCGATGTACTCATCTAAAACTGTCTGCCAGTCATCGGTAAAGGATTCCCATACGGCGGATTCTGCGATCAGACCTCCCATTCCCACGAACCTACACTTCTCATCTACAGAGTGCCCAGATTCGTCTAGATAGGCTTTTAGCATAAGTAAGTACCGTTTCTTGCTTTTCGCAGGATGCAATACGTCCGCGAGCGCAGATATTGAATTAAGCCTTCTAAGTCCCACAATGCTCTCATTAATTTGTGCTTGCACTTAAAATTCTTTGCCGCCGGATTGGTTTGGGCGCTACCCTGTCACGGCTTACATAGAGTAATAACCTCAAGACTGGTTAGTTAAATATGTTATTGCCGTTACATCCCCTTCCAGCCCGCTAATGCAGGCGCACGCTCAGGATGACGATTCTGTGGGGGAATGATGAAGAACAGAGGCGTGCAACTACTTGTTCTTGCGCTAGAGTGGTGAGTCGTTCATTCGTTGAAGAACCAGCATTACCGCATAGCGCGAAGCGCAAACCGTGACGTTTGAGCGTCGCGGGGGCGGAGGGAGCCGTAGCCTTTAGGCTACGGAATAAGAGTCAGGCAAGAATTGGGCTTCAGCCCCGGGCCTTTTGTGCGCAGCCGAAAGAAGGCCCGGGCCTAAAGGCCACATCTTTGCCAGCCCCCTTATTCCGTAGCCTAAAGGCTACGGCTCCCTCCGTCTCCCTGATGCTGAAGCATCAGGGAACGCGCTTCGCGCTGTGCTGAACAGACCATCCTTCTCTAACAAATTAACGACTCACCACACTAGCGTGGGTTAGCCAACGTATTTATTGCCGAAGCATCATCCTGAAAGGATGCGACTTTTTGAATTGTCTGGGATAGAAGCAGACGCGGATTGTCCGGCACAAATATCAGCCCCGCAGGGGCGGCTCCATCACAGCCCAGGGTGATGACGCAAAGCGCGATGCAAACGTTTGTGGCGCGCTTTGCGTCTAGGGTGAAACCCTGGGTTAGGGAATCACCACAAGAGTCGAGCCCTGAAGGGGCGATCTATCGCGGATGCTCCGATAGGTCGCCCTTTCAGGGCTCTGCATCCTCTTTGCACCGTAACCCAGGGTTTCACCCTGGGCTGTAATGGAGCCGCCCCTACGGGGCTAGGATTTGTGTCGCGCATGCGCTTCTGTCTCCATCCCAGACAATTCAAGAAGTCATTCGCTCAGGATGACGATTCTGTGGAGGGATTGAAAAGAACATAGGGGTGCAGCTACTTGATCTTGCTCTAACCTGCAAACCCTTGGTGCTATTCACCGGCAAAGATAGCCGGATCGCTGGTGCTGGGACGACCCGTTTCAACGTGGCCGGCGAAGCGCCGCAAAAACTCTGGTGCTTCCGCAACAGTGACCGATAGGTCGTACCACGCTGAACTGGATTTCAGTACCCAGGAGTCATCCACACTCTTTCCGGGGTGGAGGGTGTAGGTGTGCGGAGCGCCGCCATAGGCGTTGGCGATCGTCAGGCTGCAGGGCGCTGAACCTGTGTTCGCCAGCGACAGCCATACATTGCCTGCCGCGACATCGTAGTTCACCCTGACTTCGGGGTTGGGTTTGCCGTGAGAGGCTGCTTCAAGTGCATTGCCACGAAACCGGCAGAAGTATCCATTGGGGCCATAGACGGAGAGATCGTAGATCCCTTGCGTGTCGGCGGAGAGCCAGTAATCGGAGAAGGAGTCACCCGTCGAGATCGTATAGCGGCGTGGGTTTTCGTCGGGCCTTCTGCCGTCGTACACATAAAAGGCCGCGCCGGAATCGCCTGTATTGGCGAAGTCGATCCAGACCTTCTGTCCAACGGAGTGCGTCTCCTGATCTCGGAGGCGGCAGTGAGCAAATAGCTCGTAGGGGATAGCGCGAGCTCTGCGAGTTCCGGGTTCCTGCTGCGGCATCGCTTGCACGGCCGGCACATGATAGGGCTGGTGCAGAGACGCCAGATGTTTAGGTACCTCAAAGCGAACCACGCCAGTGTCCGGGGTACCGGAGAAATCGAAGGCCGAGGTCAGGTCGCCGCAGAGGGAGCGTCGCCATGCGCTGATGTTCGGCTCGGGAATGTCGAAGCGGGCTTCCAGGAATCGCAGCACAGAGGTGTGATCGAAGAGTTGTGAGCAGACCCATCCGCCGGTAGTCCAGGGGGAGATGATGAGCATCGGAACGCGCGGCCCCAGTCCGATCGGCTGTATTCCTCCGGGATCGGCGTTGGGGATTACCGGACGCTTGTTTTCGGGGTACTTGTCCAGATCCAGGAACTCATCGCCAAGGCTCTCTACCAGGTCCTTCGACACCATGCCTTGTGCGTTGGGCTGGTTCGTCATCGGGGGCATCGGCGGGACGATGTGGTCGAACTGGCCGTCGTTCTCGTCGTAGTTGAGGAACAGGACCGTTTTGCTCCAGACTTCGGGGTTGGAGGTCAGAGCTTCCATGATCCGGTTGATGTAGTAAGCGCCGTCCGTGGGACAGGCCTCGGGATGCTCGCTGTACTTGTAGGGCGCGACGATCCAGGAGACCTGGGCCAGGCGGTTGTTGACGATGTCCTCGCGGAACTCGACGAGCGTGTGATCGGAGACGCCTTTGGTCACGAGAGGGCCGGTGGGGGAAGCGCCTTCTTTGACCTGATATTGCGAGAAGAACTCGAGCGAGTTGTCGGTGTAGTTATCGGTCGGTGTGCCGGGCTCTCCTGAGCCGCCCTGATAGAGCTTCCAGCTAACGTTGTTGGCTTCGAGGCGTTCAGGATAAGTCGTCCAGGTATAGCCGTTGGTGTGGGCGCGTTCGTCCATGCCGGGGCCGTTCGGCTTTTTGCCGTAGGCGTTGCGCGGGTCGATGGTTCCAGACCACAGGTAGATCCGGTTGGGTGCGGTGTTGGAGTGGATGGAGCAGTGATAGGAGTCGCAGATGGTGAAGGCCTCGGCCAGAGCGTAGTGGAAGCTCACGTCCTTGCGCTTCAGGTAGCCCATCGTGACGACATCCTGCTTCTGGTTAACCCACTGGTTATGTTTGCCGTGGTTCCAGGCGAGATGGCCGCTGCTCCAGCCATGATCGGTGCCGGGAGAAAATTCCGTTGTAGCCTGCGGGTTCAGATAGAACGGCAGCACATGAGTTGCGTTGTGGCTTAGACCTCGCGAGTGGTAGCGGCTGGTATGAACGGTGGCGGGAGGCTGATACCAGATGGGTTTGCCATTGGGGAGGCGTACCGGGCGCGGGTCATTAAAGCCGCGCACTCCTTTGAGACTGCCGAAGTAGTGGTCGAAGGAGCGGTTCTCCTGCATCAGGATGACGACGTGCTCCACATCCTTGATCGTGCCGGTGGCGCGATTGGCGGGGATGGCAAGCGCCTTGAGGATGCTGGGCGGCAGCATCGAGGCTCCCGCGGCGGCTCCTGCCGATTTTGCGGCGGTGCGCAGGAAGTCGCGTCTGCTTTTCATATGCTTCATCGGGAACACCTGAAATCTTTCAAGTTAACGGTCTGGTCAAGGTATAGCGGTTGTTCCGCGTCGGCGAAAGGTTCTTAACGGTTCGACAACATCCTCATCGATTGATTCAAGGGCACTTGGAAGAGGAGGTTCGCCTTCGTGTAACGCAATGTAAATCTATGCGAACTCATTTTCCGGCAGCGAGGGAAGGGCATTGCCAGAGTTATGGTCTGAGTCCAGGTTGCTGTGGTTCCACTTGCGGGCCATGATTCCGGCGGATACCAGGGAGGTGACCAGCAGAAGATTGAACAGGTTGTCCCAACCGTAGTGATGGGCAAAACGCGTCACCAGATAGGGGGAGAACATCTGGCCGATAGAGCCGACTCCGTTGACGAAAGCGAGCGCCCGCCCTGCTTCACGATGCGGAACGCTTTCCAGCACGGCGGTCGACACGATCAAGGCATCGGGGCCGTAGATCAGGATGCCCATCAGGGAGATGCTCGTCGCACTGGCCCACCAGCCCATGGTGCTTACCAGGGGTTCCATCAGAGACATGAAGCCGAGCGCGAAGAGCATGATGGCCGCAACAGGGTATCGCCGCGCCTGAAAGTAGCGATTGGAGATGTAGGTGGCCAGTACGGCTCCCACAAAACCGAAGATCTCAAACAGGGAAGAGGTTGAGCCGGCCAGAACATCCGAGTAGTGCACGGTCTGCACGAGATAGAGAGGCAGCCAGAAGAGCAGGGCATAGCGCGTCATCTTCAGGAAGAAGTACATGGCCGCAATGGTCTGGATCTCCGGGCGTCGAATGACGGTTCGCCAACTTGATTTTGCAGGGGCCTGATCTTCGACGGACAACGGCGGCAGACCGGCGTCTTCCGGCTCGTCCCTGGTGGTCAGGTAGAAGTAGATCGTCAGGGCGGCAAGCAGCACTGAGGGCAACAGGTAGCTGCGCTTCCATCCAAGGGCAGGGAACAGCAGCGGCGTCGTTGCGCACCATGCCGCGAGACCGGTTGCGACTACACCGCCCAGCGAATAGCTCGCGCTCCACCATGCCACTACCGTGGACCGTTCTCTGCGCTCGAACCAGGAGGACAAAAGTCTTGCCAGGGCAGGAAAGCCGCAGCCCTGGCCCAGTCCATTGAGCATCTGCAGAATTAGAAGCGACCGATGCGTGTGTCCCAGCACCATCGCCGCCGTGCTGACCGCGGAGATGAGGCCTCCGATCAGGGCCGTAATGCGGGAGCCTTTCATGTCCGCAAGGATGCCGGCGAAGAACTGTCCGATGGTGTAGGCCAGCCCAAAGACAAAGAGCAGGTTGGCGACCTCGCCGAGACTGGGGTCTGCTCCCGGCAGCATCTGCAGGATCTTCACATCTTTGCGGCAGAGATAGTAGCCCGCGTACAGCAGCCAACTGGACGAGAAGACGCTGGTCCTCCAGTGGCTATAACGGGCTTGTTGCTTGCGATCCAATTTCTACTCCTGTCGCTGCTTCAGAGAGATGCGTTACGGTTGGTGCGCATAGATTTCCAGGCGTGGGGACGGATCCCCTCTCCATACGGCTTGCACGACCTGTCCCCTCTCGGTCTCCTCGGTCAGTTGAGAGGGAAAGTTATTCTTGGCGGAGAGGATCTCTGTCAGCTTGTTGATGGACTCCCCATCGGTGCCGGCAATCCAAAGCACATCAGGATGATCGGGAAAGAGGGTGAGAACGGCTGCGTGCTGCGTTGCGGGGAGATCCGGTTTTGAGCTGGCTCGATCTACCAGGTGTGCTGATCCTGCTTGACCCGCCAGGAGATAACGAAGCCGCTTATCGGCTGCAAACTCTGGGGATGTCGTCTCAGAGCTGTGAATAACGACCGCCTCGTTGCTGAGGTCGGTCTGTTTGTCGTCGCCCTCGGCTTTTTGCGAGCTCATCAACGGTTTGAGATCGTACCTGCCCGCGAGCCAGATCATCGGCAACAGGGCTTGCGCTACCTGATCCGGCAGAGGCGTCTGGGGTGTGGCCTGGCCGGATGCCGTATCTCCATTCAGGATCAGCATGACGTTTTTCCCCTGCAACCGCGCGTCCCAAAACTGGTGGTAGGGATCGCCGCTCTGCATCTGCTGCCGCAAAAACAGGGCGCAGATAAAGAGTGCGATCAGCGCCGGACGCATAATGACGACGATGTTGAGGGGAAGAACGGTAAGCTGGGGCTCGAGAGGCCGCGTGTCCTGAGGTTTGGCCGCTATCTCGAGAGCGGCGGGGGGAGGGGCCTTTGACGAGTCCGGCTCCGGCACAAACCTTGGGCCATACGATCCGGGCAATAACTCGATGCGGTAACCGCTCTTGGACGACTGCGTTGAGTAGTACGAGCGCAGCCGTTTTCTCACCTCATTGGCTCGGACACGCACCGTGGCGTCAGAGCTTGGATCGTAGGAGACGTCGCGGCCGAGAAGATCCAGGCCAATGCTGCGCTCCTTTAAGGAGTCGAGACGGCCGTCGAGGGTGACCTGCACGATGTAGTGCAGGAACTCGCAGCTCTTTTTGCTGGTGTGAAAGCTGGAGCTGGCGAGGATCTCTGCAAGCTCCTCCTGTACGGCTGCCCTGAGGCGTGCTGCCTCAACGAAGCTCTCCGGTTCTGGCGGAGCGACCTCTGTCACAGGCAGGCTAAGTGGGTCAGCCTCCTCTAAGGCCTCGATTGCCATTGATATGGATCGTAACCTCGGTTTGTTAATCCTGTTTGAACAAGAACTTCTCTGATTTCAGAACCAGATCTAAAACCAGCGCTATTGGCTGGCCATGAACGTTTCATTACATCTCTGCAAACACGGGTTCCGTAAGCCTTTTAGATTCAGCGGTCAGCGAAGTCGCTAAACCGTTAAGAACCTACCGGTGACTGGTAAATACCGCTAAGGTCGTGGCTGTTTCACCCATTCAAAAAGGCCGTTCACTCTACCTCGTCCAGAGTCCACTCTGCTCACGACCTCCGAGGAGATCACGGTACGCCCTTCAACTATTTTTTTGCGGCTGTTCGCTGCATTCAGGAGCCCGAGACGTTATGAAGCATCCAGACATCTCCATCCGCCAACGCGGGACTGCCTCTGTCCGCGTACCCCTCTTTCTTTTGTTCCTGGTTCTGTTTTTGCTGTCCGGCAATCTGCAGGCGCAGTCGGTTCAGGGCGTCATCCTCGGAACGGTCAAAGATACGAGCGGCGCCCTTGTCCCCGGAGCGACGGTCAATCTGCGTAGCCTTGACGAAGGCACCGTCCGCACGACGCAGTCCAACACCTCCGGCGATTACTCGTTCCTCGACACGAAGGCCGGGCACTACACGCTCGAGGTCTCGTTTAACGGGTTTGAGAAGTGGACGGCAACCGACATCACGCTCGCCGTCCGTCAGCAGCTCCGTGTGAATGCCTCGATGGTGGTGGGAAGCATTCAGCAGGAGGTCCAGGTCTCAGGCGATACGGTCAGCACGATTGATACGGATACTCCGACGATCAATGCGGTCTACAACGCAGAGGACGTCGCTAACCTGCCAGTCAACACGCGCGCCAGTGCCAATGGCACCAGCGCGTTGAGCATTGTGGGTACTCTTCCAGGTGTGCAGGCTGACCACGGCCAGTTTGCCTTGCAGGGTGGGTTGCCGTTTGAGACGGAAGTCTCCGTCGATGGCATTACCATCAAGGGCGCGACCGGCAACGGTCCTCTTGCCGATGCCTTTCCCTCTTCCGAATCGATCTCTGAGTTGCGCGCAGATGGCGCGATGAACAGCGCGGAGTTCGGCGATCCGGGCGAGATTATTGCGACCACCAAGGCCGGAACCAACAAGATCCACGGTTCCGTGTTCTGGTACCACCAGAATGCCGCCTTCGATGCCATTCCTTATACCGATCCGATCACCACGACCAAACCGAAGCTGATTGGCAATACCTATGGTGCCAGCTTCGGAGGTCCAGTCGTTATTCCTCACCTCTACGACGGGCACAACAAGACGTTTATCTTTGGTGTTTATGAAGGATGGAGACACCCCTCTCAGACGCAGGAATCGTACACCGTTCCCAGCACCCTGATGAAGCAGGGTGACTTTTCGAAGTACATGGTCCTGGGACAGGATGGGAAGACGTATGTTCCGCTTGCAGGCCTGACCAATCCCTTTACCGGCGCCAGCTATGGAACTAAGCTGCCTTCGGTCAATGCGGCTGCGCAACAACTGCTCTCGTTCTATCCCGATCCGAATGTTGGTGATCCAACGTCCTATACCGACAATGGAATCGCTAACTACAACGTCAATAAGGATTCCAGCGGGCGTTCCGACCAATTCGATATTCGTGCCGATCAGTATTTCGGTTCCAACCAAAAGTTTCTTCTCTGGGGTAGATACACCTGGAAGGACTATCCCATTAACACGCCTGAGCCTCTGGCGGTTCCATCGGCACAGAACACGAACTCAAATCGTGTTTTGAAGATCAGTGCCAACTGGACCATCAAGCCGAATCTCATTAATGAGACCGGGTTTGGTTATACCCTCAACACCAGCGGAAAGACCGATAGCTTTGACGGTAAGGGCTTCACGCAGGGCCTGGGGCTTAGTGGTCTGCAAAACCTCTTCTACAACGGCATTCCTGAGCTCGACTTCAATCACCTCAGCCATCTGAATGCCGATCGTTTGAGCTCTCTCACGAAGTCCAATACTTATGACTACTCGGATACCCTGACCTGGTCGAAGGGCCATCATGAGTTCAAGTTTGGCGGAAGCATCCAGACGGTGGAAGCGATTACGCCCCTTGGTTTCAATGGCTCCGATAACTACGGAACCTTCCAGTTCAATACCAGCGGCAGCGCCGGCCTGTTCACAGGTGTGGACTTCGCCGACTTCCTTACAGGTCTTCCCTATCAGACCTTTTACGACGTCGTGCAGCAGGACAACGACGGAAAATCGACCCACTATCAGTTCTTCGCGCTGGACCAATGGAAGGCCAGCGACAAGCTGACACTGAGCTACGGCATACGGTATGAATTGCAGCCTGGCTACTTCGATCCGGGCGGAGATATTGGAAACTTCGATCCCAATGTCCCTCTGTCCGGTCGTGCCATCTATCCCGATGGGAAGTCCAGCCTGTTGGCACGGAGCTTCCTGGCCAGCGCCAATGCCTGCGATCCGGATGGCGTCAACAATACCAACTCGGCAACCATCAACGGCGCTCCCTGTATGCCGGTGGAGACCAATAGTCAGGCTGGCTTTCCCGCAGGCCTGAAGCATTATCCTCATCTGCGCTTCATGCCGCGTTTCGGTTTTGCTTATCGCCCATTCAATGACGAAAAGACTTCGATTCGCGGTGGTTTCGGTCTGTACAACGTTACCTTGCTTGGATCGAACTTCTACTCTCTGACGGGAACCCTGCAGGCGCAGACGTCGCAATACACCAACACCTATAACTCCACGACGCATGCGATTGGCTTCCAGTGGCCTGAGATCTTTTCTGGCGCAGGCAATGGCGGTGGCTGCTCAACCTGCTACGGAACGAGCTACTTCGGAACGGCGAACAGCACGAATTGGAAAGACCCTTATACCGAGCAATGGTCGTTGAGCATCGATCACGACTTCGGTTCGGGTTACGCGGGACACCTGTCGTATATCGGTTCGGAGACACACCAGCTGGTCTGGGCACCGGATGAAAACACTCTTCCGTTCTCCAACACCACACCGGCAACGAACCAGCCATTCAGCGCACGCCTGTTCCCGAACTGGGGACGTATCAACACTCGCGCCACCGGAGCCAACGAAAGCCTCCATTCGCTTCAGGCGGAGTTCAATCACCGTCTCCGCAATGGGCTGGAGTTTGATTCCTCCTGGACCTATTCCAGGGCGCTTGCCGACAACCAGGGGCCTGCCAACGTTGGCTATGCGAGTGAAAGCGGAGGCTCACGCGCCACCTCGATCCTCGATCGCCATGCCGACTTTGGAAACGTCTACGGCACACGCCGCAACCGCTGGAATACGTCGATGGTGTACGACCTTCCCTTTGGCCGCGGACGTGAGTTTGGAACGCATATGTCCCGGCTTGCGGATGCGGTTGTGGGCGGATGGAGACTCTCGAATATCTTCCTCTGGCAGACTGGACCCTTCGAGTCGCCTTATTACCCAGACGGACAGGGTGACGCCTCTGGTACTGGCTCTGGTTTGGATGGTACGATCACCGGTTTCGACGGTGGTCATCGTGACCAATACCCAGACCGGGTAGCGGGAGTGAGCTGGAAGCCAGCCCATCAAAGCCGCACACAGTGGGTCAATCCCGCAGCGTTTACCTGCCCCGGATATGCGGGATGGACGCCCGGCACGCCTTGCACGACCGGTAGTGGCTCAGGGCCTTTCCCCAATCCAATCGGCCGTTTCGGTAATGCGGGCGTTGGCTCGATTGTCGGGCCGGGAACAGTCAATCTCTCTACTGGGCTCAGCAAGGTCTTTTCGATTACCGATCGGGTCAAGCTGAGAGCGGAAGGCACCTTTACCGACGTGCTCAACCACGCCAATCTTGGAGATCCGAATATGGATATCAGCTCTCCGAGCTTTGGCCTGGTCACCAATACGATTCAGATGGATTCGGGTGGCGCGCGTTCGGGCCAGGTTTCCATGCGTATCGACTTCTAAATTGTTTGGCACATAACCAGGAATGGCGTGACCCTCAGGGTCACGCCATTTCTGGTTATGTGCGTGGGGAGGTATTGCGCGGACGCCCGCAGCTTACGCTGAGGCGTCGCAATCGGGGCGAAGCTCCGGCACAACCGGCCAAACGTGAGTTTGGCGTGTTGGGCGACCCTGTTCTTGATCAATTCCGCCATACGAATGTGCCGTGAGGAATAAACTGGCCAGGCAGGGACCCGCCGCTCTGGCTTTTATATGGCAAAGCGATGACATTGAGCTGACAAATTCATGACAACTGGCTGAAGAGGATGCAGCTACTCTACGGTATATAAAACGAAGTGTGCCAGTTGCTCCAATCGCCTGGCACGCATGCTGCAGAGGCCGCGTGCCGAACCCGCCAGCGCACAAAATTTCGAGGTGAACTTTGGCACAAGTCTTACTGACGCATTCGTATCATCTTCCCTACGACGCGAAGCAACTGCGCAAGATGCAGCCCTATACTCCGATCGGCACGCTCTATGCGGCGACGGCGCTGCGGGAAAGTGATATCTCCGTCGCGGTGTTTGACTCGATGCTCGAAGAGCCGTCCGCAACGTTTGCTGCCATGCTGGAGCAGCATCAGCCTAAGATCGTGGCCGTCTATGAAGACGACTTCAATTTTCTCTCGAAGATGTGTCTCACGCGCATGAGGGAAGTGGCGTGGGAGATTGCGAAAGCAGCGCGTGCAGTTGGTGCCGTCGTCATTATGCACGGTTCCGATTCGACAGATAATCCGGCACTCTTTCTGGAGAACGGCTTCGACTACGTGCTCTGCGGAGAAGCAGAGAAGACGCTGGTGCAACTCTGCACTTCCATCCTGAATAGCGAAGCCATACCGGAGATCGAAGGGATGGCACGCCTCGATTCAGCAGGTTCTCTCGTTCAAAATCCGCAGCGGCTGGCCAAGAATCCCTCCTGGTCGGAGCTCTCCCGTCCTTCGCGCGATCTGATCGACCTGGAGCCCTATCGCGCTGCATGGACGAAGGCGCATGGGTACTTCTCGACGAACATGGTTTCCAGCCGCGGATGCCCTTACCGCTGCAATTGGTGCGCGAAGCCGATCTCGGGCAATAAGTTCCATCTGCGTCCTGCTGCCACTGTTGCCGAAGAGATGAAGCAACTGAAGAGGGAAGCCGGCGTTCAGCATATCTGGTTCGGCGATGATGTCTTTGCTCTGAATCAACACTGGATGCAGGAATTCGCCGAGGAAGTTACGAAAAGAGATGCGGCTGTTCCGTTCAAAATCCAATCTCGTGCGGACCTGATGAGCGAGCAGACGGTCCAAGCACTGAAGGCCGCAGGCTGCGCTGAAGTATGGATGGGCGTCGAATCGGGATCGCAAACCGTGCTCAACGCGATGGACAAAGGCCTGAGCCTGCCCGCCGTCATTGTGGCTCGCCGCCGCCTGAAAGTGGCCGGCATTCGTGCCTGTTTTTTCCTGCAGCTTGGTTATCCGGGAGAGACCTGGACGGAGTTACAGGAGACGATTGACTTTGTTCGCGAGACGCGCCCTGATGATATTGGAGTCTCCTTTTCGTATCCGTTGCCGGGAACTGTGTTCTACGAGCGTGTGAGGACGCAACTCGGGCAGAAGCGTAACTGGACCGATAGCGATGATCTCTGCATCATGTTCAGGGCCGCCTATACGACCGATTTCTATCGTGTCGTGCGTGATGCCCTGCATGCGGAGGTGGCTTCCTGGCGTGAGTCAGAGGTCTCGAGCGAGACAGAGGCCCACATTGATGCGCTTTGGCGCAGGGTCGATGAACTGGAATCCGTGAGCCGCGATGCGGAGGCCTTGTCTCCGGAGGGTATCTCCGATTTTGCTTCCTCTGCTGCAGCCCCTGTCGAGCAATTAGTGCAGCTCAGGGGAGCATAGATGCAGACCCTGTGCCTATTGCTGCATCTGGAGAAGGTGTAGTCATGAGTCTAGTAAAAAAAGACGCAGCCAGTGACACCATTGACCCTGTCTTCCACTTCGACATGCACCTGCAGTGCCCTCGCTGCCGGATAGACCTGCGTGGCCTGGACTGTATGTCGTGCGGCTTTCGAATGCAGCTCGAGCACGGAATCGTACATGCCCTTCCGCCGGAACGAGTCGCGCATTACGCACGCTTCATGGAAGATTACGAGCGTATAAGAGCTGCGGAAGGCAGAGGCAGCACAAAGGAAGACTTCTATCTTGGTCTCCCTTACAAAGACGCTACCGGAAGCAACAGCAAGCAATGGGATATCCGAGCACGCAGCTATGACTATCTGACGAAACATATATTGCAGAGAATTCCCGAGGATAGCGGCGGAAGGATTCTGGATCTTGGTTCAGGGAATTGTTGGATGAGCTATCGCCTGGCGCTTGCCGGGTATCGTCCGCTTGCGGTCGACTTGCTGGCGAACGATCGCGATGGTCTCGGAGCCGCCGCACATTATCAAAAATATCTGCCTGAACTCTTTCCGCGATTCCAGGCGGAAGCCACAAACCTGCCGTTCCAGGACGAACAGTTTGATGCCGTTATCTTCAACGCCTCTTTTCACTATGCCGAAGACTACGTGACTACTCTTCGGGAGGCACTCCGGTGTGTCCGAGTGGGTGGCCTGGTCATTATCAGCGATACACCCTGGTATTCCCGTGACGAGAGTGGCAGGCAGATGGTGTCTGAACGGCATGCCGCCTTTTCCCGGCGTTATGGAACCGCTTCGGACTCTATCAAGAGCCTTGAATATCTTACAGACGAGCGACTGCAGCTTCTCGAAGAGCAGCTGTCCATTCAATGGACGATCCATTCTCCTTACTACGGCTTCAAGTGGGCGATGCGCCCCCTCGTAGCGAAGTTACGCCAGAAGCGCGAGCCTTCCCGGTTTCGTATTTATGCAGCGCGGAAGAATGCATGATGGACTACTTCACAGGAAGTCAACCGAGCCCTGTAGTCGTTCATGGAGGACGCTGCGCCATCGGGCCGCAGGAGACTACGTACGCCTCCCTACAGATCGCCGACGGACGAGTCACTCGTATCCTGAGCGATTCGTCTTCTTTGGCGATTGCGTCGCCGGACTGCGTCGAGATTGACCTCAGTGGTTTCCTGGTGATGCCTGGCCTTGTTAACGCGCACGACCACCTGGAATTCGCTCTTTACCCCAGGCTGGCAAGACCACCCTATCGGAGTTATATCGATTGGGGGACAGAGATTCTCAGCGAGTTTTCCGATGTTATTGCAAAGCATCGGTCTGTTCCCAAAGAGGTGCGTCTTTGGTGGGGAGGGATACGCAATCTTCTCTGCGGAGTAACAACGGTAAGCCATCACAACCCTCTCTGGGCTGAGTTGCAGAGAGAGGACTTTCCGGTAAGAGTGGTCGCGCAATATGGTTGGGGACACTCTTTGGCTTTCGGCGGCGATCTTCGTGTTGCGCGTGCGGCTACGCCTGAAGGCTGTGCCTTTATTGTGCATGCTTGTGAGGGTGTAGATGAGAAGGCACGGGAGGAGCTTTGGGAGCTCGATCGGCTTGGAGTTCTGGATGACCGAGCTGTCCTGGTGCATGGACTGGCGATCGATCGTAGTGGTGTTGAGCTCATGCAGCAGCGCCGGGCCTCGCTTATCGTCTGCCCCTCTTCCAATGACTTTCTTTTTGGAAAGCTTCCAGATCTGTCTCTGCTTGGGGATATCAGTAACGTTGCTTTGGGGAATGATTCACCATTGACCGCAGAAGGCGACCTGTTGGATGAAGTACGTTTTGCCATGCGTTCCTGCGACCTCTCGTCCCAGGCTGCCTATCGCATGGTGACAGAAGCTCCCGCTGCGATTCTGCGGCTGCGAGAGGCGGAGGGAACGATAAGAGTATCCGGTAGAGGAGACCTGATGGCTGTTCGAGATACGAATCGCGACGCAGCCGATAGACTGAAGATGCTTTCCCTGAATGACGTGGAGTTCGTCATGCTTGGGGGCTGCGTCCAGCTTGCTTCGGAAAAGGTCTACGAACGCTTGCCCCTACCCGTAAAGAAGGGAATGGAGCCCTTGTGGATTGACGGGACCATGCGGTGGCTGCGTGCGCCGGTGAAAGAGCTTTTGAGTGCGGCTGAAGAGGTGTTGGGTGTCGATGGGGTCTGCCTGGGGGGTAGATCGATTCGTATTCCAGCAGGGATGGAGGCCGGGTATGTCTACTCAAACAGCCGCTGAAAATATCGTTTCTGTGCCCGGATCGAACGGCAAAGAATTGTCCGGAAGCCGAATTGTCCGGTTGCCCATTCTTCTGTTGAACGTTCACGAGCACTGCAACTGCCGATGCGTGATGTGCGATATCTGGCAGCGGAAAGATGGCAAGGAGCTTGACCTGGTAGGTTTCGCGCGCCATCGCGAATCGATCCTGCAACTCGGTGTCCAGGAGGTTGTTCTTACTGGCGGAGAAGCCTTGCTCCATCGCAACTTCGAAGGCTTATGCAGTTTTCTTAGAGACTGCGGTGTGCGTATCACCCTGCTTACGACGGGACTACTGCTGGCGAAGAAGGCAGTAGCGATAGCGGAAGGGGTCGATGAGATCATCATCTCTATCGATGGACCCGAAGAAGTGCATGACCAGGTGCGAAGGGTGAAAGGCGCCTATCGACTGATCGGCGAAGGCATCCAGGCCGTAAGACGGATAAAGGCCGAGATGCCCATCCATGGCCGCAGCACGGTGCAGAAAGCAAGCCATCTCCTGCTGCGGCAGACCGTGGCGGGAGCCAAGGGGCTGTCATTGAACTCCATCTCGTTCCTGGCGGCGGACGTGACCTCGCAGGCTTTCAACCGGGAGCTCATTTGGCCAGGGGAGAAGCAGAACCAGATTGCTCTTACTCGGCAGGAGGTGCAGGCGCTGGAAAGCGAGGTCGAATCGCTGATTCAGGAAAATGCCGAGGATATCCAGTCGAAGTATATTGTCGAATCACAGGGAAAGTTGAGACGCATTGTTCGCCGTTTTAAAGAGCAGCTTGGGGAGATACCTCCGGTCTCTCCGCAATGCAATGCTCCGTGGGTATCGGCTGTTATGGAAGTGGACGGTTCTGTTCGGCCGTGTTTCTTTCACAAGAGCATTGGGAACACTCTGGATCAGACCCTGGAGCAAGTGATCAATAGCGAAGAAGCACAGCAGTTTCGAGCGTCGTTGAATGTTGAAGAGGATCCCATTTGTCAGCGATGCGTATGTTCGCTGAACTACAAGAGTCCGCGGGCCTGACCTTTTGGGGCCTGAGTTCTCGGTGAAAGCTGTACAATTGTCGACCTAGGTAGGCCACACTTGACTCTTTCGCCGGACCATCGCATTATCCGCTGGGCCGAGCGTGGCCTTCTATTCCTGCTCGTTCTTTACGTTTGCTCCCACACGCTGCCGCGAGCATGGCGCAGCCTGATTACGGATTTTCCCAACTACTATACTGCGGCCCGGCTGGCGCACGAGGGCTTTGACACCTCCCGTATGTACGAGTGGGACTGGCTGCAGCGCGAGAAGGACCATCGTGCTGTCGATGCTCGTGTCATCGGATTGGTCCCCATCACACCCTTTTCGACGTTGGTGATGTGGCCGCTCACGCGGCTCGCCCCTCTTACAGCCAAACATGTCTGGATACTTCTGAGCCTGGCGTTCCTGATTCCGCTTTGCTGGCTGCTGAGGTCAATGACCGGATTGACCTATCAGCGAATTGCGTTGGCTTTCGCAGTGAGTGTTCCACTGTATCGCAACCTGGAGTTTGGACAGTTCTATGTGCTCCTGATCCTGTTGATCGTTGCGGCGTGCTGGGCCTACCTGCGCAAGTACTATGCCTGGGCCGGTGCTTTGATAGCGATTGCCGCGGCCTGCAAGATCTTTCCCGTTCTCTTGTTTATTTTCTTCCTGCAGCGCAGATCCTGGCGCGCCCTGATCTCGGGAGTAGTTACCGGGCTGGCCGCTGCTGCTGTATCCGTCGCAGTCTTCGGCTGGAACGTGCATCGCACCTACCTGCACGAGATTCTGCCCTGGACAATGCATGGCGAGGCCCTGCCGCCCTATATTCCAGTGGCTTCTTTCTCCAGCGTGCTGCATTATCTGTTTCTCTCTGAGCCGCAGTGGAACCCGCATCCGTGGCATGATTCTCCGCTGTGCTTCGCCCTGCTGCCTGTACTGCAGATGCTGACGCTGGCGCCTGCGGTGCTGCTCATCCGCAGGGGCGACAACACACGCGATCGAATCTTGCTGGAATGGTCGGCGCTGGTGACCGCGTCTCTGGCTATCTCCACGGTTCCGGCGTCGTACAACTTTGTGCTGATGGTTCTGCCGGTCTGTGTGTTAGCTGCAAAGCTCTTGCGGCATGGGTGGTATGGGTGGCTGGCTGCTTTACTGGTGGTTTACTTCGGTATCGGATTTCCCATAGCAGCCCCGCACCGGGCGACGGGGTTATTGGTTCTGCTATATGGGCCGCGACTTCCGTTGATGCTGGCGTTGCTTGCAGGGATCTATCTGTTGCTGTGGCGTGATCGTCCGGCCAGAGATGCTGTTCAGGACTGGAGTCGCTATGCCTGGGGTGCCGCGATGGCTGTGGCTGTAGTCTTCACGGTGTTTTCTACTCTTCATCGGGAACGCGCCGTGCGGCAGGAGTATGCCTACCGATTGCCGCTGCAGGCGCAGGGGTTCCTCAACGCAGACGCACAGCCTGCGGGGTCGGGCGTACGTTACATCACGTTTACATCCGCGGGATACCGGTTGGTGACGGAGAACCAGCCTGAGGTGTGGAACGATCCTTCTACTGATTCTCCGGACGACGATCTTTCTTTCACCAGTAGTCTCGGGAATGTCCAGCCCGAGAAAGTTCTGGTGGAGAGGGTAAGGAACCGGCATTCTCAGATCGTCAATGTGCAGGACCCGTCCCGTGTCATCGTTGATGATGCACGCAATCCGATGCTCTCTGCTGACGCGCAGAGTCTTGCCTTTGTGCGCGACGATCGTGGTCGAGGGCAGTTGATGGTGCGAAGAGGTTTTGAGCCGGCTGCTGCAGGCGAGTCCGCACTCACGCCATCGTCATTGAATGTCTACGAAGCTTCTTTCCGTTCGGAGAAGGAGTACGCCTTTTCTGCTGTCGAATATGGGCGTCCGCCGCAGGTCTATCTCCGTGATGCAATGCACGAGAACATTCCGCTTGCACTTGGGGAGTCGCGCTATCCGGCGATCTCTCCGGACGGACGATGGATGGCCTATAGCCACTTCGATCAGGGCATATGGAACCTGTGGCTTCGCAACCAGATGACCGGTGCGACGCAGCGTATTGCCGATGAGCCCTGCAACCAGATTCAGCCGGGATGGGAAGACGATTCAAAGACGCTGCTCTACGGCACGGACTGCGGCCGGAATCTGTGGTTTACCGCTGTTTCCCGTCGAAGAGTGATTCCCTGAAGCGCCATGGAGAGGCTCTTTGCCAAGCGAGCATTCCCTCCGTGGCTAAAGCCACACGAACAACAGTGCAGAGACGGCGGGACTGAAGTCCCGCCCCTTCAAAGCAAAGGCAATCGGCGGGGCAAAGACGACAACAAAAAGCAGCCACAGGGACAAGAGCCGGCAGCTCCGATTCGTCAGACACTACCTAAAGCCCAATTCTTGCGTGGCCCTTATTCCGTAGCCTAAAGGCGATTGCCTCCCTTACCCTCCATCCCGCGACGCTAAAGCGTCACGGGATGCGCTTCGCGCTATGGGTAGCGCTGGTTCTTCAACGAAATAACGACTCACCACACTAGGTGTTGCCAGCCTTATCTGGGCGCGGCTTTCGGCCGTAACGGGCTGCCGGCAGGATGCTGTTCCAGGGAACGGGGGAGGCCAGAATCATCGAGGTGTTGGTTGCGACGTAGGGCATCATGGAGTCGATGGCCTCTTCCATGTGGGTCATATCGCGGACAGCTATCTGTACCATGAAGGACTCGGCGCCGGTAACGCGGTGGCACTGCAGCACCTCGGGTAGTTTGCGAACCAGGGCGGAGAACTTAGCGAGCTTGTCGCCGGCTACCGTCACTTTAACGAAGGCGCGTACGGGGAGCCCCACTTTAGAGGGATCTACGAGCGTGCGATAGCCAACGATCACCTGCTTTTCCTCAAGCCGGCGAACCCGCTCGATGACCGCCGGGGTCGACAAGCCTACGCGGCGACCGAGTTCTGCAAACGCAATGCGCGCATTGTCTTGCAGCTCTGCCAGAATCTCGCAATCGATGTCGTCGATGCCCGACGACGGCACTCCAGTCATGCTCGCTCTCCTTCACACGGACGATGATAGCGGTGCGTGTGGCTTCTCTCTTCGGCAGATGTGCTCAAAGGCCATCGTAGATGGTTCCCTCACATTATGCGGAAAATGTATGGCTGTCCAGTTCTTTCTAAAGCAGAAACCGGCAAATACCATAGATCGCTCATTCCAGCCGCCTGCCGGGCTGGCTATGATCAAGGGCGTGACACAGGAATGCCGCGCTGCCTCAGGGCACGGGCGTTTCTTATGCGGTCGACGGGGACTTTTAGTGAAGCTTCGGCCGCATTCATCCATTTTTTGAGCAAGACGAAATCAAAGGAGTAAGACCGTGGCCACACATGAGACCCGTCGTACAGTAGGCGATGTAGTAGCACGCCAGTTAGCCAACACAACGAAGACCGTTCCGCAGTTAGCGGCGATTACGCCCCGCTGGCTCGTGCAGCTTCTCTCCTGGACGCCGGTAGAGTCTGGTACCTATCGTGTCAACCAGGTCAATAACGAAACGGAGATTGAAGTTGCCTGCGGTGCGCGTGACGAGCGGAAGCTACCCGCAACCTTTGTCGACTATGTTGAAAAGTCGCGGGAGTACACGCTGAGCTCGATCTCTACCATCGTGGACGTACATACCCGCGTCTCCGATCTTTACAGCCGTCCCCATGACCAGATTCGCGAGCAGCTCCGGCTGACGGTGGAGAAGGTGAAAGAGCGGCAGGAGAGCGAACTGATCAACAACGCCGAATATGGCTTGCTGAATAACGTCGATCCTTCGTTCAAGATCAAGGCCCGCAAGGCAGCGCCTACCCCCGACGATATGGATGAGCTGCTGTCGCTGGTCTGGAAAGAGCCCGCGTTCTTCCTGGCTCATCCTCGCGCCATTGCCGCTTTTGGACGTGAGTGCACACGCCGCGGAGTTCCTCCTCCGACGGTGACCATGTTCGGCTCGCCGTTCCTTACCTGGCGCGGAATTCCCCTGGTCCCCTCGGACAAGCTGGCCGTCGATGCTGCGGGCAAGACCAATATCATGCTGATGCGCACGAGCGAGAAGAAGCAGGGAGTGATCGGCCTGTTCCAGCCTGGACTTGCAGGTGAGCAGACTCCGGGCCTTTCCGTGCGTTTCATGGGTATCGATCGCAACTCGATTGCTTCGTACCTGATCTCACTCTATTGCTCAGCGGCCGTACTGACTCCGGATGCTCTTGGAGTGCTCGAAAACGTAGAGGTCGGACATTATCATGAGTACAAGTGAGCGGGACCAGATCGGAAATGCGGGCGATTCTCTCCGTATGAACGAGATGAGCAGCCCGTCCGCGGGCGCATTGCCGGATGTCGCGGCAATCGCCCAATTGGCGAACGAGTTCTTTCGTGCGCTCCCTGGACAGCCGTCTTCTTTTGCGGCCCCGTCTGCTCCTGAGATGCCTGTTGTAGAGCCTCGTTTCGAGACGGTGATGCCTCAGTTTGGGGCATCGCTGCCTTCGATCCCTGCTGTGCCTGCCGCGGATAAACTCCCCGGTGAAGCGGGTGCTGCCGGGTTTCCCGGTGCTCCGGGAATGCCTGGGATCTCCTCTGTATCTCCGATGACGGCGTTCTCTTTTGTTCCTGCCGAGCTTTCCTCGGGGAACAGGTTCGGTCAGTCCGTTCCACGGAATGCCACTCCGGATGCCCTGGTGTCTCCGTTTTCAATGCCATTGCCGGAGTTCAATACCTCCTTTCTTTCCTTCGAACCCTTGTTTCCGGGCTCGGCCGAATCGATAGGAGAATCCGCAACGCCTGTACCTCCGTCGGCTCCTTCGTTTTATTTTCTGGAAGGCGCTGGTACGCAGGTCAAGCCTGTAGAGGCTTCTTCTGCGAACCGTATGCCTGCGCTTCATTCTGAAGCCGTGCCTGATTTAAATCTGCCGCGTCGCCAGTTCGATATCGCTTCTGTGCGCCGCGACTTTCCCATCCTGCAGGAGAAGGTGAACGGCAAGCCGCTCATCTGGCTGGACAATGCTGCGACGACACAGAAGCCGCAGAGTGTGATCGACCGCCTCTCGTACTTTTACGAGCACGAGAACTCCAATATTCATCGGGCTGCGCATGAACTCGCTGCACGCGCAACCGATGCCTATGAGGATGCGCGCAATAAGGTAGCCCACTTCCTCAATGCCCCCTCCAGCAAGGAGATCGTCTTCGTTCGCGGTGCGACGGAAGCGATCAACCTGGTAGCGCAGGGTTGGGGTCGCCGTCACATCGAGCAGGGAGATGAGATTGTCATCACCTGGATCGAGCATCATGCCAATATCGTTCCCTGGCAGATGCTGGCTGCGGAGAAGGGTGCGCGCCTGCGCGTAGCACCAGTCGACGATGATGGCCAGATCCTTCTCGACGAGTTCGAAAAGCTGCTTGGGCCTAAGACCAAGCTTGTGTCTCTGACCCAGGTGTCGAATGCGCTGGGCACGATTACTCCGGCGCACCAGATGGTGCAGATGGCCCACCGCTACGGAGCACGCGTGCTTGTGGACGGCGCACAGGCTGTGTCGCACATGCCCGTTGACGTGCAATCGCTCGATTGCGATTTCTACGTCTTCTCCGGCCACAAGGTGTTCGCGCCGACTGGTATCGGTGTGCTCTACGGCAAGCCGGATGCGTTGGCGGAGATGCAGCCGTGGCAGGGCGGTGGCAACATGATCGTCGACGTCACGTTCGAGAAGACGATCTATCAGCCACCACCGTCGCGTTTTGAAGCCGGCACGGGCAACATTGCCGATGCTGTCGGCCTCGGTGCGGCCATTGATTACCTGGATCAACTGGGTATGGCAAACGTCGCACGCTACGAGCATGAGCTCCTGGTCTATGCGACCCAGGGCCTGCTGACGGTACCAGGGTTGCGGCTCATCGGTACCGCGAAGGAGAAGGCTGGTGTGCTCTCCTTTGTTCTCGACGGGTTCCGTACCGAGGAGGTCGGCGCGGCGCTCAACCGTGAGGGCATTGCGGTACGTTCAGGCCATCATTGCGCACAGCCGACTCTGCGTAGATTCGGTGTGGAGACGACAGTGCGTCCGTCGCTGGCTCTCTACAACAACGCAGAGGACGTTGATGCACTGGTTGCAGGGCTGATTCGGTTGAAGAGCATGGGTCGGTAAGGAAAAATAGGCTTCGGCATCGGACGGGATTTTTACGGTCCGATGCCGAAGCCTGTTCTGCAGGTACAGGGGTGAGGCCAGGAATCCTGGCCCGCGTCAAAGGTATACTCGCGTTGCGAAGGTAACCGAAGATGCGTTTGAAGATTGTGACTGTTGGAGAGCCGGTCCTGCGAGCTACCTCGCAGATGTTGTCGAAGGAACAGATCCTGAGTCCTTCGATTCAGAACCTGATTGATTACATGAGGGAGACCGTCCGCGATGCTCCCGGAGTAGGACTCGCCGCTCCACAGGTTGGAGAGTCTTTGCAGCTCGCTGTCATCGAAGACAAAGCTGAATACCACAAAAATCTTACTGAAGCAGAGATGAAGGAACGCGGACGAGCCGCAGTTCCATTCCACGTTCTTGTGAACCCGGTCCTTGAGGTTCGTGGAGAATCGACTGCTACGTTCTTTGAGGGTTGTTTGAGCCTGCCTGGTTTTACCGCGCTGGTGCCCAGGGCGAAAGAGGTACGAGTTACAGGTCTCGATCACCGAGGAGAGCCTCGGGTCATCGAAGCCTCAGGATGGTATGCGCGTATTCTGCAGCATGAGATCGACCATCTGCACGGCACGCTTTATATCGACCGAATGCACGCTCGCAGCTTCTCTTCGCTTGAAAATTACACGAGGCACTGGAAAGATCGTTCTATCGACGTCCAGAATCTCTAAGGCTATCCGGGATTAGAAGTGACAGTCATTTGCTGCCGTACTTTATTTCTCGCGAAAGCGGTAACCAATATAGCTTTCGGTCAGGATATAGAGGGGACGTGCGGGATCGTCTTCAATCTTCTTGCGGAGCTGATTGATGATCACTCTCAGGTATTCGCGTTCGTTGCCATAGGCCGAGCCCCAAACGGCGGTCAAGATTCGTTCATGACGAACGGGGCGTCCGGCATGTTCCATTAAATAGCGAAGAGTCTCGTACTCCTTCGGAGTGAGATGAAGGTCTTCGCCTCTCTTTTCTACTCGGCGGCGATCTGTATCCAGAGTGATCTCTCCGATTACGATAATGATCTCCGGGTTAGCTACCGGGATGTGGCTGCGACGAATGACGGCTCTCAACCTTGCCGTAAGCTCGCGGATCTGAAAGGGCTTCGTGACATAGTCAAAGGCGCCGGCGTCCAAAGCTTCAACGATGTCATCTTCCTCATCGCGCACGGTGAGCATCACGACAGGAAGATGCGGATAGCTTTGGCAGATTCTGCGGCATGTTTCTTTGCCACCCATTCCAGGCATATTGATGTCGAGTAACACGGCATCGTAGTTGACCATCCGGAGACGCAACATCGCATCTTCTCCGTTGCTAGCTTCTCCGACTGCAAATCCCAGAGCTCCCAGTGTCTCGAACAGGCTCTGCCGGATACCTGCATCGTCCTCTACCACGAGTACTTTACTTTTCTGATCCATAACTATCCCTCTAAGGCCAGGCTCGGCAGGGTGATGGAGAAGGTTGTTCCATTCTCGACATCGCTATCGACCCATACTCTCCCTTGATGTGCTTCGGCAATGCGCCTGACGACGGAGAGGCCAATCCCCGTTCCCGATATTGTTCGAATGGAGCCTGAGCAACGATAGAAGCGCTGAAAGACCTTTTCTCTCTCTTCCGGTGGAATAAAAGAGCCTTCATTCCTGATGGCGATGACCAGTTCTGCTCCTTCTTTTTCGACTGCAATGAGCACTGGAGAACCGGGCCGTCCGTACTTTACGGCATTGTCGAGAATCTGTAAGAGCGCCATCTGAAGCAGCTTTCGGTCTGCATATACGATTCTGGGGCGCTCTGTTACGCGGATCTCGACCGCATGGCCGTCCAGCTCCTGGGAAGAAGATTCGATGCTGTTCTCCACGAGTTGGGAGAGGTCAATCTCCTCGCGGTTTACCTTGATATCGCCGCTATCGAGCTTGGCTGTCAGGAGCAAATGATTCGCGAGATCGTTCAGGTGACTGGCGTGCCGGTCAATTAAGCCGACTAGTTTTTTCTCAGTTCCGGAGAGGGTATTCATCGCAAGCAAACCGGAGCTTGAAGTGCGGATGGTGGTGAGTGGGCTCTTGAAGGCGTGCGCCATACCATCCAATATGGCGGAACGAAGTTGTTCGGTCTGCCGGGCGGCTACGGCATTCGCTTCAGTCGAAAACGAACGGGCTCTCTCTATCGCAACAGAGACAAGTGAAGCTGCCGCATTGACGGAAGTTGTGTCCAACGAATGCCCACATAAAGCAAATGCCCCGATGGCTCGTGTTCCTGAGCGCAGGACCCGCCGGGAGATGCCTGTACTCGCATCGTCGCTGTCTGCCTCCATGTGAAAGCTGGACCGAACTTGATCGTCGTCGAAGTTGCAGGTGCCGCTCTTGTACATATGCAGGTCGTAGCCGTTCCATAGCGCTATCCCTTCGACTTGCAGGCTGGAACGAATGATGTGAACGAGTTGCTGTTCCACGGCTCCTTCGCGGTCGAGGAGCAGAATGTGCTGGCTCAAGGCATATAGCTTCTGCAGGTGAGCCTGATGCAGCTCCGATTCGCGTGCGTGGCGATGCATCTGGTTGGAGAGCCTACTGACAAGAAGCGCTGCGACCTCAAAGGTGGCGAGGGCTATCCAGTCATGGGAGTCCCTTATATAGAACGCAAAGATAGGGTCCGTGAAGTAATAGTCGAGGCAGGCAACCGAGAGGATGGACACGATGCTGGCTTCGAGAAACCCCCAGCGAAGCGCAATGACCGACATCAGCAGGAAGTGGACCGACGTTGCCGCCGAGAGGTTGAAATGAAGGCGAAAGGCGAGAAACGTGAGCAGCGCTGCAGCGCTGCTGCCAGCCGCAATCCTGCGGAGAACAAGGCGAATTGGTCTGGCAAACATTGAGGTATCCCATCTTCGACTATAGGAAGACAGTAATCAGGAAAGCATTAAGAAACTGCTTATGCGTCGAAAATTGCTTCCGCGATTCACTGAAAGTGTCGGTCTTTTTCGACATTATGAGGTGATTCAACGTGAACTTTCTTAGAGGCCTTCTTCCAAACATAAGCCCCAGCGCAGTGAAGGCGTCCAATGCAGACGGCTTTCCGCAGGGTCAGGTCCAGGGCAATGCCCGGCAAAAAAACGCCCAGAGGCGGGGTTCTTCTTCGCAACGCAGGTTTTACCGATTCCTTCCGATCGTCACCTGCTGCTTGCTTCTGATGGCCACTGTCGTTGCACGGGGACAGTCAACCTTCGGAAGCGTCAGAGGAACGGTCCAGGATGCGACCGGCGCGGCCATTCCGAATACGCAGATCGTACTGCACAGCACCGACGAAAATACGGATCGCAGCATCGAAACCGATGCCTCCGGCGACTTTATCTTTGAGAACGTTAAAGCCGGAAAATATAGCTTGCGTGCTCATCGTGAAGGATTTGCTGACACGGTGGTATCCGGAATTTCGGTGGAGGCTCGCCAGGATTTGAGGCTTGCCGCCACGCTCAAGGTCGCGGAACAGGCGACGACCGTGGAAGTGTCGGGCGCAGCCGATCTGATTAATACGGAGAATGCGAGCATCGGCGACTCGAAGACCAACATCGAGATGACCCAGTTGCCTCTGAACAATCGCGCGACGACCACGAGCCCTCTGGGCTCTCTTGCGCTGTCTCCCAATGTTCAGACAGACAGCTCGGGCAATATTGCACTGGGTGGCGCGAGTTCTTCCATGGTGAACTTCTCGGTCGATGGTATTTCGACGGCCAACGTGCGTCAGAACGGAGCACTGCAGGATGCCTACCCGTCGCAGGAGGGAATTGCCGCGGTCAAGGTAACTGCGTTCAATAACAGCGCGGAGTTTTCCCAAATCGGTGACGTAACGTTTACGACAAAGAACGGAACCAACCAGTATCACGGGAGCCTCTTCGAGTATCTGCAGAACCAGGCTCTCGATGCCTCTCCCTATGGCTTCAGTGGAAAGGCACCAAAGAAATTCAATACGTTTGGCGGCTCGTTCAATGGCCCGGTTGTTATCCCGCATTTGTACAATGGGCACGATAAGACATTTTTCTTTGTGGATTATGAGGGTAATCGCCGCAGCACCGCAGTGCTCCAGCAATTTGTAGTGCCAACCCTGGCCGACAGAAGTGGAAATCTCGCGGATATCGGTGGTCCTACCATTTCGCCGACCCAGATCAATCCAACGGCAAAGGCTTTGCTTGCTTTCTATCCGTTGCCGAACGTAGCGGGTGCTACCAACCAGACGCAGAACATTAACTATCAGAACTTCCAATCGACTCCGGCCAGCACCGACGGTGCCGATATACGCATCGACCAGACAATCTCGTCCAAGCAATCGGCCTATGCGCGCTTTAGCCGCAAGAATATTACCTCAGACTTCGCGAACCCATTCCTGCCGAACGATGTGGACTCCGTTCACAACCGGAGCTTGCTGGTCTCGCACACCTATACGATTACCCCGAAGCTGCTGAATGAGTTTCGCTACGGCTTCACGAATGTGATCACCAGCGTCAACTTCCCGATCCAGGGCTCGACCGCACTGAGCGAGTTAGACCTGACTGGCGTCAATATCAGTCAGCATCTGTTGACGCATGCGTTTCCCACATTCAACTTCAGCGCCAGCACTCCGTTTCCAACCATTGGCAGAGACAAGGCAGGCGTCACGCAGTCCAAGACGACGCAGTTCAGCGACAATCTCACCTACACATTCGGCAAGCATACTGTGAAGGGTGGGATTGACATCCGCCGCGTACGCTACTTCGACCTGGAGAGCTTTGCTCCACAGTTCGCCTCGGACGACTTCGGTAATTTCATCTTCCAGCCGAGCTTTGGAAAGGGACCGAACGACTACTTTACCGGGAACTCATTTGGCGACTTCCTTGAAGGAGCTCCAACGACTCTTGATTTCGCTGTCTCCAGTCCGGATGTCGGCGGAACTGCCACGCAATATAGTTTCTTTGCTCAGGATGAATTCGAAGTAAGCAGCCGCCTGACACTCAGCTATGGCCTGCGCTGGCAGGTTCTTCCCGGCTTCCAGGAGGATGGCGGCAATCTCGCAAACTTCGATCAGCGGAATAACTCGATCGTCGTTCCCGATGCCCTGGCAGCCTACCTGTCGAGTCAGAATATTACGTCCTCGAACCTTGCCTTCCAGCAATCGTTCAACGCCTGTAATCTCAACATTCCGGGGCTGCCCTGCACTAAGTATGTAACTGCGAGCCAGGATGGTCTGCCGCAAAGCCTGCGCAATACGTACAAAGGAAACTTCCAGCCGCGGGTATCCGTTGCATATCGCCCATTCAACGATACGAAGACTGTCGTTCGCGCCGGCTTCGGTATCTATACGATGACGAACCTGGGGCCTCTCTCGTTCAACAATAGCGGCAATCCAACTTCGAGTCTGCACGTCTACTCGAACAGCAATACGGCCGGAGTGAATACTCCGCAAATCCTCTTCCCCAACACCGCGCCCCCCACGTCTGGTGGCCCGGTGTATGGTGGTGGCGGGCTTGATCAGGGAGTTGATCCCAACTTCCGCGATCCTCAGTCGAACCAGTGGAACGTGACCGTAGAGCGGCAACTATCGAACGCGACGTCGCTTCGTGCAAGCTATGTTGGTATGCACTCGTACCGGTTGAGCATTACAGAGGATCTCAATCAGATTCCTGCCAGCACAACTCCCTATGACAGTGCTGCGGCTGGAACGGCTGGCCCCTTTGTGGATAGCCGCGCTCCCTATCAAAACTGGACGACCCTGTTGAGCACCTTCAATGCAGGTGAGGACAATTATCGTGCATTCGAGCTGCAAGCGACTCATCGTATGGAGCACGGCGTCTACGTGGATGCGAATTACACGTATGCCAACAATGAGGCCGACAACCAGGGCGATACACCGACTGCATTTGCGGGAGAGGTCAACTATGGGCTTCCCATTGCCGACCGCTTTCATGTGAAACAGAATCTCGGAAACGTCGAGGGTACCCGTCGTCATCGCATGTTGTTGACGGGCGTCTACCAACTTCCGTTCGGCAAAGGACGGCAGTTCATGAATACAAGCCGCTTGATGGACGCCTTCCTTGGTGGATGGGATCTGACGACGATCACCCTGCTCGAGACGGGACCCTGGCTTACGCCGAGCATCAGCGGTTCGGCCGATCAGTCGAACACCAATGTAGTCAATCGCAGTGCGCAGCTTCGTCCCGACGTTATTTCATCTGATTTCTACAAGGGACAATCGCGGACGCAATACTTCAACCCCGCAGCTTTTGCTGCGACTCCGGCAGGCGCTGGACGCTTCGGTAATGCAGGCGTCGGAATCCTTCAGGGGCCTGGAACGGCAACGGTAAGCCTTGGTGTGGCAAAGCGGTTCCAGATCACTGAGAAACTGCATGCACGCTTCGAGACGACCTTTACAAACGTGTTGAACCACACGAACTTTGCGCCTCCTGTCACGGCTATCGACAATTCGCTCTTTGGGCAGTTGACAGGGCCTCAGACGGCAGAGAACGCAGGGAACCGCACTGGACAGGCAGCTCTTAGACTCGACTTCTAGGCTTGTTGCCAGTTCTTTCAGGGGCGAGGAGATGAACTCTCCTCGCCCCTTTTCTTTTGGGATGAGGAGAATGTCCTGCGGGCAAGGTGCTTCTTCGGCGATTCATGTGAATGCATTATCATGCGCAATTGATAAGGCCGTAAGACGATGGCCCAACGATTTGCGCCCGCATTGTGATGAAGGTATCTGGAGAGAATATGTCTTTGATTCGCCCTGTTACTACGTTGATGTTGATCGCCTGTTTTAGCCTGGTATCCGTTGCGCAGACTTCCGCAGTCCAGCCACGAAGCGCAACGGGGCACGCTGTTGGTGCGGCGACCCAGGAGATCCCGAAGCACACGGAAAGTGGTTCCAATCTTCCCAATGGATGGAGGATCACTCCGGCGGGCAAGACGATTGCGGAGGTTGGGGATCTGGTTCTGAATGAGGTGACGTCACCTGATGGAAAGATCGTCGTGGCATCGCATTCGGGATTCCAGCCGCACGGGATTGATGTGATCGACGTGAAGACCCGGAAGCTGGTGCAGGAGATTCCGCTCAGGACGACATGGCTGGGGATGGCGTGGTCGTCGGATGGACACACGCTTTATGTTTCGGGAGGCAATTCGACGGGCTCCCGAAAGGCTGACTACGGTATGGCCCCGATCTATGAGTTTGCCTACAGGGACGGGCGACTGAGTGAGAAGCCGACCGGCGAACTGGCAGAGACCATAGATCCCAAGGCTGTGTGGTGGGCCGGTGTGGCGTATCTTCCCGGCAGACACTTGATCTATGCGGCAAACCGCGGAACGGGACGTGGACCCAGCAATGTGGTGGTGTTCGACGCAAAGACCCGTCAGATCGTGACGCGTATTCCAGTGGAGATCAACCCCTACTCCACGGTGCTGACCAGGGATGGCAAGCGGCTGTTCGTTTCGAACTGGGCCAGCGAGAGCGTAAGTGTGATCGACACGGAGACGAACAAGGTCATCCGTACCCTGCACGTTGGAATGAATCCGAACGACATGAAGCTGGCGTCGGACGGACGGCTATTTGTAGCGTGCTCCAACGACAATACGATCCATGTGATCGACACGAAGACGCTTGAGGTTGTGGAACGGCTGTCGACGACGCTGACTCCGCTGGCGCCGGAGGGATCGACGCCGGATGCCATCGAGATCGATAACACACGGAAGCTGCTGTACGTGGCGAATGCGGATAACAACTCGATTGCGGTGATACGAATTGCCGTGCCCGAACACAGCGCGGTGATTGGGTTCATTCCAACGGGATGGTATCCGTCGTCCCTGGCTCTGGCGGAGAAGAACAACACTCTGTATATCGGCAATTCGAAGGGGGAAGAAGGACACCCGGATGTGAAGGGACCGCTGAGTCCGCTGGCGTCGACTCGCGATGGCGACGTTAGCGTAAAGACTCTTCAGGCGAGCAGCATTGAGGTGCTGTCCGTAGAGAATCTGAAGACACAGCTGCCGAAGTGGACGCATGAGGTGGTTGAGAATACGCCGTACAACGACTCTCTGCTGTCCGAGGCGAGGCCTTCGAAGGAGGCGACGATTCTGCCGCGCGAGGTTGGCGTTGAAACGCCGATCAAGCACGTGATTTACATCATCAAGGAGAACCGAACCTACGACCAGGTGTTTGGCGATATCAAGGGGGCCAACGGCGACCCCCGCCTGACGATCTTTGGCGAAGAGATAACACCGAATCAGCATGCGTTGGCGAAGCAGTATGTGGTGCTGGACAACCTGTACTGCGATGGCGAGGTCAGCGTCGATGGGCACTCGTGGTCGAACTCCGCCTATGCCACAGACTTCAACGAGCGCTATTGGCCGCCATCGTATGCAGGGCGCAGTTCTACGGAGGTGTCGCGTGCCGAGGTTCCTTCCGCCGGGCACCTGTGGGATTTGGCGGCACGCAAGGGGCTGACCTACCGGTCGTATGGTGAGTTTGCCGCCCGAGCCAGCACAGGCACGACGATGGATGCGTCTCCCGGTGCGAGTGGATTGGTGGGGCATGTAGCCAAGGACTACCTGCCGCTCAATCTTGCGCGCGATACGGACAGGACCGCCGTCTTTCTGCGCGAGTTCAAGGAGTATGAGGACAACTACGACAGCACCGATCCCAATAAGCGTCTTCCGAACTTTATCGTGATGAGCATGCCGGAAGATCACACCCGGGGAACGGCCCCCAACGCCTTTACCCCGCGTGCCATGGTTGCAAATAACGATTACGCGATCGGCCAACTGGTGGATGCGGTGAGCCATAGCCGCTACTGGCCCAACACGGCGATCTTCATCATCGAGGACGATGGTCAGGATGGACCGGACCATGTGGATGCCCGGCGCACCATCGGACTGGTGATCAGTCCGTACGTGAAACGGGATGTCGTGGACAGCACGTTGTACTCGACGAGTTCGATGGTGCGGTCCATCGAGCTGCTGCTGGGAATGCCGCCGATGAGCCAGTACGACGCAGCGGCGATGCCGATGTACGCGTCCTTCGGGACCGAGGAGAAGCTGACTCCGTTCAACGCGATCAAACCCCTGATCGATGTGAATGCGAAGAACAAGAAGGGTGACTTCGGCGCGGAGCTGAGCCGGAAGATGGACTTCTCCGATGTCGACCGCGCTCCGATGCATGCACTGAACGAGGTTATCTGGAAGAGCGTCAAGGGCACGGACTCGGCCATGCCCCCGCCGGTGCATCGCTTCCGTCCACTGATCGATGCTGGCGATCTGATCGTGAAAGACGACGATTAGGTTTCTGGGATTGATTCTGCCTGAGAAGGCAGAATCAATCTCCGTCTGCCTCTGGATAGCTCCATCTACTACAATCTTGAAATCCGAGCGCAAGATATTCCTTGCGGTTTGAATCAGTCTTGCTTACCGAGATCCAAAGGAGTTACCTTGCTTCGTCTTTTGAGCAGCACGTTCCTGATCAGCATGACGCTGGGCGCAGGCCTGGCGATAGCCCAGACACCGCAGGTTGCAACTCCTCCGGCTCGTCCGACGCCACCCACTCGCGATCCCCATACGCCCGGCTACGTCACGGCTACGGAACTGCCCGATGGCACTCTTCCGCCGGCAGATGCGGATGGAAACTTTATCATCGGCCCGACGCATAACTATGCCTCGGAGATGGCCGAGCAGACAGGCGTGCCGAAGGGAACAGTGTATGAGTTCACGATGAACTCAGCGGATAGCAAGATCTATCCCGGCATAGCGCGTGACGCCAATACCTTCGGCACGGCCGATCCCGCTAACCCCGGCAAGCTCATGGTGACGACCAGCCATCCCGCTCCCTATGTTCGCAAGGTGTCGGTGTATGTTCCCAAACAGTACGTTCCGGGAACGGCCGCTCCGTTCATCGTTGGCGCGGATGGTCCGGACCGGGCCTTGTTTCTGGCATTGGATAATCTGATCGCAGAGCATAAGGTTCCGGCGATGATCGCTATCTCTATCGGCAATGGCGGCGGAGATGCCCAGGGCAGCGAACGCGGCTTGGAGTACGACACCATGTCCGGCCGGTATGCAGAGTTCGTCGAGAAGGAGGTGCTGCCTCTCGTGGAGAAGCAGTACAACGTGAAGCTGACCAAAGACCCCGAGGGCCGGGCGACGATGGGCGGAAGCTCTGGTGGTTCCTGCGCTCTCATCATGGCGTGGTATCACCCCGAGCTGTACCATCGCGTTCTTACCTATTCAGGGACTTATGTGAATCAGCAGTGGCCATATCATCCGGAGACTCCTCATGGTGCGTGGGAGTTTCACGAACACCTGATTGCCAAGACTCCGGTCAAGCCGATTCGTCTCTGGATGGAAGTAGGCGACAGAGACCTTCTCAATCCGAATGCTATGAGAGATGAGATGCACGACTGGGTCGTCGCTAACGAGAAGATGGCGCGGGTGCTGGCGGCGAAGGGCTACCACTACCAGTTTGTCTTCGCCCGCAACGCTGGGCACACGGACCGTGCTGTGAAGCAGCAGACCTTGTCGGAAGCCTTGGAGTATGTGTGGCAGGGCTATTCCGTTGCCGCGACGAAGAAGTAATTTGAAGGGGCCAGTTATGTAGAGGCATTGATATAGCAATGCATGAATGTCGATGGCCAGAGTGCATACTTCAAGTGTGACGAGCGCGTTCTCAGGGATCAATCGGGTCTTGAAGTTCGTGGCAGGTCATTTACAAACCGAGTGATCAGCGAGATGACCTCAGACTCATCCGACAAAAAGATATAGTGTGTGACATTCGGAACCATTACAATCTGCACATTGGGCTGTTTGCGCCATATTGCAATCTGCGCCTCCTTACGACTGGCCTCTTGAGCTTTGTACGCGGCCAGTTTTGCCGGGTCGTGTGTGACTCCGATGTTAAATGCATCAGGAAATGGAATGATCACAAGTGCTCGTGTGTCGAGAACTCTAAATCGTTCCTTTTCGATCTCATTGGCTTTGTTGGGTATCGGATGTCCAATCCGGTTTCCTACCGCACCGGTCGCCGTAATCTGGTACTGCTGTCTTATTTCATCCTCAGGCAGGATACCGCCATAATATCCAGTGAAGTATTTCTGAAATGAGGCGATGCTGGAGCGATCCGCTACTGTCGGTGAAGGGGCTGCTGCACCTTCAACTTCATCACGCAAATCCTGCAGGTTGCGGCGATAACGAGTTTCGTCGGCAAGCGTTTTGGTAATCAGCGCATCGTCAAAGGTGTTGTGGCCAAGCTTGGAGAGATCTTCTTGCAACTCGACCCTGTCCGTGTCGATGTCTCCGTGTTCGGGATTGTAGAGAGCGAACGAACCACCCGCGTCAAGGTAGACCAATGCGGATACACGACCAGGGTGGTATTTCGATACCGCGCTCATTTCCTCGCCAGCGATCGAATGGCCAACCAATACCGGGTCAGTGAGGTGCAAGGCGTCGAGGACGATTACGACATCGTCTCCAAACTGTTTTGCGGTGTATCCGCTCGAAGGGGCAGATGACTGGCCAGATCCGCGCCTCGTGATTCCAAAGACGTGAAACTGCATCGCGAGCTTGGGTGCCAGACTTGCATACACATGGGCGGTGTTTCCGCCTCCGGCAAGCAAGACAACATTGCGTCCTGAACCGCCCCAATCCAGAACTTCAAGTTTCACGTCCTGCGCAACAGCGATAAATTGCTGTCGCGGGTGCGTGTTCGTTCCCTCAGAGGCACTCTGCGAAACGCAGGCGGTTGGCAAAACTAGGCAAAGGCAGAATAACCACCACCTTATGGTGCTCAGTCGTCGCAACCCAATCTTCTGGCTGAAGTTTATGTCGATCACCGCCTCAGGATAATCCCAGACAACGGAAGAAGCGACACTCGTGGGTTTTCAACCTTGAATCGACGGCGCAAAGGGAGTGGGCTTTAGCTCTAGGCCTCTTGCCTGTATTGGCAAACGGCCCAGGGCTAAAGCCCAATTTCTTGCCTAGGTTTATTCCGTAGCCTAAAGGCTACGGCTCCCTCCGTCTCCGTAACGCTGAAGCGTCACGGAATGCGCTTCGCGGAGTTTGTTGTTTTCTCGACTACTGTGCCGAGCTATCTGCGGTCAAACCACGATATTTCAGCATAGGCTTGGCGTTGGGTTCCGCGCCGAGCCAGGTTGAGTACATCTTTTCGAGGTCTTCCGTGTTGCCGCGCGAGAGCACCATGTTGCGGAAGCGATCTCCGTTGGCTCGTGTCAGGCCGCCGTGGTCTTCGAACCACTGGAAGGCGTTGTCGTCGAGCATCTCGCTCCAGAGGTAGGCGTAGTAGCCTGCCGCATATCCGTTGCCCCATATATGCATAAAGTAGCTGGAGCGATAGCGGGTTGGAACGGTTTCTAATGCGAGGTGCGTACGTGCCAGCGCCTCTTGCTCGAACTTGTCGGGCACCTGGATGGGAGCCGTGGGTGATAGCGTGTGCCACTGCATATCGAGTTCAGCGGCCGCGAGGATCTCTGTGAGAGCGTAGCCCTGGTTGAAGGTCGCGGCCTTCTTGATCTTTGCTACTAACTCCGCAGGCATGGGAGCGCCGGTCTGGTAGTGGCGTGCGAAGTGGTTGAAGACCTGAGGGTAGGTTGCCCAGTGTTCATTGAACTGGGAAGGGAACTCCACGAAGTCGCGCGGTACTGACGTTCCGGAGAGGCTGGGATAGGTCGTGTTGGCGAACATGCCGTGCAGGCCATGGCCGAACTCATGGAACATGGTGGTGACGTCGTCAAAGCTGATGAGCGCAGGCTGACCGGGAGCGGGCTTGGCGAAGTTGGCGACGTTGTAGACCACGGGCAGTGTGCCGAGCAGTTTCGACTGGCCGACGAACTCGTCCATCCATGCGCCGCCGTTTTTGTTGTCGCGCTTGAAGTAGTCGCAGTAGAAGAGCGCGAGCGGTTTGCCGTTGACGTCCGAGACCTCGAAGACACGCACATCGGGGTTATAGACGGGGATGTCTTTGCGTTCCTTGAAGGAGATGCCGTAGAGCTCATGCGCAGCGTAGAAGACGCCATCCTGCAGCACGCGGCTTAGTTCGAAGTACGGCTTCACTTGTGCCTGGTCGAGATCGAACTTCGCCTTGCGGACCTGTTCGGAGTAGAGATCCCAGTCCGAGGGCTGAAGTTTGAAGCCGCCCTTTTGGGCGTCGATCAGCGCTTGGATATCCTGGGCCTCGCTCTGAGCCTTGGCGGTTGCGGCGGGGACGAGAGCATCCATGAAGTGGAGTGCAGCCTCGGGGTTCTTGGCCATCTGGTCCTGCAGGTTCCAGGCAGCATAGTTGGAGAAGCCCAGGAGCTGCGCCTTCTGCGCGCGAATCTGTGCGATGCGGGCGATGGTGTCGCGGGTGTCGTTGGCTCCGCCACGCTCGGCCCGTGTCCACGAGTTCTGGAAGAGGGCTTGCCGCGTGCTGCGGTTGGTCAGTTGGGCGAGATCAGGCTGTTGGGTGGTGTTCTGCAGAGGGATAACGAATCCGTTCTGCTTGCGGTCTTTTGCGGCGAGTGCCGCGGCCTCGATCTGGGCGTCGCTTAGTCCAGCGAGTGCGGCCTTGTCGGTGGTGCTGTAGGCGGCGTCCTTGGTGGCCGCGAGCAGCTTGGTGATGAAGGCGTTCGAAAGGATCGACTCCTCTTCATTCAGCTTCTTCAACTTCGTCTTGTCGGCCTCGGAGAGGTTGGCTCCGGCTTTGACGAACTGCCGGTAGTCGAACTCCAGCAGGCGCAGTTGCTCGGGCTCCAGCTTGAGGGCATCGCGCTTTTCGTAGAGAGTTGAGATGCGGGCGAAGAGTTTGCTGTCGAGATTGATGGCGTCCTGATGGGCGGCCAGCTTGGGCGCTTCGATCTCCTGCACCTTCTGGATATCGGGGTTGGTGTTCGCACCGGCGACTCCGCCGAAGACTCCCATGACGCGGGCCAGCAGCTGCCCGGACCGCTCCATCGCGATGATGGTGTTCTCAAAGGTCGGCGCGGCGGGATCGTTGGCGATGGCATTCATCTCCACGCGCTGCTGGGCCATGCCGGCCTCGATCGCCGGCTGATAGTCGCTATCGTGGATCTTGTCGAAGGGCGGCGCCTGGAAGGGCAGGGTGCTGGGCGCGTAGAAGGGGTTCGACGGCCCGAAGGCAGCAGGCTGCTGTGCGGCTGCGCTGTTGCCGAGGGCGAGTGTGCCCGCTGCGAGAATGAGTCCGGTTTGTGCCAAGGCACGAGTCCTCCTGAAAACCTGCATGGTTGCCATATTGTCTTTTGCTCCTGAGGGAATGCGGGGTGCATGTCTCCTGTCTCAGGAAGGATACTTCATCGCAAATACCAAGGTATCGATCCTGCGGGGAAGGTCACTGCCAAACCCTGGGCAGGAGATATGAGTAAGATGGACAGCGCATTCGGTTCCCAATAACAACAGACAGGAATAAAGAATGATCGCGAAGAGATTTGAAAAGATCGGGCTGTTTATTTCTCTCTGTTTTATGGTCGTGGTTCCAATCGCGTCGTATGCGCAGGCTGTCCCGACGGAGAGGGCGGATGAGGCCCGTGTCGATCGCCTGTTGCACCAGATGACCCTGGAAGAGAAGATGAACCTGATTCGAGGTGGCGTGGAGCCCGAGGCGGAATATCAGGGACAGGCCGGCTATCTGCCTGGGGTGCCCCGTCTGCACGTACCTTCTCTTCGCTTTGCTGACGGACCGCCGGGCCTTCTGACCCGTATTCCAGCGCAGGCCGAGACCGCGACCATGGGTGTCGCCGCTACGTTCAGCCTTCGCGATGCGGAGCAGAATGGCATGGTGATGGGGCGTGAGGCGAGATCGCTCGGCATCGATGTCGTGCTGCAGCCGTTCATCAATATCGATCGCGATCTTACCTTCGCACGGGGCTACAACACCTTTGGAGAAGACCCGGTGCTGACCGGGAAGATGGGTGCTGCGGAGATTCGGGGAGCGCAGTCCCAGGGGGTGATGGCGCAGGCCAAGCACTACGTTGGCTACGATACGGACTCCTACAACGTCTTCATCGATCCGCAGACACTTCACGAGGTCTATGTCGCGCCCTTTGAAGAGGCTGTGCGTGCGGGTGTCTCTTCCATCATGTGTTCCTACAACAGGCTCAATGGGCCGTTCGCCTGCGGCAACGACAACACGCTCAAGACGATTCTCCGCGATCAGATCGGCTTCCGGGGCTTTGTCACGTCTGACTGGGGCGCTGTGCACAGCGTGCAGTTCATCAATCGTGGGCTTGACATGGAGATGCCTGGAGAGGTTCCGGCCGACAGCCCTTTTGCTGCATTCATGCACACCTTTTTCCGGACAGCGACTCCAGCGGGCGGTGCGCCCCGCGAGCTGAACGCGGATGATCTGGCCGGCATACTGGGCGGTTCGATTCCGGAAGAGCCACGCAAACAGGGGCTGGACCTTGGAGCCTTTCCGCGCGACGCGGACCCGAAGACCATGAAGGAGTCTCTTCAGGACGGCTCCATTACAGAGGCCACGATTACACAGGCGGCACGGCGCGTGCTCTACGAGATGGACCGCTTCGGCTACCTTGATGGCAAGCAGAAACATATCGTCACCCCGCAGGACATCGAGGCAAACGCCGCAGTTATTGAGAAGACCGCAGAGGATGCCGCGGTCCTCTTGAAGAACGACGACCATGTACTTCCTCTCAAGGCGGAGGATCTTGCTGACCTCGTGCTGATTGGCCCAACCGCTGGGCAGGTCGCTGCCATCGGCACCTTTGGCGAGCGCTCTCCAGGTCTTACGGAGCGTCAGGTCGGCCCACTTGCCGCTCTCCGAAAGCTCGCACCCAACGCGAAGATCGTTTACGCGGTGGATGACGACATGACAGGCACGCCCATTCCTGCCGGGCTGTTGTCGCATGATGGTCAGCGGGGCTTGCTGCGCGCGGAGAGCAACGGTAAGAAGAGTGTCGATCCGGTTCTCGACTTTACGCAGACGAATCACAGCGCCCTCCCTCCGAACAGCGCAATCACCTGGAAAGGAGAGCTCTCCGTGCCGGCCGATGGAGAATACTGGCTCTACCTGCAGGCCATCGGTACGCGTGGCCGCATCTGGGTCGATGGCAAGGAACTTGGTCGCACCGGGGCAACCAAGGGCACTGTCCACGGCGACATCCAGCATGCTTCACAGGACAATGGGCTCCCGACAACAGATGGGTTGGATAATGTCCGCCGTGCGATCCAGCTAACACGTGGTGCTCATGCACTCTCCGTTGAGATCTCAAGCGATACCTCGGGTGCTCCGGCACAGATCAGGCTCAACTGGATGACGCCTGAGATGCGGACGGCTAATCATGCGGCAGCGCTGGCAGCGGCCAAGTCTGCAAGGACTGCGGTTGTATTTCTCTGGACGCGCGACAAACCGAGCTTCGAGCTGCCGGGTGAGCAAAACCGTCTGGTTGAAGAGGTTGCTGCAGTCAATCCGAACACGATCGTCGTGCTCAACACCAGTCAGGCTATCGACATGCCCTGGCTGCCGAAGGTGAAGGCGGTGCTCGAGATGTGGTGGCCGGGCGACGAAGGGGGATGGGCTACCGCGAAGACCCTGTTGGGCCAGAACAATCCCGCAGGACGGCTGCCGTTCACCTGGGCAAAGCAACTGACGGACTATCCCGCGACCGATCCGGCACATCCCGAGCGCTCTGCGAAAGGAGTCGACGGAAAGACTACTTTCTCAGAAGGTGTACTGGTCGGCTATCGCTGGTTTGACGAGCGTAAGATCGATCCGCTCTTCGCCTTTGGCGAGGGACTTTCTTACACGCACTTCGAGTATTCGGATATGAAGGCAACGAAGTCTCCGGATGGCGGTGCCACGGTCTCCATCCGCATTAAAAATGCGGGAAGAGTTGTGGGTGATGAAGTACCTCAGGTCTATCTGGAAGCGCCTAAGGATCGGCCTGCGGGGGTTCAGTTTGCTGAGCGGAAGCTGGTGGCCTTCGATCGTCTGACGCTAGAACCAAATGAGAGCAAAGAAGTCACACTGCGGATTCAGCCACGTCAGTTCCAGTATTGGTCGACGTCAACCAATGCGTGGGTTCTGCCAGCGGGGAGCCGTACGTTGAAGATAGGCTCGTCGTCGCGTGACCTGAAGTTAGAGGCGACGATCCATTGATCGTCGCCTCTGGCTGCTCTTTATAAGACAGTCCCAGCAATGGTGTGAGCCTAGTGTTTTTGCACTTGCTTTTCTTGTTGTTATTCCGAGCAAGCGAACCTGCTGTCTCCCGCTCTTTACTCGTGCTACCACAGATGTTATGCGGTGGCTCAAATCACGCTCCAGTTCTAGCTCGCATGTTTTCTGGGTGGTACGAACGAAGAACGGGAGACAACAGGTTCGCTCGCTGCGCTCGGAATGACAACAAGAAAAGCAAAAGCAAAAAAGACGAGAGCAGCGGCAATTGCCGTTGCTCTCGTCTTTCTGCTTTCTAGGTTATTTCGAGCAGTGCTCTAACTTGTTGCGTGATAGTTATGCTTCGACAACCTTTTTGCTGGGCTTGCTGAAGCGTTCGAGGAACGACTTCAGCAGCACGTACAGAACCGGGATGAAGAAGAGGTTCAGCACGGTGGAGAGAATCATGCCGCCGACGATGGCTGTACCGACCGAGTGACGTCCCAGCTTGCCTGCGCCGGTTGCGAACACCAGCGGCAGAACGCCGAGGATGAAGGCCGAGCTCGTCATGAGAATCGGGCGTAGGCGAAGCTCGCCGGCTTGAATCGCGGCCTCCGCGATGCTGAGGCCCCTCTCGCGAATCTGCTCGGCGAACTCGACGATAAGAATCGAGTTCTTAGCTGAGAGGCCGATCAGCATGACAAGACCGATCTGCACGTAGACGTCGTCCACAAGTCCCCTCCAGGCGACGAAGGACAGCGCTCCGAGCACGGCCATCGGCACCGCAAGAAGGATGATGAACGGAAGCGCGAAGCTCTCATACTGTGCCGAGAGTGCGAGATAGACCACCAACAGACCCAGGGCAAAGATGACGATTGCCTTGCCGCTGGACTCGATCTCTTCGAGCGCGAGTCCGGACCACTCGAAGCTCATGCCCTGCAGCATGTTCTTCTTTGCGACAGCTTCCATGGCAGCGAGACCTTCGGAAGAGGACTTGCCCGGAGCGGCAGAGCCGAGGATCTCAGCCGAGCGGAAGAGGTTGTAGTGGCTGATGGTCTGCGGGCCGGAGCTTTCATCGATGGTGACCAGATCGTCGAGCGGCACCATCTGTCCGGAGTTGGTGCGGACGTAGAACTGGCGGATATCTTTCGACGTGCGGCGGAACGGAGCGTCGGCCTGCACATACACGCGGTAGGAGCGGTTGTTGAACTCGAAGTCGTTGACATACTCCGATCCCATGTAGACGCTGAGCGCATCGCTGATCTGCGAGAAGGGGACGCCGATGGTCTTGGCCTTTTCGCGGTCAATATTGACGAGCAGTTGCGGGTCATTGGAGGTGAAGCTCGTGAACATCCCGGTGAGGCCGGACTTCGGATCGTTCCCCGCGGCGGCGATTTGGTGCGCGATGCGATCGATATCCTGCAAGGTGTTGCGGCCCAGGTCCTGCAGTTCGAATTGGAAGCCTCCGAAGTTGCCGAGACCCTGAATCGCGGGCGGTGGGAAGGCTACGACGATGCCGCCGGGAATACCTAAGAGTTTTGGAGACACGCGCTCGATGATGTCCGTGTCGGCGTGGCCCTTAGCGAGACGCTGATCCTGCGGCTGCAACGGAACGAAGATCAGGCCCTGGTTCGGTGAGGTGCCGCTGAATCCAAAGCCCATAACGGAGAAGGTGCCGAGGATATCTTTGTCCTGTGCGAGGATGGCCTGCGCCTGATCCGCCAGATGGGTTGTATAGCTGAGCGAGGCACCCTGCGGAGCAAGCACCTGCAGAATGAAGTAGCCCTGGTCTTCTCCAGGGACGAAGGCCGTGGGCACATGCTGATACATGTAGCCCGTAGCGGCAAGGCCGGCGACGAAGAGCAGCATCATGACCCAGCGGATGCGCAGGATAAAGTGAATCGCCCGGCCATACGCGGAGGATAGGGTCGTGAGCGAGTTATCGACGAGATGAACGAAGCCGCGATAGGCACGCTTGAGGAACTCGATGTGTGTCCAGTCCAGCAACTTGTACTTATCTTCTTCGCCGCGTAGAAAGAGCGCGGCGAGTGCGGGCGAAAGCGTCAATGCGTTGAACGCCGAGATCGCAATAGCGAACGCAATCGTCAGCGAGAACTGCTTGTACAGAATGCCCGTGGTGCCAGGGAAGAAGCTGACCGGCACGAACACGCTGATGAGCACGAGCGAGGTTGCGATGACGGCGCTGGTGACCTCAGCCATAGCCACAGAAGTGGCTTTGTGCGGATCGTGGTCCGGATTATTGGGGTCCGCTTCGGAGAGATGGCGCTGCACGTTTTCGATGACGACGATCGCGTCATCGACGACCAGGCCCGTGGCGAGTGTGATGCCGAAGAGCGTAAGCGAGTTAATAGAGAAGCCGAAGATCTTAATGAAGGCAAAGGTTCCGATCAGCGAGACGGGGATCGTAATGGCCGGAATAATCGTCGCGCGCCAGTCGAGCAGGAACAGGAAGATGACGGCGATGACGATGACGATCGCTTCCGCGAGGGTGATGACGACCTCGTGGATGGAGTCGCCGATGACGGTTGTGGTGTCGAACGCAACCGTGTAGTGCAGGCCGGGAGGGAAACTCTTGGAGAGCTCGAGCAGCGCTGCCTTGCCCTTGCGGTCGACGTCGAGTGCGTTGGCGGTCGATAGCTGCTGCACACCAATGCCGACGGCGGTAGCGCCGGAGAAGTTGAGGTTCGTGCCGTAGTCTTCGGCACCGAGCTCGGCACGGCCCACATCGCGAAGCTGGATGATGCCGGTGGGGCCATTCTTGAGGACGATGTTGTTGAACTGCTCCGGTGTGGTGAGGCGGCCGACGGCGCGCACCGAGTATTGGAAGTCCTGCGGCGGGGACATGGGCTGCTGGCCTACGTTACCCGCGGCGATCTCGACGTTTTGCTCCTGGAGGGCACTGATGACGTCGGTCGCTGTGAGTTGACGCGCGGCCAGTTTCGTGGGGTCCAGCCAGAGACGCATCGCATATTTACGAACACCGAAGATCTGCGCGGCGCCCACGCCGGAGATGCGCTCCAGGGGGTCCTTGACGTACAGGTCGATGTAGTTGGAGATGAAATCCTGCGAGTAGCGATTGTTGTCGGAGTAGAAGCCCGCTGCGAAGACGAAGTTGGGGTTCGATTTGGTGATGGTGACGCCGGTGTTCTTGACGGCCTGCGGAAGCAAGCCCTGCGCGCTGGATACACGATTTTGTACGTCGACGGCGGCGATGTTGATGTCGTAACCGGTCTGGAACGTAATCGTGATGGTGCTGCTGCCATCGTTGCTGCTCGAAGACGTGATGTAGCGCATGCCCTCCACGCCGTTGATGGACTCTTCAAGCGGCGTCGTGACGTCGTGCTCGACGGTCTGAGAGTTAGCGCCGATGTAGACGCTGCTTACCGTGACCTGTGGCGGTGCGAGATCAGGGTAGAGCGAGATCGGGAGACCGGGGATGACGACAGCTCCAGCGAGCACGATGAGCAGGGCGCAGACGGAGGCGAAGACCGGGCGGCGAATGAAAAAGTCTACGAACAAGGGAGCTTACCTCGGAGGTATTCAAAAGAGCTAAAAGCAGGCCCTGCCCCTTCGGCTACGCTCAGGGGCAGGAGGTCGGTTCATACAGTGGAGTCGCGGTTAGCCGAGAGGCTTGACCGGCATGCCTTCCTGAAGAAACTGCAGGCCGGAGAGGATGACCTTGTCCCCGGTGTGAAGTCCGGTAAGGACCGGATAGTTGTTGCCCAGTGTGTCGCCAACCGTAACGGCCACCAGATGAGCGGTATAACCATTGGTGCCTGGTGTCGCGACGTAGACAAAGGTCTGTCCGCCGATACGGGTGACTGCAAGTACAGGAACGACAGGCGTGGGGTTGCTCGACCAGGTAATGTGCGCCCTTACCAGTTGCTGCGTGCGCAGCCTCTTCGCGCCGGTGGCCGCGGGTATCTCAGCCTTGGCGAGAATGGTTTGCGTGCCGTTGTCTACCTGCGGGGAGAGGAAGCTGATGGTGGATTTGGTAAGGCTGTTGCCGCTGTTGTCCTGCAGATCGACCGGCAAGCCCAGCTTTACCTGTGCGGCGCGTTCGGTAGGAATATAGATGTAGGCTTCGAGGCCGGCGTTCTCATCGACCGTAGTCAACACGGTCGTGGGGGAGACGTAGTCGCCCTGGTGGACGGGGATGTCGCCGATGATGCCTGCGAAGGGGGCGCGGATCTGGTAATAGGCGAGCTGTTGCTGCTGGGTCAGTGTGCCCTGCACGGCTGCGTTGTAGTCACCGGTGGAGTTGCCGAGTGCCTGCACGGCCTGATCGTAGGCATCGCGGGAGATAACGCCTGCCTCAAAGAGCTGCTTCTGGCGGTTCTCTTCGATCTTGTTGTAGTCGACGACGGCCTTCTTCTGGAACTCGGTGCCTCGCTGCTGCTCGACGGTGGCCTGCTGCTTGAGCGGGTCGATGGTCATGAGCAGTTGGCCGGCCTTGACGGAGTCGCCGGATTTGACCAGGATACGCGTAATGTTGCCATCGATCTGTGGCTGCATGGTGGCCGAGTGGCGGCTCTTGATCGTGGAGACATAGGTGTCGCCTGCCGGCACGGGTGACATGGAGACAGCCGCTACCTGGACGGGCATGGCCTGGGGGCCGCCGGCTGCCTGGGGAGGCGGTGCCTGCTTGCAGCCTGCAAGTGCAATCACAAACGAAGACGCAAACAGCAGTTGAACGGATATAGTGCGGCGAAAAGGCGAACGTTTCATCAGTGCGGAAACTCCTGAAGAGATGCTGTTATCGAGTGTCTCAGTTTCTGGTTATCTATTGAATGGATGATTTAAGAAATTCAAGGGTGCTAATTCTTTCGCGCCGGGTCCTGTAGTGACCGGTCCAGGGGACAAATTCTGCTCAAACCTGTGGCGTGCTCACGGTTCAGATCGGCGGAGATGGGCAGAATGATTTGCGGACATGATAATACAACGGTATTCGTAGCGGAAATAGGGGATGGCAAGATGTTTCTGCGCATATTGCCTCGATTTTCAGCAACGCCGCTTCGGTCGGACCCGCTCAAGTGAAGACGTGCAAAAGCCGGCGAGGCGGCCTGCCAACGCGGGCAGGATACCCATCCTACGCTATGTGCGATACCCGACTGAGAAAAGCCGCCCCTGTGAAGTAGGATCGTTTGGCGCTCACCGAAAAGCGCGAACTTTATGCTGTTTCTGCGCAGATTTATCCTCGGCAGAATTCCCTGTAAAATCAGACCGTTAAACTGAGCGCGTCCGTGAGTTTATGAAGACGACGCAAGTGCTCTGGAGTGTGAAAATGGCGAACATATTGGATGCAATCCGGAAGAATCAGGACGGTCTTCTGGAAGAGTGGGTGCAGGGAATCAAGAGTGGCGTTCGCAGACGCGATCTGATCGATGACCGTGAACTGAAGGCGCAGTCGGCAGAGGTTCTCGCGGCGATCTGCGATGTCTCCGCCGATACCACCCTGGATAACCTCAACGCGCCGGCCTGGCAGCCGTTGAAGGATCTTCTGGCCGGCTTGTCCGCCTCGCGCGCTGTGCAGGGTTTTACGCCCTCCGAGACGGCGATGTTCGTACTGTCCTCGAAATCGCCTCTTTTCAACCTTATTCAGCGCCAGGCCGGCAACGACGCCAAGCAGCTTTTTGCGGATGTCGCTATTGTTGGCGATTTTGTGGACAAGCTGGCGTTGCATACAACGGACAGCTTTATCCACGGTCGCGATCAGGTCATCATGCGGCAGCAGGAGGAGATGCTCGAGCTCTCGACGCCGGTTGTGACCCTGTGGGACGGCATCGTTGCGTTGCCGCTGATTGGAACGCTTGACAGCGCGCGCACCCAGGTAGTGATGGAGTCGCTGCTGCAGGCCATTGTGAAGACGAACTCGCGCTTCGCCATCATCGACATCACCGGCGTTCCTACGGTTGACACGCTGGTTGCACAGCACCTCTTGAAGACGATCACCGCGGCAAGGCTCATGGGTGCGGAGTGCATTCTGAGCGGTATTCGGCCTCAGATTGCACAGACCATTGTTCACCTGGGGATCAACCTGGAGGACGTGATTACCAAGGCAAAGCTCTCCGATGCCTTCCGCCTGGCTTTGGAACGCAGCGGCCGAACGGTAACGCGTCTTGAGAAGTCCAAAGGTTCAGCGCTTGCGAGATACGGAGAGCAGTAATGGAAAGAATTCCGATCTTACGGATGGGGAACTTCCTGCTGGTCACCATCCAGGTAGATATGCATGACAAGCTGGCGCTCACGCTCCAGGACGATCTGACGTCGAAGATTGCCGACGTTGGGGCGAAGGGCGTATTGATCGATATCTCCTCGCTTGAGATTGTGGACTCCTTCATCGGCCGCACGCTGGCCAATATTGCTTCGATGGCGAGGGTTCTGGATGCGCAGACGGTGGTCGTCGGTATGCAGCCGGCAGTGGCCATTACGCTGGTGGAACTGGGGATGTCTTTGCCGGGGATCAGAACTGCCCTGAACGTCGAGTCGGGTATGCAGTACCTGCACGAGACGGTTACGAGCGATCGCGACAGCGAGGAATATGACGGGGACAGTGACTAAGACTGAGACACTACCCATCAAAGACTCTTCCGATGTGGTGTTTGTGAGGCAACGGGTCCGGGTTTGGGCAACAGAGATGAAGTTGAGCCTGGTCGACCAGACGAAGCTGGTTACGGCCGCAAGCGAGCTCGGCCGCAATACGCTTGAACATGGCGGAGGCGGAGAACTCGAAATCTCCGAGGTGGTGAACGGTCTGCGGAAGGGCATCAAGCTGACGTTCTCCGATAAAGGGCCCGGCATCCCGGACATCAAACTTGCGCTGACGGACGGATACACTTCCAGACAGGGCATGGGATTGGGCCTTGGAGGCAGCAAGCGGCTGATGAACGAATTCGAGATCCAGAGCGCTCCAGGGGAAGGCACGACGGTCACCGTCATCCGATGGAAGTAACCTTGCCGGGAAGCGTGGTGGTTCCGATTACCGCGGCGGATGCCAGCCAGACCGGGCACGCACGCCGCAGGGCCCTTGCGCTTGCGAACGCGATCGGATTCAGCGAACTTCGCCAGGGACAGCTCGGTATTATCGTTACGGAGGCTGCGGGAAATATCGCAGCGCACGCCGGACGTGGCGAGCTTGTTCTTTGCCCGTGGCAGTTCGAGAATGTCGCGGGCATGGATGTGCTCGCTATCGACAGCGGAACCGGCATTGCAGACGTGGGCCGATCCCTTGAAGATGGTTTCTCGACGGCAGGTACGCTCGGCCAGGGTCTTGGCGCCATCTCGCGGCTTGCGACCGCTTTTCAGATCTATTCCGTGCCGGGCCATGGAACCGTCCTGTTTGCCCGTATTGCGAACGAATCTCAGTCTGCGGCCAGGATTGCCGCGGACTATGCACTCGGCGTTGTTTGCCTGCCGATTACAGGAGAAACAGCCTGTGGTGACGCATGGGACGCCGCGCATACGCCGGGGCGGAGTATCTATATTGTGGCCGATGGGCTCGGCCATGGTCCTGCGGCTGCGGAGGCCTCACAGGAGGCGATTCGTATCTTCCGGGAGACGTCGCACCTGACGCCGGAGCGAATCCTTGCCGATGCCCATGGAGCCCTCGCTAAGACACGCGGAGCTGCTGTATCGATAGCGGAAGTTCTTTACGACAAGGGGATCGTGAACTATGCAGGCGTCGGTAATGTTGCCGGGTCGATCTATAGTGGCGGACAGTCCCGGAGCATGGTGTCGATGAACGGAACTCTGGGGCACTCCATAGGTCGCATTCAGTCTTTTTCCTACCCCTGGGAAAAGAACTCTGCCCTCCTCCTGCACTCGGACGGAATCGCAACTCGCTGGAGTATGGAACAATATCCCGGATTAGCATCTCGTCATCCAGCGCTTATCGCGGGAGTTCTTTATCGCGACTATTGCCGTAAGCGTGATGATGCCACCATACTAATCTCACGCATTTAGGCCATGGACGAGACATTTAAATTTCCGCTTCTGACCATTCCACTGCGGCATGACCGTCACGTCGTCCAGGCTCGTCAGCGAGCGCGCGATGTAGCAGCTCTGCTTGGTTTCGAGCACCAGGATCAGATACGCCTGGCGACGGCTGCCTCGGAGCTGGCACGTAACGCCTTCCGCTATGCGGAAAGCGGAGCCGTGGACTTTTCGGTCACCAACGCCGACCCACAAGTCTTCGTTATCTCGGTGACGGATAAAGGCGCAGGCATTCCCAACCTGACTGAGATTCTCGACGGCCGGTATGTGTCGAAGACGGGACTGGGTATGGGGCTCATCGGGACGAAGCGCCTCATGGACCATTTCCATATCGCTTCGGATTCTACAGGCACTCGCGTGGAGTGCGGCAAAGCTCTGCCTGCAACGGCTCCGGCGGTCAATGCCGCCAGTATCAAGGCCATTTCTGCGAAGCTTGCCGGAGGGAGTGCCGCCGATCCCTTCGATGAAATCGAGCGGCAGAACCAGGAGCTGCTGAAGACACTGGCGGAGCTCAAAGAGAAGCAGGACCAGCTTGCGGATTTGAACCAGGAGCTGGAAGACACCAATCGCGGGGTGGTGGCTCTCTACGCCGAGCTGGAGCAGCACGCAGATGACCTGCGCAAGGTCTCGGATCTCAAGACGAGTTTTCTCTCCAACCTTTCGCATGAGTTCCGGACTCCGCTGAACTCCATCTCATCCTTGAGCCGGTTGCTCCTGGGGCGTACCGATGGAGAGCTCTCCGAGGAGCAGGAGAAGCAGGTTACGTACATTCAGCACTCGGCCTCCGAGCTTTCAGAGCTGGTGAACGACCTTCTCGATCTGGCGAAGGTCGAAGCCGGAAAGATCGATGTGAAGCCGAGACACTTTGAGGTCAACGACTTCTTTGGTGCACTGCGCGGCATGCTGAAGCCATTGCTTGCGGGGAACAGCCTTGAACTGATCTTCGACGCGGCAGCCGATCTTCCAACCTTGTATACCGATGAGGGGAAAGTCTCACAGATTCTGCGCAACCTGATCGCCAATGCGCTGAAGTTTACCCGCAAGGGGCACATTCGCGTGACCGCGGAGATCGAAGACGGGGGATGGGTCGCCTTCCGCGTGGCCGATACCGGCATCGGCATTCTGCCCGAAGATCAGGAACGAATCTTTGAGGAGTTCACCCAGATCGAAGGCGAGATGCAGAGCCAGGTCAAAGGGACGGGGCTTGGGCTTCCTCTATCGAGGCGTCTCGCGGAGCTGCTGGGTGGCAGCCTGAATGTCGAGAGCGAATCCGGTCAGGGATCGACCTTTACGGCAAGAATACCGGCGCACTTTGGAAAGACTGAGATTGAGCCGCTGGCTCCTCTACTAAACCAGGAGGCGACCGGAGCTCCGATCCTGTTTATCGAGGATAACCGGGAGACAAGCTTTGTCCATCAGTCTTCACTGAAGAACAGCAACTACCGTACAGTCTTTGTCGCAAATATTCCCGAGTCGCGCGCGGCGATGAAGCAGATGAGCCCTTCGCTGGTCGTGCTGGACAGGTTGATCGACCAGAAAGACTGCCTCTATTACATCGAGGAGCTTCGGTCGCAAGGATACTCGGGACCTATTCTGGTCGTCAGCGTGGTGGACGATGCGAAATCGGCGATTGAGGCGGGCGCGGACGCCTTTCTTGCAAAACCGGTGCCCCCGTTTAGCTTGTTAAATGTGGTCCGGGAGTTGATTGAGGGGGCGCCGTCCAAGACCATTCTGCTGGTCGACGATGATGAAGTGACTCGCTACCTGGTGGGTGGTGCGCTCGCAAAGGTTGGCTATCGAATCCTCGAGGCCCACGGGGGCCGCGAAGCTCTTCGGTTAATCAAAGACGAAGTTCCCGACGCGGTCGTCCTCGATATCGCCATGCCGGATATGAACGGCTTCGAAGTATTGCGGGAGATACGAAAGAGTCTGGCATCCAAGGCGATTCCGGTCATCGTACATTCTTCGAGGGAACTCTCGAACCAGGATCGCAAATTACTTTTGGATTCGTTTACCTTCTTCTACCCCAAGCAGGCATTCAGCGGCGAAGGGGGCCCAAGAGGTCTACTCCAGGTGCTTGAATCAACGGGGATCGGTTTGTGAGTACAGGCAAAGATATCGTCTTAGTCGTAGATGACCGGCCCGCGAATCGCTATACGATTGTGCACGCACTGAAGCGCGCGGGCTTCGAGACGATGGAGGCCGACACCGGAAAAGAAGCGCTCGATCTGGCGAAACAGGTTCCGGCCGTGATTCTTTTGGATGTGAAGCTACCCGACATTCTCGGCTATGAGGTTTGCCGAAGACTCAAGTCGAATCCTCGCACCAGCCATATTCCCGTGCTGCAGTTGTCGGCCGCGTTCCTGGACAACGAGAGCAGGGTCTATGCGCTCGAGAGTGGCGCGGATGCTTACCTGACTCAACCGGTAGAGCCGAATGTCCTGATTGCGACGGTCAAGTCTCTGATCAAAGTTCATGAGGCTGAGTCGCTGGCGAAGCTCTCTGCTAAACAGTGGCAGGCCACCTTCGATGCGTTGAGTGAAGGCGTAGCAGTCCTCGATGAAGCCGGCACGATCCAGCGCTGCAACCGCGCGATGTCAGATCTTCTGGAGCGTACGTACTCCGAGATCGAAGGCCGCATCCTGAGCGAACTGATGCAGGAGTGTTTTGGTATTCAGGTCTCCGAACTCGGATCGTCGCAGCTTCAGGAGGCCAGTTCCGGCGCGCGATACTTTCAAACACGCCTTGAACCGGTGTTTCTCGACGGCATGCAAAGCGGCAGTATTTTCGTGCTGGCCGATATCAGCCAGCAGAAGCTCGCGGAGCACGCTGCACTTCAGAACGAACGGCTGGCTGCAACAGGACGCATGGCGCATACGATTGCGCATGAGATTAACAATCCGCTGGAAGCGATTACGAATCTTCTCTTTCTTCTGAAAAGCGCCACCCCCGGATCGAAAGAGGCCGTTAGCTATCTTGCCTCAGCCGAAGACGAGTTGGTTCGCGTCTCGCGCATTGCCCGGCAGATACTGTCGTTTCATCGAGAGTCGGATAAGCCGATTGAATTGAATCTGCCCGAACTGATCGACAATGCACTGGCGCTGAATAATCGTTCGATCAAAGAAAAGAACCTGGAAGTAAGCCGGGAGTGGGATGCCGGGATTACCGTCCGCGGTTTTCCCGCCCAGATGCGGCAGGTCTTTTCGAACCTCCTGCGGAATGCGATAGAGGCCTCTTTTGATGGCGGCAGGATTCGGATCAAGATCTCTTATTGCACGATCTATCACTCGGGGCCGCAGCGCGCAGCTCGCATTACGGTAGCCGATTGCGGAGTCGGAATTCCGGAGCGAAACCGCGAGAAGATCTTCAATGCTTTCTTTACGACCAAAGAACTCAAAGGTACAGGCATCGGTCTCTGGCTAAGCTCTTCGATCATTCAGGAGCATCGCGGTCGTATCCAAGTCCGAAGCCGCATGCAGCCTGGGCACTCAGGCACCTGTATCTCCATTCTTCTTCCAACAGAATAGTCGGGGAGGAAGCTCCCAACGGCACAAGGCTCTCCGGCAGGAGGGCTTTTGTTTTGGGGTAAATTCCGCTCTGCCAGCGGCTGATCATCATGCCTCCTTTATGACTTTTATATGAACTTTTTCCACTCTCGTTATGCGCCGTGGATGTGTAATCACATCTGTTCGTTGGATCGGTAGAACCGGCCCGTATCCAGGTGAGTGAAAAGTAGAGATGCCAAACGCCCGTAAACGCTCGCCGTGGGATGCCAGCCTGATCCGCAGAGCCGTTGTCGATGCGTTTGCCAAGCTCAGCCCACGCGCCGTGATGAAGAACCCAGTCATGTGCGTTGTGGAGGTCGGCAGTGTCGTCTCCAGCATTTATCTCTTCAGCGCCACGGGTATGGATCATGGCTCCTTTTGGTTCGACCTGCAGGTCACGCTCTGGCTCTGGTTTACGGTGCTGTTCGCGAACTTCGCGGAAGCGATGGCCGAAGGCCGCGGCAAGGCACAGGCAGCCGCTTTGCGGCGTGCGAAGTCGGAGACGACAGCCGTTCGCCTCAAAGAAAATGGAAGGACAGAAGAGGTTCCCAGTTCGCAGCTTCGCGCCGGCGATATCGTCTTTGTTGTTGCCGGGGAGTTGATCCCGGGAGATGGTGAGGTGATTCAAGGTGTCGCCTCGGTGGACGAGTCGGCGATCACGGGTGAATCGGCTCCGGTGATTCGCGAGGCAGGCGGAGACCGCTCCGCCGTTACGGGTGGGACCAGGGTGCTCTCCGATCAGATCAAAATAGAAGTGTCGTCTAATCCCGGCGAGACCTTCCTCGATCGAATGATTGCTCTCGTGGAAGGTGCGGAACGGCAGAAGACACCGAATGAGATTGCACTCAACATCCTGCTGGCTGGCTTGACGATTATCTTTCTCCTGGCGGTTGTAACGCTGCAGGCAATTGCTACATATTCCATGGTGCCGCAATCGGTCTTTGTTCTGGTCTCGTTGCTGGTGTGTCTTATCCCGACAACGATCGGAGGGCTTCTCTCTGCGATCGGTATAGCGGGGATGGACCGGTTGGTACAGCACAATGTGCTGGCTACGTCTGGAAGGGCAGTAGAAGCTGCGGGTGATGTCAGCACGCTGCTGCTGGATAAGACCGGAACCATTACTTTGGGTAATCGGCAGGCCTCCGAGTTTATTCCTGCTCCTGGTGTGTCGAAAGATCAACTTGCGGATGCAGCGCAACTGTCCTCTCTCCCCGATGAGACACCCGAGGGTCGCAGCATCGTGATCCTGGCCAAGGAAGTCTATGGCTTGCGTGGCCGGGAGTTCAGTGAACTGCAGGCAGAGTTTATTCCTTTTTCGGCGACGACCCGCATGTCAGGAATCGACATGGAAGGCCGCGTGATTCGCAAAGGATCGACAGAGGCGGTTGCAGCTTTCCTGAAAGAAAGAGGAGGCTCGCTGCCGGATGAAGTTCGCGACACAGTTGAGGTTGTTGCCCGCAGCGGAGGTACGCCCCTTGTGGTGGCGGAGAACAATCGCGCTCTGGGGGTAATCCACCTGAAAGACATCGTGAAAGGCGGAATGAAAGAGCGCTTCGCGGAGCTTCGGTCGATGGGGATTCGAACCATCATGATTACCGGGGACAATCCGCTGACTGCCGCGGCGATCGCTCGTGAGGCTGGAGTGGATGACTTCCTGGCCGAGGCCAAACCGAAGGACAAGATGGATCTCATTCAACGGGAGCAGGCTGAAGGCAAGCTTGTCGCGATGACCGGAGATGGCACCAACGATGCTCCGGCGCTTGCGCAGGCTGATGTAGGGGTAGCCATGAATACAGGCACCCAGGCAGCGAAAGAAGCTGGCAACATGGTGGATCTCGACTCCAATCCCACGAAGCTCATCGAGATTGTGGCGATCGGCAAGCAGCTTCTGATGACCCGTGGAGCGCTTACAACGTTCTCGATTGCCAATGACGTCGCAAAATACTTTGCAATTATTCCCGCGATGTTTGCCGGTGTCTTTCCTGTGCTGGCCGTTCTCAACGTCATGCATCTGAAGAACGCTCAATCGGCGGTGTTGTCGGCTGTCATCTTCAATGCCCTGATCATCGTTGGCCTGATCCCGCTGGCGCTTCGAGGTGTCAGCTACAGGGCGATGTCCGCAGAAGCGCTTCTCCGCCGCAACCTCATGATCTATGGCTTTGGAGGCCTCGCCTCTCCGTTTCTTGGAATCAAGCTGATCGACATGATCATCACTGCACTTCATCTGGCATAAGGACCATGTTATGCGCCTTACTTTCGTTACCGCATCATTCTTCAACTCCCTCGATGCACTGGAGGGCACAGCCGCAGGAATGTTCTTCGGGTTTATTCCAATTGTGGGAATGGTTATTAAATATTGGGGAGACGGCTGGTTGATCCCTGTCGCTTCCGTCTATGGTGGCTTCTTTCTCCTTATCCACGGTAAGTCGGTTCACTGGAAGTGCCCGCGCTGTTCGAAATGTTTTCTCCGAAAGAACGGCAGGGGATTTGCATTTCCATTTCGGTCGCGCTGTGGAAGTTGCTCCCTGACGCGTGAGGGCGCCCGCCGATATAGAAGCAACGCTCGTTCTCGTTAATGCAAACATTCAACCTATAGCTGGGAGGGATCCTCTTCCGTGGGAGTCAGCCTGTATCCGACCCACGGGTCCGTTAAGAGAAAACAGGGATGCAGTGGGTCAGGCTCGATCTTCTTGCGAAGCGCCGAAACGAGCACTCGTAGATATTCGGGTTGATGTGTGCTGTGCGGACCCCAGATCGACTTGATGATGGCTGAATGGGTGATGACACGATCCGCATTTCGTAAAAAGAACAGGAGCAGTTCAAATTCTCTTGGCGTCAGTCGTACTTCACGTCCCTGAACAGTAACTTGCCGATTCAGTGTGTTGACGGTGAACTCTCCTGCACGAAGAATCTCCTCTCCTGGAGGAGATTGTGCTGTAAGTCTCCGCACGAGTTCCAGCCGGCGAAGCGCGGTCCGGACCCTGGCAAGAAGCTCATCGATGCTGAACGGCTTCGTGACGTAATCGTCTGCGCCTGCGTCGAGAGCCCGGATCTTCGACTCCGTATCGTCGCGTACGGAAAGCAGGATGATCGGTATGGAGGACTTCGACCTGACTTGTCTGCAAATTTCAATTCCATCCATATCGGGCATGGCGAGATCTGTTACGACCAGGTCCGGTCCCCAGTCTTCCAATACATGCAGACCGGCGATTCCATCATGGGCTGTTCGAACGTCATAGCCATTGGCGAGAAAGCTTGCGCGCAGAGCCCTCGTGATCGATGGCTCATCGTCGATTACAAGTATTTTTTTATGCTGCAGAGAAGCATGACTCTCTTGGTCCATCATTCTTAGTCCTCTCGGATGGGTATCTGAAACGTAACGATTGCGCCCGAGGACGAAGGGCTGTTGGATACCCATATTCGGCCACGATGCGCTTCTACAAGAGCCTTTGCAATCGATAGTCCGATTCCTAATCCGCCCGGACTATTCGACCTCGAATTGCTGACATCCTTCCCTCGATAAAACTTGTCGAACACACGTGGAACATCTTCGCTGTGAAAGCCCTTACCCTGGTCTTCCACTGAGACCTCTACATCGCCGCCAACGGTGCAAGCGCTGATCGTAATCGTGGACGAATCAGGAGAGTATTTTCGCGCGTTGTCCAGCAGGGTATATAGAACCTCAGCCAGCGCTCTCACATCGATGTGCATCAGAGGAAGACTCTCTGGAATGCGGATTGCGACAGTGTGTTTTGTAAGAAGGCTCTGAGCTCTTCTAATGGCGGCCTGGACTACATCCTGCAGCAGGCTCCAAGTAGTTTTAAGCAGTAAATCGCCTGCTTCGATCCTTGCCAATTCCACAAAGCCGCTGATGATCTGATCGAGGTGAGAGCTCTCTTCATCCACGAGGGCAATGAGTTCTTCTCTGAGGTCTGGTTCGAGTGTCTGTCCCGAGCGCTGTGCCTTGCGTAAGGTAGTGGCCGCTGCCCGGATAGAGGTAAGGGGTGTACGAAGATCATGAGTGACAGCATCGAGAAGAGCTGACTTCATCAGGTCACTTCTTTTAATGGCCTCGGCCTGACTCGCATTTTCAAAGGCTATCTGTAACTCCGAATAGAGACGTTCGATCTCCTCTTTCGCTGCCAGTGCCTCGATCGCTCTCTCCTTGGCGCTGGCGGAAAGCTGGCCCGTAACAACTGCTGTAATGGAGAAGGCAACGAGCGCAACCCAGTTTTGTGGATCTTCAATCGTGAGTCGCAGGATGGGAGGCAGGAAGAAGAAATTGTAGCCAAGCATTGCAACCACAGAGGCAGCCAGTGCCGGGCGGCTTCCCATGCGAATGGCTGTAAAGAGAACGCCGAGGAGCAGCGCAAACCCGATGGTGGTTGTATTCACCCTGCTCTGCAGGGGAGCGAGAAGCAATACAAGCACTGCAATAAAACCGACCGAGGCTGCAGCACGCCTGCTTTTTCGCTGAAGAAGAAAGGCTTCCGTACTCCGGAGTGCTTTTAAAAGACTCGACATTGCATTACCAGTGTATTGAAGGTACGGCGTCGAAGGTTAATGCCAAAGCATATTGTTTGAACGAGCTTCCATATGACTTTCATATGAACTTTTTTTGATCTCGTAAGGCTGTTCCACGTTGTAATCGTTCTGTCTCAAAGGACGGTAATTACAATGGAAATATCTTCAATAGTTCTTCTTCTTTTGCCAGTTGTCGCAACGTTTAGTGTGTTTTGTCTTTTGCGGGTGCTTCGCCACTTCGTGCAGAAGGGAAAAGATGGAACGCCTCATCGGACAGCGAAACGCAACGCCCATGTTCTTAACGAGCCGCAACGCACGGCTGTAGTTTCTAATACGTCGACGATGGTATGGACCGCATTGTTGCTCGCGGTCTTCTCGATCGCATCAGCCCGAGCCCAATCAACCTTTGGAAGCGTTGTTGGAACAGTGCAGGATGCAACCCAGGCTGTCATCCCTGGCGCTGCCGTAACGCTGCACAGCCAGGATGACAATAGCGACCGCACGACGACTTCGAGTTCCAGCGGAAGTTTTGAATTCGTAAACCTCAAGCCGGGCCGGTACTCGGTTGCTTCCCAGGCTTCCGGTTTTGCCAACACCCAGGTTGCAGCTTTTGATCTCGCGCCGCGGCAGACTGCGCGTGTCAGTGTCGTAATGAATCTTCCGAGTCAGCAACAGACGGTCGAGGTCTCAGCCACTGCCACCATGATCAGCACGGACAAGGCAACACTCGATTCCTCGAAGGATAATTCGGCCATGGTTCAGTTGCCGCTGAACTCCCGCGCTTCGACGTCCAGCCCACTTTCATCGCTCTCTCTCTTGCCGAATGTGCAGCAGGACAACCAGGGAAATATCGCACTGGCTGGTGCCACTGCGGACATGGTGAACTATTCGGTTGATGGCATCTCGACTGCAGATATCTTTCACAACGGAGCCTTGAAGAATGCTTATCCGTCGATGGAGAATATCGCTGAAGTCAAAGCTACAGACTTCAACAATAGCGCCGAGTTTGCCCAGGTAGGTGATATTACCTTTACTACCAAGGGTGGTTCCAATACCTTCCACGGCAGCGTATTCGAATACCTGCAGAACGATGCCCTGGATGCGGATGTCTACGGCTTTGGCACGAAGGCCCCTAAGCGCTATAACGACTTTGGCGGCAGCTTCAGTGGGCCAGTCACCATTCCACGTCTCTACAATGGCAAAGACAAAACCTTCTTCTTCGTGGATTATGAAGGCAACCGCCGGAGCACCTCTACTCCTGAGTTTCTGCTGGTTCCAACGGCTGCTCAACGCGCTGGAGATCTGAGTGGTCTTGTTGCCGGAAATGCGAGCGGTACGCTCACGAACCCTCTTCCTGCGGGTTCTGCATGCGCTGGCAGCAGCTTTGCGAATAACATGATTCCCACCCAGTGCATCAGCCCGGTGGCTACATCACTGCTGAATAACTATTACCCGCTGCCGACGCCTGGTCTCGATGGCGCCACCTTGGGTTATAACTACCAGGCTCTGGTTCCAATCCCTGGCAATAGTAATGGATTCGATGCGCGCATCGATCAGAACATCAATAGCAAGCAGCAGATCTATGCCCGTATCAGCTGGAAGAATCTGCAGACCAATGTGTTCAATCAACTGCTGCCGGACGATATCGATATAGAACATGACCGCAGCTTTTTGATCTCACACAATTACTCGATCACTCCGCGGATGGTGAATGAGTTTCGGTTCGGATTTACGCACTCTCTGATCGATCCTGATTTTCCGATCACTGGTACGCAGGCATTGAATCAACTGGGTTTTGCGACAGGTGCCGCACCAGGGCAGATCAACACGACCAACCATCCCACGCAGGGAGGATTCCCAACGATTAACTTCTCTGACGGAACAGGATTTTCTACCATCGGACGAGATATTACCGGTGTGCAGCAATCGAACACGAAACAACTGACGGACAATATCACCATCAGCAGGGGACACCACACCATTCGCGCGGGCGTTGATTACCGTATCGTCAACTACGTTACCCCGTCGCTAGAGACAGCTTCCGATGACTTCGGCCTCTTTACCTTCAACCAAAATGTATTTACCGGAAACTCTTTCGGCGACCTACTGCTCGGGCTACCCAACATTACCTACTTTGCCGTTACAGGGCCGCGTGATGATGGAACGGCACACCAGTATGGTTTCTACGGCCAGGACCAGTGGGAGATTAATAGCCATCTGACTCTGAATGCCGGTCTGCGCTACGAATATCTTCCTGGCTTTCAGGACCAACTCGGCAATATGGCTAACTTCCTTACCGATACGAATTCGGTGGTGATTCCGGATAGGTTGGCGAATGGTATTGGAGCAGTTCCTGCTTTTCTGCAATCCTTCAACTCGTGCACGCTTCCGGGCCGGAATCCGAATCTGGCATGTTCGAATTTCGAGACGGCGAGCCAGGCTCATATCCCACAGAGCCTAAGGCAGAACTATAAGTACAACTTTGACCCCCGTATCGGCATAGCCTATCGCCCTTTTTCGGATAACAAGACGGTGGTCCGTGCTGGATTCGGTGTCTTCACGGTGAGCAACCTCGGACCATTGGCCTTCAATATGTCCAGCAATCCGACGGCTTCGGTCCATACCTATCAGAACAACAACAATGGAACACCTCAGTTCCAGTTTCCCCTGGCCTCGACCCTGAGCCAATCCGTGCAGTATGGCGGCGGTGAATTGGAGCAGGGCGACGCTCCTAACTACCGTGACCCCCAGGTCATTCAATGGAACCTGACGGTAGAGCGAGAGATTACGGCTTCGACTGCCGCTCGCGTCAGCTATGTCGGGATGGAAGGACACCGGCAGAATGTAACGATCGACCTGAACCAGATTCCAGAAAACACTCAGGGCTATAACGTTCCGAGTGGCGGCTGGGTTGATCCTCGTGCGCCATTTCAGAATTGGTCGGAGATCTTCCAATCGGCAAATTTGGGTTCTACCTCGTATCACTCGCTGCAGTTAGGAGTGACGCATCGTCTGTCACATGGTTTGATCTTCCAGGGAGACTATAGCTGGACCAAGAGCCTCAGCGATGTGCAAGGCGATGCCCCTACCAGCTTCGCTATCGAGAGCTACTATGGCTTTGCCGTCTCGGATCGCTTCCATATAAAGGCGCTTCGCGGCAATGCAGAAGGCACACCACGCCAGCGGTTACTAATGACCGGAACCTACGAGCTGCCGTACGGCAAAGGACGAGCGTGGGGCGGTAACAGCCGCATTCTGGATGCGGTGCTGGGTGGCTGGAATCTGAATACGATCTCGCTTCTGCAAACCGGACCCTGGCTGACGCCGACGATGAGTCCTACCAACGATACGTCGGGTGTTGGCATTGCACAGCGTGGCACCATCGCGCGTCCAGACCGGGTTGCAGGGGTCTCTACTAAGCCCGCCCACCGCAGTGTTTCCAACTACTTCAACATCAACGCCTTCACGACAACGACAGCTCCCGGTCAAACAGGGAACGCTGGAGTTGGCTCTCTGGAAGGTCCCGGGACCGTTGCGGTAGCGGGCGGTTTGGCCAAGGTGTTCAATATTCATCAGGGAATACAGATGCGTTTTGAATCTACCTTCACCAATATTATTAATCGCGCTAACTTCGCTATCCCGGCTACAGATGTGAGCAGCCCCAGTACCTTTGGTGTGCTGACATCGGTACAGAGCTCGAACAATGCTGGGAACCGTACCGGTCAGGTGGCGCTTCGCGTCGATTTCTAATATCTGGGAAGAAACGTTTCGCAAATAGTAGAATTCGACCGGCCTGCCATGCTCTGCATGGCAGGCCGATTTGTTTGTGGGCAGAAATTCAAGCCGGCGTCATTGCAGAGAAGTATCACCGCCCGCTGAAGTAGCTGCGACTGAGGATGAAGGGAACACGACCGAGTGGTTGTCAAAGCTGTGGAAAGTTCCGCCAGGGATGAAATGGGTTTCCTTCAAGCGATCTCCTCAATACCTTTGAAGCGAAGACACCATAGTGACAATATTCCTGTCGGTTGTGGCCACGTCGTTGACGTGGCGATTTTAAACGAATAAATTCGTATCGCAAAGCTACATGACATTTAACCGAACACGTCAGCGTCTGCCGACTTCGTTCAAAAGAAGTGCCAATTGCTGGACCTTACCCGAGTTGTGCTCAGGAGTGTCCCATTGTGAAGATGCCTCGTCTTTTCTCTTCAGCCGTTCTGTTTGCTCTACTTTCCGGTTCCATTACGTACGCTCAGATCGCCGCCGATCTTCGCGGCCGGGTCCTCGATCCTTCCGGCGCTGCTATTCCCAACGCTCACCTCGAACTGATTGAGTCCTCAACTCGCGTCCATCAGGAGACGCTTACCTCCAGTTCAGGCGACTATCTCTTCATTCACCTCAATCCCGGTTCCTATGGCATCGACGTCACTGCTCCCGGCTTCGAGACACTGCATCGCACCGGCATCACTGTGATTGTCGGCCAGACCGTCGGAGTAGATCTAACCCTTACCCTGGGCAGCAGCCAACAGACCATTGACGTTAGCTCGGCGGCTCCGCTACTCCAGACCGAGACCAGCAACATCCAAACCAATATCCCCGGCGCCACTCTCATTGCGATGCCGCTAAACACCCGCAACTTCATCCAGCTCTCTACGCTTATTCCTGGTGTTGAGTTGCCTCCTGGTACCCTCCTGCCCCGCATCAACGGCGGCCGTCCCCGCACCAATGAGTACATTTACGACGGTATCTCCGCTTTGCAGCCTGAGCCCGGTCAGGTCGCCTTCTTTCCTATCCTCGACGATATTCAGGAGTTCACCATCGAGGCCAACAACGTCCCCGCTGAGTTTGGCCGCTTCAATGGCGGTGTCGTGAATGTCGCCACGCGTTCCGGTTCCAATGAGATCCATGGCAGCCTCTTCGAATTCCTGCGCAATGAAGATCTCAACGCCCGCAACTACTTTGCTCCTGCGGGCCGCAAGCCCGAGTATCGCCGCAATCTCTACGGCGCGACCCTTGGGGCACCCGTCCTGCATGATCGTCTCTTCTTTTTCGCCGACTACCAGGGTGTTAAGCAGCTCATCGGACGCACGCTGACTTCAAGCATCCCTACGCTCAATGAGCGCAAGGGAGTTTTTACCGGAGTCTCGAAGATCTACAACCCGGCTACCACCACTGTCGTTGGCGGCGTCAACGTTCGTCAGGAGTTTCCCAACGACGTCATCAATACGCCGTTCGACGCCGCAGCCCTCGCGCTCCTCAACCGCTTTCCGATACCCACGAACCTTACCGCTGCGGCAAACAACTATAGCCGCACCGCCAATGATGCCGACCATCAGAACCAGTTCGACATCCGCATCGACGGTGCCTATGGCACACGAGACCGCGCCTTCGGTCGCTACTCCTACTACAACGAGGTCGAACAGCCCGTCACTCCGCTGCCTGATGGCGGTGGTCTCATTAGCGGTTCCGCTCTTGGGACTGGTGCGGTCCCTGGCCTCTCGAACGTCCTTGGCCAACAGGCTGTCCTTAATGAGACCCATATCTTCTCCGCACGGCTTGTCAACAATGCTACTGGTGGCTACACCCGCCGGAGCAATAACATCCTTGGCCCTGTTCTCGGCAGCACCGCTTCCGCGGCACTCGGCATTCCCGGCATCCCCACTAACGCTGCCTTCAACAATGCTTTGCCGCTCTTCACTCTCACCGGTTTTCAGCAGCTTGGTCCCTCCGCCAGCACCTTTGCCAATTTTCAGACGGCCGTATGGCAGTTGGTCGATACGGCCGTTTACACGCACGGAGCTCACGCGATCAAAGCCGGTCTCGACTTCCGCTGGTATCAACTCAACACCGTATCGCCGCCCAATCCCACCGGCTCCTTCGCCTTTACGACTACTGGCACTAATCAGCAGGGCGTCACCAACAGCGGCAATGCTGTCGCCAGCTTCCTCCTCGGCCAGGTCGACACCTTCCAGATTGATCTCCAGTCGAACAAGATCCGTCCACGCGACTACATAGAGGAGTTCTTTGTCCAGGATGATTGGAAGGCCTCCAATAGCCTCACCTTCAATCTGGGGGTACGCTGGACGCTCCACCATCCCTCCACCGAGAAGAACAACCAGGGAGCGGTTTTCAACCTGGCCACCCAGCAGCTTGATTATCTTGGCGTCAACGGCTTCTCCCGCAGCGCACGCGAGCTTCACTACGGTAACTTCGCGCCGCGCATCGGTTTTACCTTCCAGGCGGACCCGAAGACTGTCGCCCGAGCCGGCTTCGGCATTGTCTTCATCGATCAATCCGGAATCACTACGCCCTTCACCACCCCGCAGTTTCCTTTCATCCAAAGCGTGACGCAGAAGACGCAGGATAGCGTCAACTCAGCCTTCGCACTCTCAAAAGGACCCTCGGTCGCGCCCATTCCGTTCACTCCCAACGCTGGCCTTGGCCAGAGCGTCTACACGGCTAATCGCACTGCAGGCTCCGGATATGTCGAGCAGTGGAACTTCGCCGTGCAGCGGGCCATCACCAGCAACCTCTCTGCCGATATCTCCTATGTCGGCTCGCACGTTGTTCACGTCGGGCAGCCTGACTCCAATCTGAATCAACTCACCAGTGCTCAACTCGCCCAGGGTTCCTCTCTGCTCAAGCAGGTTGCGAACCCTTACTTCGGACAGCTTCCCGCATCCAGTTCCCTCAACACTAAAACTGTAGCTGCGGCGCAGTTGCTCAAGCCCTACCCCCGCTTTCAGAACGTAGCTACCTATCGCAACAACAACGGCTCCACAACCTACAACGCCATCGAAGCCAAAATCGAGCAGCGCCTCAATCACGGCATCTACCTTCTGTTCGCTTACACCCACTCCAAACTTATCGACCAGGCGTCGTCCGTCTTTTCTTCCACGGTCCTCTCCTCGCCTAATACCAGCTCGCTGATCGCCGCTGACACCTTTCGCCCCTATTTGGAGCGCGACTCTTCCAACGGTGATATGCCCAACGTCCTCTCCTTCAGCGGAATCTATGAACTGCCAGCTGGTCGCAACCATCGCGTCGCCTCCACCGGTATTGGCAACATGCTGCTCGGCGGCTGGAGCCTCAATGCCATCGTCTCGTTACAGTCCGGAATGCCGGTCACCGTCACTCAGGCGACGAATAACAACGCCTTCGCCGGTTTCGCTCTCCAGCGCCCCAACATCGTTGCCAAGCCTAATCTGCCCGCCGGCAAGCGCATTCCAGCCCACTTCTTCAATACCGCAGCTTTTGCCACCGCGCCGCAGTTCGTTATTGGCACAGCCTCTCGCAATCCGGTGCGCGGCCCAGCCTACCGGGATCTCGACCTGGCTTTGGTCAAGCGCACTCGCCTCGTTGAGAAGTTCGATATGGAGTTTCGTGCGGAGGTCTTCAACATTACCAACACTCCGGCCTTCGGCCAGCCCAACGGCAGCTTTGGATCCGCCGCTTTCGGCAGCATCACCACTACGACTACGGACCCTCGTGTAGCGCAGTTCGCTCTTCGTATCAGCAGGTAAAGACTAACCAGACGAGCAGGAGATTTGTGCAAGTCCTGCGAGCTGTAAATAAATCGCAGGAGCCGGAAGAAAACGGAACCCACAATTTTGCCCACAGACAACAAAGCGAGTCCGAAGTGGACTCGCTTTGTGTTTGATTTTATGGAGCACCGGATGGGGGTCGAACCCATGAATACTGGTTTTGCAGACCAGCGCGTTAGCCACTTCGCCACCGGTGCTCATGTGCTTCTGCCAAAGGGCAGAAGCATGATTCTACATGCTACGACTACTTAGGTTGAGCCGCCGTACGCAGATACGGCTTCACCGTCTTGTAGCCCGGGAAGATCTTGTCGGCTTCTTCGTTGGAGACAGCACCGGTGATGATGATATCTTCGCCCTGCTTCCAGTTAGCCGGCGTCGCGACCTTGTGCTTCGCGGTGAGCTGCATGGAGTCGAGCACGCGGATGATCTCGTCGAAGTTGCGGCCGGTGGTCATTGGGTAGGCGATCTGCAGCTTGATGCGCTTGTCGGGGCCGACGATGAAGACCGTGCGTACAGGGGCGTTGTTGGCGGGGGTACGGCCTTCGCAGCTATCGCCGTCTTCGGCAGCCAGCATGTCATAGAGCTTGGCGATCTTCAGTTCGGGGTCGCCGATGATCGGATAGTTGACCTTGTGTCCACCTACATCCTCGATGTCCTGCGCCCACTTGCCGTGGCTCTCGACGGGATCGACCGACAGGCCGATGACCTTGGCGCCACGTTGGGCGAACTGGGTCTCCAGGGCGGCAACCGCGCCGAGCTCAGTGGTGCAGACGGGCGTGAAGTCCTTGGGGTGTGAGAAGAGCACCGCCCAGTTGTCGCCGATCCACTCGTGGAAGTGGACTGTGCCCTGGGTGGTTTCTGCGGTAAAGTCGGGGGCTACATCGTTGATGCGGAGAGACATCGTGTTTACCTGCCTTTGAAAGTTGTTGCAGCTGGTTGGTGAAGGCCGTTTCAGGGTGGCACTAAAGCAGAAGACCCACCCGGCGATGGCCTTGGGTGGGTCTTGATGTTCGTTTCTTGACGTTTGTAGCTTAGCGTCTCGATTCGCTCATCGACTCACCCGCGCAGGGCCGCAGCAACAGCAGCGGCAACCACAGCAGCATGTGAGAGACGAGTTCGAGGCGGTGAGATTCATTCGAGTCCAGATCTTGTACCGCCACTGATGACTGGCATCAGTATGGAGCGGTTTGCTCCACGTGCGGTTGTTTTCTAAGTTACGGCGGCAGGGCGGGTGTGTCAAATGTCAAAGACCGTAAATCGTGCATAAGGGGAAGAGCGTGTCTCTCGATAGACTGATCGTATGATCCGCAAACTCGAATACTCTGTGATGGATGTTTTTGCCGAAAAGCCGCTGGAAGGCAATCCACTGGCCGTGTTTCATGATGCCCGTTCGCTCTCGGGAGATGAGATGCAGGCCCTGGCGCGGGAGACGAATCTCGCCGAAACGACCTTTGTCCTGCCCAGTGATGACGCGGAGGACGAACGTATCAACGGGGTCCAGGTGAGGATCTTTACCACGGAGGAGGAATTGCCCTTTGCCGGGCATCCTACGCTTGGCACGGCGACCTGGCTGTACTCCAACCATCCGACGCTGCGCGGAGCCGAGAGCATCACTTTGCGCCTCAAGGTGGGGCCGATTACGGTTCGGTTCGAACCTTGCCGCGAGGGAGAGCACGGCGTGCGCGCGACGATGAAACAGAACGACCCTGTATTTGGGAAGACGCATGATCGCTCGGAGGTGGCAGCGGCTCTGGGGCTGCAGGTGGGCGATCTGTCCGCAGAGCATGAGCCGCAGACGGTCTCGACCGGGATGGCGTTCTGTATCGTCCCGTTACGCTCGATAGAGGTGTTGCGGCAGTTGCAGATCTCCCAGCGCGAGGCGTCGGCGTGGCTCGTGAAGAGCGATGCGAAGTTTTTCTACTGCGTCGCTCCTACCGGGCAGGCGGAGGGGCCGCAATGGCGGGCCCGCATGCAGTTCTACGGAGGCGAAGATCCGGCGACAGGATCGGCTGCCGGTTGTTGCATCTCATGGTTCGTGCGGCACGGACTTGTACAATCAGAGGCACCGGTTGTGATAGAGCAGGGAATCGAGATTCTCAGGCCCAGCCGGATCACAGCGCAGGCGAACCTCGAGAATGGCGAAGTTCGTTACGTGCATGTTTCGGGGCGCACCATTCCTGTTGCAATTGGCTCGTTTTTCCTGCCTTGAACCACTGGTTTCCCACAGGCGGAGAGCCCCAAACCTCAATAGCAGCGCAGGGTTTGATAGCAGTGGTGGATGCGCTATGACGAAGTTGTTGCGTTTTCGCTATAAATTCGCCATTGCCACGGCAGGTTCCCCCCGGTAGAGTCAGCAAATCGCCAATCGGGACTATGTCTCAGCGGCAAGAAACTTTCGCCTGTTTTACTGAAAATTTGTGTTGAAAAAGGCCGGCCCAGTTGCCGCCTCAGCACCCCTGCGCCGCCGTTTTTCGCGGCGCTGGGTGCGGGGCGCGGTGAGCCGAGACGGCCTCTTTCACAAACCCGCGATCCGAGGGCCTTTGTGGCTTTCGAGACCCGGGGCACTGCTTCGGGCCATTTTGGCCCCGCGAAGCGGACAGGAGAGCCTCGCGCTCTTCCCCCGTCAACGTAAAGAAGCGGACCGTGCCTAGACCTTCACGCCAACAAACGTGACTGTCCGCGCGAATGCCCCAACCTGCGCCTTTTTATCAGGCGTGAACGCATGTACGGCTTGATGGAAGCGAAGGAACGAAGTAGCGATACCCAAGGTAAACACGTCCGGCCCCAGGCTGTGGCGATGAACGAATCAACGGAATGCAAGACACTCGGGCCGGAAACCACCGGCCGGAAGAAGGAACGACAATGCGCCCTCGTAAGACGATTTTGTGTGTGGATGACAATGAACAGGTTCTCTCAGTGCGGAAGTTTTTGCTCGAAACGCGCGGCTATCGCGTTCTCGCTATGCGCACAGCAGCCGAAGCCCTGGAATACCTCCAGGTGGCGATGCAGGGATCTGTAGACCTGCTGATGTCGGAAGTGATCCTGTCGCAGATGGATGGCAATGAACTGGTCCGACGGGCCAAGCAACTGCATCCTTGCCTGCCGGCACTCCTGGTATCGGGAACTGTGTCGAACTTCGACCGAGCGGTCGCCGCAGACGCTTTTCTACCCAAGGGCGCATGTACTCCAGCCGAGATGCTCGACCGTATTCGAATCCTCGTCGCCCGCAAGCGTGGGCCGAAGAAGCAGGTGCAGTCCGTCATGGGCGCACCTGCGCAGATGGCAGTGGCGAGCTAGTGGATAGAGAACAGAGTGCAAAATGCGCAGTCTTTCCGCACCTTACTTGCGCGTTTTCTTTTCTCTAGGCTGCCAAGCGTAGTTCAGGATGTAAACCAGCGCGTGCGGCCAAGGTCAATAGCATATCCACACTAAACTCGTCCCAGGCTCCCTTTTTGAGTTTGGAGACACGAGGCTGAGTAATCCCCAGTCGTTTGGCAGCTTCGGCCTGTGTCCAGCCTTGCGCGGCAATGTGCTTTTCTATGCTGACCATGAGTTCTACGCGCATGGCCATGATCTGGGCTTCAGCTTCATCGAACCCCAGATCGACGAATATGTTGCCAGAGCTTGAGGTAATTCGAGTATCGTCCCATCCTGGAATTGTCTTTTTCATAACTCATTCTCCAATCATCTTGTAACGTTTGGCCGCGAGATCAATGTCTTCTTTGGCGGTCTGTTGTGTCTTCTTTTGGAATGCGTGCAGCACATAAACAGCTTCATTGAACTTGGCGACGTAGAGGACACGCCAGGCGCCATCGAGACGGACACGTATTTCGTAGGCGCCTTTACCAACGGCTGGCATTGGCTTGAAATCGGTGGGCATGACGCCCAGTTGAACGCGTAGTAGTTCTGCTCCAATGGCACGGCGGACCTCTACCGGGAATTCGCGAAGATCATCGCGGCTATTACCGAGGAACTCGAGGGGTTTGATCGTGCCCATGTTTGATTATATAAATACTTGTCTAAATCTGTAATCCACCAGTTCGTCTCTGGCAAGGGAACTTACGCCTCAACGAGCCCATACCTTCGCTGCCATTGTTGTTTCAGGCGGGCCCAGACAGCCTCAATCTCAGCTCGTGGAATGTTGGGGTCGGGCGCTTCGACGAAATGTGCGGCCTCTGATTTTGCCAGTTCCAGAAACTCGCGATCGCGAGCCAGGCTGGCGACATGGAACTCGGGCAGGCCGGTCTGGCGTGTTCCGAAGAACTCGCCGGGACCACGTTGCTCCAGATCGAACTCCGCCAGTTCAAAACCGTTCTGCGTGCGTACCATGGCATCGAGCCGTTGCTCGGCCTCAGGCGAGACGCTGCTGCCGGTGAGCAATACGCAGTAACTCTTGGCTGCTCCACGTCCCACGCGGCCACGAAGCTGGTGCATCTGCGCGAGGCCGAAACGCTCGGCATGTTCGATCACCATCACCGTGGCGTTGGGCACATCGACGCCGACTTCGATCACGGTAGTCGAGATGAGCACGTCGATCTCACCGCGTTTGAAGCGGGCCATCGTCACTTCCTTGTCATCGGCGGACATGCGGCCATGGAGCAGACCCAGCTTCATGCCGCTGAGTGCTCCACTGCTTAGCTCGTCGAACATCTCGGTAGCGGAGCGAAGCTTCACGCGGTCTGCTGATTTGCGCGCGCTACTGGCTTTCTTGCCATTCTTCTGCTTCTTAGGCAAAGCCGCTGACTCGCTGACTTGCTGACTTACTGACTCGCTGCTGTCCTGCGCAAAGTCCAGCTCTGGCTGATCGTCCTTTTCCCCTTCGATGACGGGGTAGACGATGTAGGCCTGCCGTCCTGCCACGATCTGTTTGCGAACGAAGTTCCATACCTCGGAGGAGCGTTCTTCCGGCATGCGGCGCGTCACGATGGGCGTGCGGCCGGGCGGCAGCTCGTCGATGATGCTGACTTCAAGGTCGCCATACACGGTGAGCGCGAGCGTGCGTGGAATGGGGGTCGCGGTCATTACAAGCACGTCGGGTTCGGTTGCGACGCCATTGGCTCCGGGCTTGCGCATCAGCTTGAAGCGCTGCTGCACGCCGAAGCGATGCTGCTCATCGACGATGACCAGGCCAAGATTTTCGAAGTCAACCTTTTCTTCGACGAGTGCATGGGTGCCGATGGCGAGATCGGTTTCGCCGCGAAAGATGCGTCCTCGCACATCGCGCTTGGCCCGTTCGTCGAGCGATCCGGTGAGCAGGGCGACGCGATACGGACGGCCTGTGTGTGGTGAGATCGCGTCGGCTAGCAGCTTGCGCGCGGAGAGGTAATGCTGCGTGGCCAGGATCTCCGTAGGCGCCATCATCGCGGCCTGATAGCCGTTTTCGATGGCGACGAGCGCAGCCTGTAACGCGACGATGGTTTTGCCTGAGCCCACGTCGCCCTGCAGCAGCCGGCGCATGGGCCGGCTGGCGCGCATGTCGGTGACGATCTCTCCGAGTACGCGCTTCTGTGCGGATGTGGGTTTGAACGGCAGCACCTGCTTGAGTGCCTCGCGGACCTTCTCATCGGTAAGAAAGGCAGTACCGGCGCGCGTGCGCAGCTTGCGGCGCTTCAGCTCGAGCCCTAGTTCGAGATACCAGAACTCCTCAAAGATGAGACGACGATGCGCGGGAGTTCGCGCGGACATCAGCTCGGTTATGGGCGTGCCCGCAGGAGGGAAGTGCAGCGCCTGCAGGGCTTCCATGCGGCCCGGTAGACCTAAGCGCTGACGCAGTGCCTGGGGCAGTGTTTCGTCAGCCTTGGTGTCGGACTCTGTCAGTTCACGGAAGACGGTCCACATCACGCGACGCAGCCAGCGCGAGGTCAGCTTGGCGCCCCAGGGGGTCTTGCCGCCGAGCGATTCGTAGACCGGGACGATGCGGCCCATCTCCAGCATGGTGAACTCCGCATCCTCGCCCGTAGCGCTAGCGTCGGGGAGGATCTCGAAGGTGGGCTGGATCATCTTGAATTGCGTGGCGCCGGGGACGGCGTTCAGGGCGTTGCCGCTGCGCGATCCCTCCAACTTGCCGTAGAGCGCGATCATCTGCCCGGGGCGGAATTTGTCGCGCAGGTAGGTTCCGTGGAACCACATGCACTTGACGGTTTCGAGCACGGCGGGTGGAGGACGCAGCAGGCCGGACATGGCTGCCTCGCTGTCGGCAGGCGGGGGCTTGATGCCGACGGTCATCTCAAAGATGGGAGCGGAACGCGTTCGAAGCAGCACCGTTCCGCGCACTTCGCCGACCAGGCTGGCCATGTCGCCGGGGTGGTAGCCGGACAGCGGCTTGGGGTGCAGGCGGTCTTCGTAGCGAAATGGCAGGTGGTAGAGCAGGTCTTCGACGGTTTCAACGCCGCGCTCAGCCAGATTTGCCGCTACTCGATCGCCGATGCGTTTGATGTATTTAACCGGCGTTGTGAGTTCCAGCGGCACGGGTTCGATGGTAGCAGTGGCGGCGATGGATCGCATGGGATAGGGCATTTCTGCCGGTTCAGGCGTTGGAGCCAGCGTGTTTTGGGCGTTCAGCTACGAGTAACGAGGCTCGAGTTGCGAGGGCTCTGTGGTCACAACTGGCTGTGGGGAACCTAGCTGCGAAATAGGCGAAGATGAAACAAGCCTCGGCGATGAAATAATGAGGTTGGCCTTCCGATGGATTCCTTCTTCGTACGATTCAAAAACCCGCTGGTGTTGATCGTCATCGTGCTCGCTCAGACGATAGGACTGGCGATCCAGGTGCAGCCTTCCCGAACGGGCGCTGGCCCTGTTGGCTCCGACGGACGGAAGATGTCTCTGCTGCGGTATTGGTCGGTTGCCATCGTTACGCCCTTCGAACGGGTGATTCATGGCTCAAGCCTGAATGTGCGGCATGTCTGGTCGAACTACATCGACCTGCGGCACACCCGGGAGCAGAACCAGGCGTTACAGCTTGAGATCGCGCGGCTGCGGCAGGAGCAGGCGTCGTTTGCTGAAGACGCTGCCCAGGGCCGCCGCTTGCAGGCGCTGCTCGCCTTCAAGCAGCAATACATTACAAGCACCGTGGCTGCCCAGGTGATTGGGACCAGCGGAACGGACCATTCCGGCCTGCTGTATCTGGATAAGGGCTCGGCTGAAGGGCTTAAGCCTGGACAGCCTGTAATTACACCGGATGGTGTCGTGGGCAAGCTGCGCGACGTGTTTCCACATACGGCGCAGTTGCTTCTGTTGAGTGATCCGACCTCGGGAGCGGGCGTTCTCCTGGAATCGACCCGCATTCGCGCTATTCTTCGTGGAACGCCGACCGGCAATGTGCAGATTGATAATCTGACGGCGGATTCACGTATCAAGCCGGGTGAAAAGATCATCACGTCGGGCGGAGACCAGGTGTTTCCGCGCGGATTGACGGTTGGAGTCATCGAATCCATCGCGTCCGATCCTCTGCATCTGCCGTATACGGAGATCGTCGTGCATCCGGCGGCAAACCTCCTGCGGTTGGAGGAGGTCCTGATCATTACCGGGACGGCCACCACCATGCCGGCTGCGGCGCAGCAGGATGCAGCGATTGCCGATGCGGTGTCGGAAGAGAACAAGCGTGCGGCGGACATCATCTCCGAGAAGCTGCCGAGCCTGAATGCCGATACCCCGGCAGCGAAGCCGGGTGATGCTCCGAAGCCGTCCGATCAGATTGGCGGCGTTCCGGGTGTTCCGAACTCGGGATTGCCGAGAACGCAGCCTCCGCTGCATCCCGATCGCTTCTCGCCTGGCACGACACCTTCGGCGCAGGAGCTGAAGCCGGGAGCTGCTGCTACGCCGCAACAGCCCTGATTGGGCGAGATCAGGGGCGTTTTGCCAGTTGATGCTCCAGGTGGGTACGAACGGTGGGCCACTCGGAGATGAGGATGCTGTAGACGCAGGTATCGCGTAGTGTTCCGTTTTCAGTGAGGAAATGATTTCTCAGGATGCCATCGAGTTTTGCGCCGAGTCGTTCTATGGCGCGACGGCTCTGTCGATTCATGAAGTGCGTGCGGAACTCGACTGCGACGCAACCCAGCGTTTCGAAGGCATGGGTGAGCAGCAGGAGCTTCGCTTCCGTATTCAGAGCTGTACGCTGCACTCGCTGGGCATACCAGGTCGATCCGATCTCCACGCGTGGCGTGGCCTGATCGATGTGCATATACGTGGTCATGCCGACGATCTCCTCTGTCGCTCTGTCGATGATGGCAAAGGGGAGCATCGATCCGGCTTCCTGCAAGGCCAGGCGTCGCTGAATTTCTGCGAGCATACCTTCCGGGGAAGGGATGCTCGTGTACCAGAGCTCCCAGAGGTTGCCGTCACGTACCGCTGACCTCAGGCCCTCCTGGTGGTCTACCGAGAGAGGTATGAGCTGAACATGGCGGCCTGTGAGCGTGATCGGCTGGAATTTGTCCGACGCTTGCGTTGAGGTGAGGGGCATGAACGATAGTTTATGCGCGCGACGAGCCGGGGTACGTATCGGGGATAAACTACCTGCCATGACAGAACAAGTGACATCCTCTCTCCCGCTGCTCGGTAAGACCTCCCTCGTGACCGGGGCCTCCCGCGGTATCGGAGCCAGCGTGGCCCGTCAACTGGCGGAACTCGGCGCTGATGTGGCGATCAACTACCGCAGCAAGAGGCCGCGGGCTGAAGAGGTAGCCCAGGCGATCTCGGACCTGGGAAGACGGACGCTTCTCCTACAAGCTGACATTACGGAGACGAAGGATATCGAGGCTACCTTTGACCAGATCAAGCAGGCCTGGGGACAACTCGACATCCTCGTTCTGAATGCCAGCGGTGGACTGGAGACAGACAAGGCTGCGGACTATGCCATGAATCTCAATCTGCATGCCCAGGTCAATCTTGTGCGAGGCGCTCTTGCGCTTATGCGGCCGGGAGGAAAGATCGTGTTCGTGACGAGCCATCTGGCTCATTTCTACGGGACGAAGCCCGTGTATCCGGGGTACGAGCCTGTTGCCATCAGTAAGAAGGCGGGAGAGGATGCGCTTCGAGCCATGATTCCCGAGCTGACAGAAAAGGGAATTCGGCTGGTGATTATCAGCGGCGATCTGATTGAAGGGACGATTACGCCTAAGCTGCTGCAACGACAGTATCCGGGGCTGATTGCAGGACGGAAAGAAGAGGCGGGTTCTCTTCCGGACGTGGAGGAGTTTGCTGCGGCAATCGTCGATGGTGCACTTAACGAAAAACATGAGACCGGCGCGATTGTTTATGTGGGCAGTACCGAGTGGGGTGGGTGAGAATTCCAGTATGAATGAGTTAAGCCAACTGGTGGAAGAGGGTGTCGGCCCATTGGAGGAAGGGGGGCTTGCTCTCCAGTGGATAGAGACGATAGGGCATTCAGTGCACAAGGTGCCTACCTATTTCTTTCGGATGGTCGATCCTCGAACCAAAGTGGAATTTGGCACGATCAATCTACGGATTGGGCGGAGTGCACACATCGAACGCTACGCCGGCCACATAGGCTATTCGGTTGTGCCTGAGCATAGAGGCCATCACTATGCAGCTCGCGCGACGAAGCTTCTGATGCCGCTGGCCCGCTCTCTTGGATTTCATGTTCTCTGGATTACTTGTGATCCGGAGAATATAGCGTCGCGGCGGAGTTGTGAAGCTGCAGGTGCGATCCTGCAGGAGATTGTGGATGTTCCCGTAACCTGTACGATTCATCGTCACGGACATCCGAAGAAGTGCCGCTACCAGTTGTCTCTTTGAGCGGTGGTTCCAGGGACTGGGTCTTTCAGGCGTTCGAAGAAAACCGTGGAATAGAAAGAAGGGCAATGTGTTTTCTATCCAGGGAGTTCCTTCGTGAGTGTCGATCCAATAACTAAGACATCTTTTAGCCGTACTCAAGACATTGCGATCCAGACAAATGCAAGGCTCAATTGGCCGGTGCTGCTGACCGGGATGCTGATTACGCTTGTGTTTCCCGCAAGCATTCACGTGTTCATGCTGAATGTGATGCACGTGCCGCCTCCCGACAGTAGTCATGTGCCTCAGTGGGCTTCTTCTTTCAAAGAGGTGTGCTCGATCGTAGCGTTAGCTGTCTTTTATCAACTCGCGCGACCCAGACTCGCACGCCTTTCGATGTTTCTTCAATGCCTTGTCGTTAGCGTTCTGTACGCCACGATTAAACAGGAGATTCTAGGCATTGTGATGGGGGGTGTCTTCACGACAGCCTATGCGTATTCCTTTCTTTCAGAGATTCCAGAGCTTCTCTATTGCCTGCTCGCGGGCTGCTTTACGGTTTTAGTCGTTCTGAAGATACGGGAACCATGGCGAAAGACGATGGGGATCATCGTTATGGCAGGCGTCCTGGGAGGTGCGATTCATCCCCTGCTGATCCGTTTGTATGAGCCATTTCTGAAGTCGATCTCTTATCTCGATCATGCGCCCATCTATCGGCTTCCCCTGACATGGCACTTTCTAGTTCCCGCTTATATGCTGACTACCGAAGTGGTTGTTGCCTGCATCGTGGCGGCTGCCTTGACATGGTCGAGACTCTCTTCTGCCCCTATGGTTCGCTTCCTGCAGTTTGCACTGCTGATCCTGTTTATCCAGGGCAATATGATCCGGTTCACACTTTATAGCTTTTACCTTCCGGTAAAGCTGTCGCTGGCATTCCTGAGTGAGAGCCAGTATTTTCTGGACTGGGTGGCGCTCGCATTGCTTACAGTTCTTACCTGGCAGATGTCGCAGCGATCGGAATCGTAAATACCTCCGCACTGTGCGGCTTGCGGCATAGGTTTCTTCTCGTAGGCGAAGTGCTGAAGCACTACAGTTGTACTTACAAACTACCCAGAAGCCTGTCATCTCTCCACTCCTGTTGGTGGTTCGGAATGACAGGCTTTTGGGGTTAGGCTCTGTTGATAGGAAGTAACTCAATTACAACTCTGAGTCTCCGAAGCCGCCGAAGTGGGAGTCAGATAGCCGAAGAGACCGTTTGCTCCGCCATCAGGTCCAGAGGTGAAGTAGAGTCTCGCGGAGCAGTGCTGGCCGAACGAATCGGAGTTGTGGGCTGCTTCATTAAAGCGAATTGCGAAGATGCCGCTGACCGAGATGGGATTTCCTGCCGAATCGGGTAAGAACCCTTCGAAGTTTCCACTCTGCGGATCGAAGGCGGCGATATTGCCACTGGATTGCGTGCTTCCAGCACCTGCGAACTGAGCAATCAGCAAATGATTGCTGAATCTGCCGAAGTTCCCTGGCGCAAGAGCGACGCCCCACGGAGCGTTCAGCCAATCTCCGTGTTCCAGTCTGCGGACAAGCCTGCCCGTCGAACTATAAATATCAACGTAGCCATTCCCAGGACCATCCGTCTCCAGTTGAGATCCGGCAGCAAGGAGAGCATAGGTTACTACCAACTGGTTCCCAACAGCCTGTACGTTAAACGGCGCAAAGCCAGCGGGCAATTGGTCATCGGAAAAAGCTTTTTGATTGATTTCACTGCTGGGTGAGGAGGAGTTCTGCAGCTTGTTCAGGGTGTCAGGAGTAACGAGATGAAAGCCCTGGTCATAAACATCGATGCGACCCTTGGTGAAGTTGGCGACGTAGAGAAAAGGGGTTTCGTTGATGAAGGCTTCTGTCAGTCCCGTATAGGCCGAGCCGTCAGTATTGTTGACCAAGATCACTGCTTGTGTCGAACCAGCCGTGCCCTGGGACGTCTGCAGCTCCGGGCTCCATCCGGCAATCTTTCCTCCGATGGAAGTGAACAGAAATTCCGCTGGAATGTCCGAGGCTACAAGAAATTTGGAGTGATGTTCATTGAAGAATATGCCGGCAGGACCATCAAAGACCGGTTGCGATCCGGCGGGAGGCGGAGGCAGGATGGAGAGTGAAATCGGTAGCTTCACTCCAGAATCGTTATAGACGGTGGCGGCATTGAAGTTTAGATCCGACATCCACCAGGTCTTTTCAGGACCTCGTGCCAGTCCCCAGGGGTTTCCCAGCAGTGGATCGATGGTGGGCGCCACTCCGGGCACGTTCGAAACGAGATTCACCTGCGTGTAGTTTTGTGCACTTGCCGAAGCGACGATTCCCAGCATGATCGCCGGGATTGTTAGAAGCCGAAAAATACCTTTCATCTACGTACCTCTCCATGACGATCTTTGATCGGCCCGAAAGATTCGGTCCGATCGTTGCATCGCGTAGACGAGACGTCGTTCGCTACGCGGTCCTGGTCTCTGGCCCGCCGGATTGCGGGATTAAGGTTCCATGTCAGTGAGGAACAATCGTGAACGGATTTCATTCCCGGCGATGCTCTTTTTCTGCATGAATTTTGTGGTGATGGTGGAGGAGTTGTTTTTTCCCGTTTTTAGCCCGGCTGATACAGGCCAGGCCACTTGCTGTAGAGGTAGTTCGAACGAAGAACGGGAGGAAGCAGATTCGCTCGCTGCGCTCGGAATGACAACAAGAAAAGCCAAAGCCAAAGCCAAAGCCAAAGCTAAAGCCAAAGCCAAAGCCAAAGCAGATTCCCTGCGGGAATGACAACAAGAAAGGCAACCGCAACAGCAAAGGCAACAGCTTCAGCCGTGGCCTTCGACGAACGTAGCTATAGCTTTCGGGACTCGATCAGAATGAGTATCAGCACTGCTCCGGTCTTGGCATGCCGTAATAACGCTTTTTCTTCGATAGCTGCCGTTCCAAGCAGGACCGATTCGAACCAGCCTGAACGCAACAGGCCGGCGAAGGCATTTGCCGCTCCAAGGACGTCTTTGATCTTCCAGCCCTGCGAAGGGCTCCACCGATTCAGGTACTCCACGAACAGCGCGTTGCGTCCCTCGATCACCTCTGCGGAGTATCGCTTACCAAGCTCCGGGAACCTTCCGGCGTCGCGTAAGACAACCCGATAGAGGGCTAATTGCTCGGCAGACAAAGCATGCCGAAGATACTCGACGGCGGCGAGATAGATGCCGGTCTGAGGGGCTTTCGTTGGCCAGTCGCGCGGCTTCTCATGGGTCTCGACCGAGCAGGCGGCCTGCATTACCGCAATGAACAAGTCGTCTTTGTTCTCAAAGTGGCGATAGACGGTCTTGATGGATACGCCGGCACTCTTCGCGATGCTGTCCATGGAGGTGTCCGCGTACCCTCCGGTTAAAAATGCTTCCCGCGCAGCCTGTACGATCAGCGCTCGTTTCCGCTCCATCAGGGAGGCTTTTGGATCGTCGTCCTTCCAGATTTTCAAGGTCACTCCGTTCGTAACATTCCTTGACGCATCATACGACAACGATTATTGTTGTTAAAACGACATCGATCGTTGTCGTTTGCGGAGGCCCAACACATGACCCAGCAGAAAAGGTTCGACTACAAGGGGAAGTTCACTCTCGTCACGGGAGCTTCGAAAGGGCTGGGCAAAGCCTATGCCGAAGAGCTTGCCGCCAGAGGCTCGAATCTCGTGCTTGTAGCGCGGTCGGAGGCCGAGTTGGAAACGCTTGCCGTGGCTCTGCGCCGCGACTACAAGGTGCGCGCTGAGGTGATTCAGGCGGACCTGGGCGACGTGTCTGCGCCGGGGAAGATTGTGGAAAGCCTTGAGCGGATGGGTATCGAACTCGACTTGCTGGTGAACAACGCGGCTGTCGGTTATAGCGGAAAGTTCTTCAGCAGGTCCCTTGAAGAGGAGTTGACGCCTGTGATCGTCAACGCGCATAGTCTCGTGGCGCTCACGCACCTTTTGGGAAAGAAGATGATGGAGCGCGGAAGCGGCGGCATCATCAACATCGGTTCCAACGGAGCGTTCCAACCCCTCGCTTACAACGCGACCTATACCGCGACGAAGGCCTTTGTTCTTCTGCTCAGCGAGGCTTTGGCGCAGGAGATGAAAGGTTCCGGTGTTCGGATGATGATAGCGAGCCCCGGCCCAACGGCGACGGAGTTTTTCACTCAGAGCCCTACGACGGTCAAGCGGGAGAAGATGGACTCCGCCCAAAGCGTCGCTCGCCGGACTCTGGATGATTACGTGCGGGGGAAGGTTCTATCGTATCCGGGCCGCTTTAGCACCCGCGCGGGAACCTGGATCAGTCGCATCCTTCCACGCGAAACAACGGCTGCAATCGCCGCGCATATATCCAAAAGCATGGGATTCGATCGCTAAAGCGGTTTCCTCCTAGGTGTAGGGTGTGTCATCCAATTGCATTTGCATCGAACGGTACAAGCAGTTTGTTGAGGCATAGAACGGAAGGGCAGGGTTTCAACCCTGCCATAGAAGCTGCGTTTATGGTTTCTACCGCTCTGCCGAAGGCTGGAGTGGAGCCCGCAGGGCGCAACGCCTGAATTGTTTTCGTTGGCTGTGGTGAAACAGATCGCCCCAACCACAAATACCCTTGGTGGACCCTGTACAGGCTCGGCGGTAACGAGGAAAGCAATTTAGTCGCTCCGGCTACGCCTTAGCTCCGGCGTTACCACCCAGCGAGCAAAAGCGGCTCGCCGGGGCCCGGGTCTTCGGCAGAGCGGTAGGCTCCTTCGGAGCAACTTTCATGGCATAGCTGAAGCTATGCCCTTCCGATCCGTGCCTCAACGATAGTTTATGCCGTACTGTAAAAGCCCGTGTTCAGTAGTTCTGCGCCAAATTCCCCTGAAATTCACACAAACACGACATCTCGGGTCTATCCCGTGTGCTAAAAATATCCGTCCCCCCAATTCTCTATTCCTGGCACTACAGCAAAGCTGTGGTTGCTCGACTCCCGCTTACTCCCAGCCATACCGGGCCGTGATCTTTGTACTGAGGTTTCTTTTGAAAAAATTGTCTTTCTCTCTACTTCTTTTTGCGCTCCTCGCAATTACCTTTCCAGCCTTCAGCCAGACCGGCCTCGTCATCTCCCAGCTCTACGGCGGCGGTGGCAACGGTAGCACCTCCGCAGGCACGCTTGCCACCTATACCAACGATTTTATTGAGCTCTACAACGCGAGCAGCGCTCCCATCAATTTGGGTGGTCTCTCCGTTCAATACGCGTCCTCAACCGGAACGAGCTGGAATGCAGCCACTCTACCCGCCGTGTCTCTACCGGCCGGTCATTACTTCCTGATTGAGGCCGCCGCCGGCGCCACGACGGTCCAGGCGCTACCTACGCCCGATCTGATTCTGACTCTCGCCAATGTCAGCCAGTCTTTTGTCATTAATCTCTCGGCCACAGCCGGCAAGGTCGCTCTCGTCAGCAATACCACCCCGCTAACGACCTCCTGCCCCACCGGGGCAACCATTCTTGATTTTGTAGGATTCGGGACGGCGAACTGCTCTGAAGGCAACACCCCCGCAGCGGCGCCTGCCGGCAAATCTGTAAATACCGCTTCCATCATCCGCAGCGTCTCTTCGGTCGATACGAACAATAACGGCAGCGACTTTTCGATTGTCAACCCAGCGAATCCCCGTAACTCGACCTTCGGTGGATCAGTTGGCACGCTCAGTGCAATCGGTGTGGCCAACCCTGCTACGGTCGATGCGAATCAGCCCGTCACGCTTACCGTCACCGTCACGCCTGCGACCTCTCCCGCCAGCACCGGCATCACGGTCACCGGAGACCTTCGCCTGATCGGCGGCTCCCAGACTCAAACTTTTACTGACAACGGTGACGGCACCTTCTCCTTCTCCACGACAGCGAACACCACAACCGATGGCCCGATCGTCCTCCCCATCTCCGTCGCGGACGCCGAGACTCACACGGCCATGACCAGCATCAGCCTTTCGGTCACCCAGCCCACCCCCACCGTCGCCATCCCTGCCATTCAGGGCAAGAAGTCGACCACCGCTGCCACGATCTCTCCGTTTGTGGGACAGAAGGTAACCACCACCGGCATCGTAACGACGGTCCTCTCAAACGGCTTCTTCATCCAGTCTCAAACTCCTGACGGTGATCCGCTGACCCCTGAAGGGATCGAGGTCTTCACCAGCTCCGCGCCACCTGCCGCTGCAGCCATCGGCAACCTGGTACAGGTGACCGGAACTGTAGCCACCTTTCCAGCCATTACCGCCAGTCATACACCCGCAACCGAGATCAGCGGTTCGCCCACCATCACTCTGCTCAGCACCGGCAACCCGCTTCCCGCGGCGGTCACTCTGACTGCCGCCATGCTGACCCCCTCGGGCGGTCTTTATCAACTCACTCCCTATGAAGGGATGCGTGTTGCAGTGGACTCGATCACAGCCGTCTCAGGAACGAACGGCTCCATCACCGATGCCAACGAAGACGCCGAGATTGCCACCTCCACCGGATACTTCTACGGTGTCATCGGCAGTACCCCTCGTCCCTTCCGTGAACCCGGTATCGACATCCGCGATCCCTTCACGCCTCTTCCGGCGAACGTGGCTCACTTCGACGACAACCCGGAGCGTATCCTGGTCGATTCAACCATCGCCGGTGGTACCTCTATCGAGATATCGACTGGCGCCGTACTTCCCAGCGTCACCGGTGTTCTCGACTTCACCTTCTCGAGCGACAGCTTCTTCGATCCCAGCCGCCTCATCCTCGACGCCAGCTACAACCGCACCAAGGTTGTGCCGGGCATGGTACCCCAACTTCTTGCCGCTCCCACCCCAGGTAAACAGTTCACCGTAGCCTCCTTCAACATCGAGCGCTTCTACAACACCAGTTCGACGGACAACCTTTATTTCGTCCCATCCTCGGGCACGACGGCTACGTCAGAGGCCGCCACGCTTACGCCTGCAGCCTATAGCCGTCGCTTGCAGAAGCTATCGCTTGCCATCCGCAACGTCCTCAATACCCCGGACATCGTTACCATCGAAGAGGTTGAGAACCAGAGCGTAGCTACCGACATCGCCAACCAGATCAATAGCGACGCCGGCGTCCCGAACCTCTACACCGGCTACAGCACCGACAACACCACCTACTTCACGCAGGACGGCACTGGCATCTCCGTCGGCTTCCTGGTGAAGAACAGTACCGTCGATCAGCTCAGCGTCACGCAGTTTGGCCAGGGTGAGACCTTCACCCCAACCACCTCAAACAGCCCGATCACCTTGAACGACCGCCCCTGGATGGTTCTCAGCGCAGGCATCAAGCGGGCCGGCGCCTCCGACTACCCGGTCACCGTCATCGTCAACCACATGAAGGCGCTGACCGGCGTCGATAGCACTACCTCCACCTCGACTCGGCAGAAGAAAGAGCTTCAAGCCGAGGACATCGCCAAGTACATCCAGACCCTGCAGGCAGCCGGAAAGCACGTCATCTCCGGTGGCGACTTCAACGCTTTCGAGTTCTCCGACGGCTACACCGACACCCTCGCAACCTATACCAACGTCAACATCCTTCCCTCCGATCAGGTCGTACAGCCCGGTACGGCCGGTCTCGTTACTCCGTCACTGGTCGACCTGGCCCTCAACATGGCGCCCAGCGACCGCTGGTCTTATGTCGAAGACGGCGACGCCCAGATCCTCGACCACATGGTCGTCACTCCGGAACTCGCAGCCGGCACTCAGTTCGTCTACGCCCACCTCGACGCAGACTTCCCGCTGACCGCCTACAACGATGCAACTACCCCCGCCCGTACGTCCGACCACGATGCGGCGATGGGCTACTTCGCCCTGCCCGCGCCTACCCTCAGCGCCACCCTCACCCCGGCCACAGTCGACTTCGGTAGCACCACCGTCGGCGTCGCCTCCTCCGGCCAGGTCTTCACCCTCACCAATACGGGTGAAGCCGCCATCGACATCACCAGCGTCACCGCTACCGGTGACTACACGGCTACCAGCAACTGCGGCTCCTCTCTTGCGACTACACCCAACACCTGCACGATCAACGTAGTTCTTACGCCAACGGCTACGGGAACACGTACCGGCACTCTTACCGTCGTCACCAGCGGCGGTACCTATACCTCGACCCTCACCGGCACAGGCAGCGCTCCAGTGCCCACACCGCCCAGCCTCTCCAGCACTGCGGTATCGTTCCCCACAACAGCCCTCGGCAGCACCACGCAGCAGATGGTTACGGTCACCAATAGCGCGGCAATCACACTTCCCGTTCTTGTCAGCGTATCTACTGGAGACTTCACTCAGACCAACACCTGCGGCACGATGCTGGCTGCTAACGCAACCTGCATCGTGACTGTCTCCTTCAAGCCAACTGCCGTGGGTACGCGTACCGGAACCCTGACCGTGACGACCAATGGAGCCACCACTGCCAGCCTTACCGGCATTGGCCAGACGGCGGACTTTACCATCAGCGGACCGAATGGCACAGGACCGGTCACACAGACGGTGACTGCAGGCTCTCCTGCCTCCATCGTTCTGACCTTCACCCCTGTCGCCGGGACCACAACGGTCACTCTAACCTGCACCGGCCCAAGCCCCGCTCCTACTGGAGCTAGCTGCACCGCTCCTGCTGCCGCCTTTACCGTGAGTGGTACACCTGTGACCCAAACAGTGACCATCACAACGACCTCCCGCGTCGCGTCGAGCAGCTCCGCGCTTGTCTCATGGCCAAAAGCTCCCTCGCTGGCAACTGCCGGTTTCGGTCTTGCCGGTCTGTTGATGCTCTTTGTCGCACGCACGCGTCGTCGTGGCCAGCTGCCCCTACGGATCGCCGGTTTGCTCACCCTGCTTCTTGTCATTTGCATTCCCGCCATTGGCTGCGGTGGGAATAGCACGCCACCCGTTACCTCCAACCCCAACGGCACCCCCGCTGGCACCTATACCTACACCGTCACGGCAAACGCCAGCAGCGGCGCCAGCCACACCCAAACCATCACCCTGACTGTGCAGTAACAGAGCGACGCACCCAAGAACGAATGGCTGCCGGGAGGTTCCCGACAGCCATTCGTTTTTAAACCAGGTCGAGTTTGGAAATCTGGAGCATTACCGCAGGAACGAACACTCCGATCAGCTTCTGCGAACTGCTACAGCGACTCCGCTGGACCACACGAGAGGCAGGAGTACAAAATCCTGGTGTTGAGCCAGTTGCTCCATCAAGGCGGGAACCTTCGCTGCATGACCTTCCGGCCAATTGGGTTGCGGGGACATATCGTCAATCACGTAGAAGCCTCCGATCCGCACGACAGCGAGGGCCGCCTCCAGTCCGTCGTATTTGCCGGGCATGGCATCTGCAAAGACGAGGTCGAAAGATCCGGGTGCTTGTGCTCCGAGGTAGTCAAATCCATCGGACAGGAGCAGCTTGAGCCGAGGGTCGTTTCCTAAGACAGCCTGGGCAACGGCTTGCACGGTTGCATCGGTATCTACACTGACGAGTGTTGAGGCTGCGTCCATACCCGCGAGCAGCCACGCCGTCGCTATGCCTGTTCCAGTGCCCAACTCCAGGAATCGTCCTGCTGGTTTCGAGGCCGCGAGCGTTCGCAAGAGTGTTCCCACTAACGGTTCCGAAGGCATGCCAAACCCTAGCCTGATGGTCTCTTCTTTGATGAAGGACACTTGCGGTGGTTCGACGATGTAAGCCAGATCTTCCATGGGTTAGAGCATACGGATTGTTGAGTCCGGCGGAAGCTTTATCAATATTTCTGATCGTGTGGTGTGTCGCAGCTAATCTTTAGGAGGTGCGGAGTCGAAGGACTTGATCTCACCCATAGGTTGGGCTTTTTCCAGCACGAGAGTCCAGGCTCGAGCGCTCGAGGGAGAAAAGGTGCAAGAGGTTTGGGCAAGAGGTCAACCCTCGGGGTCCTTCGACTGCGCGTCCCCAAAAGCCGGGACGCTCCGCTCAGGATGACGATTCTGTGGGGGAATGAAGAACAAAAGCTATGCGTGCAGGGAGCTTGGTTTCGCTCTAAAACCAGGGGCTTCGATTCGTCAGACACTACCCAGGCTCGGGCCTTGTTTCGGCTGCGAACAAAAGGCCCGGGGCTAAAGCCCAATTCTCGCTTGGCCCTTATTCCGTAGCCTAAAGGCTACGGCTCCCTCCGCCCCGCGACGCTGAAGCGTCACGGTTTGCGCTTCGCGCTATGGGGTAACGCTGATTCTTCAGCGAACGAATGCTCAACACACTTGCAGTCTGTGCCAGATCAACATCTGCGAACCGCTACGTTCTTTGCTCATGGTGCGACGCGCCAGGGTGATGTCGTCTTCCACGACGACAACTCTTTGCTGGCCCATGCCGTGGACTTGTCGGTATGGCAAGACGTGCACGGGTTCGGCATCTTGTACTTGTCGGTCATGGCCGGGGTGATGAAGCGGAAGGTGTGAGAGCTAACGAACGAGCCGGGGACACCTTGTGTCTCGATCCTGGGCATGTGGCACGCTACACACTGGCTGCCGGGACTGCCATCCTTGTGATGAGTATGTTCTTCGAGTGTCGCGGTGTAAGGGCCGTTCGGAGAGGTTGGACCATGGCAGTCGAGGCAGAGTTTGTCCGCGGGTTTGCGTAGTTGCGCCTCGTTATCCGTCCCGTGAACATCGTGACAGGAGGCGCAGGTCACACCGTGGCGGTACATGACGCTCTGGACAAAATCGTTGCCCTGCATCCGGTTCTTGTGCGCCGTGCCATCAGCGAAGTGCAGAAAATCGGTTTGTCCGAGCGTTCCGTCTTCGAGCTTCCAGAAGTCCGCAAGATGGAGACCCACGCGGTAGCCCACGGGCCAATCGTAGGCTTTGCCTTCGATGAGCCCGTTGCGGGGCTGTCCCTGGGAGTGGCACTGAATGCAGGTGTCGTTGGAGGCGACGGCATCCATCCCGGATGGATTCAGAATGTTGGTGCGTGTGGGGTGCGCAGCATGTTCGCTGCCGGGGCCATGGCAGCGCTCGCAGCCGACATTCCATTCTGTGACCTGTTTGGTGTGGATGTCATAGTTGACCGAGTGGCATCCATCGCAGGTGGGCCCGGTGGGACGCTGCATGTTGTCCGATGGATAGAACGCGGTCCACCAGTCAGCGCCAGTGTCCGGGACGTGGTATTTCATCCACTTCTTATTGCCGATGTCCCATTGTGCCGGAAGCGGGTAGTAGTCGTCACCGATCTTAGTGAAGTAGCGCTGCTTCCATTTGCTGCCATAAACGAAGGCCACTTGATCGACAGTGAACCTGGCGATGTCGTTGGTATTGAGATCGGGGATAATCGCATCCGGATGCGTCTTCGGATCGCGCACCACGTTGGCCATCGGGGTCTTCTTCCAGCGCTCGTAGATGGCGGCGTGGCACTTCTGGCAAGACTCGGAGCCTACATAGTGCGCTGCACTTGAGGCCTGTTGCGGTACTGCTGCTTTCTGGGTTGCATCCGAATGGAGGACGGCGACGGTATTGACGTGGCGATGTTCCACGGGCGGAATCGCAGAGTCGCGCACCGAGCTTGCTATGGTTGTTGTCCCAAATGCGTTTGGGCTGGAGGAAGCGCGGAAGCCATGCCATTCGATGACTGCTGCGCTGAGGGCACCTACCGCGAGGCAGGATACACAGGCAATCACCGCGGCTTTCGTAATCTTCATAGGACGACCTCGACAAGCTACTCTATGTGGTGCGGATTATTCGATCCGCGAATGACGCCCCCAATCGAAGCGTCTGCCCAGGATGCCCTTCACGATGAGGTGGTCTGTCCCTGCGGTGGGTCCAACTCCTACTCCGATATTGATCTCCCACTTGGGCGAAGTATTCAGGTCAGTGACGACGAAGATTTGCTGTTGTTGGTTATGCAAGGAGTCGAACGCTCCGAGGCGTCCATAGTCGGCGTAGTATTCGACGCCGCCGCTCACCACGCGTGTGAAGTCATAGCTCACCTTTACGCCCGGAGAAAAGCCCAGCCCCTGCTTTACATCGGGACCGTGGAAGGTGCGCTCCAGTGCCGGGTTGACCGCAAGATACCACCGGCCCAGGGTCTTATCGATGATGGGCCTTATCTCCCACGTCCAGGTGTCCGGCGAGTAGACGGCGCGCTGGTAGCCGATCTCGGTAGAGAGGCTGAGACCTACCGGAAGATGCCAGCTATCGGGTGCGCGGACGCGCGGGCGTATGTGATCCCCAACCCACTGCACTCCGTGACCATTCTGCTCGCTGGTAAACACATAGAACCCGATCTCCGACCAGCTCGTAATGCCTTCGGTAAGTTCGAGCGTCTCGTGCTCCTGATGATTGGTCGGGATGACGCCATCGATGTCGCTCTTCTGGCCTTCCGGTGTGAAGTTGGAGTGCAACTCCGTCATCAGTGTCTTCGGTGCAACGGTGTCCGCGCCGTAGACCTGGATCTCATAGTTTCCTTGTGCCACGGTGGATTGCACGCACAAGAGGGCCGCGATTGCGAGGACCGCGTTGACGGCCAGCCTGATCGTTGAGTTACGCATAGTCGAACACCATCATGAATCCCCGATCCATGTGATCCTGCTGGTGGCAGTGAAAGAGTGTCTTGCCAGGATTGTCGGCCACAAACTCTACCTCGACGGTTTCACCGGCATGCACCAGCACCACGTCTTTACGCACGCCGGCGATCTCTGGGCTCTTCTCGATGCGGCGAATCTCAAACGTGTGCCGGTGTAGATGAACAGGATGGTCATCCATGCTCTTGTTCTTCATGACCAGACGGTATCGCTGTCCGGTCTGCAGATGAGGGGCGTTGGCTGGTGTGGAGTTTTGGGGATAGCTCAGACCGTTGATCAGCCATAGCTCTTCGTTTCCGTGTCCCTGAAACTTGGAGTTAAAGATCAGCTCGATTGCCTTTACGTCTTGATGCTGTGCGGCATCGCCTGCCGCTGCGAACTGGCGATAGTTCCACACAAGATCCTCCGGTTGTGTCCACACCGGCTTGCCGGAAGAGTTGGCGTATTCGATGACTACGCCCATCCCGCTGGCTTGAACATGTTTGCGGACTTCGCCCAGAACCCATACGCCGGGATTGTTCATCTCGACGAGGGCAGAGACGCGCTCCGCGGGGGCGAGCCGAAGCATGGAAACTGTTTGAGCCTGGGCTACGGGATTTCCATCCAATGACACCACTTTGAAGCTGTGCCCCGAGAATGAAATCCAGTGAACCTCGGTTGGGCTGCTGTTGAGGATGTGCATCATGACGCGCTCGCCTTGTTTGACCTTGATGGGATCTCCAGAGCCGAGCATCTTGCCGTTGATCGTTGCCACGTCGTAGACCGGGTTCATATAGCCGTCGTCGCTGCTCAGGAATTGCCCGTTCCAGTCATGGAGTCCAAGGATGACCTCGCGATCGTACGCAGCGGGGTTATCACGCGGTTCGATCAGCAGGAAGCCGTGCAGCCCACTGTACTGTGCCTTGGTGAGATCCTTCCCCGCGAACGTATGCGTGTGATACCAGCGGAAGCCTGCGGGCCTGGGGGTCATGGTGTAACGCGTAGACGCACCAGGCGCGATCATCGGTGTGCCTTCTTCCATGGCTCCATCGATATCCGGCGGCAGGTAGAGGCCGTGCCAGTGAACAACCTCGGAATCTTTCGTCAGATTCCGAATCTCAACAGACTGCGATTCTCCCTCACGCATCCGAAACAACGGCCCGGGAATCTGGCCGTTGTAAGCCACGGTCCGGATGTGATGCTTCGGCGAAGCTTCCAGGGTGTAAGGCGCAATCTCCAGCGTCACGTCCGCTGCCGATGCCGCACGGGCCGCGCCGGACAGCGCGAGTGAGCCAATCGCCATTCCAGAGAGTTGAGTGAAGCGTCTGCGTGTCAGTGCAGGGGGAGACACGGAATTGCGCATAGTTCTTTGTAGCTCCGATAGCGTTCCATGAAAAGTGAGTGCAGTTAGTTAGAAACCTGGCCAACGAGATTGAGATCCATCGCAACGTCGTTGTCCGCTTTCCAGATCAGGAAGCTTGGGTTCTTGAGACCCCACTGAACATAGGGAATGACGAATTGTGCCCTCGCCGTTGTCTTCGATCCATCCCTGTGAATTTGCATTGGAATCGTCAGGTCGTGAGGGTTGCCGAGCAGGGTGAACACTCCGCTTACCTGAATGGTCGAGTCACCGGAGGGAGCGATTGTTCCGGTGTAGGTTTTGGGCGCAAAGGAGACCGTTGTGTACTGCTCCACCTTGAGAATGTCCTTATTCATCTTCTTGTCACGGCTGTCGTTCCCGGTCTTGCCGCTTCCGGCCAGAACGGTCACCGTACCCGACATCTTAGGATTGCTCCGGTCAAACTCAATCGATCCCGATTGGATGTGAAAGGTGCCGTTGACAACTTCGTGGGTTGTTTTGAGCGTCATCCTGACCTCGCTGGCATCGGGATTGACGACGAAGGTCTGATGCTGGGCGAGTGCGGCTGGAGCGAGGATGATGGCGAGGGTTAAAGCTGCGAAGGATTTCATTGCATCTGTCCTGAATACGTTGATTCCTGAGAGTGGTTTGGGCGTGGAGGAATTCAGCCGGCGACTGCTTGAGGGGCAACAGCAGTGTTCTGGGCGACTCGTGTCAGCCTTGCCGTTACGCGCATCACGCCCGGCCAGACCCTGAGGCAAAACGGCAATACAGCGCGTGCGAGTGAGTTGTTCAAGCCATCGGCGGCGAACTCGGCGAGGCGCATCTGTGCCAGCAGTGCGGAACGGAGCTTAGCCTGGAAGAGCGGCGCCGGCTCCGCTGCAAGATAGGCAGCGGCGGCACAGCGGGCAGTATGCAGCGCGATGGATATGCCGTCACCAGTAAACGAGGGGATGACGGCTGCCTGATCGCCGATGCAGTAGAGCCCCTCCTCGGTTGTGCGGCGAACGTAACCATACGGGATATGGGTGATGGCGATCGGTTTGGCGAGCAACGGCTCCGCACCGGCAAGCCTCATCGCGAGGTGTGGACAGTCCTGCTGCATCTTCGCGAGGAAGTTCTCCCAGCGATGGCCCACGCGTGCAAGATGTTTCTGTTGCACCACGCAGCAGAGGTTTGCTACGCCGCCTTCTACCGGCTGGATACCGCCGTAGCCTCCGGGATAGAGCATCAACTCGGAGGCGTCCGCCAGCTCAGCGGTCTGTGCGGGAGTCAGGCGAAAGTACATCTTGAAGGCGACCCACTGCTCCGGGTCCTTCGGGCGCGTGTGGCCGCGGAGATCGTGCTTGCCCGTGGAGAGAAAAACGGTTTGGGCTTCGCGGGTCGTGCCGTCATCGAGCGTCGCCTGCCAGACGTTGGCTGTCGTACGGTTGAGCGCCTGCACACTGCGACCGAGCTCTACGCGGACTCCAGCCGCGACGGCCTCGGCGATGAGTGCTGTATCGAGCGCCTTGCGCGTGAGCGAAGCCGCGGGGAAAGGCAACGGAGCCTCCGCGGCGCGCCTGGCTGCGGCGAGGCGAACGTAATCGATAGGCACCGCCCCAAGCGAGGCCACGTCGATGCCGAGAGCATGCAGGTCCTCAAGAGCCTCACCGCTCAGGAACTCTCCGCAGACCTTATGGCGCGAAGTGGGCTCGCGTTCAATCAGCGTGACGCCCCGTCCCTTGCGGGCGAGTGCGATCGAAGCGGCGCAGCCTGCCACTCCACCACCGACGATCAGAACTTCTTCTGGCAAAGCATTGCTCCTGATTTACTGGATGTTCAATCGCTTTCCAGCGGGATCCATCTTTCTAGTAGACGTCCAAAAAGCGGGTTGAAATGTCATTCTGTACAAATCGTCATTTTCGAGCCGGTCAGGATGTCCTGAGAATTTGATGGCCTCCTCGTCGACGGTCAGGCACGACGGGTGGTGAGCTCGTGCCAGTTGATGCCGAGTTCGACGATCAGCAGGGAGGCGAGGGTGAAGGCGATGACGCCGACCGCGGCAAAGCTGTCGCCGAGATGGCTCCAGTAGCGGGGCCAGAGGTTGAGTACGCGGCTGGAGACGAAGGTAAAGGTAACGGCATAGGAGCGCGCCATCCATTGGCGGTGTGCGACGATTTGGCGGTTGCGCGCCGTGACGAAAGCGGCGGCGGTGCAGACCATCCACGCGGCAGCCTGCATGGAGGTTCCGGGAAGACCCGGGCGGCCGGCTGCGAGAGCGATCCCCGTGTAGGAACCGATAAAGACGGACACGACGTAGATACGGCCGAGGACACGATGGATCTTGAGGTGACGTTGACGAAATCTTGATGAGAACTGGAGGGGGCCGATGAGGAGAGCCAGCACGCCGGAGAGCGTATGCGGGATGAGGAGATGACGGTCGGCGATGACCTGCAGACGGTAGGCGTGGTACATCGGATAGTCGGTGATGAGGAGCAGTTCCGAGGTAATGAAGACAAAGAGCACGGTGAGACCAAGCGCGACCCAGAGAATCGTCTTGAATCTGGAACCGGCGGAGCTGGGTGCTAACAGCGTGGGAGTTGGCATGGTTCGCCTCTCAGAGGGTTAGACGTGAATGAGTTGAGCGGAAATGATCGAACGAGTGCGAAATCACTGGGTTACTGCTCTCCTGGTGCCGGGTTTCTAGCGACAGTGAGAGCCGCTTATTGCAATTGGCATCGGCCCGCGCCGCCGCAGTGTGTCCGTTTACAGCCACTAAAACCGACCTCACTTCCACCGCCCCACACACAGCCGTCCCGGCCTCCAATGCTCGATCGTCACAGATGCCTGCGGGATTTCAGCCATCGCCAGCAGCCGCACCCAGTCCTCTTTCTGGAAAGCCCGCCGAAAGGACACCGGCCCATCATGCCGCACAAATCGGTGCCACCCCGCTACCTCTGCCACGCACTCAAATGTCCGGCTCGCCCACTCCGACCGCTCCAGATCGTTGATAAACCAACCTGCCTGCGCAGTCGCTTCCAGCCACCGCAGCAGCGCGACGATCTCGTCATCCTCCAGATGATGCGCCATCAGCGAGCTCACGACGATATCCATCGGCTTTTTCGGTCGATACTCCAGAGCGTCCTGGGTAGCCCATACGATTCCGAGCTCCTTCGGCGTCGACTCCATTGCCGCACGTGCCGCATAAGGATTCAAGTCGATCCCTGTTAAATGCACAGCGATGTCACGCCTCCGAGCCCAGCCTGCAATCTGCCGCAATAGATCGCCACCGCCGCTGCCAACATCGACGATATGCACTTGCTCCTGTGATTTACGCGGCAACCGCTCCAGCCAAGCCAGTGTTGGCCGATAGCCCAGCAGCCAGCGGTTGACTTGCTCCAGACTGCGCAGGCAATCGCGGAAATCCTCATAGCTGCACTCGCCATCCATCAGCTCCGGCAACTCGCGCGGAGAGACCCGGCGACTGAAATCAAACTCGGCGCTAGACCGCATGGAAGCGCATCGTCTCTGCTGTGAGGCCCGGTCCAAACGCCATCGCACACCCGTGCTGCCCCGGCAGCGCCTGCTGCATGATCCGCTGCAGCACAAACATCACCGTCGCCGAAGACATGTTGCCGAAGCATGACAACACCTCGCGCGACGCCGCGAGCGTATCGGTCGGCAGCTCCAGACTCATCTCTACCGCATCCAGGATCGAACGCCCGCCGGGATGCACTGCCCACAGGTCGATGTCCTCGCGCTCGGCCATCAGCTCACTCTCATGTAGAGCACGGCCCAGTTCGCCGGGCACCTGTCCTGAGAGCAGCATGTCGAATCCGAGATCGCGAATCTTCCAAGTAATCAGCCCGCTCGTCCCGGGCACCATCAGCGCCTTGAAGCTGTCCAGTGCAAAGCCCTGCTCGCGCGCGCTAATCAGACTCGCCGCCGCGCCATCGGCAAAGACGAGGAAGGAGAGCACCTGCTCCAGTTCCTGGGTCTCCTGGAAGTGCAGCGTGCATAGCTCCAGGTTAAGCATCAGGACACCTGCCCTCGGATCGGAGCGCACAATGTGCCGCGCCAGCTTCAGCGCATTGATCGCGGCATAGCATCCCATGAATCCAACCATCGTGCGCTCCACGCCCGACGAAAGCCCGAGGTGGTCGACGATCTCAAAGTCCAGCCCCGGCGCATAGAGCCCTGTGCAGCAGGTCACCAGCACATGCGTAATGCCGGAGCGTTCCTTCTCATTGAGCGCAAGCCGGTCTACAGCCCGCCTCATCAGCACCGGAGCGCTCTGCTCAAACAGCTCCATACGCCGCGCCGTGCTGGGAAAGTTACCTAGCCGATAAAACTCGTTCGCGTCATTCAGCGAACCTTTCCGCGGGTCGAGGAATGAGTAGCGACTCGCGATGTCAGCTCGGCCTGCCATGCGGCGGAAGACCGAACGCAGACGCGGCTCGGCAAGCATCTGCTCTGCGAAGACGACGAAGGCGTTATGCACATCGTGCTCCGGTACGGCAGTGGCGATGCGGTTCAGGTAAGCCGTAGTCATGTGCAATGGGCCCTCAGCCAGGAAACACAACGGCTACTCTTTGAGACGAGACCGTTGCTCTCTTGATAGCACCTTGCCGGAAGCGAATAGCATGACGATTTGTTCATGGAGGATGCAACGGGCATCATGATGCGTCGGGAAGTATGAGCGCTGGAGACCGGCCCTGCTCGCCCTTGCTGAGAAAGACGTAGATGACGCAATCGTCATCTTGCAGTGTTCTGGAGTATGCAACTCGCGAATCAAAATGTCTTACCATGATCTATGCGACTTCTGCTGGTCGAGGATGAACCCGAGATTCAGAGCTTCGTTAAGCAGTCCTTGATGGAGGCGGGATACGAAGTGCATACGGCGGAAGACGGAAGCGCCGCAACCGAGTTAGCGTCCAAACACGTCTACCACGGTCTTATTGTCGACTTAGGACTTCCGGATCAGGATGGTATCGACCTCATCCTGCAATTACGCAGATCCGGAGTAACGAGTCCCGTACTGATTCTTTCCGCGCGGCGGTCGGTAGACGACCGGGTGAAGGGCCTGGAACTCGGTGGCGATGATTACCTTACGAAACCGTTCGCCATCGCAGAATTGCTCGCGCGGATGCGGAACCTTCTGCGGCGCAACTCCTCACAGGCTGAAGATGCGATGCGTCTCCGGGTCTGTGACCTGGAGTTGGACATGCTTAAACGCAGAGCCACTCGAGGCGATGAAGTTCTAAACCTGAGTCCGCAGGAGTTCGTGCTTCTTGAGTACCTCTGTCGACACGCCGGCCGAGTTGTAACTCGTTCCATGCTTTTGAAGGAGGTCTGGGGCATGCGGATTCAACCAGACACGAACGTGGTCGATGTTCACATTTACAGGCTGCGAGGCAAGATCGATACTGCCGGCCGTGAGCCGTTGATCAAGACACTGCGAGGTATCGGCTATGTCCTCAAAGGCGCCTAATCCAATTATGCGCAGTGCCGCCTGGCGTATCTCGCTCTGGGCTACGCTCGCATTCGCGATTGGAACCATGCTGGTATTCGCGATGCTCCATCGGTTTGTAGCGAACGATATCCAGCGGCGAAGCGATGCGTGGCTATCCGGCGAAGTGGAGGTCCTTGGGGATGTGGCGCAAAGAACTCCGAAAGACCGTCTCTACAGCCGCGTGGTTGGCGAGATCGCGGAGTTAGCGAGCCGGGAAGTCCCGAATCGTCAACGTTCCAGCGGCAACGAAAATGATGCCGTCTTCTTCCTCCAGGCGGGAGACGACGGACCCGCCAAACTTTGGGTTGGTGCAGGAGACGGTTCTGCCCATCTCGCAGCGATTCGGTCTACAAAGGCCCTGGCAGACGTTCCTTACGATGTTCAGGTGAAGGGATTCAATGTCCCCTTTCGAGTAGCCGCGGTGCGAATTGCGGATGGCAGTCACATCTATCTCGGACTCTCGGAGAGAGATGAACTGCGAGTACTGCGAAGCCTGAGGGTTCGCTTTCTTACGCTCTGGCTCGCGATTGTGCTGCTGGGCTTCGTGATCGTCTTCTACGCAACGCGGAGGATGCTGGGTCACGTGCGTGAGATTACGGAAGCGGCATCGCGCATCGGCCAATCGGATCTGAGCAGCCGCGTTCCCAACGCCAGAGGAAACGATGAAGTCGCCCATTTAGCTCGCACGCTGAATCATATGCTCGACAGGATCGAGAGCACCGTTCATCAGCTGCACACGATTACGGATTCTCTCGCGCATGACCTGAGGAGTCCTCTTACCGCGATACGAGGCAAGTTGGAGACGGCCTTGTCCGACGAGGTGAAAGTCGACCCTATTGTTTCGGCGATCGACGAACTGGATCGGCTCACTGATTTTCTCAACACTTCGCTCGACGTGGCTGAGGCGAAAGCCGATGCGCTCAGGCTGTCACGCACCGAGATCGACCTGGATGAGCTGGTAAGAGGGATGCTAGACCTTTACGAGCCCTGCATGAACGACAAGGGTCTCGAAATTCAGATTCGTAGTGCGGGTTCCATCAAGGTACTCGCCGATGCAGCACTTCTTCATCGCGTCATTGCCAATCTGCTCGACAACGAACTCAAACACCTGCCCGCATCCTGCACCGTCTCTCTGTTGCTCCAAACCAACGAAGAGATGGCGATGTTGACCGTAGAGGATGATGGCCCCGGGTTTGACGCCGATGTGCTCCGCCATCTCTTCGAGCGAAGGGTCAGAGGGCGGGAGTCGCGCGGACACGGACTCGGTCTTGCTTTCGTCGAGGCCGTCGTCCGCGTTCATGGAGGTAGCGTCACGGCGACCAATCGTGACGAAGGGGGTGCCCGACTCTCCATCACGCTCCCGTCATGGAAGGACGCCCCGAAGGCAGGATCAAACAGCCTTGCTCTCGCAAAGGGATAGTTTTATGACCCAGCGATCAAAGTCCTGCTTGTTTAGAGAAGGTCGACAATGGGCGGAAATGTCAGCAACAAGCTCAGGCCCAGCAGGATCAAAGCAACAGTAATGACACGCCCCGCAGCAACGGTCTTTTTGCCCCAACGCCACTCCAGAACTCCCCAGGCGAAGAGCCAGATCAGGATCGCTGTTGTGGTTACACCGGAGAGAGGTCCCGTCGGTTTATAGAAGACAAGGCTGCTCTTCACTGCGACCGATTTGTCGCCGGCGAAAGCCAGGACTGCCAGAGCAAAGGAACCAATACCCGCCGCAAGAATCGCTGCTACGCCGGAGCCATTAGGAAGGATATGAGTTCTGGGGGAGACGGCAGTTTTGGACGTATTCATTTTCCTTCTCCGTGGCTAAGTGGGAGGGTATGTCCGCCCTGGACCGGTGCGTACTTGTTGATCATCGCCCCAAAGAAGCCGGCGATACCGGCTGCGACAAACGAAACCAGGGTGAAGGAAAGCACCGCACCGCGCAGTTGCCGATGGTGCCTGAGGTCGCGACCATACCTGATGACGACGAACGCTGCCATCGTGATCGAGAGGGGAGCGAACCAGGCAACATGCTCCTTCCACTCCATCCCTAGTGAATGCCAACCGATGGTGCCGGGGCTCGACATCAGGAGACGCTGCGGAAACAGGGAAAGATCGGCCGTATGCGGCGGTGCTGCTGCGCGGTACCAGGGGTAAATTACATACGCTCCGGTCAGCACCGCAGCCCATGCGAGCAGCACCATGGCGAGCATGTATCCCTGGAGAAAGCGCTCCTGACCTGGCGTGGGCTCAGTTGGATCAGCGGAGGTAGTGAAGCGGTAGAGCTCCACGAGTGCCCCGGAGCATGCCAGCAGATAGAGTGCCCCAAACCCTATGCCGTGAATCAGCGTCCAGACACTCCGCATCGTGATTTCCATTGATTCTCCTTGTGAAAGTTTGAGCGTCGCTCATCGGTTCTCATGCTGCTGCGAAGACACCATAGCGTCGCTCGAGGTTTTCTTGTCTGCATCTTTATCTTTCCCCCAGGTTTTATAGAGGCCAAGATAGCCATAGTTCTCCGTCTGCCCGGCGATGGAGTGGCCATACGCGAAGAGCAGTTGGAGTCCGGGAGATTTGAAGTGGTAGTAGCCGCCTGCGTCCATCATGGTCGAAGATTGCGTCTGAGCCGCCGCAAATCCTTCTCGCGCATGAGAAAAGATTTCGGCAGAGAGTTCCAGCTTCTTGTTGATCTCACGCTTAACGAGATATCCGCCGTAAAGATAGTTGCGATATTGGGTTTGCGGTACGATCGTGTAGCCCAGCCCGCCGCAGAGACTCCAGGGCCCGAATTCTTTCTCAACCCAGATAGGCAGCTTGTACCAGACCTTGCCGACGCCGAGACCTTTGGCATAGCTTCCCGTCGGAATCTCGAACATGGTGAACGATCCAATCTGCGGGCGGTGTTTCGTTTGCTTGATGAAGCCGTACTTCACGCCCAACTCCATATCCGTCAACCCATAGGCGCTGGAGCCCGAGCCACCCGGAAGATAGACAGGGTTATTGGATGGCCTGACCGCACCGAAGGGGAGAATGGCATGAAGCTGAATGTTGGGAATGGCACCCCAGTTGAACTCAAACGCCGGCCCGGTCGGATCGATCTCTGCCGGAGTGCCATCCACGGTTCCGAAGATATAAGCCTCGTAGTGCCCGAGATCCACCGGCGTGGGGTCATCGGTCTGGAACGGAGGTCCCGCCTGCGCCACCAGTTTTGAAGCTGCCGATAGAAGGACGAGGAGTATCGCCAGTCTTGCGCAATGGATGCTGAGACTCATCGAGATTCCTGCCTTCCAGCGAAATGCTTGCCCACTCTTTTTAAAGCGAATGGCCGACTCGAACAGCATATATCGAAGTTCGATAGTAAGAGATCTGGTATCACCCCCGCGAAGGTATATTTACCTTGTGTTGAAACAACAGCGGGAACTCTTCTTCGGGCTCATACGGATTCATGTGCTTGTGCATGCCTCCCATGAGCCAATCTTTGGATTGGCCATGATGGAGGAGCTGAAGCATCATGGATATCGCATTGGTCCTGGAACGCTCTATCCGCTTCTGCATGGCCTGGAGCGGGGCGGCTTGTTGAAGTCTTCACTCAAAAATGTTGGAGGACGCAAAAGGCGGGTTTATAAGATCACCGCAGTTGGCAGGAGAGCCTTAGACAAGGCCAGAGAAAAGGTGGATGAGCTTCATCAGGAACTTCATGAGGAGCACCCGCGGAAGATATCGCCTCCCGGCGATATCTCTACCACCAGTCGATGATGAGGAAGGCGCAATCCATTCTGAAAAAATGTTATGGGTCTTAACCCTCATGAATAGAGGCAGAGATAAAGTGGCTGATGAGGGGTGGACCACATCCATGGCAACACTGCATACGGTCGAGAGCCTGCACGCAAACCCAGTCCGAAGCTGGAAAAGAGTTGATGGCATCGATTGTCTGCGAGCCCTCGCGATCTTTTATGTGCTGATGAATCACGTCAACATGCGGCTGCTCTTTGCGCATGTGCCCTATACCAAAGGGCTGCCACCCCAACTGACCTCTTCGCTCGTCTGGGAAGGGCAACAGGGAGTGCAGATCTTCTTTGCGGTCTCCGGGTTTTTGATTACGTCCACGACGATCAGGCGATGGGGAACGCTCTCGAAGGTTTGGCTGCGGGACTTCTATCTCATCCGCTTTGCCCGTATCGCGCCACTGTTGCTCACGCTTCTGGCTGTTCTCAGTCTGCTGCATGTGCTCCACGTGAAGGACTTTGTTGTCTCCGCGGAGACGGGTGGGCTGGGCCGTGCACTGCTGGCGGCGCTTACGTTTCATGTTGGATGGCTGGAGGCGACGAAAGGCTACCTGCCGGGCAACTGGGATATTCTCTGGTCGCTTTCGGTGGAGGAGATGTTCTACCTCTTCTTTCCGCTAGCCTGCCGTCTTTTGGGGCGAGGCAAAGGTCTGGTGCTGCTCCTGGTTACGTTTGTGGTGCTGGGCCCGTTTGGGAGAACGGTTCTTACGCATGGCAATGAAGTCTGGCAGGAGTACTCCTATCTTGGGGGCATGGATGCTATTGCACTGGGCTGCCTGACGGCGCTCCTGGTCTCCGGCCGGTCCTTTACTCGTCGGGTCCTTTGGACACTTTTTGGATTGGGTTCGGCCCTGTTGGTGTTCTGCCTCGGGTTTTCGATTCAGGTCTGGCGGCTTGGGCTGACGAAATGCGGTCTGGATATGACCCTGGTTGCGGTGGGAGCCTGCCTGTTGATTGCCGTGGCCGCGCAGACGGGATGGCGGGTGGCTGGGGTCTTCAGTCCTTTGCTGGCTTATGGGAGACGCAGCTATGAGATCTATCTCACCCACATGTTCCTCGTCTTCGCCTGTTTCGATCTGTACCTGAAGGCTGGGAAGCCTTTGCGTTTTGTCCCGATTCTTTTCCTGGGCGTGATTGTTCTGGCAGGAGTGCTGGGGGAACTGGTGGCCAGATTCTATTCGGAGCCGGCAAATCGCTGGCTGCGGGCCCGTTTTGGGGATAGTCCAAGGACTCTTGGTTCGGTAGTGCAAGCGGATTAGGGGTTTTGTTTTTCTTGTTGTCATTCCCGCAGGGAATCTGTTGTTTGTTCGTACTCTAGCAATTCTTCGTGGTCTGTACCCCGGGGGGTCGCCTCGCAAAGATCGGTGCTGTGCTGGCAGACAGCAGATTCCCTACGGGAATGACAACAAGAAAGGCAACAACAAGAACAACAGCAGGTCCTTCGACTGCGCACCTCGCAAAAGCGCGAGGCGCTTCGCTCAGGATGACGATTCTGTGAGGGGACGGAACAAGAACATAGGGGTATATCCAGCTTGGTTTTGCTCTCAGGGGCCTGTGGGGTATCCTCGGAAATCGAAGCACCTAAATGGCAGAGCATAGTTACACCTCCCGACGCGAACTCGACCAGTACGCCTTCCACCCCGCAGTCACGCTGCTGGTGCCGGTGGTGTGCATCCTGCTGCAGGTGGTGCTGCCTAAGACGTTCCCCCGGCTGGCAATCCTCGACCTGCCGCTGATCGCGGTGATCTTCTTCTCCGTTGCGCGGCGCAGTCAGATCGCCGGAACGATGACCGGAACCCTGATTGGGCTGTTTCAGGACGGGCTGACGAACCATCCTTTCGGGGTCAATGGCATCGCGAAGGGGATTATCGGCTATATCGCGGCGAGCATTGGGTTTGCCGTCGATGTCGAGAACCTGGTGAACCGGATTCTGCTGAACTTTTGCTTCAGCCTGTTGCAGAGCGGACTCCTGTACCTCATCGCGCGGTGGCTACTGGGCGATGCGACGGTCCGGCTGATGCCGGTGCATGAGCTGATCCGTGCGGTTTCGAATACGGCCGTGGCGATTCCCCTGTTCTATATGCTTGATCGATTTCGGGTGCGGGAGTAGAGCGGGTTTGTAGCTCCAAACAAGTGCGGAGCCCCGAAGGGGCGATCCATCGTGCTGGTACCGATAGGTCGCCCCTTCAGGGCTCTAGCTTCATGGGGTTCGTAACCCAGGGTTGCGGCGACACGGCGAGCAAAGAACGCTCGCCAGCCGCCTCCACCCTGGGCTGGGATATATCGCCCCTTCGGGGCTTGGCGTGATGCTGGTCCTACCTCTCTGTTCTCCATCTGCACCCCTCTGTCCATATCCTCTCCGTCCACATCGCCCTCATCCGCATCCTCTTCATCTGCATCTTCTTGCGGTTGGTCCGCCTGTAGGCCTTTCCCGGCCGAGGATTCGAATGCGATTGCACTGCTATCTGGCGCGGTAGAATTCGGCAGTAGAATTCACTGTGGGGACCCAGGACAATGGAAATCGACAGCATCGAGCGCAATGAGAAGCTCTCTCCCGTCAAGCTGCATATGACGCAGTATCTGGTTGCGGTGGTGTTGGTGATCCTGGGGGTGGGGCTCTGGCGTCTGCAGGTGCTGGGGGCTACAGGCTGGCGGGTTCTGGCCGAACAGAATCGCATTCGCAAGGTCCCGGTGCTTGCGCCGCGAGGGAAGATCCTGGATCGCGAAGGCCGCATCATCGTCGACAACTATCCGTCGGTGACCTGCTACCTGCTGCGGGAGCAGCAGAAGAACCTTGACGCCGACCTGCCGCAGATCGCGAACGGGCTGCACATGACGGTCGATCAGATCCAGGCCATCATCAAGCACTTTCAACTGGCCGCGAAGTATCAGCCCATTCCGCTGAAACAGGACATCACGCCGGACGAGCAGGCGTTCGTTGAGGCGCATCGCAACGAGCTGCCGGAGCTTGAGACGCTCGATGAGCAGCGCCGTCTGTATCCGCGCGACGGCTTTGCGGCGCACCTCATCGGCTATGTTGGCGAGGTCAGCGAGAACGACCTGAACCAGTCTCGCTATGCGGCGTATGCTCCCGGCGATGTTGTGGGCAAGTCGGGGGTCGAAGAGACCTACGACGAGATTCTGCGCGGTGTCGACGGCTCTCGCGATATGGTCGTGAACTCGCATGGCAAAGAGGTTGGCCTGATGGGCCAGGAGCTCGCGCAACCCGGCCAGGACCTGCGGCTGACGATCGACCTCGATATCCAGATGGCGGCGGAGAAGGCGCTCGAAGGCAAGATCGGAGCCATCGTTGCCATGGACCCGCACACCGGCGAGATCCTGGCCATGGCCTCGCGTCCGACCTTCGATCCCAACCAGTTTTCGGTGCGGCTGACCAAGGCCTACTGGCAGTCGATCATGGAAAATCCCGATCATCCGATGATGAACAAGACGATCCAGGCGCAGCTGGCGCCGGGTTCGACCTTCAAGGTCATCATGACGCTGGCGGGTCTCCAGGAAAATGTCGCGCAGGATATGCACGTCCAATGCAACGGTGGCGCGACCTTCTACGGCCACTTCTTTGCCTGCGACCGGCATCACGGGGGAGTCGACATTCACAATGCGCTCCCATACTCCTGCGACACCTTCTATTACACGCTGGCTAACAAGCTGGGCATCGATACGATTGCGCGCTATGCCACCTCGGTCGGCATCGGTTCGAAGACCGGAGTCGATCTGCCTGACGAGGCTGCCGGTGTGATGCCGAGCGAGCAGTGGAAGCTGAAGACGCAGCACGACAAGTGGTATGCGGGCGAGACGATCTCGGTGGGTATCGGACAGGGAGCGATCGAGGCTACGCCCCTGCAACTGGCGCGCGCGCTTGGCGGCATCGCCTCCGGCGGGGCGCTGCAACGGCCGCATGTGGTCTTTCCCACCGAGTTGACGAAGGATCAGTTGTCGGCGGTTCAGAGCACCTATCCCGGATCGGGGGAGAAGACGGTTCCTCTCACTCCCGAGAACTGGCAGATTATTACGGACGATATGGCAGGTGTAACCGGTCCTATCGGCACGGCTGCCGCGGCGCATCTCGAGGGAGTCGACTTTGCGGGCAAGACCGGTACCGCGCAGGTGATGAGCCATACGGCCCTGGCTATGAGCGGCAGGGGGCATAATACCGAGCCTAATGCGTGGTTTGTGGGCATCGCGCCACGTCGCAATCCCGACATTGTGGTTGCCGTGCTGTGGGAGCATGGCGTCTGGGGCAACAACTCCGCCAAGCTTGCCGCTCAAGTGGTCACTGCCTTTGTCAATAAGCAGCGGGCGAAGGCTGGGAACCTCCAGAAGGTGGCGGAAAAGCCTGCGGAGACGCCTGCGGGAGCGGGTGGAACGGCGCCGGCGGCTCCGGCGGGGCAGTAGAGATCGCTCAGGATGACGATTCTGTGGGGGGACGAAGGAAGATAGGTAGGTTGCAGGACACTAACCATGCAACAAGCAATCCCTTCACTGCCGCTACACTTGAACTTGAATGATTCGCGCGCGATTCCGTGACTTCGACTGGGTGCTGCTGGGCTTTGTGCTCGTGCTCTCGGTTATCAGTGTGCTCGAAATCCGGTCGGCGACCGCTATGACCAAGTTCCATGGCTTTCAGCAGAAGCAGATTGGCTTCCTCCTGGTCGGCCTCGTTCTGATGTTCGCCATCTCACTGGTCGATTACCACCGGCTGCTCGATATTGCGTATTGGGCCTACGGGGTGGGTGTTTTCTCGCTGGTGGCGGTCCGGCTAGTAGGGCAGAAGGTGTTGGGCGGGCGGCGATGGATCAACCTTGGCGGCGGAGTTCACTTTCAGCCTTCGGAGTGGGTCAAGCTGGTACTGATCCTTGCCATGGCGCGATTCTTCTGGGAACGCGTGGGGGAGGGCCGATCTCTGCGCTGGGGAGATATCGGCAAGGCCTTCCTGCTGATCGGCTTTCCGTTGTTCATGGTTTTGAAGCAGCCGGACCTTGGAACTTCGCTGACCTACATTCCGATCCTGGTGGCGGGACTCTTCCTGGGGGGAATCCGGCTGAAGCATGCGGCCATCCTGGTGTTGGGGGTTCTGCTGGTGGGCGGTATCGGCTGGAGCACGGGCAAGCTGCTGAAGCCGTACCAGCGGGCTCGTGTCACCGCGTTTATCAATCCGGACAGCGATCCGAAGGGCTCGGGTTACCAGGTTCGCCAGTCGCTGATTGCCGTTGGATCGGGCGGGATATGGGGCAAGGGGACCAACAAGGGAACCCAGACCCAGGGCGACTTCCTTCCGATTCCGTATACAGACTTTATCTTTGCCGCGTTTTGCGAGGAGCACGGCTTTATCGGCGCGATCGGCGTGCTGCTGCTGTACTTCCTCATTCTTGTGAGGTTGATTCAGAACGCCCAGACCGCGCCCGATCCGCCGGGGACGCTGATCATCATGGGAGTGATGGCGGTGACGCTCTTCCAGGTCGGCATCAATATCGGGATGTGCGTCGGGTTCATGCCGGTGACCGGGATTCCGCTGCCGTTGATGAGCTATGGCGGGTCGTCGATTATCTTTACGTTCCTGGCGCTGGGGATTGTGATGAATATCCGGATGCGGCGGTTTGTGAACTAACGACAACGGCACATCTTCGCGAAATCGAGATCGTACCTGAACCGCTGAACAGGCAGGGTTTAGTCCGAAAGCGGTAAGCCCGGGCGCACGTTGCCCGACTTTGGTGCATACTAATGGAAGACGTTCAGCCATAGGGCTGGGCGGGTATAGAACCGCTGCACGGATGCGACTTATTCCCCGGCGCAGCGGCCACACCAAGATTTTTAGAAGGCCGGCCAGGCACGGATCAGCTTCCGATGGCCGGACAGGTTTTGAGAATGAATGTAAACGGACGGTTAACGACCCCGCCTCGGATCGAGGCTGTGTTGGTCACAAACTCCGTTTGCAGCGATTTGCTTCAGGGCAGTTTTGTTCGGCCCGAGGCACGCGGTCTAATACTGGAACAATCCTCTCTCGGCACCAGCCAGCGGTTGCGCTTTTTGCGCGGCTATCCGCAGGCTGGGGGGCGTGCCCGCGTAGCGTGCAGCCTCCGGAAGTTCGACCCAGTCTCCGCAGCTCAGTTCCCGTCCGCATCCAGGGAGGCTGCCACAATCAACTAAGCCTTGAGCGAGTTTTCAGCTAACTTGTTGAACTTGTTTTAACCTTAGTTTTCTGTGGCGCGATCTTCGCCTGTTCTGCCAGCCTGATCCACGGCCTTTGAGCCGGGGACGGGCAGAAAGCAGAGCAATGTCGAAGGAAATTTACATCTCAAGCACGCCGCACGAGACGCGGCTCGCCATCGTCGAAAAAGACGAACTCACGGAGATCTACTACGAGCGCGAGAATGAATACACGCTCGCCGGCTCGATCTACAACGGACGGGTAACCCGCGTCCTGCCGGGCATGCAGTCCAGCTTTGTGGACATCGGCCTGGAGCGCGACGCGTTCCTGTACATCACCGACTTTATGGAAGAGGCTGGCGACTCAGCGGATTTTGAATCCGCCGATAGCCGCTCGGCCCGTGGCGAAAAACGCGGCGAAGGCCGTGGACGCGGCCGCCGTGACGAAGAGGGCGCTGAGGTTTCTCCCGAAGCCGCTGCCGAGGCTCCGGTCCGCGCTGAGGGTGAAGGCCGCCGTGAGCGTGGCAACCGCAATGAGCGTGGTGACCGTAATAAGGGCGATCGTGGGCGTCGTGATGGCCGCGAGGCTCCTGCCGTCCCGGCTGAGTTGGCGCCGCAGGACGAAGTTTTTGCTGCTGCTCCGCGTGAGAGCGATACCGACGAAGTTGGCGAAGGCGCTCCCGGAGCGGACGGCAGCCGCCGCTGGCGTGGTCGCCGTGGCCGCCGTCGCGGCCGTGGTGGGAATGACGATCAACGTGGCTTGGCGCGCTCCAATGACAATGGAGAAGCCGTTTCGACCGAGGCTCCCGAGCCTGAGTTTCAGGCTGAAGCTGCTCCAGAAGAGGTTGTGCCCCGCGAAGAGCGCAGCGGTGGCCGTGAGCGTCGTGGCCGTGGCGAAGATCGTGGCGGACGCCATGACTCGGTACGTGAGCGCTTTGCTCCGCGCGGCGACCGTGGCGGCTCTCGCGAAGAGGATGGTTTCGAGGCCAGCGCGCCGATCGAACCGATCATCCTGCCGGGCGAGTCGTTGTCGAAGTACCGTCGCGGCGAGGATGGCGAGGCTTCAGCCTCGCACAGTTCATCGAGCTTAGCGCCGAACGTTATTATTCCGAAACCTTCTACCGAAGTTGTTCCTTTGTTGGGCTGGGACGGCGGAGCGACGCTTCCGGGCGAGACGCTTTCGCGGCATCGTGATCGCAGTTCAGAGCCGCGCAACGAGAGCTCTTTTGCGCGCGAGGATCGTGGCGGACGCGAGGGCGGCAATGGCCGTGATCGCCGTCGCGACCGCGATCAGCAGCGCCAGGGTGGACGTAACGAGGTTCACTCGGAGAGCCCGCGCCGGGCGCTTGATCCGGCCGAAGCTGTGCTGCCTGCGGTGACCTCGCAGCATGAGCCTGAAGCGAACGTTATGCCATTCAGCGACGACGCTCCGGCCTACGAGACGCAGGCATTTGACGTTCAGCAGTACCAGCAGGAGATCGAAGCAGCAGAGGCCCTGGAGCCTGTTTACGAGCCCCAGACCGATGTCGCTCCCCTGGAAGCAGAGGCAGAGAACGCGCCTGTGCTCGAAGCGGTGGAAGAGCTGCACGAGACGGTCGTAGAGTTCCACGAGACCACGACCGAGTACGAGCCGGGTGAGGATGCCTCGGTGACCTACCGCGTCGATCCTGTCAGCCCGAGCGAATTCCGCCAAAGCGCGCCTGAATCGGTTGAGGCTCTTTCGGAGGAAGCCGAAGGCGCTCCTGTCCACGAGTTCACGACGATTCAGCCAACCGGCGAGATGATCTCGGAGACTCCCCTGGCTGAGGTGGCTCCGCAGGATGCGGAGAACCCGGCAGCTCCCATTGAGCATGAGCAGGCCGTGCAGTCGGTGCATTTGGCACAGGCTGAGACGACACCGGTCCCCCATGAGGGGGCGCAGATCTTCGCTCCCGGAGACGGCGAGCTCGAAGAAGAACTGCTGGACGACGAGGACAGCGATCTTCCGCATGTCCATGCCGGAGCCTTTGAAGACGACATGGAAGAAGAGACGCTGGAAGGTGCAGCCGATCTCGGAACCATGTTGCGCGAGATGTCGATCGACCAGATCACGCGGCCTGAGCCAGCGGAGCTGGACGATGAGGATGACGACTTCGACATCGACGAAGAAGAGATTGAAGAGGACGAGTTCGAGTCGGACGATGAGATCTCCGGCAGCGATGTGAGCGAGGCCGAAGAGGAAGAGTTCGCCGAGGCGGATGCGTTTGAGGACTCTCCGATTGGCGAGGAGGCGGTTGCCTCAGGCGAAGAGGGTGAAGCACGACCGGCGCAGCGTGAGGGCGAGCGGCGTGGACGTCGCGATGGCCGCCGCGGCGGACGTGGGGATCGCAACGGAGACCGTGGTTCGCGCGACAAGCGTGGCATGGCGAACTCGCGTCCCGGTGGACGTCCTGGACGGCACTCCGTACAGGCGACCGACCTGCCCGCGATCAGCGATCTGCTGAAGCCCGGCCAGGAAGTGCTGGTGCAGATTGCCAAGGAGCCGATCGCGAAGAAGGGTGCGCGCATCACGTCGCACATCGCTCTTCCAGGCCGGTTCCTGGTCTTTATGCCGACGGTCAACCACGTAGGTGTCTCGCGCAAGATCGACTCGGACGGCGAACGCCGCCGGTTGAAGGAGATTCTGCTTTCGGAGAAGGGCGACGCGAGCGGCGGCTTCATCGTGCGCACGGCGGCGTCCGGTGCGAGCGAAGAAGAGCTGCGCAGCGATCTTCGCTTCCTGCTGAACCTGTGGGCGGACATCAAGCAGCGGTCGGAGTCGTCGAAGAGCCCGGCCCTGATCTATCACGATCTCAACCTCGTCGAGCGCATCCTGCGCGACCAGGTGACGGACAACTTCTCCGCGATCTGGGTGGATACCGAGACCGAATACGAGCGCGTACTGCGCTTCCTGCAGCGCTTCCAGCCGAGCCTGATCCGGCGTGTGAAGCTCTACACGAAGGAGACGCCGCTGTTCGAGCAGTTCGGCATCACCGAGGAGATCAACAAGGCGCTGCGCTCGAAGGTGTGGCTCAAGTCCGGCGGATCGATCGTGATCAACCAGACCGAGGCGCTGGTCGCGATCGACATCAACACCGGCAAGTACGTCGGCAAGACGGCGCGGCTGGAAGACACGATCGTCAAGACGAACCTCGATGCGATCCCCGAGATCGTTCGCCAGATTCGTCTGCGCGATCTGGGCGGCATCATCATCATCGACTTCATCGACATGGACGAGCGCAAGAATCGCCACAAGGTGATGGCCGCGCTCGAAGAGGAGTTGAAGAAGGACCGCGCACCCTCGAAGGTGCTGCAGTTCAATGACTTCGGCCTCGTCGCCATTACCCGCAAGCGTGTGAAACAGTCCCTGGAGCGTACGCTCTCGACGACCTGCGGCATCTGCGCGGGCACGGGCATGGTGAAGTCGCCGATCACGGTGTGCAACGACATCTACATCGAGATGCGGAAGATGCACAAGCATCTCGACAAGGGCGACATCATGCTGCGCGTGAATCCGGAGGTCGTGAAGCAATTGAAGTCCGGCAGCGGCAAGTGGCTGCAGGAGATGGAAGAGATGTCGGGCAAGACGATCCTGGTGAAGAGCGATCCGAGTCTGCATCCGGAGCAGTTCGACATCCACTAGAGCAGAGTGTAGAGAATAGAGTGTAGAGAAAGCGGCGACCCTGGGGTCGCCGCTTTTTTGTTGCACGCCGATACAGGAACTGCCCTAAATCTCTCCAGCCACCTCGAGACGCTGCCAGATTTCCGGGAGGCCCCTTGAGGTTTAGAGAAACCCTGTCTCTCCTGCGTTGTAGCCGTAGATCAAACGGCAGGGGGAGATTTGCTGTGAGATGGGTGGGAAGACAAAGTGGTGACATGGAGGTGACAACAAAGCCGAGGCATTCGCGCAGAATAAGCAATATCGAGTGAGAAGACCGAGAGCTACTTCAGGATGAAGCAGGAAGAGTCAGTGTATGAGTCGAAGTGGGTATATACAGCCGCGCTTCTGATGGCGCTGACCCCCAGCCTGATAAAGCTGTTCTGTTACCGCTCTTATATCGGCTCCGACGATACGTACATTCATCTGCAGGTAGCACGCAATGTGCTTGCGCACCAGGGATGGGGATTGAACCCGGGAGTGCGATGCAATCTTTCCACGGCGCCGCTGTTTACCGCGATGCTGATTGTGGCCTGGCTTGTATGCGGAAAGCTGATGACCGGAATGTTGCAGGTGGCCTCTTGCCTGGCGACGACGGTCGGGCTGCTGGCTCTCTTTGTACGATTGCGGAAGACGACCGGAGGAGACCTGACGGCGAGCTTCTTCGGGCTGGGGGCGGCGGCCTTTGCTTGCAACCTGTGGCGCTGGAACGGGACGCTGATGGAGACGAGCTATGCGTTCTGTGCAGTGTGTCTCATTCTGTTGTGCTTTACAACGTTTGAGCTTTCCCCCTTGATGGCGGCCTCTGCCGGATTGCTGCTGGGGTTGAGCGCGTTGTTGCGGCCTGAACTGCTGGCCGTCGGCGCGGTGTGCGCGTTGCTGCTGGCGTGGCATCTGCGCATGAGGAAGGTATTGAGCCTGACAGCACTGCTGACTGGATTCTTGCTACCTCTGGTGGCATGGGAGCTCTTCTCTTATTCGTACTTCGGGTCAATCCTGCCGACTACGCTGCGCTCGAAGACGGTGGCCGGCGTGATGCTCTGGAATCCTCAAATCATAAGGCAGTATGTCGAACTTGTGGGCTTCTCTCTGCTGTGGCCTGTGATCCTCTTCGCTGGGTGTCTTGCCGTTATGGTGCGAAAACGGCTCAAGGTGCCGGAGCACCTTTGGTTGCCGATGGCCGGGACTGCGGTAATCGCGGGCTTTCATTACCTGCGAACCTCGGGGCTGGAGGCGCCGGGCAGGTATCTATTGATCCTGTTTCCCCTGGTGTGTGCGGGTGGTGCAGAGATGCTATCGGTGGCGATGCGGGCTATGCCACAGTGGAGATGGAAAAGCATCCTTTCCACGGTGTTGCTGTTGCATCTGGGAATGTCCCTGGTCTTCAACGCCCTCTGGATTATGCCACCCCTGCGGAGCTTCCAGAAAGAGTACTTTGTGACGATGCAGCAGGCTGCGGAATACCTGGCCGGAGCGACGCAGCCCCAGGAATTGGTATTGGTCGAGGTGGATATCGGTGTGTTGGCGTACTGCGCTCGGGGAAGATTCGTCATTGAAGACGGAGCGGGGCTCGCTTCGCCGGAATTTGTGAAAAGACGGATCTCATTCCATAGAGTCAGACCGGAGTTGGTCCGCCAACAGATGGCTTTGGTGCGGCCCGGATTTGTAGTGGAGTCGCAGGGAGAAGCTCCAGCCACTCTGGCGAAGGAGATTCCGGAACTGATGCCTGTCTGGAGCCGGAAGTATACCGGACATGGTGTTACCTCAGCCAGTCAGCTTTTTGCCAATATTTATCGGGTAAAGCCAAAGCACTAGAGCCGTTCTCGCGGGAGGGTCGAGAGCTGCAGGTTCGCCCATAGCAGCAATGCCGCTTCGGGCAAAATACAAGGGTCTCTCCACTACGCATGACATAAAGCCGTCATGCTTGCACCCCAGAGAACAAAGAGCGTTCTCCGGGGACCCCGCGCTCCGGTCGAGATGACAATGTTTGGGGGGAGCTTTGAAGGCAACAAAGGCGGCGCCCCCAAGGATCGCCGCCTTTGTTGCCTTCAACGTGTTGCTGGTCCTTAGCGGCCCGTTTCTTCGAGGTACTTCTCTACTTCCAGCGCGGCCATGCAGCCGGTTCCGGCGGCGGTGATGGCTTGGCGGTAGCGGCGGTCCTGTACGTCGCCGCAGGCGTAGACGCCGTGCAGCTGGATGCCCTGGTTGGTGCAGAAGACGTTGTGCTCGGTCAGGATGTAGCCGTCGCCGTCGAGGTCGATCTGGCCCTTGAACATCGACGCATTGGGTACGTGGCCGATGCCGAGGAACATGAACGAGACGGGCAGCATCCAGCGCTCGCCGGTCTTGCGGTTGACCAGCTTCAGGCCCTTGAGGTCCTTCTCTTCGACGCCCAGGCACTCTTCGACCAGCGTGTTGTGCAGGAACTCGATCTGGGGATGAGCGATGGCGCGCTCCAGCATGATTCTAGAGGCACGGAAGTTCTCGCTGCGGTTGATGATCGTGACCTTGGTCGCGAAGCGGGTGAGGAAGAGAGCCTCCTCCATCGCCGAGTCGCCGCCGCCGATGACCGCGATCTCCTTGCCGGAGGCAAAGAAGCCGTCGCAGGTGGCGCAGGAGCTGACGCCGTGGCCGATCAGGGCCTGCTCGCTGGGCAGACCGAGCCAGCGGGCCGAGGCGCCCGAGGCGATGATGAGGGAGCGCGTCTTGATGATGTCTTTACCCACGGTCAGCTCAAAGGGCGACGTGGTCAGGTCGACCGAGGTGAGGTGCGCCAGGCGCAGCTCGGCGCCGAAGCGGGTGGCCTGCTTCTTCATGTTCTCGATGAGCTCGGGGCCCTGCACTCCGTCGGGCCAGCCGGGAAAGTTCTCGACCAGCGTGGTGATGGAGAGCTGTCCGCCGGGCTCATGGCCTTCGAGGACAAGCGGTTTCAGGTTGGAGCGTGCCGCGTAGATGGCGGCGGTGAGTCCGGAGCAGCCGGAGCCAAGAATGACGGTATCGCGTACTTCGATCTGGTCTGACATATCCGTTTGATTGTACCGGGAGAGGAAAGGGTTCAGGGGGGAAAAGCAGAGGGTAGGAGGGTAGAGGATAGAGTGTAGACGGAGTGGGTGGCGGGCCTTCCTTATAGCCAGAGGCGCAAGTCTCTACACTCTATCCTCTACTCTCTACACTCTGTTCTTCCGGCGTACGATAGAGGCTATGGCTGACTTAGTTTTGGTTTACGGAATGCGGCTGCTGCCCGCCGATGAGATTGAGAGCGTGCAGGCTGCTCCTATCGCGCTGAAGAACGGGAATGAGGCCCAGGTGACAATGCACATCCTGGAGGGGAGCCGCGAGAGTATCGAGGCCCAGTTGCGGCATAGCCTGGATGCGTTTTTTGATTTTTACCCTGAGCTTTAGGGTTAAAGGCAGTCAAAGTGCGTCCGAAGCAGGCGGGTTTAGGGTCTGTACCATCCGGCCGAAAAGCTACTTCCCGGTTGAGGTATAAGTCAGCGGGGCTGGCCACGTTGATGAAAGGTGGCCAGCCCCGCTGAGATGGTGGTGCAGTTTCAGGCTCGAACTGCCCCTGGTTTAGTTGATAGTGATCTGCAGAGCACTCGATGCGGGGGCTCCAGGGTTGGTGGCGACCACCGACGCGGTACCCGCGGCAGACAGATCGCTGGCTGGAATAGCGACAGTGACATGGGTTGCATCCACGATGGTGGTGGTGCGGTAGGATCCGTTCCAGGTGATGGCAACCCCCGGGAGGAAGTTCGCACCTGTCAAGGTGAGCACGGTGTTGCCGCTACCGTGAGTAATGCTGGAGGCGGAGCTGGATGTGAGGCTGGCCGCAGTATTTGTTGTGAGTTCCTGCGGAGCAATGAATGGCCCCCGCAGGAGAAGCAACTGTGAGACTGACGGTGTGACAAAGACGCTGTTGTAACTCAGGAGTGCGAGACCATCCTGGCCAAAACGCTGCATCGTCCATGTAGATTCCACGCTTGAAGCAGAGGCAGGCATGGGGAGAACGGCTTCGGGAAGGTAACTGTTAAGGTCGTACCGGACCAATCCGTATGCCCATGTGCCGGCAGTGTTTGTGAGCATAAGGAAATCCTTCTTGAGGGAGGGATCAGCTGCAATACTCGCAGCCGTTCCAACATCACCAGAGCCGTAGAAGTCGATAAGAGGCAATGTCTGAACCTGCGACGGAGGCGTGGTGCTGGGATTGACGATGCCTCCGCCCTCTCCGTAGACCAAACCGCCTGTATATTGAAATCCGCCGCTGAAGCCTCCCAGGCCGTCAAGGGTTGTGCCATCGATAAGAGTCACTCCGTTGGCATCGATGCTGTAGCGATAGAACTCCGCACCCGTTGTCTGGCTGTCGTAGGCGTATAGCTCCGTCGGGCTGGCGAAGGCTGGATTCACGCCAGCGTAAATTCCTGACACATTCGGACGGAAACTGCCGGTACTACCGCTCACGTCAAAGATACCGAAGTTAGCAAAATTGTTTGCCATTCCGATCGCAAGAGTTGTATCCGTACCCGGCATGGCAGCCAGCGAAATCGCAGGAGCACTTGCCGAATTGTAGGTAATCGGAATGGTGGCCGCTACGCTCTGGGTGAGTAAATTGAATTGTGCGAGGCTATTCGAGCCACTTAATCCGATGTAGAGATCATTACCATCGGAGGTTTCGGCCATCATGTTAGGTTGACTGCCGACGGCGATCGGAGTTCCCACCGCGGCGGTGAAAGGATTGACAGCGACTACAGAGTTGCCGGTGATGCCTGTGGCGTTGCTGGGAATCGTGGCATACAGCGACTGACCGTAGGGATCGAAGAGCATGGAACTGGCTGGGACATTGACAAGGCTGTAGATGGTGAGTGGAGAGATCGCGGAGACTCCGCCGCCCGGCGTGGGGTTGGAGACGGTCACCGGAGACCAGCCGTAGGTTGCAATTTCTGCGTCTGTAACAGATGCGGTGAGTTGCGTGGAGCTGACATAGCTCGTGGCCAGTGCCGTGCTGCCGAGGTTGACGGTGGAGTTGGCGTTGAAGCCTGTTCCCGTAACCGTCAGCGTGAACGCCGCAGAGCCGGCCTGAACCAGATTGGGAGAGAGGGAAGCGATCGAAGGCACGGCTCCGTAAAGGCTGCCCGTGGCCGTGATGCTGGCAGTAGCCTGGTTGTTGGAGAGTGTGGGGTCATAGCTGGAGGAAGAAACCGAGGCCGTTGCGGAGAGCGTTCCCGAGTTGGTCGGAGTGGCGCTCACGGTGACGGTCATGCTGGCTCCATTGGCGAGACCACCAAGATCACAGATAAACGTGGTCGAAGTGGTGCATGAGCCCTGGCTTGCTGTGACGCTATTGATGATGAGCGATGGGTCGAGGCTCGCTGAGAGCGTCGCACCTGTAGCGGCGTTCGGGCCAGCGTTCACGACCTTGGCGGTATAGCTGATCGCCGTTCCGGTTGCGGCTGTGGCCGGTGCGCCGAGAGATACCGACAGATCGGCCGGTGTCGAGGAGACATCCTTCACCAGCGGGGATTGGAAGATATAGATCTGGTTGTTTGACGTAAAGGCACTCGGAATTGCTGCGAGGGCGATTCCGTTCTGACCCCAGCGCACGATTGCGCGGAAGCTGGTGGAATAGCCCTGTGTTCCAAGGTCGTTGACAGGGATGGTGCCAAGAAGGCTGAAGGATTTTTCGTCAAAGATGTCTACGGCAGCAGTACCGGAGAAGGATGACACGGCCATGAAGGCCTTGCCGAGCGTGGAATCGGAGACAATCGGCCCGTTGGCCGACGTGGTGCCGGTGGTGTAGAAGGTGCCATTCAGAGCGCCGTTTGTCGCATTCAGCACCTGGCCATTTGAGAGGTACAGAGCTCCATTGTCATATTGCAGGTTGGTCAGGGGATAGGAATCAGTTGCGAGTTGGGTTGCAGCGGTAATGCCGGTGGAGGCCACAGCCAGGGCGTCGATGCTCGATGACCCTAGATAGAGTGTCGACGCGGATGAACCAAAGCTGAGCGGACCCTCTCCAACATTGACGGTGCTGCCAGTGCGTGCAACACCAGAGTCGAAGATGATGATGGCAGGCCCGCTACCAATGAATCCCCCCGTGGTGGCCACCGCGACCGAGTTGGGCAGGCCCGGAACAGCCGCCAGGTAAACGGCTGTGAGAGGCGGGTTGTAGACGCCGGGACCTCCGCCGAGCAAGAACTGGTTGACGATCTTCCCTTGTGCAAGATTGACCTGGGCCACAGCGCCTGCGCCGTCGATTCCCACGAAAAGCTGCGTGCCGTCAGTGGAGAGAGCCAGTTGGTTCGGATTCGTGCCGACTGGTATCTGCCGGGTGATTGTGCCGGTGTTGGGATCGATGCCAACGACGGCGTTCCCGATAGCGCCTGCGGCTGAAGCGGGAACGGAGGCGTAGAGCAAGCCGTCGGCCGCGTTGAGCAAGCCGTCGGCCGCGTTGTAGACCAGGTCGTTATTCGGAATGGAGATAAAGGTGGTATAGGGTTGCGCTGCGCTTGTTCCTCCGCCAGGTGCGGGGGTGGTTACGGTCACACTCTGATTTCCAGGTAGCGCGAGAGCAGACGCGGGAAAGTTCGTGGTGATCTGCGTCGAGTTGACGAAGGTGGACGGAATCAGTTGTCCATTGAGAGACACTGTTGTGTTTGAGGTAAATCCGGTACCGGTCAGTGTCTCGGCACTGGCTGTATTAATGGGGCCTCCCGCGGGGGAGAGGCTGGTAATAGCCGGAACCGGAGGATTCACGATGCTCAAGTTCACGGCATTTGAAATAGAGGGAGTTGCGTTGGACGTCTTGGCGGTGATGGTTGCCGTGCCTGTTGCCGTGAGATCGGATGCGGGCACGGTTGCCAGGAGCGCAGGATTGATCCCAGTGCCGAAGTAGCTAAGCGAAGTGGGCAGAGGCGTGCCGTTCCACAGGGCCACAGTGTTGCTTGTAAATCCGGTTCCGCTGATTTCGAGAGCTGTCGCGTTAGAACCAACAATAATGCTGGTTGGAGTGATCGCGGTAATCACCGGCGTGGTCGTTGGGGCCGTGATGTTGAGATAGGCAACCGGAGACGTTCCGCCTCCGGGCGCTGGATTGATTACCGAGACAGGAAGATTGCCGCTCGTCGCCTGATCGGCGACCGTGGCAGTAAAGGTAAGGGTGGCTGCGTTCACATAGGTCGTTGTGCGCGCAGTGTTTGCCATGTGTACAACGGACGTGGGAACGAAACCGGTCCCGCTGACAGTGATGGTCGCAGCGGAGGTTGAACCCACGTTGAGGGCCGACGGAGAGAGCATGATAGCTCCGACCGGTGGGTTGCTGATGGCAAGCGTCGCTGCTGCCGAAGTTCCGCCACCTGGAGCCGGGTTGACTGCAGTGAGCGATAGAGTGCCCGCGCTGACGAAGTCGGTGGAGGGTAGCGCGGCGCTGACCTGAGTGGAGTTGATGTACGTTGTCGCGCGCGGAGTCCCGTTGACGTTGATGACGGTCGAGGGCACAAAACCAGTCCCTGTGAAGGTGATGACGGCAGACGCCGTATCCGCGAGCGCCGTGGTCGTGGACATCGAAGTAAGGACCGGCGCGGGATTGTCGACTTCGAGATTGGTGGTCGCGCCGCTGCTAGCGGTTGTTCCATTCGATACGGTAACGACAAGTTCAGCGCCATTCGTGAGTTGTGCGGCCGGGACGGTTGCCGTCAGTTGCGTTGCACTCACGTAGGTCGTGGCCTCGGATGTGCTGCCAACCGCAACAGTGCTGGTGCTGACAAAGCCAGAGCCTGAGATAGTCAGTGTCAATGCCGTCGAGCCTGCGGCCACCTTGGCGGGGCTGATCGAAGTGATGGCTGGAGTCGTCTGGGTAGCAGTACCCGTGCCTCCACCGCTACCGGAGTTGTTGCCGGAACATCCTGCCAGCAAACCCAGAAGACTCAACGTTAGGGGAAAGAGGAACAGACAAGAAGACACAACTCGCGGACGGCGCGACGCAAAAAGTGGCACAGGAACCAACCTTCTATTTATTAGTAGTGATAGGGTATGACGCCACCCAAGATACAACAGAATCCATGGTCGGTGTACTGGTGATCAAAAACGTTTCATCAAATGATGACAAAGGCCAATAGCCGCGAGACGAATCGAGGCCCAGTTGCGGCGTAGTCTCGATTCGTTTTTGATGTTTATCCGGAGCTTTAAAGGGCCTGGCGGTAGGTTGATCTGTCTTTCGTCGTCATCTTGAGCAGGTACCGGGATCCCCGGCGAGCGCGCACTTTGCGCTTATTGGGTGGTTTGGCGAAGGCCCCCGCATTTTGCACGACGCCAGTGGGTAAGGTGCTGTCTGTCCTTGGTGGTGTTTTCTGGGTCGTCCCGATAAAGCTTGGGTGGTTCTGAATGCGGGGGTCCTTCGCCTACGGCTCAGGATGACGACGAAAAACAAGCAACGACAACGACGAAAACAAGCAACGACGAGAAACAGGCAACGCAAAAGCTAACAGCCCAGGGCAACGCCCTGGGCTGTTACAGTCTTGGCCCTTTCGGGGGTAACTTGTTGCAGGTTTGAATGACTCCTGATTCGCGTTGCTTCTCTTACGTGGGATCAACGAGGAGCCCATTGGAGGCTACGGGGCGGCGGATGGCCGCCAGCCCGAAGCAGGCGATGTAGACGTAGCAGAGCGCAGGGATGATGAAGGCAGGGTGCAGGCCGCTGTGGTCGGCGAGGATGCCGGTGGCTTTCGGGATCAGCGCGCCGCCGACGATGGCTGCGATCAGCAGGCTCGAGCCCTTGCTGGTGAGCGGTCCGAGGTCCTGGATGCCCAGCGTGAAGATCGAGGGGAACATGATCGAGTTGCAGAAGCCGATTGCCAGCATCGAGAACATCGGAACGGACTTCGGAATGTAGAGGGTCCGATGCCATTGCAGAAAGTCGACGTGCTTAATCCAGAGGCCGGAGGTGTAGGTCGTCTTGATGCTGATCACGATGAGCAGCAGGGCACAGAGTCCGGCAGCGCCCAGTACGATGCCCGTCTTCACCTTCTGCAGGACCGCGGAACCGATGAAGCGGCCGACCATGGCGCCGCCCCAATAGACCATGAGGAAGTAGGCGGCGGTGGATTCGCGGAGCCCGGCTATCTGGGGCAGTCCCATGTAGTTGACGAGAAGGCTGCCGATGGCGACTTCCGCACCCACGTACACGAAGATGCCGACCGCGCCGAAGAGCAGCCAGGGGTGGTGCCAGATGCTATCGGGACGCGAGAGGGCTTCCGCGAAGGCTCCGGGACGGAAGTCCTGGGTGTGCTGGGAGACGCCGGTGGTGGTCTTCAGCTTGATCGCGGCGAGAGCGAGAGCCAGCAGCACGAGCGTGAGCGCGATCCCGATGTAGGGCAGGCGCACGGTTGAGGCCTGGCTCGCTCGATAGGCCTGTCTTGCGACCTCCGTCATGGAGCGAAGACGATCGGGCGTGATCATCGCCGGGGCGTTGCCGAGGATGAGGACCGACCCAAACAGGGGAGCGATGAAGGTTCCGAAGGAGTTGAAGGCCTGGGCGAGGTTGAGACGGCTGGAAGCGGTGCCCACCGGGCCAATGACCGTGACGTAGGGGTTCACGGCGACCTGCACGATGGTCATTCCGGCGGCAAGGATGATGAGCGCGGTCAGGAAGATGGGGAAGAGCGCAAAGTGGGCCGCGGGGATGAAGCCGACGGCACCGCAAGCCATGACCAGCAGGCCCACGACCATGGTCTTCTTGTAGCCAAACTTATCGACGAGCGCGCCACCGGGGTAGCTGAAGACGAAGTAGGAGGTGAAGAAGGCGAGCTGAACCGACATGGCCTCACCGTAGCCCAGAGCAAAGATGCTCTTGAGGTGCGGGATGATGATGTCGTTCAGGCAGGTGAGGAATCCCACCATGAAGAAGAGCGAGGTCGCGACGCTCATAGCGCGCATGTCGGTTTTGATCGGTTGATCGTCGCCGTAACCCGGCGCACTGATGTTTCTAACTGGAACGGCCAAGTGAAGCTCCTTCAAACAGGTGGGTGCGCGGAGGCACAGAAATCGGTCATCCTAAGAGTAACGCCTTGGGGCGGCAATGGCCCAGAGAATAGATGGTGGGTAAGGAGCTGGGAGCCGTCTGGGAAGGGTTGGGGGAGCTTTCCCAAGTTTTCTGTATCCGGTAGTTTGGAAGAATGACGATTCCCAGCCAGCCATCTATCGGGCCATTTATTTTGACTCCGCTTCAAGTAGAACGTATATGGGGGGCTAGCTCCCTTGAACCATGGTTTGACGTGCCCGAGACCGGGAAGCCCATCGGAGAGGTCTGGCTGACCGCAGCCGAGTGCCTGATCGGAAACGGCCCCCTGCACGGCAAGACTCTTGCCGCCGCAACAGAGAGCCATCCTGCGCTGCTGGGTGACAAAGACGCCGGCGGTGTGCCTCTGCTGCTTAAGATCCTCTTTCCGCACGAAAAGCTGTCGGTGCAGGTGCATCCCAACGACGAGCAGGCGCGTGCCATCGGCGAACCGAGAGGGAAGAACGAGTGCTGGTACGTTCTTTCGGCCGAGCCCGGAGCGTCGGTGGCGCTCGGGTTCCGTGAGCCGATTACCACTGAGGGCATTCGGGCAGCGATCGAACAGGGAACGCTCGAAGAGAAGCTGGCGCACGTCCCCGTCAAGGCGGGCGACCTGGTCTATGTGGAGGCTGGTACGATCCATGCCATCGGGCCTGGCGTGGTCATCCTGGAGACGCAGCAGTACAGCGATGTGACGTACCGGTTGTATGACTACGGCAGGCCTCGTGAGCTGCATCTGGACAAGGGGCTTGCGGTGACGCGCACCGAAACCGGAGCAGGGCTTGTGCCGCCGGTTACGGAAGGGCCGCGTACGCAGTTGGTGAAGTCTCCTTACTTCACGGTTGACCGTTTCGACGTCAAGGTCGGCCAAACGATCAAGCTCGAGAACTCGGATCAGATGCAGTTGTTGATTGCGCTAGGTGACGGCTGCTTTGTTCAGCCGGTATCGGGGAGCGCGGCGATGGAGCTTCCGAAGGCCTGTGTTGTCGTGCTGCCGGGTGAGGGTATTGCGTATCAGTTGGCGGGGACGGAGAGTGCGCGGGTGGTGCGGGTTACGGCGTAGGTGGCTGGAGCGCGAAGTTTTAGCGTTGCGGGGCAGGGGAGCGGGGGCCTTTTAGGTCCCGACTCCCTTGTTCCGCTTTTCGCTCGTACCACCCAGAAAACATAGAGGGCAAGGTTGTGCTGGCGCACTCTCTTCGTGGCAGCACAACCGAAAAACGGGAGACAGCAGGTTCGCTCCCCTTCGACTACGCTCAGGGTCGGAATGACAACCAGAAAAGCAAGAACAACAGAAAAAGCAGATTCCCTGCGGGAATGACAATCAGAAAGGCAAAGGCAACAGCAACTGCCCGAGAGCTACTGGGGCGGCGGTGGTGGGGGCTGTTTGTCCTTGTCCTTGCCCAGGCCGAACAGTTTCTGGAAGGGGTTGCGATGCTTGACGGGTTCGCTCGGGGCGGGCTGGTTGTTGATGGGAACCGGCTGCGGGTTATTGCGGTTCGCTGGGATCGCACCTGCGGGGTTGGGCATGCCGTTGTTGAGGGGCGTGCCGGGTGAGACGTTTCCATTCCCCGGATTGAGGTTGGCTCCGTTCAGGAGCCTGTCGCCGAGTGCTTGCGTGTCTTCTCCCATGCGTGAGCAGGTTCCCTGCGGGGCCGTTCCGACGAGGAAGGCTGCGTTGAAGCTGTCGCTGGAGCAGGATTCATCGACCGGCATATTCGTGGCCCGGTTGATGCTCAGGGTCTGGACGCCCTCCGGCGGGGTGAAGTTCTTCATGTCGGAGTACTGCGGCAGGCGGATGGCGCGGTTCATGAACTCTGCCCAGATGGGGGCGGCGGCGTCGGCGCCCTGGAGCTTGACGTCGGTGTAGTCGTCGTTGCCGACCCAGATGATGCAGAGCAGGTTGGAAGAGTAGCCGGCGAACCACGCGTCGTGGGAGGTGCCGGTCTTGCCGGCGGCGGGGGCGAGGAAGCCGTGTTTACGGACGCCGGAGGCGGTGCCGCGCGCGATGACTCCCTCCATCAGAGATTGCGTGAGGTAGGCCACGCGGGGGTCGAGGACCTGCTTGGCTTCAGGGGCGAAGTCGGCGACGATGTCCCCGTTGGGATTGCGGACGCTGGCCAGCAGCCAGGGCTTGAGATGGACGCCGCCGTTCGCGAAGACGGTGTAGGCACCCGCCATGTCGATGGGCGTGGCACTGTAGGTGCCGATGGCCATTGAAGGGGTTGCCTTGGCGTTGACGATGCCCGCGGAGTGGGCGAGGGTAGCGACGTTGTTGTAGCCGACCATCTGGGCCAGAGAGATCGTGGCGATGTTCAGCGAGTGCTCGATGGCGGTAGCGGCGGTGACCATGCCGGGGTACTCACCTCTTTCGAAGTTACCCGGCGTGTAGGATTGGCCGTTGGTGCCGAAGTCCTGCGGATCGTCGTTGATCTTGGTGAGAGCGGTGAAGACGCTGCCGCCCTCAACGGCTGTGCCTTCGAGCGAGGAGTTGTAGGCTGTCGCATAGACGAAGGGCTTGAAGATGGAGCCGGTGGGACGCTCGGCGGTAGCGTGGTCGAGCTGCGAGACGCCGTAGTTGCGTCCGCCGACGAGGGCGAGGATCTGCCCGGTGTGCGGGTTGAGCGCGACCAGGGCGACCTGCGGATAGGTGATGTTGCTGGTGTCGCCCTTTTTATGGTGCTTGCGAACGAGCTCGTCGACGTTGCGCATACCGACCTCGACGGCCTCCGAGGCGGCGCGCTGCAGGTCGGGATCGAGCGAGGTGTAGATGCGCAGGGAGCCGGAGCGGGCGGTGTCGGAGTCGCCCAGGCGCTGCACGATCTGGTCGTGCACCAGGTCGACGAAGTAGGGCGCTTCGCTGGCGTCGATGTTGGGGGGAGCCAGGTGGAGGGGCTCGGCCTTGGCGCGTTCGGCCTCGGCGGCGGTGATCGAGCCGGTCTCGACCATGGAGTCGAGCACGACGTTGCGGCGCTCGGTGGCGCGGTCGGGATGGCGGTAGGGATTGCGGCGGTTGGGGTTCTGGATGAGCCCGGCGATCAGGGCGCACTCATCGAGATTGAGCTGGCGGAGGTCCTTGCCGAAGTAGGCCTGGGCGGCCTCTCCAAAGCCATTGACGGCGTAGGAGCCGCGCTGGCCGATGTTGATCTCGTTCGCGTACATCTCGAAGATCTGCTGCTTGCTGAAGCGCGACTCGAGTTGATAGGTGATCATCAGCTCGGCGATCTTGCGTGAGATGGTCTTCTCCGGAGAGAGGAAGAAGTTCTTGGCGAGCTGCTGGGTGAGCGTGGAGCCGCCGCAGTTCATGCGGCGCGAAAGGGTATCCTGCACGGCGCACTTGATGAGGCGAACGTAGTTGACGCCGCCGTGCTCGAAGAAACGGCGGTCTTCGATGGCGGTGACCGCCTGCACCATGTGTGGCGGAATCTGGTTGTAGGTGACGAGACGGCGCTTGACGCGGTTCTTGTCTTCGGAGAGCGCGGTGATGAGCTGGGGCTCGAGTTTGTAGCCGGCCAGGGCCGCGCCGTTCTCCGCAGTGACGGATTGGACCTGTCCGCCGGAGGTATGGATCGTGGCGCCATCGGTGGCGAGATAGCTCTGCGGGCCGGGCTTGATGAGGATGTCGTCACCGCGCAACTGGTAGCTGCCGAGCTGCGTGTTGGAGTTGTATCCGGCCTTGCGCAGCGAGGCGGCAATGCTGTCGGCGCTGAGCTGCTGGCCGGGGCGGACGTCCTGCGGGGCCGCGTAGATCTGTGCGACGGAGGCGAACAGCGGGCCCTTGGCGAGGCGCTCCTGCACGACGTTCCTGTAGCGGTAGTAGTAGATGCCGAAGATGATTCCGCCAAAGGCGGCACCCATGAGCACGAGCACCAGGAGAAAGCGCGCCACGTTCCAGAGGAGAGGGTGGCTGGATTTACCGACTTTTAGTTTTAAGGGCATAGGGAGGGGTGCCGTGGATAGAGATCCGTAAGAGCCAGTTCAGCTTCTATTTTCTCAATAAGCTTGCCGTGAAAGCTGTTCGAGCTGTTGTCGTTGCTTGTTCAGGCGTTGCTGTTTTGCCTTGTTAGCCGGTGCGATCTCTCACATTCGTTATCCAAGGTGATCCCCCGCATTCGTGGTGACACGAATGCGGGGGTCCTTCGCGTACCACTCAGGATGACGACGAAAAACAAGCAACCGCAACAGCTACTACAGTTTGGACGCAGCGAGCAGCGATTGGATGTGTGCAGTGATCGCATCCAGCGGCAGGTCGGTCGTGGTCTGGGTGAGGCGGTCGACGAGTTCCACCTGGCCTTCGGCAAGTTTCTTGCCAATGTTGATACGGTAGGGAACGCCAATGAGTTCGGCGTCCTTGAATTTGACGCCGGCGCGCTCGTCGCGGTCGTCGAGGAGAACGTCGACCCCCGCGGCTTCGAGATCGGCTGCGATCTTTTCACCGGCGGCGAGCAGATCGGCCTCGCGGACGTTCGTAATGGTCACGACAACCGCAAACGGAGCGATTGCAGCGGGAAGAGCATACTGCTCGCCGGCATTCGCTGCGGCGGAGGATTCAATCGCGGCAGTCAGAATGCGCTCGATGCCGATGCCGTAGCAGCCCATGATTGGCAGGACCTCTTTGCCGTTGGCGTCGAGCACGCGTGCGCCCATCGACTCGGAGTACTTGGTGCCGAGCTTGAAGATGTGGCCGATCTCGACGGCCTTGCCCAGGCGCAACGGCTCGCCGCCGATGGGATCGGGTTCGCCTTCATTGATATTGCGTATATCGGCGACGACTGTCGAGGTGAAGTCGCGGCCCGGCGTCACGTTGCGAAGGTGGTAGTCCAGCTTATTGGCGCCTGCAACAAGATTCGTCCGGCCATCGAGGCCGGGATCGAGGACGATGATCGTTCGCAGTCCCTCTGTGGGATTTTCGCGAAATACACCTTTGAGGCGATCAAGAGGCTTGCCGGATTTGAGGCCGTTGAGCGAGCCACCCGACATTCCTTGCGCTATGCCGACCGGACCGAGATAGCCTGCTGGGCCCCCGATGAAGAGTTCCAGTTCTTCCGGCGTCATGGGGCGTAGTTCTCCTGTGCCGGCCACTGCATTGAGCTTGGTCTCGTTGACCTGGTGATCTCCCCGCAGAAAAGCGGCGATCGGGCGGAGAGGTTCGCCTTCCGGATGACCGGTGCGGCTGCCCATAAAGGCCACACACTTGATGTCCTGCGAGGGAAGAATGTTCAGGAACGCGCAGATATCGGCAATCGCGCCTTTGCCTGGCGTATGGATGAGTTCGGGCAGACCGTCGCCGGTGGGCGCCAGATCTTCAACCGGTGATAGTTTGCTGGTGGCCTTTTCAAGATTTGCCGCGTAGCCCGAGGCTGAACTGGCGATCAGGTCTTCGCCGGCGTCGGTGTAGACCATGAACTCCTGTGAGCCGGAGCCGCCCATCGCGCCGGAGTCGGCGTCGACAGCGACGAACTCCAGGCCGCAACGCTTGAAGATGCGGACGTAGGTGTCGTAGTGCTTCCGGTAGCTCTCGTCGAGGCCTGCCTGGTCGACGTCGAAGGAGTATGCGTCCTTCATGGTGAACTGGCGAACGCGCAGCAGGCCGGCCTTGGGGCGGGGCTCATCGCGGAACTTGGTCTGGATCTGATACCAGATCTGCGGAAGCTGTTTGTAGCTGCGCAGCTCGTTGCGCGCGATGGAGGTCATGACCTCCTCGTGCGTCATGGCGAGGCACAGCTCCGCGCCCTTGCGGTCCTGGAGGTGGAAGAGATTCTGGCCCATGCCGGTCCAGCGGCCGGACTCCTCCCAGAGCTCGCGCGGGTTCAACGCGGGAAGCAGGAACTCCTGGCCGATCTTGTTCATCTCTTCGCGGACGATGGCGATGATCTTGTTCAGCGAGCGCTGCCCGAGCGGCAGGTAGCTGTAGATGCCTGCGCCTAGCTGGCGGATATATCCGGCGCGGAGAAGGAGCTTGTGGCTGGCGACCTCGGCGTCTGTGGGAGCCTCGCGGAGAGTGGGGATGAAGAGTTTTGACCAACGTTGCATGTTGGTTCGATTGTATAGAACGGGAGGAGGGCGATGGATACGAAGCGCCTTTCCTGTGGTGGCGATGATCTAAGCTGCCAGCTTGAGTGGCGGTATTTTCTTTCGTTTTATCCGGCGGGCCTTGGCATAGTCGTATCCCTGCTGGACCCGCCACCAAAATCCATCCGAGGTCTCAAAGGCTTCATCGAGTTTCATGGACATGAGAGCGGAGATCCCCGCACGACCATTCAAGATCATGGAAAGATGGGCACGGTCTACGCCGAGATGTTTTGCCAGAGCGGTGACGGTCATCGTTTCGCCCATATATTCGCGAAGGAGTTCGCCGGGGTGTGCTGGATCGTACATCATTTGTATAGTGTAGTAACACATTACACACTGCGTAAAGATATCCGACTCAATGTCAAATACAACCGTATGGAGTAGGCGGGGTGGTTATTAGAGTCGGCCGTCGTCTCCCGGGGGATCGATGTGTTTGATCTTTGGCGCGGGGGCTTGCGTGGTTTGTGGGGCTACTTCCCACAGATCGTGCAGGTGCAGCACGCCCAGCACGGGTGAGGTTACAGTGCCGTCTTCAGTGACCACAAGCGCGGTGATCTTGTGCTGCTCCATCAGGGCCAGGGCGTCGACGGCGAAGGGTTCGGGAGCGATGAGGCGTGGGTGGGGATTCATGACCTCGGCTGCTGTCTTGTGGAAGGCTCCGGGGCCGTCGCGCTCCAGCAGGCGTCGCAGGTCGCCGTCAGAGAGGACGCCTAGCAGCTCGCCGTTTTTTTGCACGGTGGTCATGCCCAGCCGCTTGGCCGACATCTCGTGGATGATCTCGGTCATGGGGGCTGCGGGGGGGACCTGGGGTAGCGCGTCACCGGAGTGCATCAACTGTTTGACGGTGGCGAGGCGGCGGCCGAGTTGGCCTCCGGGGTGTAGCTCGGCGAAGTCGCGGGCTTTGAAGTGGAGGCGGCGGCTTACGTCGATGGCGAGCGCATCGCCCAGCGCCAGCATGGCCGTAGTGGAGGCCGTCGGCGCAAGCTGATGATTGCAGGCTTCTCGGCTCACGCTGACGTCGAGCGTGTAGGCGCTGGAGGTGGCGAGTGTCGAGGTCGGGCAGCCGCAGAAGCTGATGAGGGTCACGCCGAGCCGGGACAGGACTGGCAGCAGGCGCAGCAGCTCTTCGGTCTCGCCGGAGTAGGACAGGGCGAGGAGGATATCGCCGTGGTTGAGAATGCCGAGGTCGCCGTGCAGGGCCTCGCCCGGATGCAGGAACTGGGCTGGCGTGCCGGTGGAGACCAGGGTGGCGGCGATCTTGCGTCCGATCAAGCCGCTTTTGCCGACGCCGGTGACGACGGTCCGATGTCCAGCGCGTGCTTTTTCGGCCAGCAATCCGGCGACGTGATCAAAGGCCCTGAGCTGCGGGCCGTCGAGCCGGCCGGCGAGTTCGAGGAGGGCCTGGGCTTCGATGCGGACGAGGTCGGCGGGGCTTGTGGCGTCGGCGAGTTGGGTGGAGTCGGTCATAGGTGTCGGACTGAATCCTAGCAAATGCAGGGGCAAAAGCTTTAACGCAGGGGGCGCGGAGGTTTCGCGGAGGCCGCCACGCATGCCCGTGTGGCTTCTGTGCTGGGAATGACATTAGGATGACAATCCAGGAAGAAGTCGCAGCAGTAGACTATACATGGCGCGGTGTGTGCGGCTCGCGCGGAAGGATGTACCTGAATGCGTCGATTGGGAGTTTTGGGAGCGATGGTAGTGGTGGTCGCGCTGTTGGTGTGGGCGGGTGTCCACAATCTGCGGCAGCGGCGGCTGGCGATGCAGCAGGCACGGCAGTCACAGATCACGGTGGTGAAGGACGGAGCCACGAGCTCCGCCTCGGGAGACAGCCCCGATGCCCAGGGAGCAAGCCTGCGCGGCAAGCCCGCTCCTGCGTTTACGCTGGTCGATCTTTCGGGCAAGAAGGTTTCGCTGGCCGACTACAAGGGCCATGCCGTGGTGGTGAACTTCTGGGCGACCTGGTGCGGTCCCTGCAAGCTGGAGATGCCGTGGTTCGAAGAATTCTCCGGTAAGTACAAGTCGCAGGGATTGGTCATGCTCGGCCTCTCGCAGGATCAAGGCGCGTCGAAGGACGACATCGCCGATGCCGCGAAGAAGATCGGTGTGACCTATCAGATCCTGTTGCCTGACGACAATGAGAAGGTGTCGAAGGCCTATGGCGGTGTGGACTATCTGCCGGAGACGTTCTATGTCGACAAGAACGGCAATGTAGTGGAAGAGACCGCGGGCGCTCCCAGCAAGGATGAGATGGAAGCGAATATTCGCAAGACGCTTGCTGTAGGTGGGATGTGAAGAAGCAGGAAACAGGAAACAGGAAACAGGAAACAGCTTTCCGTGGCGGCCTGCTCCTGGCCATGGCTTTGCTGATGCCGGTGGGCCGGGCGCAGGATATTCAGTTTGGCGGCGGCGGTGACCGTGCGGCGGCGGCTCATAAAGACCATGTGCGGCTGGCGGATGACGGGATCGTCGTGGATGCGGGCAAGCCCCAGGTGGTGGAGCTGCGCTTCCATGTCGATCCGGGCTTTCATATCAACTCGCATACGCCGAAGGATGAGTTGCTGATTCCGACGGTGCTGAAGCTCGATACGGCAGGGGTCAAGGTGGTCTCGGAAGAGTATCCCAAGGGAACGGCTTTTCGGCTGACCGTGGGCGACGGCGAGACGCTGGATGTGTACCAGGGCGAGTTCCGCGTGATGCTGCGGGTGATTGTGCCGCGCGGGGCTTCGACCTTGACCGGAGCGTTGCGGTATCAGGCTTGCGATAACGCGGCGTGCTTTCCGCCGCGGTCGTTGCCGGTGAAGGTGGCTGTGACGGGCAAGTAGGTTGTTTCTGCCAGTACGGTTATGAAGGGCCAAAGGCCCGCCTCATCCCAGCCTGGGGTGAAGCCCCAGGAACATATGCACCAACAATCTGAGGGCTGAAAGCCCGGCTCATCTGTGGTGATACAGATGAGTCAGGCTTTCAGCCCTCTTCCATTTATGCCCTTGGCACCTGGGGCTTTGCCCCAGGCTGGGATGAGGCGGGCCTTTGGCCCTTTAAACGAGCTACTTCCGCTGATTTGCCAGCTTCTTCTGCGCTTCGAGAAAGCGCCGCACGCGGTCGAGCGAGCGGGCTTTGCCGAAGACGACCAGGCTCTCCATCAGCGGGGGTGAGGTCAGGCTGCCGCTGAGGATCGCGCGCAGCAGCATGAAGTTTTCTTTCACGCTCCACTGCTTCGCTTCGCCGAGCTTCTTGAGCTCGGCCTCGATGGATGCGGCGTCCCAGGTGCTGGCTTCGAGCGCGGTGAGCTGCTCGGCGGCGAAGGCGAGGGTCTCTTCGGGCTGGCGCTTCTTGGGCAGCCAGACGGACTCCGGCGGGAGCACGTTGTCGCTGAAGAGGAAGCCGGTCATATCACCGAACTGGCCGACGGTCTCGATGCGCTCCTGGACCAGTGGGGCGACGGCGCGGAGATAGGCGTCGGAGAAGAGGGTCTGGCGCAGCGTCTGGAAGAACTCATCGGGAGACTGGCGGCGGATGTACTCGCCGTTGAGCCACTTGAGCTTTACGAGGTCGAAGACCGGGCCGCCGAGCGAGATGCGCTTGAAGTCGAAGCGCTCCTTCATCTCGGCGAGGGAGAAGATATCGCCTTCTTTGGTGTTGAGACCCTTGCTGACGATCTCCTGTTCGGTGGGCTGTGCCATGCCGCCGCCCATCAGGCCGAGGAAGTTCAGCATCGCGTTGGGCAGGTAGCCGCTCTCGCGGTAGTAGACCAGCGAGACGGGGTTCTTGCGCTTGGAGATCTTCGACTTGTCGACGTTGCGCAGCAGCGGCATGTGCCAGAACTTCGGCAGCTCCCATCCAAAGGCGTTGTAGAGCAGCACGTGCTTGGGTGTCGAGCTGATCCACTCCTCGGCGCGGATGACGTCAGTGATGCGCATCAGGTGGTCGTCGACGACGTTCGCGAGGTGATAGGTGGGGAAGCCGTCGGACTTCATCAGCACCTGGTCGTCGACGTTGTTGTGGTCGAAGGTGATCTCGCCGCGCAGTTCGTCGCGGAAGGTGGTCGAGCCTTCGAGGGGGACTTTGAGCCGCACGACGAAGGGCTTGCCGGCCGCGAGGTTGGCGTCGATCTCCTCTTGCGAGAGATGACGGGCGGCGCCGTTGTAGCGGGGTGGCTGCTTGGCGGCCATTTGCTGCTTGCGGACTTCCTCGAGCTCCTCGGCGGTTTCAAAGGAGCGGTAGGCGTGGCCGCTGCGGAGCAGCAGCTCTACGTGCTCGCGGTAGAGCTCGGTGCGCTCGGACTGGCGATAGGGGCCGTAGGGGCCGCCGACGTCCGGGCCTTCGTTCCAGGTCAGGCCGATCCACTTCAGGGCGTCGAAGATCATCTGCTCGGAGCTGGCCACGAAGCGGGTGCGGTCGGTGTCTTCGATGCGCAGCACGAACTCGCCGCCGCGCTGGGCGGCGAAGAGATAGTTCAGCAGGCCGATGTAGGCGGTGCCGACGTGAGGGTCGCCTGTGGGAGAGGGGGCGATGCGGACGCGGGTGGGGCGGGAATCAGGCGAAGGAGCGGAGGTCTCAGGAGTCATGGGTCAGACCCAATCTTAACAGAGACGCTCCGCAGCCTCGAACCGGTTTACGACTGAGGGGGAAAGGTGGAAGGGGGCGTGGTTGAAGGGAAGCTGGGCGGCGGCGGATAGTTAGGGGGGTAAAGCTGTGCCGCCGGGGCAGGAATGACCCTCCAGTCAGAGAAGGCGAGGATGCAAAGGACGACGATATAGCCGATGCCGGGAACCAGGATCAGCAGGGAAAGCGGGCCGGCCATGCCTGCCTTGGTGAAAATGCGCCAAAAGAGAAAGATGCCAAAGGCCAGGGCTGCTACGCCGATGAACATAAATATGCCCATCATGCCTGCGATCATGCCGCCAAATTGCTGCGCTTGCTGCTGGTCCATCATTGCCTCCAAGAGATGCAGACAATGTACCGGAGAATTTAGGAGTGGCCAAGTAATTTTTGGTGAAAGCGCGGATGTTCAGGATTTGGTAGGCCTGTATCCGTGGCTGGAACGGCTTCTTTTGCCACCGCAAAAGAGAGCAATTCGGTCGTTACGGCTATGCCTTCACTCCGGCCTTCGGCAGAGCGGTAGGCTCCTGCGGAGCGGCTTTACGGCGGGGCTGAAGCCCCGCCCCTTCAAAACATAAAGTATGGCCAAATCCACGAACAAAGTTGGATGACACGACTTAGGTCAGATCGTCGGTGTCGAAGGTCGGCAGCTTGCGGCCCAGGGCGCTGGTGTCGCGGCCGCCGGTGACGAGGGTGCTGAGTACGCCGTCGATGTCGGCTTCACTGGGGGCTTCGGCCAGGGCTTCCATCTTCTTGGGTTCGCTGGGCAGGTCGATCGACTCCAGCAGAGCGACGACGTGTGCGACGGCGGTGCCGTCCTGGGTGAGTCCTTCGGGGGTCTTGCCCTTGATGCTGACGTTCTTCAGGTCGAGGCCCAGCAGGTCGGCGACGCGGCCGCGCATATCGCCCGCAATCGGCACGATCTTGGGGCGGTGCATGATGAGCACGCAGTCAATGTTCACAATCTTGTAGCCGGCCAGGGCGATCTCTTCGAGCGCCGTCTCGAGGAAGACGGTGGAGTCCGCGCCCTTCCACTTGGGATCGGTCGGCGGGAAGAAGGTGCCGATGTCTCCGGCGGAGACGGCCCCGAGCAGGGCGTCGGTGATGGCATGGAGCAGCAGATCGCCGTCGGAGTGCCCGGCGAGGCCCTCGGGGTGATCGATCTTAAGGCCGCCGATGACCAGGGGGACACCGGGTTTGAAGGCGTGAGAGTCGAAACCGAGGCCGATACGCATGGACATTGTTATGGATGATAAATGGTTTTTGGGGTGAAGAATTGGGGAGGTGCGAGAGATGCGGCGTTATGTTTTTCGTCGTCATCCTGAGCGTACCGCTCAGGATGACGACGAAAAACGGGCAACAGCAACGGCAAAAGCGAGAAGCAGATTCCCTGCGGGAATGGCAAGCCAGAACAGCAAAGGCAACAGCAACAACAACGAGAGGGTTAGCCTGCCAGGTAGAACTCGGCGATTTCGAGGTCGCCGGGCTGCGTGACCTTGAAGTTGCGCGCGTGGCCCTGGACGACGAAGACCGGGATGCCGGCGCGTTCGAGCAGGCTGGCCTCGTCGGTGCCGATGAACTCGTCGGCTGCGGCTTCGGAGAAGGCCTGGCGCATCAGCGGAACGCGTGCTCCCTGCGGGGTCTGCGCGTGGACGATGAGTTCGCGGGGAATGGTTGCGGTGATCAGGGCTCCGTCGGCGGTGCGCTCGACCTGCTTGATGGTGTCGATGGCGGGGGTGCCGACGATGGCTGCGCCGTGTTTCTGGATGGAGTCGATCGTGCGGCCGATGGTCGTGGGATCGATGAGCGGGCGGACGGCGTCGTGAACCAGAACGATATCGTTTTCGGCGGTCGACGGCAGGGCCGCGAGAGCTCTGGAGACGGAGTCCTGGCGCGAGTCGCCGCCGGTGACGACGTGGACCTTTTCGCCGAGGTTATGCTCCGCGATCAATGCCGCTACTCGAGCCCGCTCGGACGTGCGCACGGCGACGTAGATGGCCGTGACGCGCGGTACCGCGAGAAAGGCACGCAGCGAATGCAGTAGAAGGGGGATTCCTTTGAGCGTGAGGAACTGCTTGGGCGCGGCCCCGGTGGAGGCCATGCGGGTACCGATACCGGCTGCGGGGAGAATGACGAAGACAGACATGGGAAGGTGAGTATAACGCGAAGAGGAAACAGGAAGTAGGAAACAGGAAACAGGGAACAAGAAACAGCACGTGGCGGGAGGGGAAAGTTGCTCATTCAGGGGGTAGGCGGCCTTAGGTCTTTACCCTGCCGAGCATTCAAATGCTGTTTCCTGTTTACTACTTCCTGTTTCCTTCTTCTGGCCGGAACATCATTTCGTTAGAGTGTGAGAAGCCGAACTTCTCGTAGATTGGCTTGCCGAATGGCGAGGCGTGCAGGGTGATGACGCCGATGCCACGGGTGCGGCACTCCTCTACGGAGAGCTTGAGTAACTGGTTGGCAAAGCCGCGTCCCCGGGCTTTGGGTGCAGTGTAGAAGTTGAGCAGATAGGCGCGTGTGGGCTGGGGATCCATCCAGTGCGGCGGGAAGTCCTGGAAGAAGATGCCGGCGGCAGCCAGCACGTGGCCGTCTTCTTCGAGGAACAGGCCGACATAGCGGCCGTCGGCGAGGCGCTCGCGGACCCAGGGTTCAAAGGCGGCATCCATCTCGGAGAGGCGGGCTTCGCTGGCGAAGTTATTGTCCTGAAACATGCTGTGACGGTGCGCGGCGATAAGGGCGGCGTCGCCTATAGTGGCGCGGCGTAAGTTCGGCATAGGGGATGATAACAACCGGGAAGCGGGTATGGGGCAGGCTCAAGCGCTTCTGATGGGCAGAGATGTTTCAAGGGATGGAGTAGGTGGACATCGTTCCCTCCGCGGCTGAAGCCGCCCTACTTTATGGGGTATCCCAACGGCGGGGCTGAAGCCCCGCCCCTTCAAAGCCAAAAGTGTGGCCAAATCCTGAAACAAGGTTTGATGCCACACCCTAATATCCATCCGGGGCAATAAAAACTGCGATGAAAGGGCCACCCCTGCCTTGCAGGCCAGCATCAAAGCTAGGACTGTTCCCAGGAGATTGAATATGAACCAAATGACGCGTTGGATTGCGAGTGCTGTCTTGTTGGTTTTGATGACTATGCCCTTCGCATCCGCGACGGCGCAGGATCGCAGTGCTTTCTACAATGGGGCGCGAGGCAGGCATCCGTATAACAACAACTACGATCACCGGCACGACGATCGTCGCGACCAGGGCGGCATTGGGCCAGGTAAGGGTGCACTGATCGGCGGTGCTGGCGGCGCCGCGCTGGGTGCTCTGTTTGGAGGAGGCCTGAAGGGCGCATTGATCGGCGGTGCAGCAGGCGCGGGCGTTGGTGCGGTCGCCGGCAAGGTTCACCAGGACAACAAAGATCGCGATTACCGTGAACGGTATGACCGGCATGGCCATCGGTACTAGAGCTTAGGCGGACGGGTTCCAGAAATCATTCGACGAGTTGAAGTGGAGAGGATTGCGATGACAAAGATACGGCAGGGTTTGACTGGGGTAGTGATGGCTGCGGCGCTGTGCTGGCCGGCAATGACGATAGCGCAGGCACCGGCACAGGATCAGGCGAGCACATCGGGTGATGCGTCCCCTCTTCCGCTCGACCAGCTCCTGACGAAGACGGTGCACGAGGCCTGGGTGGCGAGCGGCCGCAATGAAGACAAATTTCTTGCGATGGTGCAGCAGCTTGCCGAGTTGAGCGCGCAGAATCGTGGGATTACGCTGCCGAACACTCCGGAGGCCGGAGCTAAGTTTGGCGACTGGATCAAGAAGGAATCCCGCAAGGACCCGGACCAGTTGCTGTATGCCGTGGTGGACCATGCGGTCCGTTACGTGGGCAAGTCGCAGACGGCTGCTACTCCTGCGGCGAAGTAAATCTGGTGGCAGCGCTTGCAGGCGGGCGCGGATGCTGAATTCCACTTCCTGGATTTCATGTCTTGGGGGCCGCTGCAACTTTATGATGGAGCGATGGCAGGAAATCTGTTAATCGCTCCATCGCTGTTTCGCGCGGGTGACCGGGTCTGTGTCGCCATCTCCGGTGGCGCGGACTCGACGGCGCTGCTGTTGGCGCTGAAAGAGGCTAATGCGGCGAAGGAGTCGCTGGGCGTGGTGGTGAGCGCAGCCCATGTGCACCATGGTCTGCGTGGCGGGGAGGCCGATGACGATGAGGTCTTCGTCCGGGAGCTATGCGAGCGGCTGGCCGTTCCCCTGACGGTGTTTCATGTCGATACGGCGGCTCGCCAGGCGGCGGAGCGTGAAGGGGTTGAGGAAGCTGCCCGCGAGCTGCGGTATGAGGCCTTGCGAGGCCTTCTGCCGGAGGGCCGGGTCGATGCCATCGCCACTGCCCATACCCTTGACGACCAGGCGGAGACCGTGATGATGAAGCTTCTGCGCGGGGCCTGGACGGAGGGGTTGGGGGGAATCTCGCCGGTAGTGCAGGGATTAGGGATTAGGGAACAGGGATTAGGGCTCGGTGTTGAGGGTTCAGGGCCCAGGGTTCAGGGCTCAGTAGGCGGTAGGGTCGTGAGGCCTTTGCTCGGGGTGCGGCGGGCGGAGGTGGAGGCGTTTTTGCAGGCTCGAGGGCAGGTTTGGCGGACGGATTCCAGCAATCGCGACCTGGAGTTGACCCGCAACCGCGTGCGGCACGAGCTGATGCCGGTATTGCGCAGCTTTAATCCTTGCGTGGATGAGCTGCTGGCGAATATGGCGGCGATTGCGCGGGATGAGGAAGCGCACTGGGAGACTGAGTTGCGCCGTCTGCTGCCGCAGGTACTGTTGCCTGGAAAGCCGGTTCGGGGCGGCGGGCGGGCTGTGAGTACGGCTATCGGAGAGGCTGCGTGCTCCCTGGAGATTGAGAGATTGAAGGCCATGGATGCCGGATTGCGGCGGAGGGTTGTGCGGGCAGCGGCAAGATCAATGGGCTTCCGGCTCAATTTTGAAGAAACGGCTAAATTGTTGGCGCTGGCAGGATTTGGGGGCTATATCGGCATCCAAGGAAAGATCGGGAGTCGTCTGGAACTGCGTGCGGGGCTGCGTGGAGAGCGCTCAGCCCGCGAATTACGGCTCTGGCGGCAGTAACCGGTTACGTTATCTAAAGGATTTTGCGCGCCAGGACCTGACGGAAGAGTAGAATTTACCCCAAGAGTTCCATGACGATGGGCCGCAGGTGCGACTGTATAAGAGTTGCACCCTATCTCCGTTCACAGCGTCTAAAGCTATTGACGGCGGTTCGACTAAGCGGTAGAGAGCGTTGGGTTCAGCAATGAGTCGGCGTTGTTGTGGAAGAGGAAACGAGGAAGCAGATTGAATTCGACAGTCAAACAATTGTTGATATGGGTCTTTGCAGTTGCCTGCATTTTGGTTGGGTGGCGCTACGTCGCGACCACGATGGGAGCCGACCACAATAAGCTGACCAGCCTTACAGAACTGCAGAACGACGCGGCCGCCGGAAAGATCTCGGAGGTCACTGTGACGGGGGTCGATGTCACGGGCAAGTACAAGGACGGCAAAGAGTCCTTCCATACGACAATTCCGCAGAACTATCCGGACCTCTACAAGAACCTGACCGACCATGGCGTGAACGTCATCGTCAAGGACCCCAGCGGCGGGATCTGGTTGACCATCCTGTTCCAGGTGGCACCGATCGCTGCGATCGCTCTGTTCCTGCTGTTCATGATGCGGCAGATGCAGTCGGGCGGAAACAAGGCGCTGAGTTTTGGCAAGAACCGCGCTCGCCTGCTCTCCATGCAGCAGAAGAAGATCACCTTCAAGGACGTCGCCGGTGTGGATGAGGCGAAGGAAGAGCTGAAGGAGATCATCGAGTTTCTGCGCGAGGCGCAGAAGTTCCAGCGCCTGGGCGGACGCATTCCCAAGGGCGTGCTGATGGTCGGACCTCCGGGCACCGGCAAGACCCTGCTGGCCCGCGCTGTGGCCGGAGAGGCCAATGTTCCGTTCTTCTCGATCTCCGGTTCGGACTTCGTCGAGATGTTCGTCGGCGTCGGTGCAAGCCGCGTACGCGACCTGTTCGAGCAGGGCAAGAAGAATGCTCCCTGCATCATCTTCATCGATGAGATCGACGCTGTAGGACGGCACCGCGGTGCAGGTCTCGGCGGCGGACACGATGAGCGTGAGCAGACGCTGAACCAGCTCCTCGTCGAGATGGACGGCTTTGAGTCCAACGACGGCGTGATCCTGATCGCTGCGACCAATCGTCCTGACGTTCTCGATCCGGCGCTGCTGCGTCCGGGCCGCTTCGATCGTCGCGTGATCGTCGATCGTCCTGACATTCGCGGACGTGAAGAGGTTCTGCGGGTTCACTCGAAGAAGGTTCCTCTCTCCGAAGATGTCGACCTGCCGGTTCTGGCACGCGGCACACCGGGCTTCAGCGGTGCGGACCTCGCCAACATGGTGAACGAGGCGGCTCTTACGGCGGCGCGTTTCAACCGCAAGGCTGTCCACATGTATGACTTCGAAGTCGCCAAGGACAAGGTGTTGATGGGCGCTGAGCGCAAGTCGATGCTGCTGTCTGAAGATGACAAGCGCGACACGGCGTACCACGAGGCCGGTCACGTGCTCGTCGCCGCCAAGCGCGACCACTCCGATCCTTTGCACAAGGTGACGATCATTCCGCGCGGCATGGCGCTGGGCGTGACGATGCACCTTCCCGAGGAAGACAAGCACACGGTCACGAAGGACTATCTGAACACGCAGCTTGCCATCCTGATGGGTGGACGCTGCGCCGAAGAGATCTTCATGAACCGCATGACGACCGGAGCGGGCAACGACATCGTTCGCGCTACGGAACTCGCTCGCAAGATGGTATGCGAGTACGGCATGAGCGAGCTCGGACCGCTGACCTACGGCAAGAAGGAAGAGCAGATCTTCCTGGGCCGCGAGATCGCACAGGCACGGGATTACTCGGACGATACGGCGAACCAGATCGACAAGGCCGTACGCTCGCTGGTGGACGAAGGCTATCGCTCAGCTCACCAGATCCTCGAAGATAATCGCGACATCATGCACCGCATGGCTGCTGCTTTGCTCGAGCGTGAGACGCTGGATGCTGTTGAGATCCAGTTGCTCATTCAGGGCAAGGAACTGCCGCCGGCAAAGTCTTCTCTGGCCTATGCGGACGGAGATGGCGATGTTCAAAAGGTGTCGAAGCCCGAGAGCGGTCGCAAGACCGGCTTCAACGAAGGCCTGCCGACCACGGCGTAAAAGCAGAGTGTAGAGAATAGAGTGTAGAGAAAACAGGGGCGGCGCGGAATGAGGTTATTCCGCGCCGCCTTTTTCTTGTCTACGCTCTATGCTTTGTGATCGCAGCCAGTCCGGTCTGCGTGACCATATGCGTCTCAATTGGCGCGCGATCCAGCGGATGCTGAGGATCATCAGGACGAGAAAGACCCCGGCGATGGTGGCGGCGGTGTAGGGGTGGTGCGTAGCGACCCAGGTGAGACCGATAGCGGCCACGTCTTCGGTGGTGGAGAGAGCGATGTTGGAGGCTGGTTCGGGGCTGGTGGTGACCAGGGTGCGGGCCGCGGTCTTCGAGGTGTGGGCGATGGCAGAGATGATTGCGGCTGCTGCGGCGGCCAGTAACTGCAGCTCCGGGGAAAGCTGGGAGGCTGCTTTGTAGGCGATCAGTGTCGCGACCGGAACGCGGACGAAGGTCTGGGCGGCGTTCCAGATGAGGTCGAAGGCGGGGATCTTGTCGGCGAAGAACTCGATGATGAAGAGCAGACCGGCGGCGCCCATGACCCAGGGATTCGTCAGGGCGTTCAGGGATGGGGGCAGAACGACCCAATGGAAGTGCGCCAGGATGCCCAGTGTGGCGACCGTGGCGTAGACGTTGAGTCCGGCGGCGAAGCTGATGGCGACGATCAGAGCGGCGATGGTGGGGGGCGTGAAGGTCATGGGTGGGGGACCTGTTTGGTGTATGCAGGGAATCGTATCGTAAATGGTGATGAGATAGCGGGCAAACCGAGTGCTTGTCCTCTTCGAGGAGGGATCGGAACAATAAAGCTAAAGCAATCCTGTTATCTGTTGAGCCGGTGCGATAGGCTAACTTCATGAAGAAATGTTCGCTGCTGAGTGGTATTTTTCTGGCGATGGCCGTCGCAAGCTACGCACAAACGCAAACCGCAACCCAGCCATCGGCGCAGAGTGCGACAACGACGCCCGGAGCTACTGCCGGCCATGGGGCGCATCCGCCGGATGAGGTCAAGCCTCCCACCAAAGACGATCTGTTGCGAGGCGCTTATGGCCCGTATCGCGCCAACAACGACCTGCTCTTCTACCATCTAGACCTGCGCGTCGATCCCGTGGCTAAGTCCATCGCCGGAACGAACACCGTTCGCTTCCGCATGCTGGCGGACGGCAAGCGCATCCAGCTGGAGCTGACGCCGCAGCTCAATATCGACAGCATCAAGCTCGGTGAAAAGACGCTCCAGTACACCCGCGAAGAGCGTACGGTCTGGATCGATTTTCCAGAGACGCTGCGCAAGGGGAATGTTTACGAGGTCGCGTTTGCCTACTCCGGCAAGCCGGTGACGCAGGGCCGTTTCGGGTGCTTCTCCTTCGACAAGGACAAGGAAGGCAAGCCATGGGTTACGACGGCTTGCGAGGGGGAGGGCCCGAGCGTCTGGTGGCCGAACAAGGACCAGTGGCGCGATGAGCCGCAGGACGGCATGGAGATCGATGTCGCCGTGCCGAATGGGTTGATGGATGTGTCGAATGGCCGGTTCGTCAGCAGCAAGGACCTGGGCGACGGCTATACGCAGTGGAAGTGGCTGGTGCACTATCCGATCAACAACTATGACGTCGCGCTGAACATCGGCGAATATCAGCACTTTTCAGGCAAGCACGGTGCGACGACGCTCGATTTTTATGCGTTGCCGGAAGACCTGGAGAAGGCCAAGGCGCAGTTCGCGCAGGTGCCTGAGATGCTCGACGCCTATGAGCACTACTTTGGTGAGTATCCGTTCGATAAGGATGGGTACAAGCTGATCGAAGTGCCGTACGCGGGCATGGAACACCAGTCGGCGGTGGCCTATGGCAACCACTTTGAGAACGGCTACTATGGCCGCGATTGGACGGGCGTGGGGATCAGCCCCAAGTTCGACTTCATCATCATTCACGAGAGCGGGCATGAGTGGTTCGGCAACTCGGTCACAGCGGCAGACCCGTCGGACATGTGGATTCATGAAGGTTGGACCACCTACCTGGAGGTGCTGTACGTCGAGTACCGCTGGGGCAAGGCCGATGGTCTGCGCTATGTGAATGGGCTGAAGGCGAAGGTGAAGAACGAGCTGCCGAGCATCTCGCAGCATGGGATCAACCGGGAGCCGCCGCAGGACCAGTACTTCAAGGGCGCGCTGATGATCAACACCTTGCGCAGTGTGATCGGCGACGATGCGAAGTGGTTTGCCGATATCCATGACTTCTATCAGCGGTTCAAGTATCAGAACATCATGACCGAAGACGTCGTGAGCTGGTGGAACGAACGGACGGGGATGAACCTGACGCCGTTCTTCGACGAGTATCTGCGGCATGCGGCGTTGCCGATTCTGGAGCTGCACCTCGATGAGGCGAAGCACACGATGAGTTATCGCTGGAAGGCTGATGAGACGGGCTTTGCGATGCCGATCCAAGTGGGCGATCCGCAGCATTGGACGACGGTAACTCCGGTGACGGGGGAGTGGAAGACGATGCCTTGGGTGGGAACGGGTGAGGAGTTCAAGGTGGCGACTGATTTGTATTATGTTGCAGTGAAGCAGGAGTAGGTTTCCTTGTAGACCGGTCAACCCACGGTTCTCTTATCTGGGAACCGTGGGTCCGCTCTCATGTAGAACTTGTACGCATCCTCATGGGTGATTCTGAATCCGTGCCTTGCGTAAAGCTGAAGTGCCGGATTGATCTTTACCACGGCTAATGTGATGGTTTTTGACTGGCTCCTGGCTCGTGCCAGAAGCATCTGCAGAACCTGGGTGCCGATGCCTTGCCGCTGCATAGCCGGTATCACATACAGCGAACCAAGATCGATAGACGTTCCTTCCAACCGTTCCTGAATCCAGCCGACATCGCGGTTGTCGACAGTAATGATTCGGACCTCATCGAGCCTGAAAAAGCCAATAAAATACGCTTCCTCACGAGCTTGATCCCATCCGAACAAACGCTCGATCATCCAGCGCATCGTTTCGAAGTAGAGGTTACGAGCGAAAGCGAGGTCTTCAGCCTGAGCTTTTCGAAAGCCAATCTCCATGCGTGCCTATGATACCGGAACCGCCAGAGGCAATCAGGCGCGAGGGATGTCTTTGTTACGGGGACGCGAGGAATCCGCATCTGCCGTTGCTGGGCGCTATCATTGAAAAGATGCGTGCGCTCTATCTGCTGTTCCTCCTCCCGATGACTGGCTGTGGTTACCACGGCGTGGGTGCTGCGTCGCACATTCCTGTGAATGTGCGCACGCTTGCCGTGCCGATCTTTCAATCGAAGGTGCAGGCCTTTCGCACGGAGACGGCGTTTACGCAGGCTGTGGTGCGGGAGCTGAACACTCGCACGCAGTATCGGGTGCTGACAGCCAGTGGTGACGGTACGTTTACGGGCAGTGGGACGTCCGCGGATGCGACGCTGCGCGGCACGATCCTGACCGAGACGGTCGCGCCGTTGACGTATGACGCTTCGAGCGGTCAGACCTCGAGCTATCTTGTGACCGTAACGGCGCAGGTGGAGCTGGTGGCGCATGATGGCACCGTTCTTTATAGGAACGATGCGTTTGGATGGCGCGAGCAGTTTCAATCGACGCAGGATTTGAGTGGCTTTGTGGAAGAGGATGGAGCTGCTGTGCGGCGCATGGCGCATGACTTCTCTGAGGCCCTGGTGAGCGATATGCTGGAGTCTTTTCAATGAGCCCTTCTCCTTCAAAATTGCGTAGCTTTGCGGCGGCGGAGCGGTTTGTCGCGGAGATTAGCGGCGATGCCCGGCGGCCGGGGTATGTGCTGCTCGGCGACGAGTCGTTCCTGTACGAGATCTGTCGCCGGGGCGTTCTGCAGGCGCTGGTACCGGGCGAGCTGCGCGAGTTCTGCCTGCATGATCTGGACCTTGGGGAGACCTCGATCTTTGAGGCGCTCGACCTGGCGCAGACTCCGTCGCTGATGGCTCCGTTCCAGGTGCTGTTCCTGCGCAATATCCAAAAGCTCTACGGCCGTGGGCAGAAGAAGGAAGAGTTCGCGGCGATCGACGAGTACTTTCGCCGACCCAACCCGCAGGCCTTGCTGGTGTTTGTGGCCGACCACATCAGCCTGCCGCAGGACCTGCGCAAGATGGATATGCAGGACAAGGAGCGGGCCGAACGCATTCGCGAGACGCTGGGCGATGCGTGCGGTGTCGTTGAGCTGCAGCGTGTGAGCGAAGACGATGCGGTGCTCTGGGTGATGCGCGAGTCCGAGGCCAAGGGGGTTCGCTTCCATGAGGACGCGGCGCGAGAGTTGGTCGATGCGCTGGGCGCGGAGATGCTCACCATTAAGAGCGAGCTGGAGAAGCTGATGCTGTATGCCGGTGCGCGGGGTGAGGCGGCCGGCGATGCAGGGATTGACGTTGCGGATGTGGAGACGATGGTTGCGGCGGCCAAGCAGCGCAGCCTGTATGAGTTGACCGATGCGATCAGCCTGAAGGATGCGCCGCGCGCGTTGGCGCTGCTGCACGGGCTGTTGAATGCTTCGGATGGAGGTGAGGATGCGGCTATTGGACACATCTTTACGCTGGCGAAGACCTTTCGGCAGATGCTGGTGCTGAATGAGAAGCAGGTAAAAGATCAGCGCGCGATGTGGCAGGTGCTGTGGCCTGGGTTTCGTGTCGCTCCGTTTGCTGCCGACGCTTTGATCGCACAGGCCCGGCGGTATCGCGACCGTGGTGAGTTGACTCGTGGATTGCGGTGGATTGCGAGAGCGGATCTGGAACTGCGCTCGAGTCCTGCGGATAAGCGTCTGGTGCTGGAGCGGTTGGTGATGCGGCTGGCGAGCAAGGCGCGTGTGCCGGAGTTGGAACAGGCTTCGTAGGTCTCTCCATTGCGCGTCACGATGAAGCCATGACGCTTCGGTCGAGATGACAATTCATGGGTAGTTCGTTGATTACTTTGGCTGCGGTGTCTGCTTGCCGAAGGGTGGTTTGCGGGAGGGGTCGGAAGGAATTGTTGTGGGGTCTTTGAGGATCGCGGGGTCGGGGATCGGGACGGTGAGGCTCGAAGGCCGGATGAAAGCCCGTGTCCCTTCGAGGGTGACTGCGATGCTGTGCATGCCGGGGGTCATGATGCTCGGTCTCGGGAACTCAAGGATGTAACGGCCGCGCAGCAGATCGACGAATCTGCGAAGTGTTTGCGGAAGTTCCTTGTCTGTCGTCCTCAGGATCAGTCCTCCGCTGCGCTGGCAGAGAACGCTGAAGGCACGCTCCCAATCATCAAAACTTTCCGGGGAATAAGCGAATATCGGATTGCTTACTCCGATGACAGTCACGCCCCCGTCGGTGATCAACGATTCGATATCGTTTCTACTGATGTTGCTGCGTCCGTCGTAACCATCGGTGAAGGCAAGAATGACGCGGCGGCCAGGCTTTTCGGCAAGCTGTTGAATGATGAAAGAAAACGCGTTCCATAGCGGTACTGTGTTTCCACATGTCGCACGGGACTTTCCCCGGTGGATCACCTGCGATTGAAGCGCCTGGTCGATGGCATCTTCGATCTTGTTCGAGTCAGCCGGAATGTTATTGGCGGAACGGATCATGTTGCAGTCCAGGGAGTAGATGGAGACATGATCCTGGGGGCGAAGGGCTCCGAGAGCCATGGCGGCCAGGGGCCGGCTTGAAGTCAACGGTAGTTTGCTGGCGTTGTTGTCGCTTAAATCGAGCAGGATGGCGAGCGTGATGGGATCGTCTCCTTCAAGCCGAACGTGCGTGGGCTGGAAGCGGGGGCCGGAGTCCAGGCTGACGCGAAACTTCTGTGCGTCGACAGGAGGCAGCGTCTGCATGGAGGGTCCGAGGACGAGGGTGGGGACTTGGACGAGGTCGGTATAGACGTGCAAGGTATAGGGAACAGTCCCCCCTTGCGGGCTCTGTGCGGCCGCGGCCATGCAAAGAAACATCGTGACCGGCAGAATCGCTCTAAAGCGCCTCATTGCAGCAGTATGGCAGAATAAGTGATTGCTTGGTCGGGAAGCGTCTTTGAACAGGGAGAGTGTGATGGGTGTTGCTTTGAAGTCGGCTGTCATGGCCGGTATTTTCTTGGGTTCGCTGGCCATAGCCTCAGCGCAGACACAGGCTCCTGCGCCAGCCCCACAGCCTTCGCCACAGCAGCGGATGCGCGAACTGATGGAGTTCACGAAGGCACACTACTCCAAGCACGAGTACCGCATTGCGATGCGTGACGGGGTGAAGCTCTATACCGTCGTCTATACGCCGGTTGCGGGGCAGTTCAGCGATGCGGGGCCGTATCCGTTCATGATGTCGCGTACGCCGTATAGCTGCGGTAACTATGGCAACGATGTGGTTCAGCCCCGCGTGACAAACAACGCCACACTGTTGAAGAGCGGTTATATCCTCGTCTGCCAGGATGTGCGCGGGCGGTGGGAGAGCGAAGGCAAGTGGGTTGAGATGACCCCGTCGAAGGACGGCAAGGGAATCGATGAGTCCACGGATATGTATGACACGGTCGAGTGGCTGCTGAAGAATATTCCTGCCAATAACGGCAATGTCGGCATCCAGGGCATCAGCTATCCGGGGTTCTATACGGCGGCGAGCATCGTGGACAGCCATCCGGCGATCAAAGCGGCGAGTCCCCAGGCGCCGATCATCGATCTCTGGATGGGAGACGATGCCTATCATGGTGGGGCGTTCATGCTGGATGGCAACCACTCGTTCTATGCGCCGTTCTTCGCTCCGCAGAAGAACCCTCTGAAGGTTGAGCCGAAGAACGACTTCGACTTCGGGACGAAGGACATGTATGCCTACTACCTGGGCATGCAGACGCTTGCAAACCTGGATACGCCGAAGGGCGGGACGAACGAATACTTCCACGATCAGATCGTGCACACGACCTACGATAGCTATTGGCAGGAGCGTAATCTCGCGCCGCATATGCACGGGGTGAAGACTGCCGTAATGGCTGTGGGTGGTTGGTTCGATGCGGAAGACCTGTCGGGACCGGTGAAGGTCTTTCATGCGATCGACAAGCTGAGTCCTGAAGCTGCCGCGAATACGCTGGTGGAGGGACCGTGGGTGCATGGTGGATGGGCGCGTGGGCCGGGTTCTTCGCTGGGAGATATCGACTTCGGTTCGGAGGCGGGGACGTTCTATCGCGAGAACATTGAGGCTCCGTTCTTTGCGCACTATCTGAAGAACGCAGACTGGACGCCGCTACCCAAGGCCTATGTGTTCGAGACCGGAAGCAATGTCTGGAAGAAGTACGATGCCTGGCCGCCGAAGCAGGCTGTGGCGAAGACGATCTACTTCCAGCCTAATGGCGGGCTGGCCTGGACCGAGCCGCAGGAGCGCGACAGCAAGGACGAGTATGTGAGCGATCCGGCGCATCCGGTGCCGTTTACCGAGTACACGACGGACGACATTCCGCAGCGTTACATGGACGACGATCAGCGCTTTGCCGCGCGGCGTCCTGACGTGCTGGTGTACGAGACCGAGCCTCTGACGGAGGATGTGACCGTTGCAGGCCCGGTGAAGCCGAAGCTGAAGATTGCTTCAACGGGCACAGACTCGGACTTTGTCGTGAAGCTGATCGATGTATATCCGAACGACTACAAGGATGCCAGTGAGGACGAGGCCGAGGGCAAGCATGTGACGGCTGCTCCTCCGGTGTTCCTGCAGGGCTACGAGATGATGATACGCGGCGAGCCGATGCGCTCCAAGTTCCGGAACTCGTGGGAGAAGCCCGAGCCGCTGGCTCCGGGCAAGGTGACGGAGGTCGAATTCACCATGCAGGACGTGAATCACACGTTCCTGAAGGGGCACCGCATCATGGTGCAGGTGCAGAGCTCGTGGTTCCCGCTGGTAGACCGCAATCCGCAGACGTTCGAGGATATCTTCACGGCTAAGCCGGAGGATTTCAAGAAGGCTACCGAGACGGTGTTTCACCAGGTGGATGCGGCGAGTGGGGTGGAGTTGATGGTGTTGCCGAAGTAGTGGCTTACAGAGCGATTCTTCTATAAGTGTTCCAAAACTGTCATCTCGACCGAAGGCGGCAAAATATGCCGCCTTCGGTCGAGATGACAGTTTTTAAAAGGGTCTATAGAAAAGTTGTTCTCGTCCAGCGTGACGCTGTTCTAAAGTCTCCTGACATAACGCTGTCAGCCAGATGCTTGTATCGTTTTGGGAATACAGCCTGGATAAGCCGCTGTTTATAGGAGAGAAAATGCCCGCTTATGTTGTCATTACGCGTGAAAAGACTCGGAATCAGGCTCAGTTGGATCAGTACAAAGAACTGGCACCGGCCAGTTTTAAAGATCATCCAGTTGTTTTCCGCGCTCGACATGGCCGTCAGGAGGTCCTGGAGGGGGCTGCATCCGAGAACATCCTCATCCTGGAGTTTCCCAGCTACGAAGAAGCGCAGGCCTGGTATCAGAGCCAGGAGTATCAGGAAGCCAGCAAACATCGGTTCCAGGGTGGAGACTACCGCATCATCCTTACGGAGGGTATCAGCGCATCGTAGTTTGTTCCCTATCGATCATGCTTTGTCGAACGGATGCTCCAGGCTGGGGCTTTGGGGAGTGAATAACTGTGCTCCGTTCTCGGTGATGAACATGTCGTCTTCGAGGCGAACGCCGAACTTGCCGGGGAGATAGATGCCCGGCTCGTCGGAGAAGACCATGTTGGCGGCGAGCTTCTGGGTGTTGCCGCCGACGAGGTAGGGCCACTCGTGCATGTCGAGCCCGATGCCGTGGCCGACGCGGTGCGTGAAGAAGTCGTAGCCGGGGCCATAGTTGGCGTCGGTGATGACCTTGCGGGCGGCGGCGTCGACGGACTGGGCTTCGACGCCGGGCCGGGCTGCGGCCAGCGCCGCGGATTGTGCGCGGTGGACGATATCGAAGACGGTGCGCTGCAGGTCGGTCGGCGTGCCGTAGACGAAGCTGCGTGAGATGTCCGAGGTGTAGCCGTCGACGGTGCAGCCGTCGTCGATGAGTACGATCTCATGCTCGCGGATGATCTGCGGCGTTCCGGTGCCGTGCGGCACGGCGGAGTTGGGGCCTGTTTGGCAGGAGGCGTCGCCCTGCACGCCGCAGCGTTCGTAGGCCTTGGCGATGAGTGCGGAGAAGTGGTCGTTGGTGTCGCCCGGGGCGCACGAGAGATAGACGGCCTTGTAGACGTCGAAGGTGATCTGGTTCGCCAGGCGGAGCAGGGAGAGCTCGACCTGTGATTTGAGCGAGCGGCAGCCTGATGTGACCGGTGTCGCGGAGACGATCTTCAGAGCGGGGCAGGCGTGGGCGATGGCGCTTGAGAAGGCGAACTGCGTGTGTTCTTCCAGACCGAGGGTTCCTGTAGTGATGGAGCTCTCCGCTAAGGCGTGCTGCAGGGTGGCGTACGGGTCCTGATTTTCCTGCCAGAGGTAGCTGAGCGTCGTATCGTGCTCCGGGAAGTGCTTCTGCGCCTCATTGAGGCGGTCGCGTTCCAGGTGCGGGCAGATGACGAAGGGCGCGGCGGCCTGGGGGATGACGTAGGCGAAGAGCCGTTCCGACTGTCCCCAGCGGATTCCGGTGAAGTACTGCATGGAGGCCCCGGTGGTGATCAGGATGGCGTCCAGGCCGTTCTGCTTCATCAGGTCGCGGGCGCGGTCCAGGCGCGCGTTGCGCTCGTTGACGGTGATGGGGGAGATGTCTTTGCGGCGGTCGGTGAGCGCGAGGATGGGCGCGGGGAGGGATGGCTCGGAAGGCTGGGTTGCGGGTTTCTGCTCGGCGTGGAGGGCGAGTGTAGGTGCTGTGGCTGCGGCGGTGAGGAGAAAGCGGCGGCGAGAGAGCATGGTGGAATTGTAGGTGGAATTTGTGGGGCGGGGCTATATCGCTGCTGTTGTCTTTGCTTTTGCCTTTCTGGTTGTCATTCCGAGCGGAGCGAGCGAACCTGCTTTCTCCCATTTTTCGGTAGTAGTGCCGGAAATGTTATGGGGCAGCATACGTTTTAGTTTTTGCTCTATACGTTCCGGGTAGTACGAACAAAGAACGGGAGGAAGCGGGTTCACTCGCTGCGCTCGGAATGACAAGCCAGAAAGGCAAAAGCAACGGCAAAAGCAAAAGCAAAAGCAAAAGCAGATTCCCTGCGGGAATGACAACCAGAAAGGCAAAGGCAAAAGCGGAGGCAGAAGGTTAGGCAACGGCGAGAGCAAAGGCGTCCTCAAAAGTGAGGGCGGCGGCAAAGTAGTCGCAGGGATGCTCGCAGGTTCGGGCAAGCTCTAAGATGGATGTTAGGTTTGGCTTGATTCGAGAAGGTGGCGGAGACGAGATGACGACGAAGGTAGCGTTAGAGCAGCATGTGGCGGCCGGAAGCCCGGAGTTGCGAGAGGTGTTCGGTGGTGTTGCGGCGGCTGCGCGCGAGATTGCGAAGCAGATTCGGCTGGCGGGCCTGAGCGACGCGCTGGGAGCGTATGGCGCGGTGAATGTACAGGGGGAACAGCAGCAGAAGCTGGATGTCTTCGCGAACGACGTCATGATCAAGTGGCTAGGTCAGGCGGCGAGTGTAGCAGCCTGCGTGAGTGAAGAGGACGAAGCGCCCGTCGTCTTTGCGAACGCCGGAGCGAAGTACATCGTGATCTTCGATCCGCTGGATGGGTCGTCGAATATCGACGTGAATGTGAACGTCGGCACGATCTTCAGTGTGCAGGAGTTGCAGGGCGGCGACCTGGATGCGTCCATTCTGCAGCAGGGAACGAAGCAGGTGGCGGCGGGCTATGTCGTCTATGGCCCTTCGACGGTGATGGTGATGACTACCGGGACGGGCGTGGCTGCGTTCACACTAGACGATAACGGCGAGTTTATTCGCAGCAACGATGCGATGCAGATGCCGGAGCAGGGACCGTACTATTCGACGAATGAAGCGAATGCCGCGAGTTGGCCTGAGGCGTATCGCGAGTACCTGGCGATGCTGTTGCGCGGCGATCTGAATGGCAAGACTTATAGCTCGCGCTATATCGGCAGCCTGGTAGCGGACTTTCATCGGACTTTGCTCAAGGGGGGAGTGTTCCTGTATCCGCCGACAGATAAGGCTCCGAAGGGCAAGCTGCGGTTGCTGTATGAGGCGAACCCTCTGGCGATGCTTGCCGAGCAGGCGAACGGCGCGGCTGTGAATGGGCCGGAGAGAATCATGGAGCTGCAGCCGGAGCAGATCCACCAGCGCACTGCACTGATCGTCGGCAGCAAGCGCGAGGTCGAGGCCTTACAGAAGGCCGTGCTGGAGGCTCGTTAGTGGCTGGTTCTGTAGGGGAGAGGCTTTATTACGACTCGCCGGCGCTGGAGTTCACGGCGACGGTGGCGGATATTCGTCTGGACTCGCACGAGAAGAACGAAGCAGGCGAGAAGCAGCAGCTTTGGCAGGTGGCGCTCGATCGTACGGCTTTTTATCCCGAAGGCGGCGGCCAGCCGTGGGATACCGGCGTGCTCGTCGCCGTCTCGCGCAGCGGAGCGACGCTGGAGGTTGCGGTCGAACGTGTTGAAGAGGACGAGGCGGGCGAGGTGTGGCACTATGTCCGCAAGCCGCTAGTCGAAGGCACGGAGATTACGGGCCGCGTCGATGCCGCGAGGCGCATGGACCATGTGCAGCAGCACTCGGGGCAGCATCTACTGTCGGCGGCGTTCCTGAGCGAGCTGGAGGCGAAGACGGTTTCGTTTCACCTGGGCGCGGAGACTTCGAGTATCGACCTTGTGCTGCGTGAAGGCTCGGAGCGGCTGTCTGAGGACGAGTTGCAGCGGGTAGAGACTGCGGCGAATCGGTTGGTCTTTGCGGATCGTGTGCTGACGCCTCGGTGGGTTTCGCGGGGTGAGGCAGAGGAGATGTACGAGCGTGGCGACCTGCGCAAGCTTCCGGAGCGCGAGGGGCCGATGCGGATCGTCGAGATGCAGGGCGTGGAGTTCAACGCCTGCGGCGGAACGCATGTGGCGTCGACCGGAGCTATTGGCGGGGTGATGCTGCGGCGGGTCGAGAAGGTTCGCCAGGGCTGGCGGGTGGAGTTCGTCTGCGGCCTGCGTGCGGTCCAGGCAGCACGTAAGGACTTTGGTCTGTTGGCCGAGGTGGCGGGTTCGCTGAGCGTTGGCGCGGGAGATGTGCCGGGGCGTGTGGCCTCGCTGCTGGAAGATGCGAAGGCTGCGGCGAAGGAGCGGCGAGGGCTCATTGAAGAGCTTGCCCGGGCCGAGGCCGTGGCGCTGGTGGCGGAGGCTGTGGAGGGCTCGGCGGTGCGCGCGGTGTTTGTGGGCAAGGAGATGGAGTTCGCGAAGCAGGTTGCTGCCAAGGTGGCTGGTTTCGGCCGTATGGCGGTTGTGGGCGCGACGAATGGGCCGGAGGGCTCGATTGCGATGGCACGGCCTGTGGGGTTGCTGACCGACTGTGGCAAGGTCCTTCGCGAGGTGCTGAGTGCCGCAGGAGCTCGCGGCGGGGGCTCAGCGGACCGTGCGCAGGGGGTATGCCGTGCGGAGCAGGTGGAGGCTTTGCTGGGGCAATTGGTCGAGGCTATTGCGGGTTGAGCAGTAAACCTGGGGCGGGTTTTCTTTACGAGCGGCGAGTTTGCGAGTTGCGAGATGCGAGAGAGCTGTGCATTGCTGGGGCCGGGAGACGTTTAGGCTGGAAGAGTGAGCCTGTTTTGCGATGTCGCGTTGCCGGTACCCCTGGACCGGGCCTTTACCTATGAGCTGAGAGAGCTTGAGGCAGAGGTTGGCGCTCGTGTACTGGTGCCGTTTGGCGGGCAGCAACTGATCGGCGTCGTGGTGGGAGTGCATGACGTGCGTCCTGGGCCGGAGGTCGAGGTCAAGGCCGTTGCGTGCGTGCTGGATGAAGCGGCGCTGCTTTCGGATGAGTTGATGCAGCTTGGCAAGTGGATCGCCCAGTACTACTGTGCGCCGCTGGGCGATGTGCTGCGCGGCATGCTGCCGCTGACGGCGGAGGTGCGGCGGCAGTGGGTCTATCGCATCGGCGAACAGGGCAGGCGCGTGCAATATGAGGGCGCGGCGAAGGGTTCGTCGCGGCGTTCGAAGCTGAGCGTCGAAGATCAGAATCGCGAATACGCGGTGCTGAACTACCTGGAATCGGGAGAGACGTCCAAGATCTCGGCGATTCGCAGTGCGACCGGGGCAAACAAGGCTCTGCTCGATGCGATGGCGAAGAAGCGCTGGCTGGTGCGCGAGCCGCTTGCCGAGGTGCGCGATGCGCGGCGGCTGGAGACGGTTGCGGTGCTTGAAGAGCAGGGATCAGGAATTAGGGAACAGGGATTAGAGAGCGATGCGGCGGCGGGGAAGCGGTTGCCGAAGCTGAATGAGAATCAGCTTGCGGTGATGGCGGAGCTGGCGGGTTGCGGGGGGCGTGAGCTGGTGCGCGAGCTGCGCGCGCGGCTTGGGGCGCGGGGTGTTCCTGACTCGACGCTGGCGACGCTGGTGAAGCGTGGGTTGGTGCGGCTGGAAGAAACCGCCCAGGCGTTTCATGTGAGCGGACTGGGAAATGGCGGCAAGAAGTTTGCGCATGAACACGCGTTGAACGAGGCGCAGACCGAGGCGCTGGGTACGCTGGTCGCGGCGATGGAGAAGGGTGGATTTCGTCCGCACCTGCTGTATGGGATTACCGGCTCGGGCAAGACGGCGGTGTATGTCGCTGCGATGCAGCGCGCGTTGGCGGCGGGGAAGAGCGCGCTGCTGCTGGTGCCGGAGATCGGACTGACGCCGGGCATTGCGGCTCAGATGGTCGCTGCGTTTGCGGGTGAGGTGGCGCTGCTGCACTCGCAGCTTACGCCGGATGAGCGCGCCGAGCAGTGGCATCGCATACGCCGTGGAGAGGCTCGGGTGGTGGTCGGCACGCGTTCGGCGGTGTTTGCGCCGATGCCCGATTTGGGGCTGATCCTCGTCGATGAAGAGCATGACGGCAGTTACAAACAGGAGGAGACTCCGCGCTATCACGGGCGCGACGTTGCGGTGATGCGGGCGAAGCTGCTGGGCTGCACGGTGGTGCTGGGCTCGGCGACGCCTTCGCTGGAGAGCTGGAACAACGCCGAGCGCGGACGCTATGCCAGGGTCGAGATGCGCGAGCGGGTGCAATCGCGGCCCCTGCCTGCGGTCGAGATGATCGACATGCGCGAGGAGTTTCGCGAGACCGGGCAGGAGCAGATGTTTTCGCGCAAACTGCTCGTCGAGACACAGGCCACGCTCGATCGTGGCGAGCAGGCGATTATTCTCCTCAACCGGCGTGGATACAGCTTCGTGGTGATGTGCCGAAGCTGCGGCGAGAAGATCGAGTGTGAGAACTGCGCAATCTCGCTGACGTACCACAAGCCCGGCAACGAGCAGGATCTCAACGGCGAGGCCCGCGTGGGGCAGCGGTTGGAGTGCCATTACTGCGGCTACAAGCGCGGTGTCCCGAAGGCCTGTCCGAAGTGCGCGAGCGAGCATCTGTACTACCTTGGCGCGGGGTCGCAGCAGGGCGAGGAGCGGCTGCAGGAGCTGTTTCCGGGGGCGCGTATCGGCCGCATGGATCGCGATACGGTGCGTACGCGCGGAGACATGGAACGGCTGCTGTCGCGCCTGCATTCGGGCGAGATCAACCTGCTGGTGGGCACGCAGATGATCGCGAAGGGGCATGATATTCACGGTGTGACGCTGGTGGGCGTCGTCGGCGCGGACTTTGCGCTGGGGCTGCCGGACTTTCGCGCTGCGGAGCGCGTCTTCCAACTCATCACGCAGGTGAGCGGGCGGGCGGGACGCGGCGACCTGCCGGGCAAGGTGCTGGTGCAGACCTACCAGCCCGACCACTATGTGAACAAGTTCGCGCGAGAGCATGATTACACCGGCTTCGCAGCGCGGGAGATGTACTTTCGCCGGGGAATGCGGTATCCGCCGTTCAGCGTGCTGGCAAACGTGATCGTGCAGAGCGAGCACCTGGAAGAGGTGCTGGACTGGTCGTCGCGATTGGGGCGGTGGTTCGAGCAGCGAAAGCTGGCTGGTGTGCGCGTGCTGGGGCCGGCGGCGGCGCCGTTATCGCGGCTGAAACGGATCTATCGCTATCACTTGATCCTCAAGGCTGACCGCCGGGATGTGTTGGGACCTGCGTTGCGGGAGATGCTGGCAGTGATGGATCGCGAGGAGATTCCACGGCGGTCCGTAGTGGTGGACGTCGATGCGATGCACCTGATGTAGTTCGCTCCCTGCAAAACGCAGACGTTCTAATCCAATAGGTGGAGTTCTTTTCCGGGCTTGAAGCGGACGGCTTTGCCGGGGGTGATCGTGACTTCGGCGCCGGTGCGCGGGTTGCGGCCTACCCCGGTCTTGCGGGGTTTTACGGTAAATACGCCAAAACCGCGCAATTCAATGCGATCGCTGTTCCCAAGGGCGTTCTTCATCGCCTCGAAGATTGCGTCTACAGCCGCTTCCGCCTTGGTACGCGGAAGACCTGTGCGTTCTACTACGCGCTGGATGAGGTCTTGCTTGATCAAGCAGGGTCGCCTTTCTTTTTCCCGAACACAGCAGTGAAAACGGTTTCACAGTTACCAGTTACATCGACTGTGGAACCGCTCAAGGGCGCCGTGCGCGGTTCCGATGTACGCCCGTCTCCGATGGTAGAAAGGGCTATTTCGATTGTCAACGCCGCATAGAAGTTTGCTATGACACGGTTTCCTTGCAGAGATGAGGCCGGCTGAGGATAGGATGCCTTTTTTCCTCAGGAAAGATGGCGGAGGAAGATTTATCTGGAGTACATGCAGAGGCGAAATGCTCTAGGCTCAATGCAACAGGATAGAAAAGGCCAGACTAGCATCTGTGGCGGGTCTGTGCATTTCAGGCGGCATCAAGGAGCACGATGGCAATCAAGAGCGATAAGTGGATTCGCCGGCAGGCGAACGAGAACAAGATGATCGAACCGTTCAGCGAGAAACAGGTACGCGACGGCGTGATCTCCTATGGACTGTCTTCGTACGGCTACGATCTGCGCGTTTCGGACGAATTCAAGATCTTTACCAATGTAAACAGCGCGATCATCGACCCGAAGAACTTCGACGAGCGTTCTTTTGTCTCGGTGCAGGCTCCGAGCGTGATCGTTCCGCCGAACTCGTTCGCGCTGGCGAAATCGATCGAGTACTTCCGCATTCCGCGCGATGTGCTGACGATCTGCGTGGGCAAGAGCACGTATGCGCGCTGCGGCATCATCGTGAACGTAACGCCGTTCGAGCCGGAGTGGGAGGGCTTTGTGACCCTCGAGATCTCGAACACGACGCCTCTGCCGGCAAAGATCTACGCCAACGAGGGCTTGTGCCAGATCCTGTTCTTCCAGAGTGATGAGGCCTGTGAGGTCAGCTATGGCGATCGCAACGGCAAGTATCAGCGGCAGCAGGGAATTGTGTTGCCCAAGCTCTAGGTTGGAGATCGATGTGCTTCTGGCGTTTGTTTATGTCCCTCACCACAGAGACGTCATCCTGAGCGGAGCGTCCCAAAAGGCCGGGACGCTCCGCTCAGGATGACGTTTCTGTGGGGATGTGAACAAAATATGTGGCTAAGTCGCTGTCCTCGATTCGCCAGACACTACCTAAAACCCGATTCTTACCAGCATCCCATTTCGTGGCCTGAAGATGATTGTCTCCCTTACCCTCCGGCTCGCGGCTCATCAGGTTAGCCGAAAACAGCGAGATCCTCCGGTTGATACACTGGAAGGCTAGGCCTCCTTGCGGCAAATACAGCCGCGCGGCCCGAAGACGGGTTTTTGTATGAGCGAGTATTTAAGCAGGATCAAATCTCCGGCCGATGTGAAGCGGCTGGGGATGGTAGAGCTGGAACGGCTGGCGGAAGAGATTCGCGAGCGGTTGATCATCGGCGTCGCCAAGACCGGTGGACACATCGGCCCGAATCTCGGTGTTGTCGAACTGACGATCGCGATGCACTATGTGTTCGATACGCCGAGGGACAGCTTTGTCTTCGATGTCAGCCACCAGAGTTATGTTCACAAGCTGTTGACAGGCCGCGAGGACCGCTTTGAGACGATCCGTCAGCCGGAGGGTTTGAACGGTTTCATGCTGCGGACGGAGAGCGAGCATGACGCGTTTGGCGCGGGGCATGCCGGAACGGCCCTGAGTGCGGCGCTCGGCATGGCCGTGGCGCGGGATATGAGCGGTGGCAGCGAGCATGTCGTGGCACTGGCGGGCGATGCGGCGTTTACGAACGGCATTAGCTTCGAAGCCTTGAACAATATGGCCGCGCAGACCAAGCGGCTGATCATCGTTCTGAATGACAACGAGTGGTCGATCGACAAGAATGTCGGGGCCATCGCCGAGTACTTCCACAAGATTGCGACGAACCCCACCTACGTCAATATCCATGACCGTGCGGCGGGGCTGGTCGAGAAGTTTGGAGGCAAGGCGGCGCTGCACATCGCGCGCAAGGCCGAAGAGGCTGCCAAGGGTATCGTCGGACGCGGCATGATCTTCGAGGAGTTCGGGCTGAGCTACTACGGCCCGCTGGACGGCCACAACCTGCCGCTGCTGATCGAGACTTTCAAGTTCCTCAAGCAGCAGAACAAGCCCGTCGTGCTGCATGCGCTCACCCAGAAGGGGCGCGGCTTCCAGCCGGCGCTCGAAAAGCAGAAGAAGTTTCATGGTCTGGGGCCCTATGACCCGGAGACCGGCGAGACCAAAGCGGCGGCTCAGAAGACCTACTCGGAGATCTTTGCCGAGACCCTGACCAGGCTCGCGGATATGGACGACAAGGTCGTCGCGATCACGGCGGCGATGCCTAACGGCACGGCGCTCGACCTGTTTCGGCCACACCATCCGAAGCGTTACTTCGATGTCGGCATCGCCGAAGAGCATGCGGTACTGTTTGCGGCGGGCATGGCGACCAAGGGGTATCGTCCGTTCTGTGCTATCTACTCGACGTTCCTGCAGCGTGCCTTCGACCAGATCGTGCATGACGTGGCGCTGCAGAACCTGCCGGTTGTCTTCTGCATGGATCGCGGCGGGTTGAGCGGCGACGACGGCCCGACGCATCATGGCCTGTTCGATATCAGCTACCTGCGTGGCGTGCCGAACATCATCCACATGGATCCGAAGGATGAGGACGAGCTGCAGGACATGATGTTTACGGCGCTCTACCACCAGGGTCCGAGTGCGATCCGCTATCCTCGCGGAACCGGGCCGGGCGTGGCCTTGAAGGCCCATCCGGTGGTACTGGAGATCGGCAAGGCCGAGGTCCTGCAGGACGGCAGCGATATTGCGATCTTTGCCCTGGGGGCGATGGTCGCCGAGGCCGAGCGGCTGGCGAAGCTGCTCGAGGCGGAAGGGCAGAGCGTGGCCGTGGTGAATGCGCGTTTTGCCAAGCCGGTCGATGGCGAGTGTATCGGAAGATACGCAAAGCGCTGCGGACTGGTCGTCACGATGGAAGACCATGTTCTGGCCGGTGGCTTTGGCTCGGCGGTGCTGGAGAGCCTGAACGCCCAGGCGATCGAGGTTCCGGTCGTGCGGGTGGGCTGGCCGGATGAGTTCATTGAGCACGGAAAACCCGAGGCCCTGCATGCGAAGTATGGCCTGACGGCGGAGGCCGCGCTGGAGCGTGTGCGTCCGTTGTTGAAGAGGCCGGTCGGGGTTTAGAACAAGCAACAGCAGAAGTTTTAATGCAGAGGGCGCGGAGGTTTCGCGGAGGTCGCTAGGGGTGGTTGCGGCCTCTGCGAAACCTCCGCGCCTCTGCGTTAATAAGGCTTTCAGTTTTTTAATCCCAAAGGGGCGTGATATCCCAGCCCAGGGTGGAGGCATCGTAGCGAGCGTTTTTGGGCTCGCTGCGATGCCGGAACCCTGGGTCAAGTGGTAACGGAGATAGAGCGCTGTAAGCGCGATATATCGTGCAGCCACGATAGGTCGCCCCTACAGGGCTCTACCTTCTCTGGGTTCGTAACCCAGGGTAGAGGCGACACGGCGAGCAAAAGCGCTCGCCAGCCGCCTCTACCCTGGGCTGGGATATCACGCCCCTTTGGGGCTGGCATTCACTCGTGTCCTAAAAGCAGTTGGATGACACGCCAAAAATCGCACAGAAATTTTGATATACGACTTGCGCAGTCCGAGATGTAAGGTAAGCTAATTGATATCGGACTGATGCAGTCGGTATTCGTCGGAGCTTGAGGGAGCTTCCAGGGGAAATGTCGGCTTTTAGGAGTAGTTGAGGTGTCTGCGGCAACGCCGGAGAGTCTCTGTGGCGTGATGAGTTTTAGCAGCAAACGATAGGGCGTGTGACTTGAGGACCATGCCACAACGGGGCGACGGGGGGCGCGTGAGGGCGAGCCGGCCGCTAACAATCAAAGGGAAGATCAACGTGAAGAAGCTTGCAAAGAATGGAATGACCCGCAGTACGAAGGCAAAACTGGTCACATTGGCGGCGGCAATGGCGTATGCCGCGTCAGGAAGCTCGAATGCGACGGCGCAACAGGTGGTGGCAGAGGCGGCGAAAGATCCGACCCCGGCCCAGTTGCCGGTACGGCGCTTCCATATTGTCGAGGGCACGCTCGACGCTGCGCTGGAAGCCTACCGCATGCAGAGCGGCATTGCGGTCAAGCTGGAGATTCCCCAGGAGCAGCTCGTAGGCATCAAGACCTCGGGCGTGAGCGGTCTCTATGCCAATGACTCGGCGCTTCGCCAGTTGCTTGCGGGTACCGGCTTGAGCTTCCGGTTCGAGGGTGCGGACACGGTATCGATCGGATTGCGGCACTCGGATTCGGTGGACGTGGCGGCGGGGATGGCCGATTCGGTGGCGATGGGTAAGTTCACGGAGTCTCTGCTGGATACCCCGCAGACGGTGTCTGTCGTACCCCAGTTCGTGCTGAAGGACCAGCAGAACCGTACGCTGATGGACGCGGTGCGCAATGTGCCGGGCATCAGTCTCGCGGCGGGCGAGAGCGGAGCGCAGGGCGACAACCTGACGATCCGTGGATTCACGGCGCGCAACGACATCTTCCTGGACGGCATTCGCGACTTCGGCAGCTACTACCGTGACAGCTTCAACTTCGATCAGGTCGAGGTGCTGGAAGGACCCGCAGGCGTGCAGTTTGGGCGCGGATCGACGGGCGGCGTTATCAACGAGGAGAGCAAGGTCCCGGCTACGGACAAGTTCGTGAACGTGCAGACCCAGTTCGGTACAGACCTGACGCGGCGCGTCTCGGCCGATATCAACGAGCCTCTGCCGGACCTCTCGGAGGGCTCGGCGTTTCGCCTGAACGTGATGGGCACGGATGGCGGCGTTGCAGGGCGTCCGTATGCGGAGAACCGCCGCTTCGGCATTGCGCCCTCGATCAGCTTCGGGCTGAATTCTCCGTCGCGGTTGACGATCAGCTACTTCCACTTCACCGAGAGCGACACGCCGGACTATGGCCTGCCGTGGCTCTTCAGCCAGCTTGCCCCGGGCGTGAACCGGCACTCGTACTTTGGCTTCCCGGATGCGAACTTCCTGCGTACGAGCGACGACATCCTCACGCTGAAGGCGAATCACTCGTTCTCGCAGAACGTCGACCTGCATACGATCGCGCGCTGGGCGAACTATCCCCGCGACGTGCAGATTACCGAGCCGCAGCTCTGCTCGAATGCGGGCGTCAGCACACCTGTTGGAGGCTATGTCTCGGCACTGCCGACCAGCGCGTATAACTCCGCGAAGACGTGCACCTATACGCTTGCCACGCCTGCCTCGCAGGAACTGGTGAACCGCAACCAACTGCAGATCAAGAGTGTGGAAGGCGATCTGTGGGACCAGACCGAGGTTACGGCGCGGTTCAAGGTCGCGGGCGTTCGCAGCAACTTTGTAGGCGGTGTCGAGGGTGGGCAGGAGATCTCCAACCCGATCAGGACGAGCTACACCGAGAACAAGATCAACTCGGTGACTCCGACCAACCTGGCGCATCCGAATCCTCAGGATGTGTTCTCGGGGATTGGGTATACCTCTTCGATCACGCATTTGAAGTCGGAGAGCGTCGGCGTGTACTTTGTCGACACGCTGAAGCTGGGACGCTTTATTGAGGCCAGCGGCGGAGTTCGCTGGGATCTCTTCGACACGGTGTTCAACCTGTATGCTCCTCCGCTCCCGGGCAATGCAACCGGTGGCACGTTGACGGCGGCCATTGCTCCGATCGAGCAGAAGGTGACGCAGCCTACCTATCGTGCGGCCTTTGTCTTCAAGCCGAATACACATGGTTCGGTGTACTTCGATTACGGAACCAGCTTCAATCCTTCGGCGGAGTCGTTGAGCCTGAGTGTGTCGACGAAGCTGCTGCTGCCGGAAGAGAACGAGAGCTACGAGGTGGGCGCGAAGTACAGCCTGCTGCGCGAACGGTTGAAGGTCGAGGGAGCCTGGTTCCGCACGGAGAAGGACAATGCGCGCGAGACCGATCCGACCAACTCGAACAATGTGGTGTCCGCCGGTAACCAGCTCGTGAAGGGGGTACAGGCCAGCGCCGTCGGGCAGCTTGGCGGCGGAACGGACCTGGTGTTCGGCTATGCGTACCTCTCCAGCCACGTGATCTACTCGCAGGTCTTCCCGACCTCGGTGGGCTTCCAACTGGCGAACGTGCCGAAGCAGACGTTCAACTTCTTCCTGACGCACAACCTGCCGTTCAAGTTGAGCGCCGGTTTTGGCGGCAACTATGTTGCGAGCCGTACGGCGAGTTCGACCGTGCCGTATGTTCCGACCAGCTTTGGACCGGCAGAGACGTTTACCGCGGGAAGCGCTCCGTGCGCTACGAGCGCGACTCCAACGGTGACGACTTGCTACCAGGTGCTCTCGACGGCGATGAAGCAGGTGCCGGGGTACTGGGTCTTCAATGCGATGGTCAAGCGGCCTATTAGCGATCACCTGGAGTTGCAGGCCAATGTCTATAACCTGGCGAACCGGTTCTATATCGACCAGCCGCATCCGAGCCACTTGATTCCGGGCGCGGGGTTGAGTGCGCTGATTGGGGCGAGCTTCAGGTTCTAGGCGGGAAGGGGCGTTCGCCTTTGTTTTTCTTGCTTGTCATTCCCGCAGGGAATCTGCTTTCTCCCGTTCTTCGCTCGTACCACCCAAAACGTTCGCGCTAGTACGAGCAAAAAACGGGAGGAAGCAGGTTCGCTCGCTGCGCTCGGAATGACAAGCCAGAAAGGCAAGAGCAACGACAGAAGCAGAAGCAGATTCCCTGCGGGAATGACAAGCAAGAAAAACAAGAGCAGAAACAGAGGTGAGGTAGAACATGCTCATCACAATTGAGAAGGTGCTCACGGCGGAGCAGGTTGCAGTGGCCACGCAGAAGCTGGCCACTGCCGAATGGGTCGATGGCCGCGTCACTGCGGGCTATCAGGCCCAGGAGGTCAAGCGCAACGCGCAGATACCGGAGAACTCGCCGGTGGCGAAGGAGCTTGGCGAGATGATTCTTGCGGGGCTGGCGCGTTCGCCGCGGTTCATGTCGGCGGCGCTGCCGCTGCGGGTGTTTCCGCCGATGTTCAACAGCTATGCCGGGGGACAGACCTTCGGCACGCATGTCGATACCGCGATCCGCCAGTTTGCGACGACCGGCCAGCGTATCCGCACCGACCTGAGCGCGACATTGTTTCTTACGCCGCCCGAGGAGTACGACGGCGGTGAGCTCATCGTGGAAGACAGCTATGGCGAAAAGAGCGTGAAGCTCGCGGCCGGAGACATGGTGCTGTACCCGGCCACGAGCCTGCACCGGGTTGAGCCGGTAACCCGGGGCAACCGCATCAGCTCGTTCTTCTGGATGCAGAGCATGATCCGGCAGGACGCCCATCGCACGCTGCTCTTCGACCTCGACGAGTCAATCCAGCGGCTTGCACGCTCCCCTCACGCCGCTACTCCAGAGGTGAAGCAGAGTTCGGTGCAGTTGACCGGGGTGTATCACAACCTGCTGCGGCAGTGGGCCGAAATGTAAAGAGGCAGGAAACAGCCAACAGGAAAGACAAGTTTGAGCTTCGGCACAGCAGGATCGTGCCGGGGAGTGCCCACGTCACCCTCATGGCGTGGGCACTTTGCTTTGCCCTCTCTGTGCCCGGGAAGATACGGTGCCGTTGACAAAGGGCTGGCAGGCTCGTCAACTGAAAGCGGATATGCAGGAAATTCTTTCGAACCCGAACTCGGCTAGTGCAAATGGCAGACAAGCTACAGGGCAGGCCCTGCACCCTCATGGCAAGCGCGAACGCGGGCTGTTGCTGGTGGGCCTCTTCAAGCTGAGCAAGGCGATCTTCTTTACCGCGCTGGGTGCGGGAGCGCTGCACCTGGTGCATCGCAACATCGGCGACCTGGTGATGCGGATCGTCGATGCGCTGCCGGTCGATCCCGAGGGGCGGCTGGTTTCGCTGCTGATGGACAAAGCGGACCTGATCGATACCCGGCATCTGCGCCAGGCTGGCGTGCTCTCTTGCCTCTATGCAGTGGTTTGCGTGGTCGAAGGCACGGGATTGATGCTGGAAAAGACCTGGGCGGAGTACTTCACGACCTTTCTGACGGCTGCGGCCCTGCCTTGGGAGATCTATGAGCTCTTTGCACACTTCTCCGGGTTCAGGGTGGGGTTGCTGCTCGTCAATCTCGGCGTGTTGGGCTATCTGCTCTGGTTTTTGAAGAGGAAACGGCTGGAAGAAGAAGCGGCTGGGCGAGATCAGGTGCCATCTCATCCCTGACCCCTGTGATTTACACCTAGGATTTGGCTCGGGCGAAGGACTTTCGCCTTAATTTCGCCTACCTTAGAAGCCTTTGGAAAGGCAAGTAAGTCCGGCGATACGAATCACAGGGGTCAACACAACCTGTAGTAGTTAACACTTTGATTCCCACAATAGGCTGGATTTTCCACATTTCGCGTGGAAAAAGTCCACTCCAATCACAATTTAGTGCTTTACAGAGGGCCTGTTAAGCGAGAGTCTGGTGGAGCGAAGTGGTCTGAAGTGGTCAAAAAAGGTGAATCAAGACCGAATTCATCTATGCAAGTGTACCCGGGGCCGGCTTCTCGAGTTGTAAGGGAAGGTATCGCCTGAGGTTCAGAGTATGTTTCGCGGAAATCACCCAACACGAGTGGACGAGAAGGGCCGGCTGAAGCTTCCTGCCGACTTCAAGAGCCTGCTCCCGGTTGGGGAGGATGAGAAACAGCTCTTTTACATCACCAGCAAAGACGGGAAGCGGGCTGAGATCTGGCCGCTGAAGGCGTGGGAAGAGGTCGAGGCCAAGCTGGCCAAGATTCCGAATATGAACCCGGCCAAGCAAAAGTTTCTGGACGTGACGAGCTACTACGGCCAGATGGCAGAGATGGACAATCAGGGCCGGCTGTTGGTTCCGCAGTTGTTGCGGGAGTCGGCGAAGGTATTGGCGGATGTAGTGGTCTTCGGGAAGCAGGATTATCTCGAAGTCGCGAACCGCGAGATGTTTGAGGCAGAGCTGAAGGCAGCTCCGCTGACGGCAGAAGACCAGGCAGCGTTAGCTGACCTGGGGCTGTAAATGGTTTTGAGTCCCTCAGTGGGACGCATGGATGGCGGAACGATGGAAAGACCGCAACATGTGCCGGTTCTTTTGGAAGAAAGTCTGAAGTACCTGAAAGTACGGCCCGGCGGCGTCTACGTTGACGCAACGCTGGGGCTCGGAGGCCACTCGGCAGCGATTGCGAGGCAGCTTGGCGGGGCGGGGAAGCTCATATGCTTCGACCGCGACCCGGAGGCGATGGCCAAGGCGCAGGCAAGGCTCGCAGCGGTGGCTGAGGAGTTAGGACCTGAAATGCCGCAAGTGCGATATGTGCCACGAGCGTTCTCGGAGATTGACGAAGAAGTTGAGCCGAACAGCCTGGATGGCTTACTGGCCGACTTCGGCGTAAGCAGCCTGCAGCTGGATGAGGCGCATAGAGGATTTAGTTTTCGGACCGATGGACCGCTGGACATGCGAATGGATTCGCGCAGCGAGTTGACGGCCCAACAGGTGGTAAATCAGGCGGACGAAGAAGATCTCGCCAACTTGATTTACGAATTCGGAGAGGAAAGGAGGTCGCGGAGAATCGCCAGAGCCATTGTGCGGGCGCGGCCGATAGAAACGACAGCGGAACTCGCTCGAGTGATATCGGCCGTCACCCCATCAATGAAAGGCGACAAGATACACCCCGCAACACGAACCTTCCAGGCCTTACGAATTCGAGTGAATGATGAAATCGGCCAGATTCAATCGCTGCTGCATAGCGCGGAGTCTCTGCTGAAGCCCGGAGGACGGGTGGTGTTGATCAGCTTCCACTCGCTGGAAGACAGGCCGGTGAAAGACGCCTTTCGTGAAGGAGCGAAGGCGGGCAGGCTGGAGATTTTGACGAAGAAACCGGTTGTGGCCGGTGAGCAGGAATCGCTCCGGAATCCACGATCGCGCAGCGCGAAGTTGCGAGCTGCGGAAAAGGTTTTAGGAGTGGCAAGTGGTAAGTGGAAAGTGACAAGTAAGTAAGCTGGTTTGCTACTTGTCACCTACCACTCCTCACTTATCACTCGTTTTAGAGATCGGGCCGGGGTTGTCCTGCCGTGCTTTCAGGCGAAAGACAACCAGTAACAAAAAATCCCTTCCTCCCATCAGCAACCCCGGCCCGGGTTGCACTCGTGAAGACGAGGCGAGATGAAGGGTGTGGGCAAAAAGTTTTGATGGAACGGCCTGGGGGCCGTGTAAGGGTTGACGGAGGCAGACGATGGCGACAATGGCGATGGCAGGGCAGGAGATGGAGCGGATGCACACACGGCGTTCGGCGGGAAGCCGCGCGGCGGGCCGGACGAATCTGGCCGAGCGCAACCGCGAGCTCTATGAGCTGCAGCGGCCGCGTCGTCGTGGGCCGACACCGGAGATGTTCTTCACCAAGCACATCGACAACAGCCGCATCGTGAAGGCTGACGATCCCGAGCGCCGCCGCGAGATGCGCAGCTTCACCATCGTGATGACGCTGTTCTTCGCATTGACGATGGTCTATGTCTGGCAGCACTTCTCGGCGATCGAGGTGGGCTACAGGGTAGAGGCGCAGAAGACGCAGGTAGAGCAGATGCGCGAGACCAACCGCCAGCTTCGTCTGACAGAGGCGCAGCTGAGTGATCCCGGCCGTATCGATCGCATTGCGAAGCAGCTTGGGCTGGACGCTCCTTCGCCCGGACAGGTCGTTCGCCCCGATGGATCGAGTGTTTCGGCTCCGGTGCTGGCGCAGGCGCATATCCCGGCGTTGAGCGTGAACTAACGAATCTGCAAGTGATAAGTGGCAAGTGGTAAGTGACAAGGGATGCCACTTACCACTTGTCACTTATCACTTGTCACTCATTACTTGACTATGGAACAGGAATCCAAGACATGAAGTCGTCGCCACGGAAGGCACTGACCGCACCCATTCGCCGGGTGCGCTTTGTCTATGTGGCGATGGTTTTTTGCCTGTGGGTGATGGTGATTACGTTCCAGCTGGGCTGGCTGCAGATCGTTCGCCACGGAGAGTTCGTCAAGCGGGCGGCGGAGCAGCAGCAGCGCACCTTTGAGGTCGCGCCGCGGCGTGGCGTGCTGTACGACCGCAACCTGCGCGAACTCGCGATGACGGTGCTGGTGGACAGCGTCTATGCGGTGCCGAGCGAGGTGGGGGACAATCGCGCGGAAGATGCGGCGCTCCTGGCCAAGGTCGTCCACACTGACCCTCTCGATCGCCTTACGACCGAGCAGCAGATTCTTGCTCGGATGAATGCCTCGAGGCACTTCGCCTGGGTGGCTCGCAAGCTCGATCCGGAGACGGCGGAGCGTGTCAAAGAGCTGAACCTCAAGGGCATCTATCTTCAGAAAGAGTTCAAGCGTTTCTATCCGAACGCCGATCTTGCAGCGCATGTGCTGGGCTATGTCGGCACGGACGACGCCGGGCTTGGCGGCCTGGAGCGTGAGTTCGACGATGAACTGCACGGCACGCCCGGACATATGCTGACGGCGCTCGATGCCAAGCGGCACGTGCTGGGTTCCGAAGAGAGCGATCCGATGCCGGGTGAGAACCTCGTGCTGACGATCGACTCGAATATCCAGTACATGGCCGAGCGCGCTCTGGACGCCCAGGTGGCGAAGGTCAAAGCACTGCACGGCACGATCGTGGTGCAGGACCCGCATACGGGACAGATTCTGGCGCTGGCGGTCTCGCCTCGATTTAACCCGAACGACTCGCGGCATCTTGATGCGGACTCTCTGACGAATCTGGCGGTGAGCGATATCTATGAGCCGGGGTCGACGTTCAAGCTGGTGACGTACTCCGCCGCGCTTGATGGCGCCGGCGTCAAGCCGACCGATCTGGTGGATTGCCAGGGTGGCTCCATGACGATGTTCGGGCGCACGCTGCATGACGACAAGGCCGACCACTATGGCGTCATCACGGTGCAGAAGGCGCTGGAGGTTTCGAGCGATGTGGGCGCGGCCAAGATGGCGTTGAAGCTCGGACCGGACAAGTTCTACGACTACATGAAATCGTTTGGATTCGGCCAGCGCTCCGGCATTGAACTGCCCAGCGAGACGCGCGGCTTGTTGCGTACGACGAGAAAGTGGGGATCGACGAGCATTCTGTCGCTCGCCATAGGGCAGGAGGTTGGCGTAACTCCGGTCCAACTGGTTTCGATGGTCTCAACGATCGCCAATGGAGGAACGTACATTCCTCCGCATGTGCTGCTGCAGTCGACCGACCAGATGAAGGGCGATCCCCGGCTTCATGCCGCTCCCTTCCATCCTGTCGCGGACCTGCCTGAGACGTTGCCGGATGGCTCCCATCGGGTGATCAAGCCATTCACCGCGGCGGAGATGCGCTCCATCATGGAGGGCATCGTGACGGAGGGAACGGGCAAGTCGGCGGCGCTCAACGGGTATAGCTCGGCAGGAAAGACGGGCACGGCGGAGAAGATCGATCCGGCGACGCATACCTACTCGCACACCAAGCTGGTGGCGAGCTTCGCGGGCTTTGCGCCGGTGAATAATCCGGCGATCTCGGTGGCGGTCGTCATCGATACGCCGACGACGGTAGAAGGCTACGGTGGCATCGTCTCTGCGCCTGTGTTCAGCCAGCTCGCGCAGGAGGTGCTGGAGTACCTCGGCATCGCGCACGACCGGCCGCTGAAGACCCAGCAGCAGATGGCGCAGATCGCTGCATCGGTTCAGCCTGAAGATGTTCAGGACAGCGCCGACGACCTGAGTGCCATGTTCGACCAGATCAACAGCCTGCCGGCGGACGATCCGCTGCGCCAGCCTGCGAACGCCGCGGCCATGGTGCAGAACCAGGCCGCCGATGCCGCTCAGGTGCAGAAGGACCAGCAGGCGGCGACGCAGGCTCACGCGAATTCAGCAAATTCGCTCTCCGAGAAGGTGCTGGCGGCGTTCCACGCGAACGGCAATACGAATTCGGTCATCAAGGATGAGAAGGTCGATGCGGGTAAGCCGATAGCGGCTCCGACGATTCAGCCGCAGGTGCAGGAGAAGTCGAACGGCGGGGTAGTTGTGGATGCGGGCAAGCGGGTGGCGGTGCCGGATTTCCATGGGGCCGATCTGCGCGCTGTGGTGGAACATGCGGGTAGTCTTGGATTGCGGGTGCAGCCGATAGGCAGCGGGCTTGCGCGGGAGCAGGCTCCGGCCGCGGGTACGATGGTGCCGCTGGGCACCCAGGTTGTTGTGCGTTTTGCGCGCTAAATGTGCGTCCTCTGTAAATCTTCTGTTGGAATCGGAGCCTAAAATCATACGCATGCAGTGGGTTGAAGCCATTTCGGGTGTTCGTGTGCTTGAGGCCGCCGGTTCGCGTGCTATCGACGTTCGCGGCGTGCAGTACGACTCGCGGCGCGTGACGGCAGGGGATGTGTTCGTCGCGATGAAGGGCGGATCGAGCGATGGCAATCGCTTTATCGACACGGCTATGCGACAGGGCGCAGCAGCGATCATTACAGACTCGGCAGAGACGTTTGCAGCGCTTCGTGAACGTCAGCCGGAGTTGGCTGTGGCGCTGGTCGAGCATGGCCGCCGGGCGCTTGCTGAAGTCAGCGCGGCTGTCTTTGGCAGACCAGAGCAGACGCTGAAGCTGAGTGCTGTGACAGGTACGAACGGCAAGACGACGACGGCGTTTCTGTTGGAGCAGATGCTGCGCAGTGTTGGCCGCAAGAGCGTGCTGATGGGTACGATCGAGACGCATATCGGCGATCAGGTTCGCGAGAGCGAACATACGACGCCGGAGAGTCGAGATGTGCTCGCGGTGTTTGCAGAAGGCGTGCGTGCCGGTTGCACCGAAGTCGTAATGGAGATGAGTTCGCATGCGCTGGAGCAGGAGCGGGTGTGGGGGCTGCCGGTGGATGTCGCGATCTTTACGAACCTGACGCAGGACCATCTGGACTATCACGGCACGATGGAGGCGTACTTTCAGGCAAAGGCGCGGATCTTTGCAGGGGTAGGAGCGCTGCCGCCGCGTGTGGCGGTGATCAACCTCGACAGCGAGTACGGCGATGAGATGTGTCATGAGTTTCGCGGTGCCACTCTGATGACCTATGGCATGGGGGAGTTCGGGAACTACCGGGCGGAGAACGTAAGTCTTGCCCTGGGAGATACGCGTTTCGACTTTGTAACTCCTGAAGGACGGATTGCGATGCACTCGCCGTTGAGCGGGCGTGTGAACGTGGAGAATCTGCTGGCGGCCTCGTGTGCGGCGTTGGCCAGAGGCTTGACGTTGGAGCAGGTGGCGCATGCCGCTGAGATGTTGCACCAGGTGCCGGGACGATTTCAGGTGGTGCCCGGATCGAAGGCAGCCGGCTTCTTCGTGGTGGTGGACTACGCCCACACCGATGATGCGCTGCGAAATTTGATTGCCCTGGCCCGTGAGTCGGTGGTTGGCCATGGCGGGCGCGCGATTACGCTGTTTGGCTGCGGTGGCGATCGCGATAAGACGAAGCGTCCGAAGATGGGGCGTGCTGCGGGAGAAGACAGCGATCTGGTCGTGGTGACCAGCGACAATCCGCGCAGTGAAGAGCCGATGACGATTATCAACGAGGCATTGCTGGGGGTTCGCGAGACGCAGACGACCTTCATCGTGGAAGAAGACCGGCGCGCGGCGATTGAGGTGGCGATTCGTTCGGCAAAGCCGGGAGATATTGTGCTGCTCGCGGGCAAGGGGCATGAGAAGGTGCAGATCTTTGCCGATGGCACTGTGCCGTTTGATGATGTTGCGGAAGCGGAGCGGGTGCTGCGCGAATTAAAGGTTGAGGTAAGCAAGTGAAGCTGACATTAGGACAGATCGCCGACTGGATTCATGCCGAGGGCGACTTTGATTCGACTGCGCTGGCGCAGGGGTATTCGATTGACTCACGCACGATAGGTGCGGGGGAGTTGTTCTTCGCGGTGCGGGGGGAACGTGTCGATGGACATGACTACGTTGAGACCGCGCTAGCGGACGGCGCCGTGGCGGCGGTGGTCAGCATGCGTTGGCTGAAGCCGGCAACCGTCGAAGAGGGCAAGCTGCTGCGCGTGCCGGATGAAGACGAGGACTGCGTGCTGCAGTCGATGCAGAAGCTGGCGAATCGCGTGCGCCGGGAGTGGGGCAAGCGGATCATTGGCGTTACGGGGTCGGCGGGCAAGACGACGACGAAGGAGTGCATCGCGCAGGTGCTGAGCGCTAAGTTTCATGTGCTCAAGAGTGAGGGCAATCTGAATAACGGCTTCGGCATGCCGCTGCAACTGCTGAAGCTCGAGCCCGAGCACGAGGTTGCCGTCATCGAGATGGGCATGAACCATGCGGGCGAGATCCGTGCCCTGGCAAAGATCGCGGAGCCGGATTGGGCGGTGGTATCGAATGTTGCGCCGGTACACCTGGAGCACTTTCCGGATGGTATCGAAGGCATTGCACGCGCGAAGTATGAGCTGGTGGAGGCGCTGCCTGCCGATGGTATTGCGATCCTGAACGGAGACGATGAGCGCGTTGCCGCGTTTGGTAAAGGGATGCGTGGACGCACGGTGCTGTATGGAACGCTGCCGGGGTTGACGGTGCGCGCCGTGGAGATCGAAGAAGCCGGTCTGGACGGGACGAGGTTCCGCGTGGGGATCGTCGGACGTGTGCAGAAGATCCATCTGCGGTTGATGGGCCGGCACAATGTGCTGAATGCGCTGGCGGCGGTTGCCGTGGGCCTGCAGAGCGGGATTGATTTGAAGGATTGCTGCCTGGCGCTTGAGCAGATGCGCCCGACGGAGAAGCGCGGGGAGGTCATCGAGCGGCATGGCGCGAAGATCATCAATGATTGCTACAACTCCAACCCGCGAGCGCTGGAGGCGATGGTAGAGGCGTTGCGAAAGACGAAGGCCACGCGACGGATCGTGATGGCAGGCGAGATGCTGGAGCTGGGGCCGGAGGGTGCGGCGCTGCATCGGGAGTGCGGTATTGCGATGGCGGGCATGGATGTTGTGGTCGGCGTTCGCGGGCTGGCGGCTTCGTTGGTCGAAGGCGCAGAGTCTGAAGGGGTTGAGGCGAACTTTGTAGAGACTCCCGAGGCGGCGGGCGAGTGGCTGCGGGAGAATCTGCGCGAGGGCGATGTGGTGTTGATGAAGGCCTCGCGTGGTGTGCGGTTGGAGAAGGCGTTGGCTGGGCTGGAGACGACTGAAAAGTCTGTCTAAGGTGCTGTGGCTGTTGTTTGTTTTCGTCGTTGCTTGTTTTTCGTCGTCATCCTGAAGCGTAGCTGAAGGACCCCCGCATTTTTGCACGATGCTAGTGGAAGAGCCCGTGCCTGTACTTGGCGCATTTTTGCGTGGTCCCGATGCATCCGAGGTGGTTTTGAATGCGGGGGTCCTTCGCCTACGGCTCAGGATGACGACGAAAAACAAGCAACAGCCACAACAAAATCAGGGATAGAAGTTGATTCACCCTCCGAATCGCTGCCGTATGGAGCGGGGCGGAGGATAAGATGTTCACGCGAGGCGAGTCCGTTGCTCTTTTGGCTGCTCTATCAAAAACTGTTCCCCTACTTTCCGTTATTCCGGATCTTCCGCTATGTCACGTTCCGCTGCGTCTTCGCGAGCATGACAGCGCTGCTGATCGGCCTGCTGGTCGGGCCGTTCGTGATCGATCGTCTGCGCCAGTTCCAGATCGGCCAGTACATCCGCGAAGAGGGCCCGAAGAGCCATCAGAAGAAGGGCGGCACGCCGACGATGGGTGGAGTTTTGATCTGCCTCTCGATCATCGTGCCGACGCTGCTGTGGAGCAACCTGGCGAACCCGTTTGTCTGGCTCGTGATGTTTTCAACCATCGCGTTCGCCGCGATCGGGTTTGCGGACGACTACATCAAGGTCGTGCATAAGCGGAACCTCGGACTTACGTCTCGGCAGAAGCTGTTCTTCCAGTTCCTTGTGAGCGGTGTGGTGGCCGTGGTGCTGCTCGTGCTGCAGTCGCAGCGGGTGTACTCCACGCGCCTGATGGTGCCGTTCGCGAAGCGATTCAGGCCCGACCTGGTGTGGGAGTGGATGGGGCATATCCCGCATATGCATTGGCTGGCTTTCCTGCCGTTCATCGGGTTTGTGATGCTGGTCATCACGTTCTCCAGCAATGCGGTGAACCTGACTGACGGACTGGATGGACTGGCGATCGGCTGCACCATCATCGCAGCTGGAGCGTTGACGGTGCTCACGTACGTCAGCGGACATGCGGTGTTCAGTGACTACCTTGAGCTGCAGCGCATGCCCGAGGTGAGCGAGTTGACGATCTTCTGCGGGGCCATGGTGGGCGCTTCTATTGGGTTCCTTTGGTACAACGCACATCCGGCGGAGATTTTTATGGGCGATGTCGGCTCGCTCGCTCTGGGGGGAGCGATTGCCACGGTGGCGGTGGTCATCAAGCAGGAACTGCTGCTGCCGTTCATCGGCGGCGTGTTCATCCTTGAGGCCGTCAGCGTGATCCTGCAGGTGGGCAGCTACAAGCTGCGGGGAGGCAAGCGTATCTTCAGGATGGCGCCGCTGCACCATCACTTCGAGCTGGGCGGATGGTCGGAGTCGAAGGTGATTACGCGGTTCTGGATTATGGCGCTGGTGTTTGCTCTATGTGCGCTGACCACATTGAAGTTGAGATAAGGCAGGAATAGCAAGTCAGCAAGTCAGCGAGTCAGCGAGTCAGGGAATAGAGATTAGAGATAGAGGATGGGGCGTGCAATGGAGCTGGCTGGCAAACGCGTACTGGTGGTGGGACTCGGTAAGAGTGGGTTGGCGGCTGCTCGCTTTCTGAAGGAGCGCGGTGCCCGTGTGACGGTTAGCGATGCTCGTCCGGCGACCTTGATTGCTGAGCTTCCAGGGTTGCTCGATCAGGGGATTATGGTCGAGGCCGGCAGCCATGGGTTGTTGACCTTTCGGCGGCAGGATCTGATCGTCGTGAGCCCTGGTGTGCCGATGTCGACGCCAGAGCTGAAGCAGGTGCGTGCGATGGGGATGCACATCATTGGCGAGTTAGAGCTCGGAGCGCAGTTTTTGCAGGGTGAGGTGGTAGGGATTACGGGGTCGAACGGGAAGACGACCACGACGACGTTGATGGGGGAGATCTTCAAGGCGGCTGGACGGCCTACGCTGGTGGGCGGGAATATTGGCAAGCCGGTGACGGAGCTGGTGGGGGAGAGCACGCCGGAGGCCTGGAGTGTGTTGGAGGTTTCTAGCTTCCAGCTTGAGACGGTGGAGTCGTTTCGCCCGCGCATTGCGATGGTGCTGAATATTACCCCGGACCATCTTGACCGGCATGGCAACTTCGAGAACTATGCCGCTGCAAAGGCTCGGATTACCGAGTTCCAGACGGCGGAAGACTTCCTCATCCTGAACGCCGAGGACAAGCCGACGCAGATGGTGGCGGCGAAGACCAAGGCGCAGATTTACTGGTTCAGCCCGCGGCGGCAGGTCAAGCAGGGTGCGTTTGTCCATGGCGAGACGATCTTCTTTACTCCCAGTGAAGGGGCAAAGCCTGAGCCGGTGATGCCTGTGGCAGAGATTCCGCTGGCGGGTGCGCATAACGTCGAGAACGTGCTGGCGGCGGTGTGCGCGGCGCGTCTTGCGGGAGTGGCGAGCGAGACGATTCGCGCTGCGGTGGCGGCGTTCAAGGCCGTCGAGCATCGTCTGGAGTTCGTGCGCGAGCACAATGGCGTGCGCTACTACAACGACTCCAAGGCGACCAATGTGGATGCGACGGTGAAGGCGGTCGAGGCGTTTGCGGGTAGGATCTACCTGATTCTCGGCGGCAAGGACAAGGATTCGGACTATGCGGTGATGGGTCCGCTGCTGCGCGAGCGCGTCAAGATGGTTATCACCATTGGTTCAGCGGCAGAAAAGATTGAGCACCAACTGGCCGGTGTCGTGAAGATAGAGAGAGCGGAGACGATGGATCGCGCGGTTGCCCTGGCGCATGAGGCGGCCGTCGCAGGCGATACCGTTCTGCTGGCTCCGGCGTGCGCGAGCTTCGACCAGTTCCAGAACTATGAGCATCGCGGGCATGCCTTTAAGAGCCTGGTGCTGGCGTTGGAGTAAGACGGATTCAGTCAGCTAAGAGCGATAAGGTCTTTGAGCTTAGAGCAAAAAGTTTTGAGAAGTGGGTTGTAGGGAGCAATGGCAAAACGGGTTGGCGTTGATAAATGGCTGTTCGGGACGGTGCTGTTGCTGGTCCTCTTTGGACTGGTGATGGTGTTCTCGGCCTCGGCTGTCATGGCCAAGGCAACGGTCGGCTCGCCCTATGCGTTTGTGCTGAAGCAAGCGGCGTTTGCCGCGCTGGGCATGGTGGCGCTGTTTGCGCTGATGCGTGTCGACTACCGCAAGTACAACAACCCGAAGCTGATCTTCCCGCTGATGGGAATCACCGGCCTGTTGTTGCTGGCCGTGTTTTTCATGCACACCATGAACGGAGCCCATCGCTGGATCAGGATAGGCGGCCAGACCTTGCAGCCGTCGGAGCTGGTTGCGCCGGTGATTATCCTGTTCCTGGCATGGTTCCTGCAGACACGTATCCATGCCATCGACGACATCAAGGAGACGCTTCTCCCTGCGGTCATTCCTCCGCTGGTATTCATCGCCCTGATTCTGAAAGAGCCCGACTTGGGCACCGCGCTGGTTTGCGTGGTGGTGCTGATGTTGATGCTGTACCTCGCGGGCATGCAGATGAAGTGGTTGTTTATCGCCGCTGGCTGCGCCGCGCCAGTGCTGTACTACATGCTGTTCCACGTGGCGTGGCGCGCCGCGCGCATGAAGATCTTCCTCAACCCTGAGTCCGATCCGAAGGGCGCGGGCTTTCATATTCTGCAGTCGCTGATCGCTGTAAGCACGGGCGGCATTCGTGGGCTGGGCTTGATGGAAGGGCGGCAGAAGCTCTTCTATCTTCCTGAGCCGCATACTGACTTCATCTTTGCGAATATCTGCGAAGAATTGGGAATGATCGGTGCGATCTGTGTGGTTGCGGCCTTCTGCGTCCTCGGCTATCGCGGGCTGCGGGCTGCGTTTCTTTCGACCGACCCGTTCGCACGGTTCCTGGCGTTTGGATTGACGTCGGCGATTCTTGTTCAGGCCTTTTTCAATATCAGCGTGGTGCTGGACCTGTGCCCGACCAAGGGAATTACGCTGCCGTTTATCTCTTCAGGCGGTACGAGCCTCTTTGTCACGCTGGCGTGCATGGGAGTGCTGCTGAACATCACGCGTGAGATTGATTAATGCCAGCGAGTCAGCAAGTCAGCGAGTTAGCGAGTCAGCTTCGGGTGATGATTGCCGGGGGTGGGACCGGGGGGCATGTTGTGCCCGCGCTGGCGATTGGGCGTGAGTTGCGCGATAAGCATGGGGCTGAGGTTCGGTTTGTCGGCACGGAGCGTGGGATCGAAACAAGGCTTGTGCCGGAGGCGGGCTTTGCTTTGGAGTTGGTACGCTCCGGTCAATTGAAGAACGTAAGTCTTGCGACACGGCTGCGTACGATGCTTGATCTGCCTCTGGGTGTCGTGCATTGCGTTCGGCTGATGCGGGAGTTTCGTCCGCAGGTGGTAGTGGGCGTGGGCGGCTATGCCAGTGGACCGGCGATGATGGCGGCGGTATTGCTGCGTATACCCTCGTTGGCTTACGAGGCCAATGCCGCGCCCGGGATGACGAATCGCTGGGTGGGGAAGCGGGTGAGTGCGGCGGCGGTGAACTTCGCCCAGACGACTCGCTATTTTCGTAATGCCCAGGTAACGGGTGTGCCGGTGCGGCCTGAGATCTTTACGCTACCGCCACGGCCAGTGGGAGCGCCTCCGCGCTTGCTGGTCACGGCCGGAAGCAACGGGGCGCTGATCTTCAACGAGACGATGCCGAAGATCGTCGCGCAGCTATTGGCCGAGGTGCCGGGACTGACCATTGTTCATCAGGCTGGAGTGCGCCGGTTGGAACAGACGCGTGAGGAGTTTGCCGCGAGCGGAGCCGATCCGGCGAGGTGGTCTGTAGAGTCTTTCCTGACGGATATGCCGGCTCAGTATGAGGCTGCGGACGTGGTGCTGGCGCGTTCGGGCAGCACGGTGGCGGAGTTGTGTGCGGCGGGGAAGCCCTCGTTGCTGGTGCCCTTTGCCGCGGCTGCGGACGATCATCAGCGAAAGAATGCTGAAGTGCTCGTGCAGGCGGGTGCGGCGGAGATGCTGCTGCAGCGCGATGTGACACCGGAGATCCTGCTGGAGCATCTGCGTGGATTGCTGCTGGATTCGGACCGGCGTGCGGAGATGGCGCAGCGGGCGAGATCGCTGGCAAAGCCGGGAGCGCTGGAGCGAATCGCCGGAATGGTGCTGCAGTTGGCGGGGCGATAGAGCTCGGGACAAAGAGAAAGGGCTGAGGAGTGATCCTCAGCCCTTTGTTCTTTAGTTTCTGGTTGCAGATTAGCGATGTCCGCCACCACCGCCGTGACCACCGCCACCGCCATGGAAACCACCACCACCGCCGCCGCCATGGAAACCACCGCCGCCGCCGCCGTGGAATCCGCCACCGCCGCCGCCGAAGCCACCACGGCTTGCACCGCCGACATTGCCATGGCTGGCGCCTACACTACCACCGCGATTGGCGCCGCTGAAGCCACCGCGATTGCCACCGCCGAAGTTGCCACCGCGGGCGTTTCCGTTGATGGCAGAGCCGCGGAATCCGCCTGCACCACCTCGGAATCCGCCACCGCCGCCACGAGCGAAGGAGGCTCCGCCAGGACGGCCGCTGAAGCCGGCGTAGCTGCGGTTATAGAAGTTACCGCGGAAGCCGCCGCCGAAGTGGCCGTAGGCGCGGTTATACCAAAAGCGTCCACCGTTCCAGTAACCGCCGTAGAACCCGGTGCCGAAGTAGCCGAAGCCGTAGTTGATGCCACCGTAGTAGCCGATGCTGCGGCCCCAATAGCCGGCATGCCAGAAGTAGCCGCCGCCACCCCAACCCCAGTAGCCGGGAGTCCAGAGACCGCCGACATAGGGGGGATAGACCCAGGCCCCATCAACCCAGGAGTACCCGGAGTCACCATAGGCCCAGTACCCGGGGGTCCAGATGTAGCCGTCACCGGGGCAGAGAGGCTGATCGTAGACCGGAATTGCAGGAGGTGCCACCGCCACCGAGACAAAGACACCGGCATGAGCCTTGACCGCAGGAACGGCAAGCAGAGCTCCGGCGAGCGTCGTTGCCGCCAGCAGTTTACGAATTGAACTCGTGATTTTCATAATTCCCTTTCCAGCCGGCCTTCGATTTGCCTGCAATGTGCGCAGGTTGCGAGGTGCTAGGAGAGAATTCCGGTTCCGGGAATGGTTCCCCTTATCCGGCTCTCGGTTGGTTAGACACGGACTTCGGATAATTTGTTGCGCTACTCCGCAGACTTCCTTTTAGGACCCGTGAAAAGATTTTTGGGACACATGACGTGGACTCCCGACTTGGTATCGACCAGTTGGGTGATATTGACGTCGCAGGCGGTGGAGATGAGGGCGTAGGCGTCGTCTCGGGAGAGGTGGGGGTAGTCGGGGTTCTGCTCGGAGAGGAAGGTGATCATGTTGCGCACCGCCATCTCCGTGGCTTTGGTCAGGTCTTCGTGGAAACCCATGGCAATGTAGGCGTTAGGGGTTTCAGCACGGGGCCAGAGCAGGTGTTCCTGGGCGGCTTCTCCTTTGTGGACGATGAACTGGAAGGTGCCGGTGAGGAAGGTCTCGAGGGCGGTGATGTCGACCTCGCCGTTGCCCTGTCCGGCGTGGCCGTCGCCGGCCTCAAAGAGAGCGCCACTGGCGTGGACGGGGTAGAAGACGACGGAACCGGCGGTGAGTTCTTTGTTATCCATGTTGCCGCCGTGCATCCAGGGGGGAGCGGAGTTCCACTTGCCGGCGGACTCGGGTGGAGCGATGCCCATGGAGCCGAAGAACGGGTGCAGAGGAATGGTAATGCCGGGGGCGAAGGCGGCGGTCATCCTGGTGCGATCAAGCGGGATAATCTTGGTGCGGCCGTAGGGGAAGTCGTCTGGAAGGAAGCCGCGACCGGCACCGAAGCCGTTGCAGGCGAAGTTGGTGTCGAGCTGGATCTTGAGGATACGGACCTCAAGGACGTCGCCGGGTTCGGCCTCGGCTACGGCAACGGGGCCGGTGAGGATGTGGCCGCCGGGACCGCGGTCGGCCTGCGGGACTTTGTCGTAGAGGTCGGCGAGCCAGGTGGGGATGTCGGCGTCGGCGACTCCCTCGGCCTTGAGCCGCTGGGGGGCTCCGCAGGTGGAAGCCGTCTGCATGATGACGGTATCGCCGGAGTGGACTGTCAAAACAGACTTCGCATGGGCGGAGTAGTAGCCCCAGGCGACGGTGGTGGGTGTGGCGAGGAGGGTTTGGGAGTTCTGCGCGGAGGCAGCGGTCGCGGCAAAGAGCGCGGAAACGAGCAGGAAGGGGAAGCGCATAGTCGTGTATATCACCCACCGGTTGTCACCGGCGACAAATCCCGCGAGGATAGACTTTTGGCATGGCGATCATAGTTCGTTTTTATGAGGATGTCCGGCTGTTCTCGGATGCAGCCGAAGAGTTTCTGCTGTCGCGCACGGTTTTCCATAACCTGATCCTGACCATTGTGGACGGGCGGTTGACATTGCCTGAACCAGGCCGTTATTGGGTAGCCTTCCGCGCTCAACAGGTCGTTGGCGTGGCGGTGCAATCGCCTCTGACCTATCCGGCGACGATTGTGCCCATGGAGCCCGAGGTGGCGGCGGCCCTGGTCGATGCCATTGTGGATGCAGACGTCATCCTGCCTGGGGTAAATGGTGAAGTGGCAACAGCCGCGAGCTTTGCGGGGAGACGGACCGAGCGACGTAAAGCTGCGGCATTTCCTGTCCAGGGACTTCGCCTGTACCAGTTGATCGAACTGAAGGAGACAGCTTCGGTTGAGGGGCAATTACGGAGGGCCGATGCCGGGGATCGCAACCTGGCGGTCGCCTGGTTGCAGGAGTTTTATGTCGAGACGAAGATGCCCGCCATCAACGCCGAGAGCTTCATTGACGCGTCTCTGGCGTCGGAGCGTCTCTGGCTTTGGCAGGATGGCAGCGTCGTGTCGATGGCTATCAACAGCAAGCCTATCCAGGGTGTGGTGCGTTTATCCTCTGTGTACACGCCGCCGGAGAGCAGAAAGCGCGGATATGCCGCGGCCTGCGTTCACGGGGTCTCCAGGCATTTCACTGACGCGGGCTACCGCTGCATGCTGTATACCGATCTGGGCAATCCCATATCGAACTCCATCTATCGCAGAATCGGGTACAGGGCTGTTGCCGAGGCCATCCACTACCGTTTCGACCAGTCTTGATTGAATGCAGCGGGAGAGCTGTAACGGATTTCCATCTATTGAGAGAAATCCAGAGGCAGGCTCTACCTGTCCAGATGGGACAATACAGGGGAATGAGCCTTTCGAATTTACCGGAACACGCTATGTTTGCGCCGTCGCACCGCATCCACTTTATTGGGATCGGCGGCATTGGGATGAGTGGGATCGCAGAGATCCTGCTGACGATGGGGTATGCGGTATCGGGTTCGGATCTGCGTGGCTCGGCTACGACCGAACGCCTGGCCCGTCTCGGGGCAACGATCTATACGGGGCACACTGCCGCCAATGCCGCGGCCAGCGATGTGGTGGTCACCAGTTCGGCGGTTGCGAAAGATAATCCCGAGGTACTGGAGGCGCGTGCGCGTAAGATTCCCGTGATTCAGCGGGCGGAGATGCTGGCGGAGCTGATGCGCCTGAAGTACGGCATCGCCATCGCCGGGATGCATGGCAAGACCACGACGACCAGCATGGTGGCGGCGGTGCTGGCGGGCGGGGCTCTGGATCCCACGGTGGTCGTAGGGGGGCGGGTAGATGCGATGGGGTCAAACGCCCGGCTGGGACGTTCGCAGTATCTTGTCGCCGAGGCCGATGAGAGTGACCGCTCGTTTCTGAAGCTGTCGCCGATCCTTGCCGTGGTGACCAATCTCGATCGCGAGCATATGGATACGTATGCGGATCTAGCCGATGTCGAGCGGGTGTTTGTCGAGTTTATGGACCGCGTCCCGTTTTATGGGGCGATTACAGCCTGTGTGGACAACGAGATGCTGCGCGCGATTCTTCCCCGGGTGACACGGCGTATCTATACCTATGGCGAGAGTCCGGATGCGGACTTCAGGCTGCGGGTGTTGCGTCCTGCTCCCGACTGCCATGCGACCTTTGAGGTGAATACGCGCGGCCTGGTGCTGGGGCCGTTCAACCTGCACGTCCCCGGGCGGCACAACCTGCTGAATGCGACGGCTGCGGTGGCTATCGGCGTGCAGCTCGGCATTCCTCCGGAGAAGATTGCAGCGGGTCTGGCGAGCTTTCGCGGTGTTGACCGCAGGTTTCAGACCAAGGGCGTACAGAACGGCGTCACTGTTGTCGACGACTACGGACACCATCCGACGGAGATTCGTGCAACCCTGCAGGCAGCGCGTGAGTGCGGCTATGGACGCGTCCTGGTGCTCTTTCAGCCGCACCGCTATACGCGAACTCGCGACCTGCTGGAGGACTTCACGACGGCATTCGGCGATGCGGATTCGTTGCAGGTGTTGGATATCTACGCCGCCAGTGAGCAGCCGATTCCGGGTGTGAGCGGAGAGTCGCTGGCGGAGAAGATCCGTGCGGCTTCGGGCGGGATCGTCGCGTATGCCGGGTCTATGGAAGAGGCTGTCGAGCGGTTGGCGAGAGACGCGAGGCCTGGGGATCTGGTGCTGACGCTGGGGGCGGGGAATGTGTCGCTGGCCGGGGCGATGCTGCTGGAGCGGCTGTCGGTTCGCTAGGGGCTTTCCGTCGTCATCCTTCGCGTACCGCTCAGGATGACGACGAAAAACAAGCAACGACAAAAACAGGCAACAGCACGAATGGCGCTTTTGCCGGAGTATCTCTTGTGAGTTCCTGCGGCGATACCCACCGATAAGTTGTCCTCAGACGATGGCGGCCCGGCTTTATAGTGGTGAGATAGGCGATTCTTCCGCGGCCTTGCTCGGGCTCGCGGTGTGATCATGAAGTTTGCAAAACGCGGCTCCGCGGTGCTTGAAGCGCCGGAGGAGGGGTATGCTTCGGAGACGAACTGGCCGAACCGCGAACCGGCTCCGGCCGGCATGCTTCAGCGCGGACGTCTGGCTGCCGATCCAAATGAGAATCCGGGCTCCCCTAACTACGCTCCCACTGTTGAGGAAGAAGTGTACAAACCACGGCGCGAATCAATGAGCTATCGTCTGCGCCTTGGCATGCCGAAGAGTCTTGCCGGAAAGATCATCTTCGCGGCTATAGCGCTAGTAGGACTCGGGGCCATCGTGATCGGCTACCTGGGCGTGCGCAATGCCTTGTTCCATGACGGCCGTTTTGTCGTTGCGACCGCCTCCGACATCCAGATTGTGGGAAATCAGCGCCTTACGCGAGATCAGGTCCTCGACATCTTCGGGGCGGACATTGAGCGCAATATCTTCCGCATACCCCTTGCGGAGCGGCGGGCCGACCTCGAGCGGCTGCCCTGGGTGGCCCATGCCACGGTGATGCGCCTGCTTCCCAACGGTATTCGCGTGTCTATTACGGAGAGGGTTCCGGTGGCCTTCGTCCGCCAGGGAACGCAGATTGGATTCGTCGATGCGGAGGGTGTTCTGCTCGATATGCCGCAGGATGCAGCCGGCGACCCTCGCTACTCCTTTCCGGTGCTTACCGGGCTCTCGGCGGATGATCCGCTTTCGGCTCGGGCCGCGCGGATGGAGGTCTACAAGCGCTTCATGAAGGACCTGGACAGCTCAGGCGAACACCTGACCCAGGCCTTGAGCGAGGTGGACCTGTCGAATCCCGAGGATGTGAAGGCGTTGATCCCCAGCGGCAGCACGGACATCCTGGTTCACTTCGGCGATGAGGACTTCCTCAATCGCTATCGCCTCTTCGAGCAGAATCTGCCGCAGTGGAAGACGCAGTATCCGAAGCTGGCCTCGGTAGATGCTCGCTATGAGCACCAGTTTGTGTTGGAGATGGAGTCCGGCGCGGCTGTTCCGCTGGCAAGTAATGGAACTCCGCTGCCTGCGGTGCCCGCGAAACCGACGACTTCAACGGCAAAGCCAGCAAAGCCTGCAACGGCAGCGGCCAAGCCTCCGGTAGCCAAGCATCCCGATACGCCGAAGGCCGCACCTAAAGCCGCCCCCAAGGCAGCAGCCAAGCCTGTGGCAAAACCCGCCAAGCCGAAGGCGAAGCCGGTAAAGCATCCGGGGGATAAAGCGCAAAGTTCAAATCAAAAGATGTTTGCCGCGTTGGCAGCGGCCCACAAGGCTGCGGTTGCAAATGCACATAACGGAGCGGCGGCTCACGCCACCGGCAAGCAGGTGACGCAATGAATCCGAGAAACGAAAATCTGATTACCGTGCTGGACGCGGGAAGCTCGAAGAGCTGCGTGCTGGTGGCGGAGCTTACCGATGGCGTCCTGCGCTATCGCGGCCATGGTGTCGAGGCCTCCAGGGGCATGCGGCGTGGTGTTATCTCCGACCTCGGCCCTGCGGCTGAGGCCATCAACCAGGCCGCGCTGACGGCGGAGCGCGTGACGAAGGCGCCTATCGAGACTGCGGTCGTGGGGGTCGGCGGACCGCATATTCGTGGCATGAACTCGCAGGGCGGTATCAGCATGGGCAGCCGGATGAAGGAGATCACGCGCGAGGATGTTCGCTCGGCGATCGATCGCGCCCGCTCCATCGGGCTCGCACCAGACCGCGAGGTGCTGCACCTGCTGCCGCAGCAGTTTATTCTCGACGACCAGGCCGGCATCCACGATCCGGTTGGGATGGTGGGCAATCGGCTGGAAGTGAACCTGCATCTCTCGACGTGCTCCGGCAGCGCGGTGCAGAGCGTCGTCACCTGCGCGAACAAGGCCGGTCTTGAGGTAGTGGACACGATCTTCGAAGGCATCGCGGCGGCGGAGGCCGTTCTCTCGGCCGATGAGCGCGAGTTGGGTGTTTGCCTGGCGGACATCGGCGCGGCCTCGACGGAGCTGGTGGTGTTCTTTGAAGGGTCGGTGGCCCATACGGCGGTGCTTCCTATTGGAGGCGATCACTTTACCAACGATCTGGCTGTCGGGCTGCATGTCAGTGTGGAAGAGGCCGAGCAGTTGAAGCGGACCTATGGCAACTGCGTGGTGACGTCCGTTCCGCAGCTCAATGAGATCGAAGTCGGGGGAGACCTGGCGACCGGGGGACAGCCGGCTCGGATGGTGCGCCAGCGCTTTCTTGCGGAGGTCCTGGAGCCTCGTGCCCGTGAGCTGCTGACGATGCTTCGCGATAACCTGCGCTCGGGTGGTGTGTTGGAGGCGATGGGTGCGGGCTGTGTCTTTACCGGCGGCGGGGCAAACCTGCTCGGTCTGCTGGATAACGCAGAAAGCCTGCTGCGCGTGCCCGCCCGGATCGGCTACCCGGTGCCGCTGAGCCGTATGCCCTCGGAGCTGGCAAAACCGGAGTTTTCCGCAGCCATCGGGATGCTGCTGTATACGCACCGCACGCAGGTCCGCAAGGCCAGCGAGGAGCAGGGGCTGCGGCAGAAACTGAAGTCAATCTTCGCGGGCAGTTTTTAGCTGGGGCGCAGTGAGCGAAATGCCGTTCTGAGACGGTAGACTGGTATCTATGAGATTTGGCAAGTGGCTTGGTGTCGTTCTTTTGTGGCTGGGGTGCGGTCTTATGGCGCGTGCTCAAGTTGGCGCGTATATCGGATATTCCGCAACCCGTATGAGCGGCATTACGTGTTTCGATCCGCAGACTGCCGATCCGGGGGCGCAGTGTTTCACCACCAATCCCAATGCCCTTACGACTCCTAACAACCACACGAACCCGTCCGGTGTTTTCCTTGGCGGATTTTATGATTTCCGCAATGTTGGACCGGTGCGGCTGGGTGTCGACCTTCGTTATAACCACGATCGCGCGAACAAGGCTGCCGCGACGAGCGGCGGCGGTTTGAATGCGGTGGGAGCCAATACCGTTCTTGCCGGTATCAAAGGCACGGTCCGTACTCCGGTCAAATGGTTGAAGCCCTACGCCCAGATGTCTTTTGGATGGACAAGCAGCAACGTGACGGAACCCTTTTGCGAAACCGTCACCGGGCCGTCGGGGCTCGTTTGCAATTCCCTGACTATTTCGACAAATCCCAGGCTCTACGACAATTTTTTCCGCTATGAAGGTTTCATCGGTGCGGATATACGCATTGCTCCAACCATCGATGTCCGCGCGATTGAGCTTGGTCTTGGCAATATGAATCGTCTTGGGAATAACGGCGCGCCCGGTTCCACCACCTCGGTCGGCTTGCAGTCGATCGGCGCCGGAATCGTGTTCCACCTGCCGACGAAGTAGAGTTGTTTTTCTGTCGGTCAAGATCTTTGAAGACCTCTTCCTGTTGTTGCGGAGCTAGACGGCGCAACAACAGGAAGAGAGATAAAGGGCAGTGAGACGGCATGGCTGAGGCCATGCCCTTCCGATTTAGGCCCCTTGAGGCTTTGCCCGAAGCAGATCTGCTGACATCTCGGCACGCAGAGAATGCTCTTCGTGAATGGCAGCCTCTAAAGAAAAGTGGGCAGGTGCTGGTTTTCCTGCCGAAATGTAATCGAACTTGATGCGCACGTAGTTTTCCTGCGAGCTTTCCTCTGTTTCTACGTGCAGAATCTAGAAAGGTGTTTCGCAATCACCTCAGGAGATTTCCCATGCCCTATCAGCCCGACGATGCACTTCGCATCCATTACCATGACGAGACGCAGCGCAATGCGCGCATCAAGGTGATCGGCGTCGGTGGCGGCGGTAACAACGCGGTGAACCGCATGATCGCCGCAAATGTTGAAGGCGTGGAGTTTATCGCAGCCAACACCGATGCTCAAGCTCTTGAAACCTCCAATGCCCCGGTAAAGCTGCAACTCGGCGTGAAGCTGACCAGCGGACTGGGCGCGGGAGCGAATCCGGATGTCGGCCGTCGCGCCGCCCTGGAAGATTCCGACAAGATTATCGAAGCGCTCGAAGGCGCGGACATGGTGTTTGTTACGGCAGGCCTCGGTGGTGGCACCGGGACGGGTGCTGCTCCGGTGATCGCCTCGCTCGCCAGCGAGATGGGAGCGCTGACGGTTGCCGTCGTGACGCGCCCGTTCATGTTCGAAGGCAAGCGCCGCATGATGCAGGCTGAGCGCGGCATGCAGGAGCTGCTGGAGTCGGTCGACACGCTGATCGTGATTCCGAACGAGAAGCTGCTCGCAGTCGCCAAGGATGCAGGTTTCTTCGAGAGCTTCCGGATCGCGGACGACGTGCTCCGGCAGGGCGTCCAGGGGATCTCGGACATCATTACGATTCCCGGCGTCATCAACCGCGACTTCGCCGACGTAAAGACGACGATGGCGGGCATGGGCTATTCGGTGATGGGAACGGCTGTACGTTCGGGACCGGATCGCGCTCGCGAAGCTGCGATGGCCGCGATGGCGTCTCCGCTTCTGGAGGCCGGTGCCATCGATGGAGCGCGCGGCATCCTGATCAACATCACGGGCTCGAGCAGCCTGAAGCTGAATGAGGTCAACGAGGCTTCGACGCTTATTCAGAATGCGGCACACGAAGATGCCAACATCATCTTTGGCGCGGTGCTGGACGAGAAGATGGGCGAGGACGTGAAGATTACCGTGATCGCTACGGGATTTCGCGATGAGATGCCTCAGCGCCGCAATCGCATGCTCGCTGAGTCGACGCTGCCGACACGCAGTGAAGCTCTGCTGCCCCGCATCGAGCAGCGGCCGGCCAATGTGCGCTTCGCCAGCGAAGTGCCGGTGCAGTCTGAGAAGACTTCTATCGAGAAGGAGCCGCATGAAGAGGCGGGCAAGGAGGAGTTGCCGGTATCGCAAGCTCAGGCCCCTCGCGAAAGCGAATCGCCCCGCATCTTTATGGAGCCGGAGTATGAGCCCGTTGTCTCGGTAGCGGGGAATGCCTCGGAGCGCGCAAAGATCTCGGAGCCCAGCCCCGAGCTGCTGCCCGTGGCTGCCTCGGTGTTCGATGACGACTTCTTCCGCAAGCCGAACGATGAACTGCGCGCCAGCCAGCAAGGGATGTGGCCTGACCCTGCACAGGGCCGCGTTGCGCCCTCCTACGACGTCAAGGAAGAGGCGAAGCCGTCGCAGTGGCCTGAGGCGAAGGTCTCAGCCTTTGCGGGGCATGTAGCCGAGAGCGTGCCTGCGACCGACGAACTCGATATCCCCGCATTTCTGCGGCGCAGCCACTAGGATCTTCGGGGGAGAAGAGTCGATGAGACGGAGTGCACTGGTTCTATTTTTCGTGATGTTGGGTTGGGTCTCCGTCCTGCAGGCTGCGGCGCCGAAGAGACATCGCGCGGCTGCGAGTCATAGCACTGCGTCGGCGCATAAGAGCCATGAGGTGGCTGCGCGTCGTGGTTCTGCAAGCCATCGGCCAGCAACGCGTCGTGAACAGGTGAGTGCTCGCCGGCAGCAGGTTACGACGCGTCATGGACGGATCGTGCATGTCCGCGGACGGGCTGTTCGCCATTACTCCGAGCGCTTTACTGCAAGCAGCTTCAACGACAATCTGACCGAGGGCGATATTACGACGGGTGAAGATCCGGTCGTGCGCGCGGCTGCTATCGAAGCACTGGGCAACATGAACGGTACGGCGCTGGCGATCGATCCTTCCAGCGGTCGTATTCTTGCGATGGTGAACCAGAAGCTGGCGCTCAGCTCCGGTGCCGAGCCCTGCTCGACGATCAAGGTCGCGGTTGCGCTGGCGGCATTGCAGGAGGGCCTGGTCAAGAGCGATACGCCGGTAAACCTTGGCGGGCACTACTCACTCGATCTGACGCATGCCCTGGCGAAGTCCGTGAACCTTTACTTTGAGGTGCTGGGCCGCGCGATGGGCTTCGAACGTGTGAAGCACTATGCCAATGAGTTCGGCCTGGGCGAGTTGGCTGGTTACAACATTCCGGGGGAACATCTGGGTACTTATCCTGATACGGAGCTGCCCAGGGCAGAAGGTGGCGTCGGCCGCATGTGCTCGTTCGGCGAGAGCATCTCGATGACTCCGCTGCAGCTTGGCGCGCTGGTCTCCGCGATCGCCAATGGTGGCACGCTTTATTACCTGCAGCATCCGACGACGCCGGAGACGATCGCCTCGTTTGAGCCGAAGGTGAAGCGGCTTCTCGACATTCAGCAGATCATTCCTCAGATTCTGCCGGGCATGCAGGGGGCGGTTAATTTTTCCAACGGAACCGCTCGCTCGCTGCGGTCGAACTTTGTACAGTTTCCGGTCTTCGGCAAGACGGGGACGTGCTCCAACAACGGCACGCGGTATGGCTGGTTCGTGTCGTACGGCGATGCGCCGACAGGCCGCATTGTGACGGTGATCTTCCTTGAAGGCGACAGGCAGGTCTTCGGGCCCAAGGCCGCGGAGCTGACCGGAGAGTTCTATCGCGCGATGTATGAGCGCAATTACTTCCAGTCGAAGCCGACGCCTGAGTCTGCGTCGTCTACGGAGTTGCAGCACGCGGGGCAGTAGGAAGTTTTGTTTTTCGTCGTTGCTCTTGCTGTTCTGGTTGTCATTCCGACCCTGAGCGTAGCCGAAGGGGAGTGAACCTGCTTCCTCCCGTTTTCGCTAGCGCCAGCATCGGCGTTATGCGCCAATACAATCCATAGCTTTTCCGCTTTGCCATATGTCTTTTGGGTGATACGGGCAAAGAACGGGAGACAGCAGGTTCGCTCCCCTTCGGCTACGCTCAGGGTCGGAATGACAACCAGAAAAGCAAGAACAACAGCAAAGGCAATGGCAGTCGTCGCAACTGCTCTGTAATGCCATTTGGCGCATCCCCGCTACAACTGCGAAACTGCTTGAAGGGGCCCAAGGAGTCTCGCCGATGAAGATTCTTACAGCGCAGGAGATGAGCGAGGCTGATCGCCGTTCCGTCGAGATGGGTGTGCCGATTACCACGTTAATGGAGAATGCCGGCGCGGCTGTGGCGAAGTTCTGTCTGCGGCACTATGCGAATGAAGGCACTGTCGTTGTGCTTTGCGGCAAGGGCAACAATGGCGGCGATGGCTTCGTCGCCGCACGGCATCTTGCGCAGGCAGGCCGCACCGTGCGGGTCGTCCTGCTGGGCTTTGTGAGCGATGTAAAAGGTGAGGCCGCTGCCGCACTCGAACGTACCACTCCACAGCCGGACGTCGAGGTTTTAGAGGCGCAGAGTGAAGAAGATCTAGAGGCTGCACTTGACGGGGCGGCATTGATCGTCGATGCCGTGGTGGGGACAGGGTTCAAGCCGCCCCTGCGTGGTTTGGCGCTGGCCGTTCGAGACCTGCTTGCGAAGACGGCGGTTCCAGTGGTTGCTATTGATCTGCCGAGTGGGTGGGATGCCGACTCCCTGGAGCAAAAAGCAGAGGCCTTTCGCGCCGATGCTGTTGTGACCTTCGTCGCGCCAAAGCTCGCGCATGTCTTTGGGCACCTGACGCCCGGCAAAACCTTCGGCCCGGTGGTGGTCGCGCCCATCGGAACCCCTGAGGCTGCGGTGGTATCGCAGACTGAGCTGCATTGGGCCGGTGCTTCGAAGGCCCTGACGGAGGTGCCTCGCGACATCAATGGGAACAAGGGAAAGTTCGGGCACGTGCTTATCCTCGGTGGTGGATACGGCAAGGCTGGTGCACCGTCGATGGCGAGTCTTGCCGCCCTGAGGGCTGGTGCAGGCCTGGTGACGGCTGCGGTGCCGCGCGAGATTCTGCCGACGGTCGCGTCGATTGCGCCGGAGTTGATGCTGGAGCCTTTGGGGCATGAAACAGAGGGACTGTCCCTGGAGCTTCTGGAAGAAGAGAAGCTGGGGTCGCTGCTCAAGGGCATTAAGGTCGTGGGGATTGGGCCGGGGCTGGGGCAGGAGGGAACGACACCGGAGTTTGTGCGCGGGTTTGTGGAGCGCGTTACGCTGCCGATGGTGATCGATGCCGACGCGCTGAATGCGCTTGCCGGGCATACCTCTCTGCTGCGCGATGTCGTGAAGAAGGCAGAGATGGCGGGCAAGCCGCGAACGATCGTGCTGACGCCGCATCCGGGTGAGATGGCGCGCCTGGCAGGCATGACCGTGAAGGAGGTCGAGGCCGATCGCATAGGGTTGGCGCGGCGGTTTGCGACCGAACACGGCGTTACCCTGGTGCTCAAAGGCTGGCGCACCTTGATTGCGCATCCGGATGGCCGCATCGCCGTGAATACGGCAGGGAATCCGGCGATGGCCAAGGGAGGCAGTGGCGATATTCTGACGGGCATCGTGACTGCGATGCTGGGGCAGCATCCGGACGATGTTGCACGGGCAGTTGAATCGGCGGTGTTCCTGCATGGGCTGGCGGGAGACTTCGCGACGCTCGTTCAGGAGGAGCATACGGTGCTCGCGACGGATACGGTGGGGCATCTGTACGAGGCTTTTCGCTCGCGGGTCATTGATGCCGACGGATTTACATGGATCGCCGGAGTGGCGGCCAATCATAACAAGGAGCAGGGATGAAGGAGTGGACACGAGAGAAGCGGCTGCGGACGCGCAGTGTGGGCGGAACGCTGGCGCTGGGCGAGATCATGACCGAGTTGCTGCGCGCGCCGAAGCTGGTTGTGCTGCGTGGGGAACTCGGTGCGGGAAAGACGACGCTCGTAAAGGGAATGGCGGCTGCCCTGGGGGCGGCCGATGCGGAAGAGGTCGTCAGTCCCACGTTCACGCTGGTGCATGAGTATCGAGGCCGCAAGGTGCGGTTGTTCCATCTCGATCTGTATCGCCTGGAGACGGAAGCAGAGGTCGAGGGGCTCGGTCTGTGGGAGATGGCCGATGAGCCAGATGCGCTGGTGCTGGTGGAGTGGGGGGACAAGTTTCCCGGCGTCATGGAGCGCGCGGATGCCGAGATTGCGATCACGCAGGGCGAGGTGGAGAACGAGCGGCTGCTGCATGTGCGGTGGAGAGATTGACGACGAAAGACAAAAACAAAGGCCGCGACAAGATGTCGCGGCCTTTGTTTTGCTTCATTAGATCTGATTAGTTCTGCTGGCTCTCATACATCCGGCGCCAGTTGGCATTGCTGCGGGCGCGGAGGCCGATGAAGGAAGGAACGAAGACGGTAAGAGCGAGGAAGGTGGCGGTAACGGCGTAGTACATGCGTGGATCTCCTTAGCGCGCACGGAGGCGGCGCTGAACCCAAAAGTGGGGTTGTTCGTGGTGTGTCTTCAGTGCAGGCGGTACTGGGATCTTGACCCAGCCGTCACGGTCACTGGCGTAAATATTTCGGACCCGGTGGAAGGAGGCTCGCCCTTGTTTGGCTGCGCTCCCAATCACTGTTCACAGGACCTACTACGGATAGGATACTCGATTTGTTCCGTTCGATGCATTTTTATCGAACCGATAAGCCGCTATTCGCACAAGCCCTTGCTCGCTCACTGCTATTTTTCCCAGTAAACTCACATATATTGATACGCAGGGCCGCGAAAAAAGTTCCATGAAAGTTTTCTATTGTCAGTGATTTTCTTAAAATGCTATATTTCCAAGCCTTTTCTGAGTTAAGAAGACCGGCCGGTGTAGCGGTAGATCGCGCAGAGTTCGTCGCCGGTCGAGCCGTACTCCTTCTGCTCCGCGATGGCGGCCAGATCGGCTATGTGGTCGTCCGTCGACATGGCGACACGGCCCATCCAGATCCGCCGAAAGGCAGGATGGCGGTCGAGCAGGGAGTCGTGTTCGGCGTTGGCATAGGCCAGGTCGAAGGCGTGGGGGCGCCAGGTGAGCGACTGCTCCACATGAGCCACGTATCGCTTCAGGAGAGGGAGCTCGAATGGGTGGAAGAGAAAGGCAAGGACCGGCGCATCGGGCAGGGGATGGACGGTTGCGTCGGCATGGTGCAGGGCGATCGGAGCTAGGGCTTCGGCCTGCGGGTCTTTTGCCCAGAGATCGATATTGGCCTGCGCGATTCCGGCCAGCTCCTGGTTCAGTTCGACGCCTTCAACCCGTTGAAACGGATACTGCGAGGCCAGCAGAAGTGCCCGGCCTTTGCCTGCGCCGATGTCCATAAAGACCGTGTTTTCGATGGGCGCGCTGGGCTCGAGGTGCTGCAGCCAGTGGTCGAGCAGGGAGTGCAGGATGCTGGGAGCGACGCCGTAGTATGCCGTCAGCTCTTCGACCCTGGCGTTGGTTCCACGTACGATGGTCGTTCCCGGGATCAGACCGGAGGTGTCAGTGCCGTGAAGCTGGTCGAAAGGGTGGATAACGGGCGAAGCTTTTTTGCGAGGCATCTCGGTAAGTCTAGATGGGTTGCCTCAGTGTAGGGCAATGCAAAAATTGGGCCAGAAGATTTTTCTGAGGGAAACGGTGCGAAGACTCGCTGATGAATCTTTAGTTCGTTGAGGAACCCAGGGGTTATCCCATAGCGCGAAGCACGTTCCCTGATGCTGCAGCATCAGGGAGACGGAGGGAGCCGTAGCCTTTAGGCTACGGAATAAGGGCTGGCAAAGATGTGGCCTTTAGGCCCGGGCTTTTTTCGGGTGCGAACAAAAGGCCCGGGGCTAAAGCCCAATTCTCACCTAGCTTTGATTCCGTAGCCTAAAGGCTACGGCTCCCTCCGTCCCGCGACGCTAAAGCGTCACGGTTTGCGCTTCGCGCTGTACTGAACAGACCATCATTCTTCAATAACCTAATGACTAGTTCTGCCGCATATTCAGTATGGGGAACGCAGGTGCGAGCAGTTTGACCGTAGAGTGCGAGATCTCCGGCAGACCGGCGAGGCGATTTTCTATTTGAGCGATGAGCTGCGCGTTGGCCGTCTCGTCCGAGCCTGGAGCCGTCAGGACGACGTGGGCGATGTAGCGCGGTGGAACGCCCGGGATGGTTGCACCGGGGGCGTCTACGTCGCGCGTCAGCGTGGCCGAGCGCACGAGATTCAGTTCGACGATATTGCGCCGCAGCAGCGGGTCGTAGCAGTCGCGAAGGGCGGCTACCAGGTCGTTCTGTGTCACTGGCCGCTGTCCTGGTGGGTCTTCATGCAGGTGTTCAGGTGCTGGGTGCTGCGTGTGTGCCAGGTGGGGTCGGACGAGGGGTGGAGGACGCTCTGGCGATAGAACATCAGCCAGGTCTTGCAGCCGTCGACATCGGTCGCGGCTGAGGGCGGCTGGGTCGTCTCGATTTGTTGTTGCAGGGCCTGCAGGGCGGGCTGGAACTGGGCGTCGGCTGCATCGCGAAGAGCGGCGACCTTGTCGAAGGCGCTCCATGCGGCGGCGCTCTCCGGGGGGACGGTGTGCGTAACAGACACGCCGGGCTGGGAGGACGCTGGTTGCGGGCGCAGGTGGCGGCTGCGATAAAAGTTGAAGACTCCGAGCGCGAGGATGACGATGATCAGGATGTAGTGGCGAGGGTGAAAGCGCATGAAGGCTCCTGCGGTTTAGTGGCGAGTGTTAAACCTAAGCCGTAAGGTCCTCTGCATTGGAGGTGGTGCGAATGCGGGGGTCCTTCGCCTGCGGCTCAGGATGACGACGAAAAACAAACAATGGCAACGGCAAAAGCTCTACTGCGTTAGTGCGTGCGTTCGACAAGGTACTGTGCGAGCGACTTGAGCGGGGTGGCGGCGTCGCCAAAGGGCTCGAGTGCGGCGAAGGCGTCGGCGATGAGCTCCGCGGCGTCGTGCTTCGACTGTTCGATCCCGAAGACCGCGGGCCAGGTGGCCTTGTCGGTGGCGGTGTCCTTGCCGGCGGTCTTGCCGAGCTCTTCGGAGGACTGCGTCATGTCGAGTACATCGTCGACGATCTGGAAGGCGAGGCCGGCCTTTTCGCCGAAGGTGCGAATGCGTTCGTGGTAACTGCTAGGAAGTCCGTGTCTAGATGACCCATAAATCGCACCGGCAACAATGGATACGGTGATGAGGGCTCCAGTCTTGGCACGATGGATGGCTTCGACGAGGTCAGGAGTGGGTTTGGTGCCTTCTGATTCGATGTCGACAACTTGGCCGCCAATCATACCTGGAGCGATGCCAGTATCGTGGTCGCCCCAGCGACCGATTCCCGTGCCGATTGAGAGGGAGATCTTGCGAAGAATGGCGACGACAGCTTCGGGTGGTGCGGGGAGACTGGCGATAGTCTGGAATGCGAGAGTTTGGAGGGCGTCACCGGCCAGGATGGCGGTGGCTTCGCCAAAGACGACATGGCACGTCGGTTGGCCGCGGCGCAGGTCGTCGTTGTCCAGCGCGGGCAGGTCGTCATGGATGAGCGAATAGGTGTGGAGCATCTCGAGGGCTGCGGCGAGGTTAGCGACACCTTCGGGATGTCCTGCGGGAGCGGCCTCCTCCGGAGGGTAGAAGTCCGTGCTCGCCACCATTTTCGCAGCCTCCATGCAGAGGATGGGGCGCAGGCGTTTGCCGCCGGCGAAGGTGGAGTGGCGCATGGCGCGGTGAATCGAGTAGGGCTCGATGGTAGCTGCGGGGAGCAAGCGCTCGAGCGCGGCATCGGTAATGGCAGCCCCGGTCTTCAGAATGGATTGCACGTCGATAGTCATTGGCTAATCTTTGATTTTACGCGAGCGGAGAAAGGTAAGTCCCAGCAGTACCAGGGCACAGGCGCTGATGGCTATGCCTAGCTTCTGGTCGAGGGTGTAGCGCCAGGCGATGTCGAGGGTGGAGAGCCCGCTGGGGAGAGCGATGGCGAGGAGTCCGTCGTCGCGCTGGAGGTGTGCAGGAAGCTCTGTGCCGTTGCGGGTGAGACGCCAGTCCGGGAAGTCGCGCAGGTTGAGCACAAGTGTCTCCGGCTGCGCGAGATTCAAGACGAGATGTCGTGGAGCCTGGGCTGATACCGTCTGTTCGACCGGAAGTTCGCCGGAGAAGTTGGGGTCGGTGGCGGCGGGGTTGGGGATTGTGCCGGGAGCGAAGCCCGCAGGGTTTGAGGTAAGCCAGTAGCCGGGGTCGTTGCTGCGCAGGATGTCGTTGTCGGCTTCGTTCGGGGTGTACTCGTCCGTGGGGGGAACTCCGTGATGAGTGCTGAAGAGTGCCGCTGTGGCGGAGGGGAGGCCAGTGGCTTCGCAGGCCTGCCGATAGAGGGTGATGCCCAGCAGGGAGAGCACAAGAACGCATACGGGCGCTGCGATCAACATCGGCTTGCGGCTGCTGTCTCCGCGAGGCAGCAGCAGGGCAATCGCGAAGACGAGTACAGCGGAGAGGATCGTGAGCAGACGCCAGGGGAATTGCAGGAAGGCAAGATCCGGCAGATATCTCCAGAGCGGGGTGGAGATTGGGACCAGCAGGAAGGCGATCACTACTGTGAGCAGGGCTAAATACGGCGCGGGTGTTCCAGGTCTTGCGGGCTCTTGCTGGGAGCGATCTTTTTGGGTTTGGAACAGGAGGAAGGCTACAGTTCCCAGGGTCAAGAGCAGCAACACGACCGCAAGCAGGCTGATCGTGTGCAGAACGACGTTGTGGGGAGTGTCGGCGGTGTGGCCGAAGAGGAAGTTGTCCTCGAAGCGCATGTTCGGGATGATCGCCATGGCGATCTGTACGTAGCGTCGTTCGTAGGCGGCGGGGACCAGGTAGAACGCGGGCAGGGCGAGCCCCAGCACTGTGCCGGTGCTCATCGTTAGTAACAAGGGAAAGAGTTGAGGCCTGGAAGCTCGAAAGGCTGCGACGAGACGCACGACTGCCAGCAGCGCCAGCATGTAGCAACCCATTACAGCGGCGGGCGCGTTGGTGAGCCACAGCAGTGCGACCGGAATGGCGATTCCTTGCACGGTAGGACGTTTCCGCAGGACAGCCAGCAGGAGTAACGGAATCCACGCGGCGGCGAGAAGCTCGGCGTAGGCCGTGCGCTCGAAGGCGTTGAAGAGCATGTAGGGATTCGCCATGTAGAGTGCGGCGGCCAGCAGCGCGGCGTTCGGCGAGGTGTATTGCCGCGCGAGATGATGCATCGCGAACCCGGCGGCGGTGAAGGCGATCCACGTGTAGATGGCGGGCGTTGCGCTGATAGGGAAGAGGATCGTCAGGAGAGCGCCGAGCATCCAGGACAGCGGCGGATAGAAGATGAAGCGCGGCTCTCCAGCGTTGTAGGCTGCGGTCCAGGCCCAGTGCGGATAGAGTGTGCCATGGCGAAGTTGCTGTGCCGCGTCGAGCCAGCTCTGGAGGTGGAAGCCGAAGTCGTGCCCGCAGGAACAGCCGTGCAGGAGGAGTGGCAGGGTTGCCAGCAGGGCGGCGAGCGGAAGCAGGATGTGGTGACGCCGCATCCTGTTAGCGTAACGCGATAAGACCTCAAAAGTTTATATCTCGGCTTATCAATACCTTGTCATCTCGACCGAAGCATGATGGTTTTATCGTCATGCGTAGTGGAGAGACCTGTAGTTTGCTCGCGCTGGCAATAGTGCTGATGCGGGCAGCCTGCAGGTCTCTCCACTGCGGCCGCAAAAGCGCGGCCTTCGGTCGAGATGACAGTATCGAGGTTAAGTTAATCGAAAGAGCAATCCCAAAGGTGGTGCTGTTACGGCAAAAGCGTAAGCGTGTGAGTGGACTGCATCTCGTGCAGCGGTAGCGCGAAGGTTGTTCCGTTCAACCAGGGCTCGAACTGATCGAGATACCACGGGCTTGCGGGGTTGCCGGACTCGCCTGTGGTGATGTTGCCATGGTTTGTCTCCGGGTTGGCGAGGTCGGCGGTAAAACGCTCGCTGGGGCCAAAGTGGCGGCTGATGGCGCGGATGGTCGTTCCATCGCCTGGTGTCGTGTGCGATCCCGATCCCGTCGCCTTACCCAGCAGCCGGTCGAACAACGGCGATTGGGAGAAGAGGGGATGGTCGATCTCGACAGGATGCACTGTGCCATAGCGCCAGGACGAGATATTCGATGGGGCGTGGGCATCGTGCAGGGCCTCGGCGACCGTCTCCGTGAGCAGGTCGTCCCAGTTGGCAACTCCCGGAGGGAGCCAGCGCGCGGGCGTGTGCTGAAGCAGATTTTCGAGCGCGTCGGCCTGCTCTCCCCACATGTAGAGGGCGAGCAGGTCCTGCGGATGGACCTTCTGTCCAGTCGCTTTATCGTGTGCCGCAATCTGCGGCAACAGGAGCGCCGACCACAATGCGGTGCGGGTGGCATTCACGATGGCCGGTGCGGCGGCGTTGGGCAGGATCTCGCCGTTCCAGGAGCGCAGGATATCCGCGGTTTGATGCAGACGTTTGGTGTCATGCGCGAGCGCGGCCGCCGAGGCGTGGTCGATGGCATAGGCGACGCGATGGGCGAGAACACGATCGAACTCGGAGTGTGCATCATTCTGGATGGCGAGCATATCGGCCGGGGTCAGGTTGGTGCGACCTGCCAGCAGCTTGTTGATGCGCTCCACGCGGTACGGCGCAGCCCAGTCGAGGGTGATGGCGTAAGGGTAGTCATTGGGTGTAATGCGCGCATTGGCTGTCGCGAGAAAGCCGTTGGGCGGGTCGATGACGGCGGGAAGTTCGTTGTAGGGGATGTAGCCCGACCATTGCTGCGAGGTGTCCCGGGCCTCTACGGGCAAGGGCGAGATGGGCGAGCCGATGGTGTAGTCGATTACTGGCGCGGCGATGATGGGTGGTTCGTCGGGCTTGGGCGCGGCTTTGGGTTGGGGTGCACGTTTGGGCTTGGCGGCGCGAGGTTCGACGCGTGGTTGAACGCGCTGCCTGCGGCGCGTGGGGTGGTAGGCAGCGTCGAGCAGGTGTGGTTGCCCAAAGGACTCGGGTAACAGGATGCTCGCTTGCGGAGCCTCTGGATCTGAGTCCGAGTCGTCTTCGTTGGAGGGAGCGGGGCCATCGGGGATGGGCTGCTGGACTTCCCGTTGATAGTGCACCGCAGGTCCTCGAACGGGGATGCGGCCTATGGCGTGATAGCCGATGTGTTTGTTGTCGTCGGCGTAGACGAGATTGAGCGACGGGCCGCCGAAGCTGGCGAAGGCCGCGACCAGGGAGCCGCCATCGCTGGCTGCGTTGATGTTGAGGAATGGCGAGGTGACGTTGGCTGGATCGTAGATGGTCCAGGCCAGTGAGAGGGCGCGCCGCTCGGTGGGGAACAGCGGCGAGATGATCGGCGTTGCGTACTCGACGTTGCCGACGGTCTCCGTGGTGGTGAGTACATCGAGCTTGATATCGCGGCCACGCTTTACGCGGATGATCTCGCTGTGATGAGCTACCGGCGACCATGTGCCGTCGGTGTGCTGGTACTCGGTGTCCTGGCCGGAGCCACGGAGATGTTCGATGCGGACATCCTGTACATCAGCGCCGAGGTTGGTGAAGCTCCAGGCGACGTGCGCGTTGCGGCCCACGATGATGAAGGGCACGCCGGGCAGTGTGAAGCCGGTGACATCGAGGTTAGCCCCGTGCAGACTGGCTTCATACCAGATGTCCGGCACGCTCAGCCCCAGGTGCATGTCATTGGAGACCAGCGCACCACCCGAGGCGGAGCGCGATGCGGCGACTGCCCAGTTGTTCGAGCCGGAGCGGCAGTCTGCGCAGCGCTGGCCGGGAAGTTCGTGGGCGACCTGGAGGATGTCGTGCGGCGTTGCCAGCAGCGACTGCGAGCGGTCGAGTGGAATCTGCTCGATCTCCGGCTTGGGGGTTGTGAGGTCGGCTGCAGGCTGCGAGGGAGGATGATCTCTCCAGGAGCCGACAGGATAGAGATCCGCCAGGAGCTGCGGAGGAAGGTGAGCCGCGAGGGCTTCGCGCTGCATCTTCGTGGGGAATTCGGTGGAGAGGTCCTGGAACATCGCGAGCGAGACGAGCAACGTGTCGCGAGGCTGCCATTGGGCAGGCGTGTAGTGCAGCAGGTGGAACTCTACCGGCAGGTGGTCGCTGTTCTGCTCCAGAAACGCGTTTACGCCGCGTGCATAGGCTTCGAGCTGATGGAGTTGGTCGGCGGGCAGGGCTGCGACGGCGCGGTCGGCGGCGGCGCGGATCTGCAGCGTGCGCTGGGTGCGGTCGTGTTCGACGAGATTGGAGCCGAGGACTTCGGCGAGCTCTCCGGCAGCGTGGCGGCGTAGCATGTCCATCTGCCACAGGCGGTCCTGTGCGGTGACGAAGCCCTGCGCAAAGAGCAGGTCGTCGAGACTGGAGGCTTGAATAGAGGGCACGCCCTGCGCGTTGCGCGTGACGGTGACCGGTTGGCTGAGGCCCGCGATATGCAGCGTGCCGTCGATCTGAGGCAGTGCGGCGTGCATGGAGTGGCGCAGCCAGATACTGACGGTGAACAGTCCCAGCAGGGCGATGACTGCCAGGGTACAGAGCACGATTGCAACTCTGCGCAGAGAGAGGCGGCGCTGGGTGCGCTGTGAGTCTCCACGCCGCTGCGTGCGCAGCCTTTCGGCGAGCTTCGCAAAGGAAGAAGGGCGTTCGTGATGCGAGGCCGGCTCGCTGGTGTGATCCTGGCGAGTATAGAGACGAGGTTCGGCCTGCCCGGGGTCGTTACTGTCGTGAGGAGTGGACGAGCCGGGAGTCGGTGAGTCGGAGGGATGAAAAGACATGTGTTGTCCCAATTTTAGGGGATGAGGGTGTGCGTCTCCGGTGGAAGGTTGAGGGGTGCAGGGATTGGTTCCAGTGGAGGCTGCGTGCCGGCACGCGTGGTGAAGCGAATAATCAGCACAACCAGCAGCAGTGTAGGAATGACGAAGAGGCTGCCTTCGGGGCCGTCGGGGCCGCCGGACAGGAGAACGGTGCCGGTGGGATGCGTCTGGAAGAGGCGTCCCGCGCTGAGGCCGCCGCTATCGGGAACGCCGTAGAGGAAGCTCTGTGCCCAGTCCCATGCCATGTGGAAGCCGATGGCCCACCAGAGCGAGCCGGTATGCCAGAGCGCGTAGCAGAAGGTGATGCCGGCGAGAAAGACAGCGCAGATTCCCCAGGTGGTTTCACCTTTGTTGCCCAGGTGTCCGGCTCCGAAGAGGACCGACATGATGGCGGCGGCGATCCAGAAGGCGACGGCGCGGGCGTGAGTGGATGAGATCTTCTCGGCCAGGCCGAAGAGGCCGCGTGTGAGTGTGTATTGGAGGTAGCCGCGTGTGAGGTACTCCTCAAGCAGGCCGACGAGCAGAAACGCTAATAGCCAGAGCAGGCCGTAGAGGGGGACGTCAGAGCCATGGAGCAGGCGTGCGTCGAAGACCAGGAAGTGTCCTGCGCGCAGGACGCCGACCAGCAGTGAGAGCGTGGCCAGGCCCCAGAAGGCTCCGGCAAAGAAGTCGAGACGGCGAGCGCTTCCGATTCCATAGACGGCCAAACGGCGGCGCTCGATGAGCGAAAGAAGCCACGTTGCGAGGCCTACACCCACCAGGCCAAGGCCTTCTCCGATAAGGGTGTCGTCCAGCGTAAGGGTCTGCGTCGCGGGTTTGGCGGGGGCCGAGGTCTTTTGGCTGGTGGTCTGGGCCTTGCGCTGCGCGATGGCCTTCTGCAGGCGTCCGGTGGCGGCCAGTGTGGCGATGCTGATCACCGAGGAGAAGACGAGAAAGAGTACGACGAAGATGGCGATGCCCCAGCCGGAACGCAGGCCAAAGCGGCCGAAGAAGATGCCTTCCGAAGGCGGAGGCGCGGGGCTGCTGATCGGTGCTTCGGGTAGGGGGGATGGAACCATGAACTCCTGCGGGTTATCCAAGTTGATCTCCGTTTCGTTGCTAAGAATACGCAGGCATGCAGGCGATAGTTCCTGAAAGCTCAGATATGCTGGTTGTATTCTTACAGGCATTTTGAACGGAACTCAGTAACTGCGGAGCCGCTCGTGCCAGAGGGTCGTTTTCGTTTGAATTGCCGCGTTTTTTATCACGACAAATGCTTTGACGGAGCCTGCTCGGCTTCGCTGTTTACCCGGTTTCATCGCGAGTGCATTGGCACGGCGTCGAGCTTCGACTATCACGGTCTGGTGCACCGCGCCGGTGCGCTGTACGACGAGAGCTGGTTCGCGACGGAAGGCGAAAACGCGATCGTGGACTTCAAATACTCGCCCTCGCCGCGTGTTTCGTGGTGGTTCGATCATCATCTATCGGCGTTTCTCTTGCCGGAGGACGAAGCGAACTTCTACCGGGGACAGACGAATCCCGACGGCACGCCGGGGCCGCAGGCGAGACGGCAGTTCTTCGATCCTAACTATACGAGCTGCGCGAGTTGGATCGCGCATATTGCCAGCACGAAGTTCGGCATGGACATCTCTCCCCTGGCTGAGCTGATCCACTGGGCCGATATCGTGGATGGCGCGAAGTATGAGAGCGCACAGGCTGCCGTGGAGATGGCTGCGCCTGCGATGAAGCTCACGATGGTGATCGAGAGCGCGCAGGAGAGTGCGCTGGTGCAGCGCATTATCCCCTTGCTGACGGCCATGCCGTTGCAGCAGGTGCTCGATCAGCCGTTCGTGCAGGAGTTGCTGGGACCGCTGATGGAGCGGCACTGGGCGGGGCTGGAACTCATCCGCGAGCGAGCGCAGTGTGAGCACGGCGTGATCACCTTCGACATTACCGATCAGCCGACCGAGGGCTACAACAAGTTCATCCCGTACTATGTGCATCCGGAGGGGACGTATAACGTCGGGTTATCGAAGTCGAGCTTCAGGACGAAGGTCTCTGTTGGCACGAATCCGTGGACGCCGAAGCCTGTGCATGAGCTTGTGAACCTTGCGGCGATCTGCGAGCGGTACGGCGGCGGCGGGCATGCGCGCGTTGGTGCGATCAGCTTCCCGGTGGAGAAGGAAGAGGAAGCGCGCAAGGCGGCGGCGGAGATTGTGGCGGAGTTGCGCGGGCGGGGGTAGTTACTACTCCCGGAAGCGGCGTGGTTTGCGCATGGCACCGTGCCGGATTGAGAGTAGTTTTACGGCTATTTCGGTGCGACGGTAATAGATGATGTACGGCGTTCCGGGTACGACCAACTCCCGGGTACGCTGTACATCGCCAAGCTTTCCAGAGACAGGGAACTTGCCGAGTTGTTTGACCGCGTCAAGGATTAGATGGAGTTGGCGAGCTGCGGCTTGAGCATTCTCTGCGGTTAGGTAGTTGTAGATCAGGTCTAATTCATTGGAAGCACGCCGGGACCAGCGAATCTGCATTACGCGGCTTTCGCCCCACGTATGCGCGCTTCGTAGCGAGCGACGATTTCTTCGTGCGTAACGAAGTCGCCAGCTTCAATCTGCCGATCAGCTTCTTCGAGGTCTGCGAGTAGGTTTTCATGATCCGCCAGATACGTGGCCAGAGCCTCACTCAGGATCTCTGAGCGGTCGACCTGACGGCTCGCCGCGATCTCATCGATCATAGCGATGGACTCTTCGGAGACTTTGAAGGTGACGGTCTGAAGGCTCATGAAGACAGGATAGTTCTGTGGAAGGTCTCGTGCAAGGATGCAAGGATTCGTTATGCGAAAACTTTGAAGGCTGAAGCTTATTCAAGGCCTCCAGGAAAGCGTCATTCTGAGCGTAGCGCCTCGCGTTTTTGCGAGGTGCGGAGTCGAAGAACCCCGAAGGACTTTATCTCACCCATGATCTCCAGACCTTTTCCACCACGAACGTTCAGGCTCGAGCGCTTGAGGTAGAAAAGATGCAAAGGGGATGGGCAAGATTGCAAGCCTCGGAGTCCTTCGACTACGTGTCCCCAAAGACCGGGACGCTCCGCTCAGAGCGTGTGACTTTTTGAATTGAGTGAAGCGAGGAGAAGTTTTATAACCGAGCTATGCAGGCAGGGAGAGGAATAGGGGTACGTCTTCGCAGGCCAGAGCGGGGACAACTGGGTTGGGTGGCGCAGTGCGCGGATGATCTTGTGGGGTCCAACCATGCGGTGCGTTTGGTAGCGGCGGTGGTGGAGAAGCTGGACCTATCGGGGTTCTACGAACCGATCAAGGCGCGAGCGGGTGTATCTGGTCGGGACAGCACCGATCCTCAGTTATTGGTGGGTTTATGGCTGTACGGGTGCATCCGGGGGATCGGCTCGGCGCGCGAGTTGGCGCGGCGTTGTGAGGAGAGCACGCCGTTTCTGTGGCTGTGCGGTGGAGTGACGGTCAACCATCGTCTTCTGTCGGACTTCCGCACCGATCATGGAGCTGCGCTGGACGCTTTATTTACGCAGGTGATCGCGTCGCTGGTGGATAAAGAGGTGGTGGCGGTGAGCCGTATCAGCCAGGATGGAGTGCGGGTGCGGGTAAGTGCTGGAGCGAGTAGCTTCCGTCGCGAGGAGCGTCTTCAGGATCTGTTGCGCCAGAGCCGGGAGCATGTCGAACAGTTGCGCCGGCAGGTCGAGGACGGCCTGGGCGCGGAGCTCAGCGCGCGCCAGAAGGCGGCGCGCAAGAGGGCGGCGGAAGAACGGCTGGAGCGTCTGGAACAGGCCGTGGCTCAGCTGCCCGCTCTCGAGCAGAAGCAGGCTGAAGCGGAGCGCCGGGCCGGCAACGGCAAGCATGGAGAGAAGATACGCAGGCGGGAACCCCGGGTGAGCACGACCGATCCCGAAGCCCGGCGCATGAAGATGCCCAACGGCGGCTTCAACCCGGCTGTGAACGTGCAGCTGGCCACCGATACCAGCAGCCGCGCGATCGTAGGAGTCGAAGTGACTTCTGAAGGTAGCGACAGCATCGGTCTGAGTACACCCATGCGCCAGCAGGTGGAGCAGCGCACCGGGGGGAAGGTGAAGCAGCACCTGATCGACGGCGGTTACCTGCGCAAGGACGATATCGAAAACGCCGGCGAGGTATAACTGTTCGTTCCACCTAAACCAGCCAGGTCAGCCGCCCAGCGCGGCCGCGAGTTGGAGCCAAAGCAGGGCGACAGCCCGGCGCTGCTGCGCTGGAAGAAGCGTATGGCAAGCCCCGAGGGACAGCAAATCTACAAGCAACGAGCCGCCACCAGCGAGACCGTCAATGCAGACCTTCGCACTCATAGGGGACTCACCCAGATGACCATACGGGGAACCACCAAGATGAGATGCGTCGCTCTATGGTGCGCTCTCGCCTACAACCTCTTCCACTTCGCTCACAGACTGCTCAAAACAACATAAATACCGCTTCCAAACACCCCCATCGCTCTATCCGCGACTGCTCTACCTTCTATCCCAGCCCAACAAAAACGCAAAACGCTCCTGACTCCATCCCTCAAAATCAAAAAGTCACAGCCGCTCAGGATGACGATTCTGTGGTGGGATAAAAACACGAAGGGGCGAGGTATAATCTCGCCCCTTCGTGCTTCATCTTGCGTCGATTCGCTTATGGCTTGCCGAAGTGCAGCTTCGTGATGTCGTTGAACATCACGAAGCAGGCGAAGAGGATGATGCAGACGAAGGCGACCTGGTAGACGCGCTCCTTGATCGCCATGTCGACATCGCGCCGCATGATGCTTTCGATGATCAGGAAGAGGATCATGCCGCCGTCAAGGATGGGAAACGGCAACAGGTTCATGATGCCGAGGTTGAGTGAGATCGCGCTCATCAACTGCACCACGGACCAGGGACCCATCTGTGTAGCGATGTCGATCTGCTGTGCAATGCCGACCGGGCCGCTCATCTGCTTCACCGAGACGTGCCTGGTGAACAGGCCCTTGAGGACGCGCAGGATCAGGGTTGAATCTTTGCCGTTATCGATCAGCGACTGCTTGAGGGCACTGCCCAGGGGCATCTGCTCTACGTCTGTCGGGAGGGGCAGCGGGTTGAATCCGATCAGGTAGCCCATGCCGCCAATGCCGTTGTCACGCCACTCGGGCTTAAGCTGTACGGTCCGCGTCTGGCCGTTGTGCACGACGAGCAGGGCCGCAGGGGCGCCGTTACGGTCCTTCAAATAGGCGAGCAGTGTGTTGACGGAGTGGATTTCAATCGAATCAATACGGGCCAGCGCGTCGCCCGCCACAAGCCCGGCACGTTCCGCAGGCGATCCGGGGCTGATTTGCCGGATGCCTAGCGGGCCAGCCTGCATGCGTGGAATCAGGCCTAGCTTGTCGGGCGAGAAATCGCCATTGTTGACGCTGGCAACGTCGAGACTCGCTGAGACCGTGTTGCCGTTGTGCAGGAACTTGAACGGGATAGCGTGATTGCTGAGATTGACCTCGACTTCTTCGAGAATCTGTTCCCAGGTCGGGTTGCTGACGTTGTTGAAGCCTACGATGGTGTCCCCGGTGGTGAGGCCGCTATGTGCCGCGGGAGTGTTCAGGGGAACGTAGTCGACGACAGCGGGGCCGCTCAGATACTGGTCCGTCTCGTGGTGGTAGTGGGCCACCATGGCGAGCAGGAAGAACGACAGGACGAAGTTGGCGAAGGGGCCTGCGAGCGCGATGAGGATGCGCTGCCAGCGGGTCTTCGAGGTGAACTCGTCGGGGGCGCCGGTGGTGGTTACGTTGGGGTCGCCGTTGTACTCGCCCGCCATCTTGACGTAGCCGCCCAGCGGCAGCAGGCAGATCTTGTAGTCGGTGCCGTTGTGCCGCACGCCGAAGAGGCGGGGGCCGAAGCCGATCGAGAAGGCCTCTACGCGCACGCCGCAGAGCTTGGCGACGGCGAAGTGCCCGAACTCGTGGACGAGCACCATAATGCCGAGAACGATGGCAAATTCGACGATGACGGAAAGAATGTGCATGAGAAGTGTGGGTGACCTTAGCGAGGGAAGCAGTTTCCCCGCGGGAATGACAGCAAGAAGGACAAAAGCGAATCTGTACCCCAGGCGCTTCACCGGGGGGACAGAATGGCAGATTTACCGGGCGACGAGCTCTCTTGCAAGTTCGCGTGCAGCGCGATCCGCGGCGAGCACCTCAGGGATGGACGCTGGAGAACCGCTGGTGGTGAGCGCGAGCACTTGTTCGATTGTACGTGGGATGCCCAGGAATGGCAGCTTCCCGGCCAGGAAGGCCTCGACCGCGATCTCGTCGGCGGCGTTCAGGGCGATGCAGTGGTTCTGCGAGGCGGCTGCAGCTTCATAGGCGAGGCGCAGGCAGGGGAAGCGCTCGAAGTCGGGCTGCTGGAAGTCGAGGTGCGATAGAGCCGCCATGTCGAAAGTCAGGTCGCTCGGCACGCGCTCCGGCCAGGCGAGGGCGTAGAGGATCGGCAGGCGCATGTCGGTGACCGAGATCTGCGCGAGGATGGAACCGTCTACGTACTCGACGAGGGAGTGGATCGTCGACTGCGGATGCACGGTGACGCGCACCTGGGCGGGCGGCAGGTTGAAGAGGCGGCAGGCTTCGATGATCTCGAGGCCCTTGTTGAGCATCGTCGCGGAGTCGATGGTGATGCGCTGGCCCATGACCCAGGTGGGGTGCTTGAGCGCCTGGGCAGGCGTGATGTGCCCGAAGTCCGCGAGCGGGGTGTTGCGGAACGGGCCGCCCGAGGCGGTGAGCCAGATCTGTTTGACCTCGCTGGCCGCACCTCCGCGCAGGCACTGGTGGATGGCGTTGTGCTCGGAATCGATGGGCAGCAGGTCGACGCTGTGCTCGCGGGCGGCGGCGAGAATGAGGTCGCCGGCGGCGACGAGGCACTCTTTGTTGGCCAGCCCGACGGTCTTGCCGGCGAGCACAGCTGCATAGGTGGCTTCGAGCCCAGCGACGCCGACGATGGCCGACACGACGAAGTCGGCCTCGGGCAACGTCGCCACGCGGACTGTTCCGGCTGTGCCGTAGACGACTTCGATGCCGTTGATTCCAGCGTCCTTAAGGCGCGCGGAGAGCTCATCGGCCAGCGCTTCGGTGGCGATGGAGACGACCTGGGGACGCCAGCGCTGGCACTGGGCGAAGGCCACTTCGAGGTTCGATCCGGCGGCGAGGGCGATGGGATGGAAGCGGTCCGGGTGGGACTCGCAGATGCTGAGGGTGCTTTGGCCAATGGAGCCGGTCGAGCCGAGAAGAGCGATCTTTTTCACTAGTCTATTTTCGCAGAATTGGTGGTGCTGGCGATATTCAGCGTAGCTGAGGCTCTCTCTTGAGCGAGGAGGATGGGGTTGAGGCGGTAGTTGATGTAAAGCATCGAAAGCAAAAACGTAAAGAAGGGGCTGATGCTGGGTCCCCAACCTTCGGTTTCCCAGAAATACGTCTGTATCTCGTGCCTAAGCAGGAAGGGGGCGGCAAGGAAGAGCACGGAACCGATCATCCCAAGGTAGTTCCCCCACGGGGATCGCGGTTCCCGATAGAGCATTGCGATATCCAGGAGGGCGCAGAGGGCGGTAAGCGAGAACGCTATCAACGGTGCAAGCGAACGGCCTTTTCTGCGAATCCAGAGGGACAGATAAATGCCCAGAGCGATAAGAGCGATACCGGAGCTAAGGACGACCCAAAAGACAATCCACTTGGCCTGGATCGATGCGGTCCAGGGTAGACCCTCTTCCTTCTCAAATGTCATAGGGCTCGGTTGCCATGCGAAGGCCTCGGTACCTGATCTTAAGGACGCTGAGTTGAGGATACAACGCGACCTAGAAGCTTCCCGGCGAGAAGAATTCCCGGATCACCAGGACAAACCACAGTACCGGAGCCGCGACGAGCAGCGCGTCGATGCGGTCGAGAATACCGCCGTGACCCGGCAGCAAAGTGCCTGAATCCTTTACGTTAGCGCCGCGCTTCAGGGCTGACTCCAGGAGGTCGCCGAACTGGGCGGCGACGTTCAGCAGGATGGCCAGCAGCAGGAACTGCCACCACGGTTCGGTGGTGTGCAGCTTGGTGAAGTTGGAACCATGTGCGGCGAGCCAGTCGCCCCCGAGGACGAGGCCCATGCCAAAGAGCACGCTGGCGGCGACCGATGCCAGTGCGCCTGCCCAGGTCTTGTTGGGCGAGAGCTGCGGGGCGAGCTTGCTGCGGCCGAAGTTTTTGCCGACGTACAGCGCGGCAATGTCTCCCGACCAGACGCAGAGGAAGAGGAAGAGCAGCAGCGCTGTGCCGTTGACTGTGTTCCATATCTGGGGAATCAGGGTCAGCGGATAGGCGATGTAGACCAGCATCAGCAGACCTGCGGCGGTCTCGGAGAGCACGCGATTGAGCGGCGAGCGCAGGGCGTTCCAGGTGAAGAGCACCAGGGTAGCGAACGCGACGGCGACGATGGTGTCTTGTGGACGTAGGAAGGTTGCGAGAAAGAACAGGGCGATGGAGCCGAGGGTCCACCAGAGCGGCACAGGGCTGTCGCCGGCGGCGGCGAGGCTTCGGAACTCCAGGGCGGCTAGTCCGGCAACGACGGCGGAGCATACGGTGATCATCCAGGGCTTGCCGAAGAAGACAAGCGCGATGACCAGAGCGATAAGAACGATTGCGGTGAGAATACGCTTCATGTGGTCTGGTTGAGGATACATGGAGGGGGCATGGCGAATCGAATCGCCAGCAGAAACGCCATCCCCGCGATGATGCAGTTTCGTGGGGATGGCGCTTTTGCTGAAGGAGACCAATTAGCCGCCGGCACACATGGAGAGGGGAATGTTATGTGCCTGGCAGAACTGGTCTTGTGAGGTCTTCTGGCTTGAGAGAGAGTTTTCAAACTCGTGATGAAGGACTACAGATCCGGCTACTGCTGCACCGACGCCGATGCCTCCAAGGATCAAAAAGGTCCTGAGGCGGTGGTTTGGGGGGACGGTGGTGAGATTGGCCGTTTCGACATCGGAGAGAGGCTCATTGCTGAGGACCTTGATGCGGCTGATCAGGTTGGTAATGGAGATTGACGTCCACCGTTCGAGTGCTCGCCCCTCACCGGCAAGATTTACGGGCGAGGTGATCGTCCACAGGTTGATGTTCGTCCTGGGATCGACAAGCGTGAGCTGAAAGGCCGGGCTGGTGATCGAGTAGACGTTGTCACTAGTTTCGGCGACAGCGGTGATGGGAGCAACGCCGCGGAGCTGAAAGATGAGGTCGGCCTGCTCGGGGGAGTTGACGAGCTGGAAGCGGCCCCAGGACTGCAATGCCGAAGAGACGTCGTTATAGCTGGTGGTGGGGTCGATGGGGAAGTTGGGATCCGATCCGGCGTTGCTGAGAAATACCGTGTGGGCCGAGACGATCTGTTGCACGGGAACGGCGGACCCAGGCGGCGGAGTGGCTGGCGAAGATTGTTCAATGGGAGCGGATTGAGTTGTGGTGTCAGGCGCAGCGGTTGAGTTTTGCATTCTGGCTGCATGGGCGAATTGATTGAACAGAGTGGCAAACGAAAGGACTGCGGCGATGCTGCGGAGTGCGTTCTTCATGAGACGACCCTCTGGTTTGGCGGCGAGAAACGTGCCTACCCACCTGATGGGAGCTAACGGGAAATCATTGAAGAAGATGCGCGGTTCTCGCGAATTATTTTGTTGCGGTGAAGTAAAAGAATATTTTGGCCTACCACTCAACTCGCTTGAGGAGTGCCTTCTCGACCGATGAATGGCTGCGCAAAGAGTGAACCGTTTGAGTGCTGGGTCTCATCTCTTGTGTGGCACATCCAGATCTAAAACTGAAGGGAATATCGCAACGATGGAAACTCAGGTTTCGAGCGAGAAGCTACTGGTCGACGCAGCATTGAAACAGTGGCAGACCGGCGTTGACCGGGCCAACAAGCTATTTGGGGGAGCCTCGCACGAGGTGCTGGAGCGGGAAGTGGCTCCGGGGAAGAACCGCCTGATCTATCTGCTGGGGCATCTGCTGGCTGTGAGCGACACGATGTATGCGACTCTACGTCTCGGGGAGCGACTGCATCCGGAGTATGACGCGATGTTCCTCAAAAGCTCCGATCGGGCCGTCACTCCGATTGCCTCGGCGGAGGAGCTGAAGGCTGCATGGGTTGTGGTGCACGAACGTTTGCAGGTGGAGATGGCGAAGCTCTCGGCGGCGGAGTGGCTGGAGCGTCATGCTTCGGTTTCGGAAGAAGACTTCGTGAAGGAGCCCCATCGCAATCGCTTCGCGATTTTATTGGGACGGACTAACCATCTCAGCTACCACCTCGGACAGGTTGTTCTGACGAAGTAACTAGTGGCAGGAGGCCCTACCGGGGTGCAAGCTCGGCTTCGGTAGGGAGCACGTCGCTCAGGTCTTCGTCGCTCGACTCGCCGAGGCCTCCGAAGCGGCGCTCGCGCTGCTGGTAGTCGGCGATGGCTTCGAGCAGGTGCAGGCCACGGAAGTCGGGCCAGAGGCGCTCGGTGACGAAGATCTCCGCATAGGCGATCTGCCACAGCAGGAAGTTCGAGATGCGCTGCTCGCCGCTGGTGCGGATGAGCAGGTCGGGATCGGGCATGTGGCCGGTGTAGAGGTTAGCCGAAAGCTGCGGCTCGTCGATGCGCGCCTTGATGGCGTCGTCGACGCCTTCGGCCGCGAGCATGTCCTCCAGCGAGACGCCGCGTTTCGCGGCTTCGGCGATCATCGCGTGAACGATGTTGCGGGCGGAGTCGACGATCTCAGACCGGGCCCCGTAGTTGAGGGCCAGGGTCAGTGTGGTGCCGGTATTCTTGGCGGTCTGCTCGGCGGCCCACTGCATGGTGTCCTGCACGTCGCCGGGCAGCTCGCAGGTGCGGCCAATGTAGGCCATGCGGACGTTATTGTCGTTCATCCGCTTCACGTTGGAGACGAGGTAGCTCTTGAGCAGCTTCATCAGGAAGCTGACCTCGGACTTCGGTCGGCGCAGATTGTTTTCCAGTGAGAAGGCGTAGAGCGTAAGCCACGGCAGGTCGATCCGCGAGGCGGTCTCAACGACGTGCTGCACGGACTCCGCACCCTGCTGATGGCCGAGGAAACGCTTGAGCGCGCGCTTGCCGGCCCAGCGGCCGTTGCCGTCCATGATGATGGCAACATGCTGCGGGATGCGGCTGGGCTCAAGCGTATCGTAGACTGCGCGTTCTTCGCACGTCAGTTCGTGGACACGATTGGAACGTTGGTAGACGCGGCTGGAGGATGATTCGCGCACAGGGACTCGCTCTGATGAGGTTAGCTGAAAGAATGGGATTAGGGAACAGGGGATGAAGGATAAGTGCGTCAGTTTTCAAATTGATTTCTGACAGGACCTTCAGAAATTGGAGAAGCGCCGCACCCTTCGCTCGTAAGAACGGGAGATGCGACGCCGGAAGGAGGTCTTGCAAAGAGGCGAGGGGCCTACGCCGTACGGCGCGTGCGGCCCTGCGCTATCTCGCGGACATGGTTGAGGAAGATCGACTTCTGCGTCGAGTTCAGGTGAGCAGAATACTTGGCGATCTCGGCCAGGAAGGGATCGGCCATAAGGACGGCGGTCTCGTCCTGGTGGCGGGTGGGAGCATCGCGCAGCAGGGCTGAGATGTCCACCTGGAGTGCCCGGGCAAGGCGGTCGAGGGAGGACAGCGTCGGCATGGCCTTGCCGTTCTCGATCTTCGAGATGTAGGTGCGCGGCACGTTCATGCGCGCAGCCAACTGGCGCTGTGAGAGATTGCGCACGTGACGCAGATCGCGCACGGCGCTGGCTACCTGAAGACCACCCTCGGCGGACTTGGGCGCAGGCTCAGGAACCAGGGAGATCGCGGGTTGAACTGTGGGAAGCTCCGGCAGCAAAGACTTTTTGCAGCGTCGGCAGGTGTCTGCAGAGGTGCGGAATTGCACCAGCTTGCAGTGGTCACAACGAAGGACCTCACGCTCAGTGGAAGACACAGCCTGGGGCTGAGCCTCCATTGCGCTGACGGGCGCCATCATGGTTGCCATAAATTGTCTGTTGCGGACGGCTGCCAGAGCGGGCTACCGTACGCTCACGTCCGATAAGAAGCGAGCGATGTGCCTAGATTGACACTAGGTGCCGAAAGAGTCAAGGGGTACTGCCGAAGATACCCGGAAGAAAAATGAAAAAAGAGGGAAGAGAACCAAGGTAGTTAACAGGAAGCAGGAAAACAGGAAACATCGTTGCCGGGTAGAACTCATGAACAGGTGGCAAGGAACGAATCTCCAAGGAGTGCTATCGCGAAAGCGAACGCCATGCAATCACCTTGCCATCGCTGGCGTCTACCTCCATGAAGGGTATAGGAATCGAGGTTCCCAGCGGTATGACATAAACAAGATGGGAGCCTGCCTTCCGATTCCCTGGCTCCAGCGCCCGCCACTCCAGGTGGACGTCCAGCGGCTCGCGGAAGTCGCGTTCGTTTGCTTCCGCATATTGCCGCACACACTCGATCGCCTCCGCCGCTGTGAGCATGTGCTCTGGGTGGTTCCTTGTCTGCCATCGGCGCCACAGCTCACCCAGCTTCAATTGCTCTCTCGATCTTTATGTGATGCTGTACGTCGACCAGCCCATTGCCGGCATGCCTGAAAAATCATGAGACGTTTCCACGCCAACGTGTGCGGAATACGCATTGAACCGCTTCCCACCGACTGCACCGTTGCATTGAACGGCTAAGCCATGTGTCACATTCCGTACGGAAATAATACGTCGACAACAATGCAATCTTGTTACTCCAGTGGGGCTTTTCAGAGTTACCAATGCACCATCCTTCAGCTACGCTTTAGGATGACGGCGAAAACAAGCAACGGCGAGAACGATAGTCTATGTGAGATTCGCCAAGGGGATTTGGAATGAACGAAAAGTTTACAGCGGAGCGCGCAGAGGCGTTGCTGCGGGAGTGGACGGCGAGCGAGTCGCTGGTTAAGCATGGGTTGGCGGTGGCTTGCTGTACGGAGTCCTATGGGGTTCGCGAGGCGGCTCGGCTGGGGCTTGAGGGTGAGGCGGCAGCACGGTTTGCGGAGCAGTATCGCTGTGCGGGGCTGCTGCACGACTTTGATTACGACAGGCATCCGACGCCGGAGGAGCATCCCTTCGTCGGCGTAAAGTTCCTGCGCGAGCAGGGCTGGCCGGAGGAGATGCTGCACGCGATCCTCGCCCATGCGGATTATTCGGGGGTAGTGCCGGAGACCCATCTGGATCGTGCGTTGTTTGCGTGCGATGAACTGGCCGGCTTTTTGACCGCCTGTGCGCTGGTGAAGCCTACGAAGTCGATTGCCGATGTCGAGGTGGCAGGAGTGCGGAAGAAGATGAAGGACAAGGGGTTCGCGCGAGCAGTGAAGCGCGAGGATATTACACATGGCGCGGAGTTGTTAGGGCTTCCGGTGGAGGAGCATATCGGGAACTGTCTTCGGGCGATGCAGGAGCAGGCGGGAGCTTTGGGGTTGGTGGGGATTACGTCGGAAGGCTAGTGGGGGTGAGGGGGTAGTGCGTTGAATTCCGATGGCCCGCTCGACATAGCGCGAAGCGAGTTCCCTGATGCTTTAGCGTCAGGGAGACGGAGGGAGCCGTAGCCTTTAGGCTACGGAATTCTGGCTTAGCAAAGGTGTGGCCTTAAGGCCCGGGCTCTCTTTCGGCTGCGAACAAAAGGCCCGGGGCTGAAGCCCGATTCTTGCCTGCCCCTGATTCCGTGGCCTAAAGGCCACGGCTCCCTCCGTACCGCGACGCTAAAGCATCAGGGAACTCGCTACGCGCTGTGTTGAACGGGCCATCAGAATTCAACGAACTAACGCCTCATCCCACTAACGGCAACCACGCAGGATGGCGAGCCAGGCGAACGAGAGGATGAGGGAGCCGATAATTCCAATGGCGATCACGGGATTACGCGCGAGAGGCACGGAACCGGATTTACTGTGTTCGTGTGGGGCTTCCGGATTGTAGTGGAGAGGGAAGAGTGTGCCTTGGGGAACCGCCGTCTTTGAGGTGTACTTGCCCGTGTGGATCTCGCCGTTGGCCCAGTAGTTGAACGAGATGAGGAAGTGCTTGGTGGTTGGCACTCCGAACGCGAGGGCGCGCCCGGCGCCGAACTCGTACTTGCAGGCGGTGACGGTAGCCATTGCCTCCGGCCACGTTTCGGTGGGTGATTGAGGCCTCAAGAGAGTAACTCCGAGGAGGCGAGGCGCTGAATGCTAAGGCTGGCGAAGGCCTGGTTGGCGGCGTCGATCGTGCCGGGCAGATCGATGGCGCGGCTGAGGTCTTCGACGACGAGAGCCTCGAAGCCGAGTTTGGCTGCGGCCAGCGCGGAGAAGCCGACGCAGAAGTCGTAGGCGAGGCCGGCGAAGAAGAGCCGCTTCAGTCCGCGCTCGCGCAGGTAGCCCGCGAGGCCGGTGGGTGTCGCGCCGTCGTTTTCGGTGAAGGCGGAGTAGCTGTCGATGTTCTGCCGGAAGCCCTTCCTCAGGATGAGTTCGGCGTGAGGAAGGGCGAGATCGGGGTGTATCTCCGCGCCGCGTGAACCCTGGAGGCAGTGGTCGGGCCAGAGGGTCTGGGTGCCGTAGGGAGCTTCTATCGTGTCGGTGAAAGGCTGCTTGCCGTGTGTGCTGGCGAAGGAGATATGAGCTGCCGGGTGCCAGTCCTGCGTGAGAATCACGTGGTCGAATCTGGCGGCCAGCGCCTTGATGCCGGGAATGATGGAGTCGCCGTCGTGGACGGCCAGGGGCCCGCCGGGCAGGAAGTCGAGCTGCATGTCGATGATGAGGAGCGCGTCGGTGGGGCGGAGGATATTGGGCATGGTTACTCCTCGGGCGGAGTCAGTAAAGGTTCAATGTCTCTGGCGCCGTGAAGGACGTCCACGACGAGTATAAGATTTGCAGCTTCTACGAATCGATAGAACAACAGATAGCGCGGAAACCCCGTGATCAGGATACTGCGCAGGTCCGAAAGATCCGGATGCCTGAAGAAACAGGGACTTCCCATCTGCGGAAAGCGTTTGAGATCAAGGATGGTTTTATCCACTGCGGCGTTCCAACGTTCTGCCAGTGATATGTCGCCGACAGAGGCAAAGTAATCTGCCTGATCGAGAAGAGATGCTGTAGCGGCGTCACGGAACTCGACAGAGATCAAGCCGCTTTGTCCTGACGGTCTTGTCTTTTTTTACGAAGAAGCGCGAGAATGCCGCCGCGTTCGACTTCGTCCGAGGTGAGGACAATGGAATCGCCCTTGAGAGCTTCCACCAGCCGCGCTTCGAGCGCCTGCCGATGGCGGTCATGGTCGGCGGAGATGAGCTCCGCGATGTACTCGCTGGGCGTGGCGTAGGCTCCGTCTTCAATCGCTGCATCGACGTAAGCCTTGATAGGCTCCGGAAGCGAGATGTTTAGCGAGGTTGCCATACGTGTATAGGATGACAGTTTGCAGGGTGGGGTTCAAGCGAAAAGACATCGTATCCAGCCAGTTGGAATTGTCCATGGCCAGGATGGGAGCGCATTGACTCAGGGGTGCTATCCTTGCGAGTTCTGCGGACGAGTGCTTGGGATGGTGCGATGGCGGGTGATTTGAAGGCGGCAAACAGGTTGGAGTCGAAGCTGGAGAGTGGGTCTGTGCGGGCTGGAGCGAACCGCGCGGCGATGGTGGCGCTGCTTGGTGGAATGCGCGCTGAAGAAGACATCATCCGCCAGGGCGGCGGTGAGAAGGCTGCCGAAGCCCAGCGTGCCAAGGGCCGGTTGACGGTGCGCGAGCGGTTGGCACTGCTGCTCGACCGGGACTCTGAGTGGACCGAGCTGGGGCTGTGGGCGGCGCATGGAATGTATGCGGAGTTCGGCGGCGCGCCGGGAGCGGGTGTGGTCACGGGGCTGGGACGCGTCGAGGGACGGCTGTGCATGATCGTCGCCAACGATGCGACCGTGAAGGCGGGCGCGTTCTTTCCGATGACGGCGAAGAAGGTGCTGCGCGCGCAGACGATCGCGCTCGAGAACCGCATTCCGACGTTGTACCTGGTGGACTCATCTGGTGTCTTTCTACCGCTGCAGGAGGATGTGTTTCCCGACCAGGACGACTTCGGCCGCGTCTTCCGCAACAACGCGGTGATGAGCTCGCTGGGTGTGCCGCAGATCACAGCCATCATGGGGATGTGTGTCGCGGGCGGAGCGTATCTGCCGGTGATGACCGATACCGTGTTGATGACGGAGGGCTCGGGGCTGTTTCTTGCGGGGCCTGCACTGGTGCAGGCGGCGATTGGGCAGAAGACTCCGGCGGAGGAGCTGGGCGGGGCGCAGATGCACGCGGAGATCTCCGGCACGGTGGACTTCAAGGAGCCGAACGACCATCTGTGTATTGCGCGGCTGCGGAGTCTGGTGGGGAAGCTAGGGTCCAGAGTGCCAGGGGCCAGGGCTCAGGGGCCAGGGCCCAGAGGGCAAAGTTCGCTGGCCCCTGAGCCCTGGGCCCTAAACCCTGAACCCTTTAGCCGCATAGCGTTCGATGCAGAGCGCGATAAGCCCCGGTTTGCGGCGGAGGATTTGTATGGGTTGATGGACCCTGATCCGGCGAAGGCTTCGACCAACAGCTACGACGTGCGTGAGGTGATTGCGCGGATGGTCGATCGCTCGGAGTTCGATGAGTACAAGGCGGAGTTTGGGCGAACGCTGGTGTGTGGCTATGCCAGGATCGGCGGACGGGCCGTGGGGATCGTCTCTAATCAGAAGCAGCATCAGCAACAGACGGTTGCGATGGGGCCGCAGGCGGGAACCAAGCGCACGGAGTTCGGCGGCGTCATTTACACGGAGAGCGCGCAGAAGGCGGCGCGGTTCATCATGGATTGCAACCAGCAGCTTGTGCCGCTGGTGTTTCTGCACGATGTCAACGGCTTCATGGTGGGTAAGGATGCGGAGTGGAGCGGCATCATCCGCGCTGGCGCGAAGATGGTGTCGGCGGTGTCGACTTCGGTGGTGCCCAAGATCACGGTGATTCTTGGCGGCTCGTTCGGTGCGGGGCACTATGCGATGTGCGGCAAGGCCTACGACCCGCGGTTTCTGTTTGCATGGCCGACGGCACGGTATGCGGTGATGAGCGGAGCTTCGGCTGCGAATACGCTGGTTGAGGTGCGTGTGAAGCAGCTGGAGCGGGCGGGCAAGGTCTTGTCGGCGGAGGAGAAGGCGGGCATCTACGATGAGATCAAGGCGACGTATGATGCGCAGGCCGATCCTCGGTACGGCGCGGCGCGACTGTGGATCGATGCGATCATTGACCCGGTAAAGACGCGTGAGGTGCTGATGACGGCGCTGGAAGCGTGTGCGATGAATCCAGAAGTACCGAAGTTTAATCCCGGGGTTTTGCAGACTTAAGAAGTAAGTTGTCGGGTGTAGCGTAGAGGTCGAAGGAGTCTAGGACGTGGTGAAGATTGTTGAATGCCCGCGCGATGCGTGGCAGGGGCTACCGAAAGTAATGCCGGCCGAGGTAAAGGCGCGGTATCTGCGTGCGCTGATCGAGAGCGGGTTCTCGCATATCGATGCGGTGAGCTTTGTGTCGGAGAAGGCTGTGCCCCAGATGGCCGACTCCGAACTGGTGCTCGATTACCTCGACCCGCCCGATGATGTCGAGATCATCGGTATCGTTGTGAACGCGAAGGGTGCGGAGCGCGCCGTGAAGACGGGTGCGGTGCAGACGCTGGGCTTTCCGTACTCCATCTCGACGCAGTTTCTCGACCGCAACCAGCGGCAGACGCCGGAGGAGGCGCTTGACCAGTTGGAGCAGATCGGTGAGCTGGCCTACAAGGCCGGACTCGACCTGGTGGCGTACATCTCGATGGCGTTTGGCAATCCCTATGGCGATCCTTGGGACATCGACGAGGTGGTCAGCGCGGTCGATCTGATGGTGGATGCAGGAGTGCTGCAGGTGTCGCTCTCCGATACCGTGGGCGTGGCTTCGCCGGAGCTGATACGGAGCGTGGTGGGCTGCGTGATGGGCGTGCATGAGGGCCTGGAGATCGGAGTCCACCTGCATGCGAGGCCCGACGAGGCTGCCGCGAAGGTAAGGGCCGCGTACGAGGCAGGTTGCCGGAGATTTGACGGTGCGATCGGCGGATTGGGCGGATGCCCGTTTGCGCAGGATACTCTGGTCGGCAATCTTCCTACGGAGGTCCTGCTGGCGACGCTGGCAGAGCTGGGTGCCAAATTGCCGGAACTGCGGCCCCTCGACGGATTGGTTACAGCCAGTGCAGAGATCGCGAAGAAGTATGGAGCAGTACTGCAGTAAGACACTTATCACTGCTTTGTGAGGTGGCGATGTCTACGGTACGCATTGAAGACGAACTCGGGATTCGGACGATTACGTTGAATCGTCCGGAGCGGCGGAATGCGCTTGTGCCGGAGATGCAGGAGGAGTTGATCGCTGCCCTGAAGGGTGCGGAGTCTGCCGGTGCCCGGGTTGTCGTGCTGGCGGGTGCGGGGGAGGCGTTCTGTGCGGGGCTGGATCTGTCGGCGCTGCAGGGGATGGCTGGGCAGTCTGCTGAGGAGCATCGCGTCGACGCTGAGCGCATCGGGCGGATGTTCCGTGCGCTGTGGGAGTGCGATCTGCCGACGTTGGCCGTTGTACAGGGTCCGGCGGTTGCCGGTGGAACCGGTCTGGCGACGATCTGCGACTTTACGCTGGCTTCTCCTGAGGCCAAGTTTGGCTATACCGAGGCGCGGATTGGCTTTGTGCCGGCGCTGGTGAGTGCGTATCTGGCACTGCAGTTGGGAGACAAGGCGGCTCGCGGCCTGCTGCTGAGCGCCCGGATCTTCGGTGCGGACGAGGCGTTGCGTCTGGGACTTGTGAGTGAGATTGTTGAACGTGGGCAGCTCCAAACGCGGGTGATGGAGCTTGCGGCGCAACTGATGGCCAATTCGCCAGAGAGTCTGCGGGCGACCAAACGGTTGTTGCGTGCGCAGCAGACGGAACGGCTGGATCGGGCGCTTGCCCTGGCGATGGAGGCCAATGCGGCCTCGCGGCAGACGGCGGATTTTCGGGAGGGCGTGGCTGCGTTCCTGGAAAAGCGGAAACCGGTGTGGAAATAGAGCGGGTACAAAACGGCGTGGATATTTATACCAATGAAACACAGGCTGGCATCTTCTAAGTAACTCGCTAAACTGTTGCTATGAGTGAGATGGAACAGATGTTGGAACGTGGTTTTGGCGAGACGCGCGTGCGTGTGCGGTATGCCGAGACCGACCAGATGGGTGTCGTGTATCACGCGAACTACCTGGTCTGGTTTGAGGTGGGCCGCGTCGAGTTCATCCGGCAGATGGGCATGGATTACAAGAGCTTCGAGTCTGAGGACGGTGCGATGATCGCCGTGGTCGAAGCCACTGCTCGCTACAAGTCTCCTGCGCGCTATGACGACGAACTGATTGTGCGGACGTGGCTGGTGGGCATGCGCGGCCCGCTTCTGCGGCTGCGTTATGCGATTGTGCGCGCTGCAGATGAGGTGTTATTGTGCGAGGGCGAAACGGTGCATATCGTCGTCGGCCGCGATATGAAGCGGCGGGAGATGCCGGCAAGATTCGCGGAGCGTTTTGCGGCCATGCTGCATCGAACGAAGCAGGCTGTGCCGGATCAGTGTGCGCAGGTAGTGTCGGAACGGGGAGCGAAAGATGAGTGAGAAGAAGGTTGCGCTGATTAGTGGAGCAAACAAGGGAATCGGTCTTGAGACGGGGCGGCAGCTCGGCAAGCTCGGCTATACGATTCTGCTGGGTTCGCGCGATGCCCTGAAGGGCGAGGTGGCGGCGCGGCAGTTGCGTGGCGATGGCGTGGACGCGCGGGTGGTAAAGCTCGATGTTGTCCGGCAAGCGGATATTGACGCGGTCGCGAAGCTGATTGCAAGCGAGTTCGGCAAGCTCGACGTGCTGGTGAACAACGCGGGCGCCATGATCGAAAAGAGCTGGACGAAGAACAGCACCAGCGAGACGAAGGTCGCCGATCTTCGCGCGACGTTTGAGACGAACCTGTTCGCCGTTCTGGCATTGACGCAGGCGTTGCTGCCGTTATTGAAGAAGTCGGAGGCGGCGCGGATCGTGAATGTGTCCAGCATCCTTGGTTCGGTGAGTCTGCAGGCGACGAAGGGCTCGCCGACCTACGACACCAAGCTGTTTGCGTATAACTCGTCAAAGGCCGCTCTGAACGTCTTTACAATTCATCTCGCGCATGAGCTGCTCGGGACCAAGATCAAGGTGAACTCGGCGCATCCTGGCTGGGTGCATACGGATATGGGCGGCAGCGCGGCTCCGATGAACGTGGTCGATGGCGCGAAGACTGAGGTTCAGCTTGCGACGTTACCGGAAGATGGGCCGACGGGTGGGTTCTTCCATTTGGGTAAAGAGCTTGCCTGGTAGATAACTGTCTTTCGCCGTCATCCTGAGCCGTTGGCTCAGGATGACGGCGAAAGACAAAGCTTAAACTTTGCGGGCCTTCTCCCAGGCCTTCGCATATTTCCAACTGGTGTAGGTGGCGTGGTAGAGGTGCAGTAGCAAGCCTTCGCGGCCATCGAGGAAGCCCAGGCGAAAGAAGTAGTTCCACAGAAACATGACTTGCGGAACCACAAAGATATTGCTCAGAAAGCTTAGCAGGGAACGGCTGGTCCGGCCCTTGGCTACGAGCAGGTCCGCGCCCAGGCCGCTGTAGCGATCCATATGCTCGATGTAGGTGGAGAGCGCCGGGTAGGCGTTGTGGACGAGATCGAAGTCCAGCGTACCGGCTGCGCCGTCGAAGGCGATGGTCTCGTGAACGGGGCGCTCTTCAAACTGCGGCGTCAGCGCGAAGTTCGCTGCACTGCGGCGGAAGAGGCGCAGCTTCGGGTCAGGATAGAATCCGCCGTGCTTGATCCAGCGGCCTAAAAACAGGTTGCGCCGGCGCAGATAGTAGGCGTCGATCGGTGGATTCGAGGCCAGCATCGTTCGTATCTGTGTCTGCAGCTCAGGGGTGAGCTCTTCGTCGGCGTCGAGGGAGAGAATCCATGTGCCCGAGCACTGGGAGATGGCAAAGTTCTTCTGCGCGGCGAAGCCCGGCCAGGCGCGCTCGATCACGCGAGCGCCCAGGGTGTGGGCGATCTCTACGGTGCGATCGGTTGACCCGGAATCGACGACGACGATCTCGTCGGCCCAGCGCACACTCGTGAGCGTGCGGGGCAGATTTTCTTCTTCGTTCAGGGTGACGATGGCGACGGAGACGAGCATGGCACCTTGGGTCAGAGAGATAGTTAGCTCAGAGAGATAGAAGGATTGTTCAGGTGCTCGCGCAGCAGCCGCTCGGTCAGGGTGCGCAGGTCTTCGCCTGTCTTTGGCAGGGTGAAGGCCTTGGCTGTTTCGTTCCATTCCAGCTTGAAGGAGGTCGACTGCGCGGAGATCCAGACCTGCCGGACGGGTGTGTTGGGGGTAAAGACGAACTTCGCGCTGTCGTCCTCGAAGAGCACGTTGAGGACGCCGTTCTTCTCTTCGGCCTCAAAGCCGCCGTCTTCCTCGGCACGGATAAGGGCTTGCTTCAAGGCTTCGAGAGCCCGATCGGATTCGTGGCGGAAAGCAATTTCGTCGATCATTGGACTCAGTGTAAATGGACGGAGGTTGCAGGGGTGTCAGGAGGAAGGCAAAAGCTTTAACGCAGAGGTTGCTGAGGTTTCGCGGAGGGCGCCGAGTCCTGTTGCTTCGTTCCTGTCTAAAAGCTCGGCAGATCGGTCGTTAAACGTATATCTTGGTTGGCTATACAGGAGTTGGTGCGGAATGCCGGAAGAGAAGAAACATGTAGTGAAGAAGCCCATCAGCCAGAAGGCCCTGGCGGAGTATTTAAAGCTTTCGCCGAGTACGGTCTCTCTCGTGATGAACGATGCCCCGCGCGCGAAACTGATTCCTGAAGCGACGCGGCAACGGATCACCGATGCCGCTGCAAAGTTCGACTACCGTCCTGACTTCTACGCAAAGTATCTCTACTCCAAACGCAGCCTGACTGCAGCCGTGGTGCTTCCGGAGATTCGCGACCCCTATGTTTCAGCCATTCTGTCCGGCATTGACCGCAAGCTGACGCAGGAGAAGTACCTCTACTTCACGGCGACCCACTATGGCCAGGAGGATCTGATCCGCGAATATCCGCGGCGCCTCCTGGAGCGCGCGGTCGAGGGCTTTCTTCTGATCAACACGAAGCTGGCCTCCGACCCGGGCAGACCGGTGGTGATGGTCGGCAGTTCGCCCAAGGTGGAAGGGGTGCCGAGATTCGCGCTGAACAATCATCGCGGCGGGGCGCATGCCATGGAATATCTCGCCGGGCTTGGACACCGGCGCATTGCAGTCATCAAGGGCCATCGATGGCGCGCAACCACGGGCCAACGTTTCCAGGGTATCTCCGATGCCGCCAAGGAGCACGGCATCACGCTGGATGAACGGCTGGTCAAGGAACTGCACTCGGGAAATACCCCTCCTGAGGCTTCAATGCCTGAGGAAGGCTACCGCTGCGCGCTCGCTCTGCTGGCGACGAAGCTTCCGTTCACCGCGTTGATTGCCTTCAACGACGTGACGGCGATTGGAGCTATCCGCGCCTTTCGTGAAGCCGGTTTGCGGGTTCCTGAAGACATCTCCGTTATCGGGTTCGACGACATTGAGAGTGCGGGCTACCTGACTCCCAGCCTGACTACGCTTCGTCAACCGTTGGAGTTGATGGGAGAACTTGCCGCCGGGCACCTGATTGGGATCATCGACAGAGGCGAGCGGCCGCTCTCGGAGATCCTGGTCGACCCAGCTCTGATCGAGCGCGAATCGACACGGGTGTTGAAGGTCCGTTCCAAGGCCTAGGATGGTGAGTCATTAGTTGATTGAAGAATGAGGGTCTGTTCAGCCCAGCGCGAAGCGCGCTCCCTGATGCTTCAGCATCAGGGAGACGGAGGGAGCCGTAGCCTTTAGGCTACGGAATTCAGGCTTAGCGAAGATGTGGCCTTTAGGCCCGGGCCTTCTTTCGGCTGCGAACAAAAGGCCCGGGGCTTTAGAGGGTGCTGAAGAAGTCTCTAGGTTTTAAACAGGGTGATTTGGTAGGAAGGAGTCATGCGTGGAGACGAGCAGCAACAGGAAGAGATGTTCAGCTACGGGAGCCTGAGCCAGCGAGTGCCGTTGGATCATCCATTGCGGCGAGTGCGAGCGATGGCCGATGAGGTGATGGGGAGCCTGGAGACGCGATTTGAGGGGATGTATTCGCGGATGGGGCGTCCGTCGATACCGCCAGAGCAGTTGTTGCGTGCGCTTGTTTTGCAGATGCTGTACTCGGTGCGTAGCGAGCGGATGCTGGTAGAGCAGCTGGAGTACAACCTGTTGTTCCGCTGGTTCGTGGGTCTGGGCATGAACGACCGCGTGTGGGACGCGACCAGCTTCACCAAGAACCGAGAGCGGTTGTTGTCGGGGGAGGTGGCACAGGTGTTCTTCTCTGCGGTGGTGGCGTCGGCGCGGCAGCTGCGGCTGTTGTCCGATGAGCACTTCACGGTGGACGGCACGTTGATCGAGGCGTGGGCTTCGGAGAAGAGCTATCAGCCCAAGGCTGGCCCGCGGCCGCCTAAGGGCAAGGGCTCAGGCCATGGTGGAAGCGTGTTGAAGTCTGACACCCACGAGTCGAAGACCGATCCGGAGGCGCGGCTGTATCGCAAGGGTATGCGGATGGGCTACCGTCTGCGGCACATGGCACACGTAGTGAGCGAGAACCAGCATGGGCTAGTGGTGGCTACCGAGGTCACCACCTGTTCTCCCACCCAGGAGCGAGTGGCTGCTGTGCGGATGATGCGGCGGCTGAAGCAGACGGTGAAGCCGAAGATCGTGGCTGCCGACAAGGGCTATCATGAGCAGGACTTCATAGGCGCGATGCGGCAGATGGGGGTGGAGGCGCATGTGCCGAGATACAGGTGCAAACGTCCCTGCCTGGTCGATCCGGCGCTCTATGAACAACCTGAGTACGCCGTGAGCCAGAAGAAGCGGAAGTGGGTAGAGCGCTTCTTCGGCTGGCTGAAGACGACCGCGAACCTGGCCAAAACAAGACACAAAGGGCATCGCAAGCTGCACTGGAACTTCACCCTCGCCGCTGCCGCCTACAACCTCGTCCGCATGGCCAATCTCACCGCAGTCAGCTGAGCTCCCCCCAAAAAACACCACTCTCAGAAACACCTAAGCGGCAAACTCGGCAAAAAATAACGCAAATCCTCAACCCCAAAAACCGTCAGCCATCTTCGATAAAGAAAAGGCCACTTCTTCAGCAGCGTCTGAAGCCCAATTCTTGCCTAGCTCTGATTCCGTAGCCTAAAGGCTACGGCTCCCTCTGTCCCGCGACGCCAAAGCGTCACGGTGCGCGCTCCGCGCTATGGGGTAATGCTGGTTCTTCCGCGAATGAATGACTCACCACACTAGGGCATGCCATCTCAATTGGTTATAAATCTCTGCGCACTTCCACGTCTAAATTCGCCTCGGAGTGATCGGACTGCCGGGCGACGGACGGCGAACGATGCTTATAAAAGCGCTTACTTTGGTTCTTTTCATTGACGCATCGGAAGTGTGTTGATAGTGTTTCGTGCGTACATCAAACATCAATTGGTTCTGCGTCCTAATGTTGCTCCTTTCGGAGGTATGCCATGAACGCACGTAAATCGATCTCGATCCTCACGATCCTGCTGACTTCATTCTTTTTTGCACTCTCGGCGCACGCGCAGGCCGTCAATGGAACGCTGCTTGGAACGATTACCGATCCCACAGGGGCGTCGATTGCCAACGCAAAGATTGTTGTTACCGAGTCCAAAACCGGTGTCGTCCATGAGTCGCTTACCAACGACAGCGGTAACTATACCGTCCCTGACCTCCCTTCCGGCACTTATACCGTTGCTGTAACCATGAAGGGTTTCAAGAATGAGGTCCGTGAGAACATCGGTCTTGAACCCAACACCACTGTGCGTGTCGATGCCGCTTTGACCACTGGCAGTACGACGGAGACGATCACGGTGACCACAGCGCCACCCGAACTCCAGACCGATCGCGCGGATATCTCGACCACGATTGAGCAGCACCAGATCAGCAACCTTCCCCTGAGCAGCGGCAACAGCTTTCAATCGTTGCTTAATACGGTTCCGGGCATGGCTCCGGTGGTCTTCAACAACTCTCAATTCTTCAATGCCAACAACGATCTTTCTGAAAACGCGAACGGTCAGTCGTCCTATGTGAACCTGTATCAGATTGAGGGTATCGACGACGATCAGCGTACCGGCATTCACATCATCCTGGTGCCGCCGGCAGCTTCGATTCAGAGCGTGGATATCACGACTAACAACTTCGAGGCGGAGCTCGGCCGCGCTGTGGGTACGGTGGTCAACGTCACCCTGAAGTCAGGAACAAACGAGTTCCACGGGTCGGTCTTCCAGAACATGGAGAACAACGGAGTCAACGCCCGTGGCTACTTCTCCGCCGGCCCCAATGGGCGACTGGTCTACAACTACACTGGCGGTTCCATTGGAGGACCTGTCCTGAAGAACAAACTATTTTTCTTCGGCGACTTCCTGCGCGTCTCCGATCATGAATCGTCAACCGTCACTACGACCATTCCGTTCTACAACGTGACAGGCGGCAACATCAATCTGAGCGGTTACACCGGTCAGGTGTATGACCCGAATACGGGAGTTACAAGTACCTGCAGCGGTGCAGCGGCCTCTAACACCTGCGGTACCGGACGAACTCCCTTTGCCGGCAACCTGATTCCTCTATCCAACCCGGGAATCAGCAAGATCGGCCTGACCGTTCTGCAGGACCTCGACGCTATTGCGAGAAATCCGCAGCTGAACCTTGCGTCAGGAGCCTACATCGGGGGCCAGACAACGAATAACTTTTCTCAGAATAGCCCTTTCAGTAAGGACTCGATCAGTTATGACATCAAGTCGGACTATGCCATCACCGCAAAAGATCACTTGACCGGACGGTTTAGCCATCAGACAACAAACACCTTTCAGGCGCCTCTCTTCGGTTCCTTTCTCGGCGGTCCAACGGGCGGCGGCTTTGAAGCCACCGGAGTTGCGACAGCTTACAGCACGGGTTTCAACTACGATCACATCTTCTCGCCGAAGCTATTCACGGAAGCGCGTGTCGGCGTAGCCCACCTGCGTAACTCCGCACAGCAGACAGACTACGGCAGCAATGATGCGGCGACCCTCGGTATCCCCGGCAACGGCCCGAATGGAACGGACAATACGCCTACGAGCAGCGGCCAGGTAGCGTTTCAAGTCAGCAACTTCGCCGGCAATGGAGAGAACGGTACAGGGAATCCGCTGATCGGCTACTCGCAGTCACTGCCGTGGCTCCGTGCAGAGTCGAACATTGATTTCGTCAATATCTGGACCAAACTGCTCGGCAACCATACGTTGAAGGCCGGAGGCGACGTCCGTCGCATCCGCGACGATCTCCTGCAAGGAAATATCAACGCCGCAGCGGGAACTTTTTACTTCTCCGAGAACCAGACCTCCGCACCGGGCGCCACTACAGGGCTAGCCAACGATGTTGCGAGCGTTCTGTTCGATGTTCCGTACCAGGTCGGCCAGGACACGAACAGCACCTTCCCCGCCTTCCGTCAGAACTGGCTATTTTTCTTCGTCTCCGACAAGTGGCAGGCCACGCCGAAACTGACTTTGGATATCGGTCTCCGCTATGAACTCTATCCCCCGGCGACGCCGCGCAAAGCCGGTGGCTTCGTCAACTACAACCCCTCTAACAATCAACTCGTCGTGGCTGGTCTGAACGGAAATCCTTCCAACCTGGGGATGCAGACGGACTACAAAAACTTCGCTCCACGGCTCGGGGCTTCTTATCGTGCTTCGGATACTACGGTCGTGCGTGCCGGCTTTGGTGTGAGTTATGTTCCCTTTGTAGACAACAGCTACGCTTATAACTATCCGATCAAGACAAGTACCGACTACACCAACACGCCAATCTATGGGTCTGCCCTTAACCCGGCGGGCGGCGTCGTTAACTTCATTACTGGAGTTCCGGCTACCCCGACCGTTGCCTTTGGATCGAACGGAACGCTCGCAGAGAGTGCGGCCAACGGCACGATAGGGCTGGGGAACCTTTATATCCCGCTCAACTTCAAGAATGCTTATGTCTCGTCCTGGAATGCGGTGGTCGAGCAGGCGCTGCCGGGAGACACCTCGTTGCAGATTGCGTATGTAGCCAACCACGGTACGAGGATCGATGTTGCGCAGAATATCAATGTTCCCAGTGTCTACGGGCAAGGTGCGGCCTACGATCCGCTCAATGTCGCCTTCGGTAAGACCGCGTCGGTAACGGAGTACTTTTTAGGCTATTCGACGAATTACGAGTCGCTGCAGGTAGAGCTTAGACACCGCTTCGCGAAAGGCTTTGGATTTACCTCGGCCGTGACCTGGGGTAAGTCGCAAAACTATCAGACAGGGCCTCAGGATGGAAACCTGCTCTTTTATAGTGGCCCTGCTCATCGCAACTACAGTGTGACGGACTTCGATCGCAGGCTTAACTACGAGCAGACCATTACCTACGAACTACCCGCCGGGAGGGGCCACCGTTACTTCAACTCCGGTGTTGCGTCGTATCTCCTGGGAGGATGGAAGGTATCGGCCATTATCTCGGCGCTCTCTGGCCTGCCCTTCACGATTACAACCTCCAGCGTTACGCCGGGAACCACCCAGACGGTGAATCAAACGGCTCCCTACCGGGTAACCCATAGCGTTAATGGAAAGGGCAGTGTTGCCTGGTTTAACCCGGCCTCTTTCTCTGCACCTGCTGCCTGTACTCCCTACTCTGCGGCCAACCCTGTTCCGTGTGCAGTCGGCAACACGCAGCGCAATCAGTTCCGTGGACCGGGCTATTTTTCAGACAACCTGTCGCTCTTCAAGAGCTTCCCGATCCATCACGAAATCTTTTTGGAAGCGCGTGTGGATGCGTTCAACATGACCAACACACCAGCATTCGGCTTGCCTAACTCCAGCCTGGGATCGAATCTGGGAAAGATTACTTCACCCCTGGGCAGCGGTGTCGGTAACGTCAATGGTGTTGGTGGCCCGCGTGTCCTTCAGGCGGCGGTCAAGATTACGTTTTAGGGAAGCTTTTCTATATGTCCCCAGCCCAGGGCGAAGTCCTGGGCTGGTATAGCGTAGCCACTTCGGGGCTTAGACTATCGGCCAAACAACCTCTGTGCCATTGGGTAATTTGCCTTAGCTCTTCGGATGAATGAAATACACCAGGCCAAGATAGTCGTCGGTCAACAGGAAGCTGTCCGGGCCAAGTTGTAGAAGGCCGCAGGGGCGTCCGTGAATAACCGGTTTGCCGTTCTCCATGGTGAGAAACCCGGTCATGAAGTCGCGCGGTGTGTGGTCGCCTGGCGTAAACCGCGTGAGTCGGTAACCCGTAGCGATGCGTGGATGTCCCGCACCATGCAGCGCGACGAGGAAGCTGCCGTGGAGTAGAGAGTTGTTCCCATCAAAGTAGGCCATGCCGAGCGGTGAGCTGTGAGCGGCAAAGGTTGTGTACGCTGCGGGGACCTCCTTGCAGGAGGTAAGGGGCGGAGGGATGGTTCCGAGGTCGGCGTTCGGGTCGACCGACAGGGAGTGTCCCCCTCCCGCTGCCAGCAGCGTTCCAGCCTCGGCAAGCACGGGACGGTCCGCCAGGGTGCGGGGATCGTCGGGGCCGGGGGTCTCGGGCAGGGGCGTGGTGTCGAGCGTAGGCTTGCCGTGGGCGAAGTAGCAGGTGGGCCAGCCGTAGTTCACGTTGGAAGGCGTGCCGGGACGAACATTCGCAACGACGCCAGGCTTGGCGTTCGAATCGAGCTCGAAGAAAGAGTCTTCGGGCAGCGTGTCGCCGAGGTGGTCGTCGCCCATGTTGCTGGCGAAGAGCGAGCCTCCGTCGAGGCCTGGGATAAAGCGCAGATCCACGGCGTTGCGCAGGCCGTGCGCCAGAAGCTGCTGGTGGGAGCCGTCGGGGTCCATGACGCTCAGCGTGGCGCGGATGACCTCGTGCTCGCGGCAGTAGTCGCAGGAGGAGCCTGCGGCGATGTAGACACGCGTCTGTCCGTGCAGCGTGGCGATGGCGACGGTGCGGGTCAGGTGCCAGCCGCCGTACTTATAGTTCAGGCCGTAGTCGGGATAGTGCGTGAGGATCTGCGGGGCAGAGCTCGGGGCGTTGTCGCCGGGGTTGTACTTGTAGCGCAGCAGGCGATCGGTGAGCGGGAGATAGAGCCACGTCTGGTGGGTGGCGGGATCAGTCCAGAAGGCCAGGTTATTGGGATTGCGCAGGTGATCGAGATAGTGCGTGACATGTGCGAAGGTGTGGGTCTTCTCGTTCCAGCCGTCGAGGATAAAGACGGAGCCCTGCGTGTTATCGGCAAGGTTGTACATGCCGGTGGCGAAGATGCGGCCGTCAGGAGCCTGCGCAAAGAAGCGCACACGATGCAGGCTGCTGGCTGCGACGTTGATCTCGAACTCCTGCGGAAGCGAGAGGGTGATCGACTTGCCGGGCGCATAGGTCAGGGTGTGCGCGACGTTATGAGACGGGGTCTGAGCCTGTAACGACAGGGGAAGGATACAGGCGGAGAGGAGCAGGAGTTTGGATAGGAGATTCATTCAGAGGAGTTAGATGGGATTAAGGCGGACTGGGTCGCCGGCTTTTACTTCATACAGGGGCCCGAAATCGCAGTCGGCTCAAACCGCAATGCGACATCGGAGAAGAGGAAGGGCTGGCAGGAGAAGTTACGCAGGTGCGCATCTTCGTAGGCGCGCGAAGTGCCCAACGGGTCGGCAGCCTCATGCGCTGACAGGTGGCCGGTGGCGGTGACCAGGGTGAAGTGCTTGGCGGGGTCCGTGGGGTCGGGCTGGAGCCAGCGATGTACGATGTTGCAGCCCCCTGCTGCGTCCGTGCGCTTGCCCACGGAGGCCGAGGTGCAATCGCGCGCGCCCGAAGCGAAGTTCATGGTGATGACGGCGCGGTTGTTGAAGATACGCAGGTGCGCTTCGTTCTCGGTGTAGTTGCCCTTGTTGTCGGTCGCCAGCGCACGGAAGACGGCCTGGTAGCGGTCCTGCTGCAGCAGCGAGCGCGTGGTGTGGGCGAAGGTGGCGGGCGTTGTCCTGGGGTCCTGGAAGGTGTCGGCGACGAAGACGGTGGCGATGCGCCGCCAGTTGTCGCCATCGGGCATCAGGATGGCGGTGACGATGTGCTGATCCATCTCGACCGTCAGCATGGCGTCGAGATCGTCGCTGCTGCCGAGATCGGCGAACTCCAGTTGGATGGAGTGCGGCATGCCGGTATGGCCGCGCTGCAGGTATTGGCTGGGAACTCCTACTGCGGAGAGGGCGGCCGCACGGGTACGGTCGTCGTCGGAGCGGAGCTGGCGCGTGAGTGACTGCGGCGCAGGTACGCCATAGTTGACGGCGACGAACTGGATCGCGCCCATCCCCGAGCTGGCAGGCGTAATCGCCTGAGGACCGTTTGCCGGGCGCGCCGGGGTTCCGGGAGGCGCTGTAGGGGGCGAAGAGCTTCCGCTGTGGCGCTGGGCCAGCGCCACGGGAGCCGCAAGGGCAAGGGCAAGAACGATAAGGCGAGACACGCGCATGAAGTTATTAAAAAAGCATAAACGGAACAGTCGCCGATCGCTGTAAATCCCCGGTCAATCGGTAGGACGATGAAAGCAGGTCGTGAGCTCGAACTGCGCAGCGAGCGGAAAGGATGTCTGGCACGAAGACGGTCTGAGTCTGACTGCGAGACTCAATACCGAAATGCACACTCTCACGATACACTGCCAGGCGTTTTAGCGGCCTCTTCCTCTCGCTTCGTTAGAATTGGTTTCCCGATTTTCAGAGCAGAGGTTAGACCTCCAATTTGTTGGAGGCCGCAACCTTTGCATACCAATAGCCGGAATCCTTAATAGTGCGTTTCTGATTGCGGAAATCGGTATAGATCAAGCCATAACGCTCGGTGTAACCTTCGGCCCATTGGAAGTTGTCAAGCAATGTCCAGGCATGAAACGCACGGACTCTGGCTCCATCGGCAATGGCGCGAGCCAGCTCTGCAAGCGTTTCACGATACCACTGAATCCGGCGGCTATCCGGAACCCGGCCGTGCTCTTCGTCTGGACTATCGAGATAGCCGCAACCACTCTCCGTGATCTCGATGAAGGGATGGTTGTACTCTTTCGAGATCTGCGTGACCAGATCGTAGATGCCACGTGGCCATACTTCCAAACCAGCCTCTGTCAGCGGGCCCTCTGTGGGCATCACTGCTGAAAGCCCGGTGTAGGGATCGCGCGCACAGGCAGAGTCAGATTCAATCTCAGTTCCACTGAAACCACCGCCAAAACAATGCGCGTGGCTTGCATCGGAGACGATGCGGCGCGTGTAGTAATGAAGGCCCACCCAGTCCAGCGGCGCATATAAGATCTTCTCGTCGCCGGGCTTGAACCCCATGATCTCGTAGGGAGGCTCGCCAATGAATGCGTTTGGATATTTGCCTTTCATGGCGGCCTCAAGAAAGAACACGTTGTTCATGGCGTGGTAGCGCGCGGCGGCTGCTCGATCCGCCTCGGAGTTCGTCTTCGGGTAGGCAGGCGCCATTTCATAGGCACTCCCCACGGTTGCCTTCGAAGAGGCTGCTTTAATCGAACGATGCGCCTCTGCCTGCGCCAGTGCAAGCGTATGGGCTGCTTTCAGAAAGTCGGGGAAACTGCTACGGCAGGGTGGAGAGGAGCCGGCGGCATATCCCATGAACGCGATGGCCCACGGCATGTTGAAGGGCGCCCACATCGTAATTCGATCGCCAAGATGTTTGGCGAGAATACCGGCATAGTCCGCAAAGTAGTTGGCCAGGTCTCGGTTGGGCCAGCCTCCGCGATCTTCCAGCGCCTGGGGGAGGTCCCAATGGTAGAGCGTGCACCACGGACGGATTCCGGCTGCGAGAAGCGTGTCGACGAAGCGGCTGTAGTGATCCAGTCCCTTCATGTTCGGAGCACCGGTTCCTGTTGGCTGAATCCGTGGCCAGGAGATTGAAAATCGATAGCTCTTCTGATTAAGGCGTTTCGCCAGCGCGATGTCCTGTGGGTAGAGGTGGTACTGATCGCAGGCGACATCGCCTGTCACGCCTCCTCTTACTTTTCCAGGTGTATGGGTGAACCTGTCCCAGATCGATTCGCCCTTGCCGTCCTCGTTCCAGGCGCCTTCATTTTGATAGGACGCCGTGGCTACTCCCCACAAAAAGCCTTCGGGAAAGCGTGCTTTCTGTATGACGGAATCGGGCACCGATCCGGGGACTTGCTCTCCGGAAAGGAGCGTCGTGGCATGGCTAAAGGGCTGATGCAGCACGGCGCCCGCAACGGCAGCCAGAGAACGAGTGGCAAATTGGCGGCGATTCATCATCTCTCCCGTTCAACCCGAGTAAGACTGCTCTCTCGGGTAAAACGGTAACAGACGGCGACCGAAGAGCGCATCCGCCATCTTGATGGGTGCGCTCCGGCAACAGGAGATTTGCTCTAACTACACCGCTTCCGGGGCAGCGGCGTTCAACTTGATCTCTACAGTCTGGGAGCCGAGTCGCAGATGCTGCGCTGTAAGCCTGACCACTCCTGACGCTTCCCGGGCCCGCACCCAGACCGCGCAGGTTCCGCCGACCAGAGCGATGGGATTGTCCCCGATCAGCTCGCCTGGGCCTTCCAGGCTGAAGGTAATGGGATCGTTTGCCGAGGGGTGGACGTTGCCGAACTCGTCCGTCACGCGCAGGACAACTCGCGTGGCATCCGCACCGTCCGCCCAGAGGACTTGATCGTCAGGCAACAGCATGAATTTACTGTCGATCCCATTGCCGGAGAGCGTTCGGGAGATCACCTGCTTGCCGTTGAGGTAGCCGTCGATGCGAAGGTCGCCCCAGCGAAAGGTGAGGTTCTTGTTGTCGAGGGTGTCCAGATCGAATGCGAACGGAGGGTATTTGAGATGGGCGAACTCCGTGCGGTCGGGATCGACCTCTACAAGGAGCTTCCATGGGTTGGAGGGGTCGCTTTTCTCCCGGAGATAGCACTTGAGATGGTCGCAATTGGTGCTGACGAGTGCCTTCTTGAAGCCGACGGACTCATCGCCCTTTGCCCAATGGAAGGCAGGTTCCAGGACGATCTCCTCTGCCGGATCGCACTGCGATTTATAAAATCCCGCGGCGGCCTTGGGCTCGCGGAAGATGTCCATCACCCCGTGGTAGCAGATGCGATCGCCGGAGCCGAAGTTGGCATGGGTGTTGTAGTCAAAGGCGCACCAGCCAATGCCGCCCGCGTACTGCGGATTCGACGCCAGTTGGTTGTGGATTCGCGCATGGCGCAGTGTGTGCTCGCGCTGGCGTTCGTCATCGTCCGTCGTCTTGGTGGGATAGGTGTGGCCCACGAACTCGGTATTCAGGTACAGAGGATGATTGGGCTCGCGAAGGGGAAAGCCGAAATCGTTGATCGTAAAGACGTCTTCGAGCAGCTCCGATTCCTTGAAGGCGCGAATCCCGCCGGTCTGCCGCGTCGTGTCGAGCGCGTGGGCCAGCGTGTTGGTGCGGGTATAGAAATCGTGATCGTCTTTGGACTCATTGATGCGAACGCCCCAAAGAATGATGGACGGGTGATTCCAGTCCCGGCGGATCATGCGCCCCACGTTATCGATCGCGATCTCTTTCCACGGCTCCGGCCCGATGTGCTGCCACCCGGGAATCTCTTCGAGCACCAGCAGGCCGATCTCGTCGCAGCAGTCCAGAAAGTGTCGCGACTGGGGATAGTGCGAGGTGCGTACGATGTTGCAGTGCAACTGGTGGCGAAGGATCTTCGCGTCCTGACGCTGCGCTCGCGCCGGCATCGCCTGCCCGACGTAGGGGAACGTCTGGTGGCGGTCGAGGCCTCTGAGCTTCACGATCTTGCCGTTCAGTGAAAAACCATGGTCGGTGAAGATCGCCTCGCGGAATCCGATTCGCCGAGTGTCCTCGTCGACGACGCGGTCCTCCTGTAGGAGCTTCACGTGGACGGTGTACAGCTTCGGTTGTTCCAGTTGCCAGAGCTCGATGCCCTTGAGATTGGAGAGCGTTACCGTATGCCGAGCCGAGTCGCGTGCCGTTTCGGTGCTTAGATAGACCGGCGCATTGGTCGTTGGATCCATTGAGGCATTGGGATCGCCGGCCTCCGACGGCTGCACGATCTGGGTCCCTTTTGCGATTACACGATCCTGGTCCCGCAGTTCGACTTCAAGCGAAAGAGAGCCTCTTTGCGTTGAGCGGCCGGCAAGAAAGCAATCGACGTCGAGAGAGGGGGACGAGCTGAGTACGTTTTTGGGCTTGGCAAAGATGTTATCGAGGAAGGTCTCAGGGACGACACGAAGCGAGACCTCGCGATAGATGCCTCCAAAGGTCATGTAGTCGATTTCATAGCCAAAGGGAGGGATATCGTTGCGCTCGGTCGAGTCGACCTGCACGACGAGCAAGTTCTCTCCCGAGGTGCGCAGGTAAGGCGTGAGCTCAAAGGAGAAGGGAGTAAAGCCGCCCTTGTACTCTCCGAGTGCGTGGCCGTTGATCCACACGGTCGAGGCGGTCATGACGCCTTCAAAGTCAACGAAGACGCGCTTGCCGGAGGCGTTGGGCGGGTACTGAAAGCGACGCCGATAGGTGGACTTGAACTCGTAGGCCCGGTCATCGAAGTTGTGCCAGGGCAGCCGTACCGTAGTGTGCGGAAGGACGATGCGTTCAAAGCCTGCGTCGTCAAAGCCAATAGACTCCGCTCCGTCAATCGCAGCGGCCTTGTAGCGCCAGCCACGGTTGATCGGCAGAATCGCCCGCGAGGACTGGGCAGGTTCGGAGGCCAGGAGGGAAGAACTTTTAAAAGCGGCTGCGGTAAGCACAGCACCGCTGGTCTTGATGAAGTCACGTCTGCGCATAAAGAGGATGTCGACCTATAGAGAAGAGACTATCAATCAAGATAAGGCCGCAGGGACGTCCCGTATAGGAGACGCCCCTGCGGCCTTTATGACTACCAGGCGATTTTGGCGGGAAAGAACTCGGCGAACAGGTCGTCGTAGTAAGGCTTGATCGCCGCTATGTCAGGCTTCGTGTGGCCTTTGGAGTAGAGGTCGTACACGTTGAATTTATTCACCCACTCCAGCATCTCGACATCGTGCTGGCTCATGAGGTGCCTGTAGGCGCCGTGCCGATGCGCCGAGTAGAACGAGTGATAGCGCAGCATGTAGAGCGACTCTTCGGGCATATAGTTCTTCATCACTTCGCCGATGTAGCCGTCGTGACCGAACGACATGTGGACGTTCTCGAGCCCGCAGTTCGGTTCGTAGATGCCGTACTTCGTCTGGTACTCGGGCTTGTGAAAGTCAGGATTGGCCTTGAAGTACTCGGGATAGACGATCTGATCCGAGTAGGCGCACCCGACCGGGAAGGTATCGCCCACAACGCCCCATTGCGGCTCGCCCCACAGGCAGAGCACCTTGCCGAGATCGTGAATGAATCCCGTCAGTACAAACCAGCGCGGATGGCCGTCTTTGCGGATGGCTTCCGAGGTCTGCAGAAGATGCTCGATCTGGGTGAGGTCCGTGTCCGGATCGCTGTCATCCACCAGGGTGTTGAGAAACTCAGCGGCTTCCCAGATGCTCTTCATTCCCTTGTCGAGGCCGAAGTACTGCTTCTCTTTGGCCAGGACGTAGTCGAGCGTTTGATATTGGTGGTTCAGGCGATAGAACTCTGCGACGCCGGGGTTAGCCTGCGCGTCATACTGCCGGAACTGTTCTTCGGTCTTGCCTTCCTGGTAACGGCCGACAAGAAACTCATCCCACTCGTCGATGTCTTTCAATGGAGCATCGGTAAAAATTTTTGTATCCGCAACCGTTTCCATCGTGTCCCCCTTGGACGCCTCGCAAACTGCGTTACCGGTAACTATAGGGGGAACAGACGAATGTTGGCAACTGGAGAGCGAGACCTAATGTGGCAGTTGTTTTTGCCTTTGCTTTTCTGGTTGTCATTCCGAGCGAAGCGAGGAACCTGCTGTCTCCCGTTCTTTGTTCGTGTCACATAGAAAACTATGAGATAGAACTGGAGCCAGGTTTGAGCTGATGCATAACGCTTGTGGTGGCATTGGCAAAAGACGGGAGACAGCAGGTTCCTCGCTTCGCTCGGAATGACAACCAGAGATGCAAAAGCAACTGCGATTGCCCTGGCTATTACTTCTTTGTTTTAGGGCGCGCCGCGTCTCCCACAGTTGAATGCCGTGCGACCAGGGTCGGTGGGACGAGAATGCTCTTTGGCTTTCTTTCCCTCTTTTCTGAGAGGTCAAGTGCCAGTTCTCCCGTGATTCGGCCCAGCTCTGCAGTGCCGTGATCGATAGAACTGAGTGGGACGCGCAGGTATTTGGCGTAGCGAAAGTTTCCGCATCCGATCAACGCGATATCTTCGGGAACGCGCAGACCAGCCTGCAAGATCGCATCAGTGGCTCCCACTGCTGTCAGATCGTTGTAGCAAAAGACGGCATCCGGCACAGATTTGAGCTGCAGCAGTTGCTGCATCGCTTCAAAGCCGATCAGGTCTCCCGTCTCCTCCAGGCGATCGCGAATCACCACGTATTTAGAAGGGGAAGCCAGATCGTGTTTCTCCAGAGCGTTCCGGTATCCGCGAAGCCGATCGAGAGCAGGACTCGTGTCCTTCGCCCCGATGTGCGCAATGCGCTTGCGTCCGATCTTGATGAGGTGTTCCGTCGCCAACTCGCCTACGCGCGTGTCGTCAGAACCGACGAAGTGGGCCTTCAGGTGGGGGAAGTTGCGGTCGAACAAGATGCAAGGTGTAACTTCGTCTCCCAATTGGCGAAAGCTCCGCAGGTCGGACTGGCAGGAGGCAATGATCAGGACATCGACGCCACGGCTGATCAGCGCTCGAATCTCCTGCTTCTCGATCTCGGGATCATCTTCCGACGAGGCAAGAATCAATGCCCGATTGCTGTTGCGGAGGACGCCGCCCAGAGCCTTGGCGCACTCGGCAAAGAAGGGGTGAACGAGATCGGGAACGACCAGGCCAACCGTGTAAGTTCGACCGTTGGCCAGACCTCGAGCCAGCATGTTGGGGCGATAGTTCAGCTCCTTCATCCGCTTCAGCACTCGCTTGCGCGTCGCATCGCCGATGTCGGAGTTGCCGCGCAGGACCTTGGATACGGTTACAACGGAGACGCCAAGCTCCTGCGCAATATCTTTCAGTCGAACAGCCATGCCCAGCCCCCTTCTAAATATCGAATCATCCAAAGTACTAGATTGTGCGGGCGAGACAAAGCCGCGAGTCGTCCTCTAGGAAAAGCGTGTCCAGCGCCACAGACTCCAGGTTCCCACAACAAGCGACGCCAGGAGTACCACGCTTAATCCTATGACCCACGCGAAGTCCATCTTCAGGGGTGGCACCACGGCTCTAAGGCCTAGCCAGACGAAGATACCGGTTGCCACGAGGACGATCAGGTAATCCCACCAGCGCTTCCGCTCGTCACCTTCTCTGCCAAATTCCTCTCCTCCGAGCGCCGCCAGGGTGCGGTAGTAGTCCAGCCCGTAGCGATCGCACTCGCGCATCACGGCTTCGTGCCGCGAGGTGTGTTCCCGTCCCGAGGATACGGCGGTGCTGATGGAGAGCGCTCCCAGGATCATGATCACCGATCCGGCCAGCACCAAAAGCTTGTGAGCGCTGTTGGCCGTCGCCAACTCTCCGAAGACCAGAGCACCCCATGCTAGTCCCCAAAGCTGATTCGTGTTGGAGAGAGGGATTCCGCGGCTGATGCCGAGATACTTCGCCGCGAACTGCTGAAAGAGATCTCCGATGACCCAGACGAAGCCGCCAAGGAAGAGCCAGAACAGTACGCCTCGGATATGAAAGAGCTGAAAGGCTGTCGAGTGCGTTCCGCCATCGAGAGCGAGCGTGAGGATCAGAACGGTTCCCAGTTCGCCGATGGTGAAGGCCGTGACGAAGGACAGGGGATTCATGCCGCTGAGATAGGCTTTGCGATAGGGGACATACATCGTTCCCCACATGAGGCTTGCGCCGATAGCCGCGACGAATCCCCGGATGCTGTGCGCGGCCTGCGGCCCGGATCCGTGAAGGGTGCTGAAGCCCAGCATGATGGCCGCAATCACGATAGCGACCGCGCCGAGGACAACCTTGCCGGTGTTCCTGTTGCTTGCCCCTTCCAGCTCACGAAAGAGAAGCCGGCCCCAGAGCAGCCCGAAGAGGGAGTTCGTGTTCCAGAGAGGGAAGGCTACGGCAAGGCCTACATCGCGGACGGCAAAGACCGTCAAGGTGTTGGCGACTGCCCAGAGCGCACCCGCCAGGATCGCCCACACGATGAGGTGTTTCTTCTCCATCAGGTCGGCGAAGACATAGCCGGTTCCTTTGAGCAGCGTGGGAAAGGTCCACCGGGCGGTGAAGACACCAGCCACCATGCAGAGGGAGATGGCGAAAGGAGAGTATCCTGCGGTCACCAGCTTTACCGGGGCCTCCGCGGCTCCAAGCCAGACGCCGGCCACCAGGCCGCAGATCACTCCCAGGATATGCAGGGAGTGGATTTCGTTTCGCACTTTCTGTATCTCAGCTGCCACTCGTTCGACCTCGTGGGATGGATAGATTTATGCTTAGGCACGAGTGCTTAGTGCAGTACCACCAAAAGAACGATTCCGGCCAGAAGCACGACGAACGGCACGAGAAAATGGCTGTCGGTAAGGACGGTCCTGGTGCTTCGCAGAAAAGCCATGTGTCGAAATCTCCTGTGCTACTCTCGGAATCGCAATTAGTAACCGCTTACGTCGTGATAAACCTTATAAGCCACTTGCGGGGCTGTCAATGTGTCGAGTGATTTCGGGAACAACCTTCCGCATTGAAAGGGTTCAATGAGACTGTCAGCAGCGGCAAGTGATTTCATGTGCCTCCAGCAGAGAGCTACTCTTCTTTTCCTGTCGCCGTTCGGCGGGGCGCTCCTCGCGGCGCTTGTGCTTCTGCCTGTTCTTCATGTGAGAGCGCAAAAGACGGCGATTGATGAGGTGAATGTCTACGTCGGCACTGGCAAGGGAGCTATCGGTTATGGGGGCACGATGCCTTTTGTCACTCCGCCCTTTGGCATGACGGATTGGACTCCGCAGACACGTCAGAACAAGATCAGCGTTACCTCCTACGAATATAGCGATCCGGCGATCTCCGGTTTTATGGGAACCCACCAGCCTGCCATCTGGATGGGGGACTATGGCTATGTTGCGTTGATGCCCGAGCTGGATGAGCTAAAGACCAGCCCTGAGGCGCGCAAGCTGCCCTTCACGCATGCGGATGAGATCGCGCATCCGGACTACTACTCGGTATCGATGCAGGCCGGGAAGTCGCGAAGAATTCGCACGGAGATGACGGCCACAGACCACTGCGCCTATCTGCGGTTTACCTTCCCGGCCAATGAATCATCCCTCGTCATGGTGGAGGCTGCGCGTCCTGGTGTGCCCGGTTTTGCCCATGTCGATGCTGCCGCAAATGAGATCACGGGCTACAATCCCGACCGGATGGACGCCCACCTGGGGCCTTTGAAGCTGTCCCACTTCAAAGGGTATTTTGTCGTACAGTTTCGCAAAGCATTCCAGGGCTCCGGTACCTACGGAATGGAGCCTGCGCAGGCGGGTTCCGCCATCGGTGCTTACGCGAAATTTAAAACGGCTGAAGGGGAGATCGTCGAGGCCCGGGTGGGTACCTCCTTTATCAGCATCGAGCAGGCGCGTGAGAATCTGAAGCTCGAGATTCCGGACTGGGATTTCAAGGCTGTTCAACTCAAGCTGCGACAGACTTGGAACGAGAAGCTGGAGCGTGTTTCTATCGAAGGCGCTACGGAAGACCAGCGAAAGATCATCTACTCCGGCCTCTACCACGCGCTGCTTTATCCGCGGCTCTTCTCGGAACATGGTCACTACTACAGTGCATTTGACGACACGGTTCATGCCGGGGAATCGTATACCGCGTACTCCATCTGGGATACCTTTCGGGCGGAGCACAGCCTGCTGACGCTGATCGCCCCTGAGCGGATCGACGGTATGATTCAGGCGCTTCTGCAGGACTACAAGGAAGGCGGATGGATGCCGAAGTGGCCCAACCCTTCCTACACCAACATCATGATCGGCACCCATGCCGACTCACTGGTCGCAGAGGCAGTGCAAAAGCACTTTCACGGCTTCGACTACCAGCTTGCCTGGGACGCCGTGTACAAAGATGCGATGACGCCACCGGATGGGGACACGACAAGGCGGTGGGCCGACAGGGAACCGCACACTCCTTACGAGGCGCGGGCCGGGCTTACCTACCTGAAGACTCTGGGGTATATTCCCACCGATAAGACGGCAGAGGCGGCCTCGAGCACGCTGGAAGACTCCTATGACGACTGGTGCGTGGCGCAGCTAGCCAAGGCCTTAGGTAAGAACAAGGAGTATGAGTACTTCCTGCACCGTTCTTTGAACTACCAGAACCTCTTTAATAAGGCGACCGGGTTCATGCAGGGCAAGAGATCCGATGGGTCATGGGCGAATCCGGACGAAGGTTGGACGGAGGGAACTACCTGGGTCTACACCTGGGCCGTGATGCACGACATTCCTGGCCTGATCGATCTTATGGGTGGAAGAGACAACTACAACGCCAGGCTGGACGAGCACTTTGCAGGAAACCATAACGTGCACAGCAACGAGCCAAGTCATCACTATGGCTATCTCTATGACTACAGCGGACAACCCTGGAAGACGCAGGCGAAGGTGCGGGAGATTGCCGCGGCGGAGTATGCAAATCTTCCGGGAGGCATCGACGGCGACGATGACTGTGGGCAGATGTCTGCCTGGTATATCTTCACCGCGTTTGGGTTTTATCCGGTGAATCCTGCGTCCGGCGACTACATGATCGGCAGCCCGCTCTTTCGACGCATGTCGTTGCGGCTGACGAACGGGAAGACCTTTTCAGTCTCGACCGAGAACAATTCAGCGAAGAATGTATATATCCAGTCGGTCACTCTGAACGGTAAGCCATTGACCACTCCAGTGCTTCGGTTTGACGATATCGAGGCTGGCGCTTCGCTGAAGATGGTGATGGGGCCGGCTCCCTCACGGTGGGCTGCCGACTGGAAACCTGTGTCGATAAGTGATGCCTCTAAACGGTAGAGCGTAGGCTTTTCGCATCAGGAAGCAACGATTGAAAAGGTACAAGGAGATCCAACTGTGCTCGACATGTCCATGTTCCGCCTTATTTTGAAAGTATCCGGTTACATGCGTTTTCCATGGTCTTCTGCTTTATTACCGAGAGCTGTCGGACACATGGTCCTTGCCTCTTCGTTGGCTGTTCTGGCTGCTGCGCCTCTGATTGGACAGACGAAAGAGACGACAACCGCGTGGCAGGACGGCCGTTTTCATGTCGACCCGAAGAGCGTTGTCGGAAGCTCGGACATTATTCTTCAGCGGCCGAATCTATTGCCTCGGGAGTTGATGCCGCTGGGCAATGGACGCCTCGGTGCCGCAGTGTGGGCCCAGGATGGCTATACCGTGCAGCTCAATCGAGGCGATACCTTTCCGCACCGCCTGTCTCCAGGCCAGCTTGTGATTCCTGGGCTGCGGAGACTGACGCAGGCCAGCGACTACTCCGCGCGTCTGGATCTCTATGACGGGGAGTTTCAGGAGCAGGGTGGCGGCATGAGTGCCGTCACGTATGTGGCGGAGAAGCTCGATGCGCTGGTGGTCGAGGTGAAGGGTGCAGACCCCAAGAGCTTGCAGACGGTGGAGCTCAAGCTTTGGTCGCCGCGTAAGCCTCAGGTGCTGCAGAAGGGCAACATCGGCGTGCTCGCGGAGACCTGGGTGGACAATGAGGAGGCTGGAGCCAGCGGCGAGACCTTTGGTTCCTTGTCCGCGGTGACTGTTGATGGGACCGACCTTCACGTCGAGCAGGATGGCCTTGCGATTAAAGTAAGCTTTCATCCGCGAGCCGATGGATCGTTTCGTGTTCTTGCAGGTGCGCCGCATTGGCGCGGCGGCGATGCGCTCAGCACGGCGTCGGAGTTGCTTGCCGGAGTTGAGAAGCTTTCATCGAGTGAGCACCGTGCCTGGTGGAACCAGTACTGGGAGCGGGTAGGGTTGATCCAGGTCTCCTCGCACGATCACACTGCGGAGTACCTCAATAACCTGCGTACGATCGACCTCTTTACGGCTGCGGCTGAGAGCCGTGACAGGCTGCCTGGGGCGCAGGCCGGCATCGGCGATCTGTTCTCTTCCATTCGCGATGAGCACCAGTGGGGGCCTTCCGCTTACTGGCACTGGAATCTGCGCATGCAGGTAAGTGCGAATCTCGGCGCCGGTGTTCTTGATCTGAACGACTCTTATTTCAACCTCTACCGGGAAAATCTCAACGCCGTGCTGGTCTGGACTAAAAAGCATATGGGCGGCCGGGCTGGAATCTGCGTGCCTGAAACGATGCGGTTCAACGGTCAGGGCTTTGAGAATGAGACCTGGATCCCTGCTGCCGCGATCAACTGTGGCGAAGACTCCAAGCCGTACTACAACGCACGCACGATCTCGACCGGAGCCGAGGTATCCCTGTGGATCTGGCAGCAATTTCTGTTTACGGACGATTTGAACTTCCTGCGCGAGAACTATCCCGTGATGCGAGAGGCTGCTCGTTTTTATCTAGCCTATGGAACGCACAGCGCTGATGGGTCGCTCCATACCTTCCCCTCCAATGCGCATGAGACGAAGTGGGATGTCCATGACCCCACGACCGACGTCTCGGCGATGCAGGCTCTTTTCCCTGCGGTCATCGAAGCGGCAGGTTTGTTGAAGATTGACGATGCAGTGGTGGAACAGTTGAAGAAGGATGTTCCTAAGCTGTCGCCGCTCGCAAGGATCAGCTTGGCTTCTCCTAATGTGCTGGCAGCGCCGGATGCAGACGGAAAAGACATTGTGATTGCCGCCAGTGGCGATCCGGCAGCCCCGAGCCATAACTCTGAAAATATCGGGCTGGAGCCGGTGTGGCCATATGGGTTGATTGGAGATGAAGGACCGCTGCATGCTCTCGGCGTACGCACCTTCCTTAATCGTCCCCAGAAGAATGAAGCCGATTGGAGCGCCGATCCTGTTCAGGCTGCGCGCCTGGGGCTTGCGGAGGAATTCAAATCGAGTGCGCTGGCCTTGACGGAGAGATACCAGATCTACCCCTCAGGATTGGCGACCCTTGTGGGGCCTGAGTTCTATGTCGAGCAGATCGGCGTCGTTGCCGATGCCATTCAGACTGCTCTCGTCCAGGATTACGATGGGCTGATCCGGATTGCTCCTGCCTGGCCGAAGGATTGGAGTGCGGACGGAACGGTTTTCGTTCAGCACCGCAATAGAGTGCATGTACAGATTTACGACGGCGAGCTTGTTACCGTTGGGATCGATGCGGGTTCCGCATCGCCGCTAAAGGTTCGCAATCCCTGGCCTGGCGAGAGTGTCGAAGTGGTCAATGCACGAACCTCAGCGGTAGTAGTGCCCGCGAGTTCGGCCAGGGTACTGCAGTTTTCGCCCCAGGACTCGACCAGCTATCTCATTCGCCCGGCGAGCGGGAAGAGCACTCTGCGTTTCGAACCCGTTTCTGGAGCAAGGGCGGTAGCGCCGAAGTCTTTGGGTAGCCGTACGATCGGCATTGCTCGATAGTCAAAGGTCGTGGGTTTTCTGGTTGCAGGTAGTGTCTGAGGACTCGGGGACAACGAATAGTTTGTTTGGACTCTCCACAGAATCGTCATCCTGAGCGAAGCGCCTCGCGCTTTTGCGAGGTGCCCAGTCGAAGGACCCCGAGGGACTCGATCTCGCCCAGGAAATTGGGACCTTCTCCAGCACGAAGGCTAGAGCGCTTGAGGTGGAGAAGGCGCGAAGGATATAGGCAAGACCGCAACCTTCGGGGTCCTTCGACTCCGCGTCCCCAAAAGCCGGGACGCTACGCTCAGGATGACGTCTCTGTGAAGGGTGTACAAGAGCACCTGGAGATAGCTGGCAAATAAAATCTGCGGAAGGTTTCTATCGAGAGCGCCTAAGGGCGCTCTCTTTTATCTGCACCTACTAACGCAGAAATAAATATTTTCAACTTCCAACTATTTTGGAATAAATAACTCGCTGCGTTGTTTCTACATACGAGACGCCGACCGGTGAGTTTCCGGGTGGCTCTATTTCAAAACAATCGAGTTACTCTTCAGGAGCTTTCATGACTTATAGCAATGAAGTGCTGCGGCCAACAGGCCGTCGCCTTCGCACCTTTTCGAGTGTGGCAACGAAATCCCCCACTCGTTTTGCCTTATCTTTGTTGTTCTCGGCGGTCGCCGCATTGTGCCCTCTCGGCTCTTTCGCGCAGACGAGCACTTACACGCAGACTAATATCGTCTCCGACGGCGCTGTTGCAGCCAATAAGACAGATCCGAACCTTACTAATCCGTGGGGTATCGCCATCGGCAAGGCTTTCTGGATCGATTCACCTACAAGCGGTCTTTCTTTGATCGATGACTCTCAGGGGAACCAGCAGTTTACGGTCGCTGTTCCTCCGGCTATTGCCTCTTCGACCCATGGAGAGCCGACGGGCGTAGTCTTCAATGGCGATACGACTGTATTCCAAATTCCGAGCAATACGGCTGCGCAATTTATCTTTGCCACGTTGGACGGCACGATTGCCGCGTGGAACTCCACCACGCCGGCGGCTGTGACAGTAGTCAATAACTCGGCTGCAAAGGCCGTATATACGGGCATCGCCATCGACACAAATCCAACAGGCACTTTCCTGCTGGCTGCCAATCAAATCCCCGGCGGAGGAATTGATGTATTCGATAAGAACTTCGCTCCAGCCCATCTTGCAGGAAGCTTTGCTGATCCTGCGTTGCCGGCCGGTTTCTCTCCTTTCTCTGTGCACATCCTTGCGGGGAATGTATATGTCGACTACACAGAGGTCAATCCATCCACGGGTAAGAGAGTAGTGGGTGCGGGCCTTGGTTTCGTCGATGTATTCGATGTCAACGGAAACCTTATTCAGAGAGCGATCAGTGCGGGAAACCTGAATGCTCCGTGGGGCATGGCCATTGCGCCTGCGGGCTTCGGCAGCTTCAGCGGCGATCTCCTCGTGGGTAACTTCGGAGATGGAACGATCAACGCCTTCGATCCAAGCAGCTTTGCCTTGAAGGGCCAGTTGCAGGATGCGGATGGCAACGCAATCACGAATAGCGGTCTGTGGGAGATTGTCTTCGGAGCCAAGAATGTGGGCGACCCGAATACTCTGTTCTTCTCGGCTGGTATCAACGGCACCAAGGATGGTCTGTTTGGAGAGATTTCGGTTTCAGGGCCTCCGGTAGGAACTCCGGATTTCACGTTCCAGTCCGGCACGACAGCGCTGACCGTTTCGAATGGAAAGAGCGGCACCGTCAATGTATCGCTGGCGGGAATAAATGGGTTCAGTGGCCCGGTGACGTTCTCCTGCTCCGGTCTGCCGACGGGCGATAGCTGCACCTTCAGCCCCACAAGGGTCTCTGTCTCCGGCACCACGGCGACAGCAGTAGCCGTATCCATTGCTACAGCCGCTACTGCGAGCACCGGCATGGCGCAGCTCAAGCAGCATGGAGCGGGCTATGGTCTGACCCTGGCTTTTGTAGGGCCGCTCGGACTGTTGGCGCTTCTCGGCATTCGCCGCCGGTCGATGCTTCTGCGAGGCACAGCACTGGCGTTTGCGCTTGTTCTGATGTCCGCTGGTGTAGTTGGCTGCGGTTCTTCGAGCAAGGACCAGAGCCTTCCTCCTCCGGCTGCGCCCGTGACGACCAACATCACGATCAACGCCACGGCTGGAAGCACAACGCATACGATCCCTGTTGCACTTACTGTCGACTAAACAAAAATAACGTGACCTTGGCGGGAGGAATCCATTGGATTCCTCCCGCCAAGTTTTTAACTAATGACGAAAGTGGTTCTCTATGGGAATCGTTCTGGTGCTGTTAGTCATGAGTTTATTGGAGGATGATGGTCAGTTCAACACAGCGCGAAGCGCGTTCCCTGATGCTTCAGCATCAGGGAGACGGAGGGAGCCGTAGCCTTCAGGCTACGAAATTCAGGCTTGGCAAAGATGTGGCCTTTAGGCCCGGGCCTTTTTTCGGCTGCGACCAAAAGGCCCGGGGCTAAAGCCCAATTCTTGTTCGGCCTTTTATTCCGTAGCCTAAAGGCTACGGCTCCCTCCGTCCCGCGACGCTGAAGCGTCACGGTTTGCGCTTTGCGCCAAGGGGTAACGCTGGTGCTTCAACGAATTAAACACTCATCACATTCGTACGAGTGGCGGTCCGAAATGCTACGGGGAGTTTTCCCATCTGGCGCGAGCTAGCAAAAAAATCAGCGTAGCTCCGAGTAGCTACGCTGTGGCCCATTACCGATTTTTAATAGAGATAGGCAAAATTACAAAAGGAAGTAACTAGCTGGTTGCAATATTTCCATTCAGGCCTGCGGGGAAGAAGCCGCCTTTGGATACGCCGGTCTTGCCAGCAGCGTTATAGACGATCTGAAGGACCTGTGAGGTGCTACGCGTGAAAGCTGTCGCGAGCGGCACAGAGGTCGTTGCCGTGGCTGTGCCGGAGGTAGCGAAGAAGCCACCGGCTGCGGTTGGACCCTGGGTTGCCAGTACCTCCGCGCCGGGATCGCTGGTAGGAACATCGAGAGAGTCGGCTGCAGCAAAGGGGGCTGACTGTTGGATGGCGATCAGACGCAATGCGCCTGCCTGGAAGCCTTCTACCGCCAGAATCTGCGCCGCATAGGCGAGGTTCGTTCCGGTCAGCAGAGCGGTGGCCCCTGCATAGGCTGTTGTGCCTACATCTTCAAATTGACGAGCGATGGTGATGATGTTGGCCGAGGTGACGGGGCCAGCTGCCGATAGATCCAGGGCCGGCCGTGCAACATGGCCGCTGCCGATCAGCGACTGCAGATCTGCGACATGAGACATTTCGTTGAAGAAGATCTCGTTGAAGATATCGGTGATCTGCTGGTTGGGAAATGCAATCTTTGCGCTTGGAGCTCCAGTGATAGCTCCGCTGCCCGCGGTAAGGTTGGAGGGGAGATCGGTACCTTGAGTCGCAAAGGAATAGAACGTTGCCTCAAGATACTCGAGATTCAGTGCGAAGTTCAGAACGTCAGTCTCTGAAGGGCCGGCCGCCATCACGGTGGACGAGCCGTTCGAGTGCGAGTTACCGCATCCGCCCAGAAGTGCCATACTCCCCGCAGCGCCAGCAAGACTAAGCCCGGCCATAAATCTTCTACGGTTTAGGGTCCGCTCAGCGCGGATCGCTTTTGCCTGCTCGACTGTTATCTGCTCGAACTCCGGTGCCTGTGTCTTACCTGCCATTGGAAGTGCTCCTTGGGTTACATCAAACTGCTGTCTGAGAAACACGGGAGATGGCAATTTATTTCAGACAAGAGACGGCAATTTATTTCATTTTTTTAGGTTTACAGAAGTGAGTAAAATTCCGAGTTATCAATCATGCGAGATAGCTCCTTTTCATCGGTTCCGTGGATTGCACCGATGTGGCGCTTTACGATCTTGTCGGTACCTGCGGCAAATACCTTGAACTTCTCTGATCCTTCAACGGCTTCTTTTGCGAACAGCTTTTCGTCCATGTCGTGGATCTGTGCCATGTCGCTGATATAGGCCTCATCGAAGTCGGGGCCGGAGAGGTCCTCCAGCTTTTGCAGGCGCTGCTGGAAGGTGTCATTCAAAGGCTGAGGCAGCTTGATTCCCGCGGCGGTTGCAATCTCTCTTAGCTCACGGTTTACAAGATCGTGGTCATGGACTTCCATGATGGCGAGATCACGCACGTCCTGGCTAGTGGCCTTCTGTTGGGCTACTTTGCTGGCTACGACCTCATACATACCACCCTGGGATACTTTGGCGGCGAATACCTTATCTGCTGCGGAGGCTGTAGCGGATAAGGAGGGAGCGGAGGCGACGGGCAAGGCCCAGATGACGGCTGAGGAGCAAAGAACAAAGAGGGTTGACTTCATGGGAAAGATCTCCTGGGGAAGGTGTGTGCGCAGGCTGTACTCTCTGAGGCACTCACATGGTTCCAGTGATGAAACACACCGGAGGCTTGATTATTCCCTCGGACTGCAGGCGACGAGGCGATTTCACATGAATAAACGCAGGTGTGGATGAGGTCGGTCGCCTAAAGGCAGTCGTCTATATTTTGTTCATCATTTTTCGCTGATCCTTGGAATAAACGACGAAGGGCGGTGTTGTGTACGACGAGCATCCAAATTGCCGGTTCCCCGCGATGAAGTGCAGAGCCTGCGGATGCCTATGGAGGTTTCTAATGTTGTCTGGCGCAATCAATCGATGTTGTTCTGTCTCAAGTCTGAGGACAGGTTGCTTCTTGCTTTTCGTTGGTGCTGCGCTGTGCTTTGCGCCTGGGGCCAGTGCACAGACCTCGGGAGATTCGGTGGATGTCCCTGGACACTCTTCGCTCGTGTTGAGGGCCAAAGGCGTCGGCGCGCAAGTCTATAGCTGTCTTGCAGGGAAGTGGACGCTGCAAGGCCCGGATGCGAACCTCCTGAACCCGACGGGTGAGGTGATCGGGCGACACTTTACAGGGCCTACCTGGAAACTCAACGATGGCAGTTGGGTCAAAGGCAAAGCAGTCGCCAAGCAGGATTCGCCGGAGGCGGAGTCTGTGCCGTGGCTGTTGCTTGAATCTGTTAGTGGTGAGGGTAGCCTGGCGGCGGTTCACTATATCCAGCGCACGGAGACGCACGGTGGAAACGCGCCTTCCGGAAGCTGTCGCGAGAACGCAGAGGTGCGGGTTCCCTATTCCGCAACCTATTCGTTCTATGTGGTGAATCCTTAAACAGGCAGTAACTTAGGCTGCGCTTCGTGCATAGCGAAACTCCCCTGCGACCAAAGGCGGATGGTAAATTTAAGATATTGTAACCAACTCCACTTCGAAGCCTGATTCCTTGTCGGCAGGCGAACGTTCACGGTATCAAGACGACGAGCGGATGCTGTTACTGCGGCAGATCGCCGCCTCTCGGACATTTGCCAAGTCTCCCCGGCTTACGAAGTTCCTCGAATTCATCTGCCTGTGGCTGTTTGAGGGCCGTGCTCGGGAGATTAACGAGCAGCAGATCGGAATCCATGTCTTCGGACGGTCGGCTGCCTATAGCGCCTCGGATGACAGTATTGTCCGGAGCCAGGCTCGCCTTTTGCGCCAGCGGCTTGAAGAGTACTTCGAGCACGAGTGCCCGCACAGTGTGCTGATCGTCACCATCCCCAAGGGCGGCTACGTGCCTGTCTTCGAACCCCGGGAGGTGGTGCAGGGGGTAGCCGTCCAGCCGAAGCCAAATGCGGAAGCAGCTTCGGCTGAATCTTCGTCTGTCGCTTCGGCCGCCACTGCTCCTGCGCAGAAGCGCGGTCCGCGGCGCGTGCTCCTTCTGGCGGGACTCACGGCACTTGCTGTGGCGATTGGGGTGGTTGGTTTTTTCCTGCGTCCTCGGAGCCCTCAGCCTGGGGCCGCCGCCGATGCCCTCTGGTCGGAGCTCTTTACCTCGGCCAGTCCAACATTAATCGTTCCTTCGGACGACGCACTCGTTCTCTTTCAGGACTTTACGAAGAGCCCGGTTCAATTGGACGAGTATCTCAGCGGCACCTATCTGAGCAAGGCGAATCTGCCGAGCGTCAATGGAATTTCGCTCAGCGCCGAATGGTTTGCGTCGCACCAGTTGACGAGCTCGGCGGACCTCAACCTGGCGCTGCGGTTGGCCAGACTGCCCCAGGCGGTCAAGGCCGACGTGGAGACCCGTAACGCCCGCGTGCTGCGGATCGACGACTTGAAGAGCCGCAACGTCATCCTGATTGGCGGTGTCGCGGCAAATCCCTGGGTCGGGCTGTTCAAGGACCGGCTCAACTTCGACGTCAACTGGGACTGGAAGGCCTCGGAAGGCTACGTCGTCAATAAGCATCCCCAGTCAGGCGAATCTGCGCTGTACCGGGACACCGTCACGGACGGGGCGAGACGCAGCTATGGGGTCCTCGCCTTTCTGCCAGGGATCGAAGGGAACGGCGACGCTCTTCTGTTTCAGGGAACGGGCATGGCAGGTACGGAGTCTGCTGCGGATTTCCCCTTCAGCCTGACGGAGTTTAGAAACTTCGCCCAGCGGATAGGGGCCACTCATGACAGGATGCCCTACTTTGAAGTGCTGCTCGAAACCTCGAGCGTCGGTGGCAACGCCCCCGAGGCTCGGGTCGTAGCGTACAGAATCATCCGGCCTTGACCGGATGGACGCGCCTTGCTGGAAGCGCGAAACCTCAGGTAAGTCCCCTCAGAAGCGTCATCCTGAGCGGAGCAGCTCGCGCTTTTGCGAGGTGCGGAGTCGAAGGACCCCGAGGGGGGATATTGCCCAGAGTGTTGGGATCTTTTCCACCACAACGTCGAGGCTTGAGCGCTTGAGGTAGAAAAGGTTCGAAGAGCTTGGGCAAGGATGATGACCCTCGGGGTCCTTCGCTCCGCGTCCCCAAAGGCCGGGACGCTTCGCTCAGGACGCCGCCGCTGTGGTGAGTAAAAACACAACCATCGATTTCGCTCTAATTCATAGCGACGCAACCATAAAATCCATTTCCTGCGCATAAAAGAGCCGAAACCGTGTTCATTCGCTTCGTTTATTCGTACCTCTAACTCCTTTAGAATGTGCGAAAACATCGCGTTTCACGGTGAAAACGGAGCCGGTACGGTGAAAATGCTTGAGCTTTCATAGGGCGGGGTGCGAGTGTTTCGCAATCGGAGAAGCTAATGTGGACGCGACGTAAATTTATTGAGCTTTCGTGTGCAGGGGCTGCCCTGGCTCATGGAGGGCTTGCTGCGGTTGGCGAGACCCCGGCCCCCTCGTCTTCTCCTAAACTAGAGCCGCCGATGGGGCCGCCCAGATCGTCCGCCGAGACGGCGATCGAAGCCTGCCGGGGTGTTCTGCAGCGCCAACTCGGCTCCCGGGCGGCTGAGTTTGACCTGCATCTGCTTCCCGCGGTGGACGGCCATGAAGTCTATGAGCTCTCCGCCAGCGGAGGCAGGGTGGCCGTTGCGGGTAGCAGCGGCGTCAGTCTGTGTCGTGGGATCTATATCTATCTGCGGGAGCATTGCCAGGCGATGATCGCCTGGAGTGGCCGCCATCTTGATCTACCTGCCCGGCTTCCTGACGTGGAACACCATCGTGTCGTCTGCCCGTACAAGTTCGTCCAGTATCTGAACCCGTGCACCTACGGGTACACGATGGCCTTCTGGGACTGGCCGCGCTGGGAGCGCGAGCTCGACTGGATGGCGCTGCACGGCATTACGATGCCGCTGGCCCTGGAGGGCCAGGAGGTCATTTGGAACCGGGTATGGCTCTCGCTCGGCCTTACCGAGGCGGAGATCGACACCTTCTCCGTGGGCCCGGCGCAGCTGCCATGGCATCGCATGGGCAATATCAATCATTTCGCCGGTCCTCTGCCGCAGCATTTCATGGAAGAGAAGCGGATTCTCCAGCGCCAGGTTCTGAACCGGATGCGGGAGCTCGGCATGAAGCCCGTAGCGCCTGCCTTCGCCGGCTTTGTGCCGCAGGGCTTCAAGCGCCTCCATCCGGAGGTCGAGACCTTCACCCTGCTCTGGCTCCGCAAGGAGTTCAAGACCATCCCGCGCAGCACGCGTACCTTCATCCTCCACCCGGGCCAGCAGGAGCTGTATCGCCAGATCGGGAAGAAGTTTATCGAGGAGTACAAGGCGGAGTACGGCGAGGTCGAGTACTACCTGGCCGACACCTTCAATGAGCTCGAGGTCCCGGTGCGGGAGGATCATCGCTACGAAGACCTTGAGCGCTTTGGACGAACCGTCTTCGAGAGTATCCAGGCCGGCGATCCCAAGGGAACCTGGGTGATGCAGGGCTGGCTCTTCGTGTACGACTCCGACTTCTGGAATAAGGAGTCCGTCGAGGCCCTGCTGCGCGGCATTCCGAACGACCGGATGCTCATCATCGACTACGCCAACGACCTTGCGCCGTCGGTCCAGGGCAAGTATCTGCCCGGCCAATGGAAGCTCCAGAAGGCGTTCTTCGGCAAGCCGTGGATCAACGGTATGGCCCACACCTTTGGCGGCAACAACAATATCAAGGGCAACCTGAAGCTGATGGCGACGGAGCCATCGACTGTCCTCGCCAGCCCGGAACGGGGCAATCTCGTCGGCTGGGGCATGTGCCCCGAAGGCATCGAGAACAACGAGGTGGTCTACGAGCTGATGACCGATGCCGGATGGCAGTCGGAAGCCATCGACCTCGCGACGTGGATTCCGGCCTATTGTCGCTCGCGCTATGGCGACTGCCCTCCTGCGATGCAGCAGGCATGGGAGTTGCTGCTCAAGAGTGCCTACAGCTCGCACATCTGGATGACCAAGCAAGCGTGGCAGGCAGAGCCGAGTGTGCACCCTATCGCGGCTTCGGTGGATGCAGGCCCTACCTTTCAGCGTGCGGTCGAGCTCTTTCTTTCCTGTGCTCCCCAACTGGCGAAGAGCGAGCTCTACCGCAACGACCTCATTGAGTTCGTCTCACAGGCTGTTGGCGGCAGAGTGGATGAGGCTCTTGCCCTGGCTGTGCAGGCTGGCGATGCCAAGCAGGACGAAGATGCTGTTGCGCATGCTGCCCGTGCCGTGGAGTGGATGCGCCGCATCGATGGCTTGATGAATCTCAGGCCAGACCGCCGCCTCGAAACCTGGATGCAGGCGACGCGCGCTTATGCGAAGACAGACGATGAGGCGACCTTCTACGACGAGAACGCCCGGCTGCTGATCACAACCTGGGGTTGGCCGGAGCTTTCGGATTACGCCTCGCGCGTCTGGTCTGGTCTCATTCGCGACTACTACGCGGCCCGCTGGGAGGCCTGGTTCGAAAGCCGCCACACAGGTCGTTCCTTCTCGCTCGACCTTTGGCAGCAGACCTGGCTGTCTGCTCCCTATCGCCCCAGTAAACCGCTGCCGGTCGCCGATCTTGTCGCTGAGTCGCATGCGCTGCTGTCTGAAGTGAAGAGCTTGTAAGAATTTTTGTGAAAGGAGGGAATGACGTATGTCTAGCGCGACCGCAACACCGTTTCTGAATACCAGGCCGAGCTCGCGGCTGTTGTCGATCGATGTCCTGCGTGGCCTCACGGTCGCGTTCATGATTCTCGTGAACAACAACGGCAATAATGACCTCGCCTATCGCGCGCTGAACCACTCGCTATGGAACGGCTTTACGCCGACCGATCTCGTCTTTCCCACCTTCCTCTTCATCATGGGCATTTCGATGGTGCTCTCCTTCAGCGCGCATCGTGCCAAGGCTACGAGCAACACCGTTATGCTCACGAGCATTGGACGACGGTTCGCGCTGCTCATCTTCTTCGGGCTGGTTGTAAACGGTTTCCCCTACTTCCACCTCGACACTTTGCGCATCTATGGGGTTCTGCAGCGCATTGCGGTCTGCTATCTGCTCGCCGCGCTGCTGCAACTTGTGACCGATCGCATCGCACCGCGTGTTGTTCTGTTCTTTGCAGCGGTGATCGGTTATTGGGTGCTGCTGCGCTTCGTTCCGGTGCCCGGCCACGGAATACCCGGCAGAGATTTTCCGCTGCTCGATCACGACATCAACCTGGTTGCATGGCTCGATCGCCATATCTTTCCGCATCGCCTCTTTGAGAAGACACGCGATCCCGAAGGTTTGCTCAGCGACATCCCGGCGTTCGCTTCGACGATCCTCGGCCTTCTGGCTGGAGCCTGGATCAAGCAGGCGCGTCCTGCGGGGCAGAAGCTCATGGGTCTGTTCGGAGCGGGTATCGCTCTTGCCGTTGCGGGTTTGCTCTGGTCTCAGAGTTTCCCGATCAACAAGAAGCTCTGGACCAGCTCTTACGTGCTCTATGCCGGGGGCCTCAGCATTCTGCTTCTCGCCGTCGCCTACTACGTCATCGAGATCCGCCAACTGCGCGGCCGCTGGACCTATCCGCTGCTGGTGTTCGGCACGAATGCCATTACGGTGTATGTCATCTCCGAGCTGCTGTCGTCAGCCGTCGCTGTCTTCAAGGTCAATCAGACGCAAAGCTTCCAGGTGTACGTCTACTCGCACTACTTCATTCACCTGGGTACGCCTGCGATCGGTTCACTTATCTACTCACTTCTCTTTGTCGCCGTGTGCTACGTCCCCGCATGGCTGCTCTACCGCAAACGCATCTTTATCAAGCTCTAGCAAATCGCACGGGAAGACGTAAGAAAACATGACACTGAGTCGAAGAAGCTTTCTCAAAACGAGTGGTGGCTGCATCCTGGGCGGGGCTGTCGCGCGCCAGGGGTTCGCGCTCGTTGCGAAGCCGGAACACCCAGCGCATTCGACGCGCCGGATCTATCCGCTGGTGGAGGGATGGCTCTGGAGTCGCAGCGTTCCGGCTAACGGCCATCTGCGCGGTTTCGATGACTCAGGCTTTGAGCACGTCGCTCTTCCGCACAGCAACGTCTTCGTTCCGTGGCACAACGCCGATCAGAACAGCTATCAGTTTGTTTCACTCTACCGCCGTCACTTCACTCTTCCCGCAGGGGAGCCGGACAGGCGGGTCTTCGCTGACTTCGAGGGCGTCATGGTGGCGTCGAAGGTGTACCTGAATGGCACGCTGCTGGGTGAGTACTTTGGGGGCTTCACACCCTTCTCCTTCGAACTCACGCAGCACCTCGATCAGGAGGGCGAGAATGTCCTCAGTGTCGAGGTGGACTCGCGCGAGTTGCCGGAGGTTCCTCCCTTCGGCTACGAGGTGGACTATCTCACCTTCGGCGGTATCTATCGCGGGGTCTCCCTGCGGACCACCGGCGGAACCTCGATTGAGGACCTTCGCGTTACCTGCTCTGAGGTGCTTACTCCAAAGCCGCGAGTAGAGATAGAGGTCTTTTTAGATTCTGCGAACACAACGCTAAAGACGAAACCAGATACCTTCGAAGTCGAGCTCTTCAACGACGCTGGTACGATCACGAAGCGCAGGCAGCGCTTGTCGTCCTCTGAACTCTCCGCAGGCCGTGCAACAGTTTCGATGGCTGGAGTTGAGGGGCTAAAGCTCTGGCAGCTACACGATCCAAAGCTCTATTCGGTGCGCGTTCGCCTGCTTGCCGTTGGGCAGATCGTGGACGAACAAGAGACGCGGTTCGGCTTGCGTGAGGCCCGATTTACTCCTGCAGGCTTCTCTCTCAACGGAGAGATCATCAAACTGCGTGGGCTCAATCGCCATCAGACCTTTCCTTTCGCGGGTGCGGCGATGCCCAGACGAGTGCAGCGCCGTGACGCGACCATTCTCAAAGAGCAGCTCAAGTGCAACATCGTGCGCTGCTCGCACTATCCTCCCTCACATCATTTTCTCGATGCCTGCGATGAGCTTGGCCTGCTAGTCATTGACGAGACTCCAGGATGGCAGCATGTAGGCGATAGCGAACTCTGGCGTGAGCGCTACCTCGATAACACGCGCCGCATGATTCGCCGTGACTGGAACCATCCATCGATTGTTCTCTGGAGCATTCGCATCAATGAGTCGCGCGACTTTCACGATCTGTACGTGAAGGTGAATGCGCTGGCGCGTGAGCTGGACCCCTCTCGCCAAACCACCGGTGTGCGCTACTTCCAGGAGTCGGAGCTGCTGGAAGACGTCTTCTCGATGAACGACTTTCAGTTCCCGCTCAAAGCACCCAATCATCCTCTGTATCTCAACACCGAGTTTGTCGGCGCGGAGTTTCCTGTTCGCCCGTGGGACAGCAACGCGATCAACCAGGAGCACATTCTCCGCTATGCTCGCATCTTCAACCAGCTGAACAGCCAGGCTGGATACTCCGGCGGTCTGGGCTGGTGCGGGTTCGACTACCAGACCCACGCGGACTTCGGCTCCGGCGACCATATCTGCTACCACGGCGTGATGGACATCTTCCGTGAGGCTAAGCCCGCGGCTGGATTCTTCAAGTCGCAGTGCCCGCCAACGGAGGAACCCGTCCTCGAGCCTGGCTTTCACTTCGCGATGAGCGACGAGCCATCAGGCTTCAGGAAGGGAATCATCTCCTCGAACTGCGATGAGATTCGCGCCTTCATCGGCCGCGACAAAGTCTGGCATCACATCATCGATCTGCGGCCGGAGCATGAGGAGTTTCCGCATCTCGCCTATCCGCCGTTCTATCTCACGCTTCCGGATGGCAACGACGACTGGGGTGACCTGCGCCTCGACGGCTATGTCAAAGGCACGCAGGTGATCTCCAAAAGCTTCTCGGGAAAGGGAATCGACCAGGTCTTCGAGATTCTTGCCGACGATTCGGAACTGATCGCGGACGGTGCGGATGCAACGCGTGTTGTATTGCGCGTTACGGATGAGTATGGCGCACCTCGACCGCTCTGTTTCGATCCCATTACTCTCTCGCTCGATGGACCGGCAGTGCTTCTCGGTGAGCCGATTGCCGTGCTCAGCGGAGGCAGAAGCGCGGTGTGGATCCGGTCGACCGGAGAGCCTGGCATCGCGACGCTCAAGGCAACACATCCTCACTTCGGAGTGAAGACATTGACGTTCAAGATCATCGCCGAAACAGACAACCATCCTCCTTTTAGCTGAGCTTTTCCAAATTTCTTTAACTCATTTTCTCCAAATAGATCGGCTCGTATCTGCGGGCGAAAGGAGCACTCTATGAAACAACTCTCACGCATTATCTTTCCACTAGCCCTTATCCTGCTCTGTCTGGGCATCAGGCTTGAGGCGCAGGTCACAGGCGCCCGGTTAACCGGCGTTGTCACCGACTCAAGCGGCGCAGCCATCCCCCAGGCTCAGATTACGATCACCAACACTGGGACCAATGCCGCGACGAAGACGACCTCGAACGCGCAGGGTGAGTACACCGTGCCTTCGTTGCCCGCCGGCCCCTATAAGATCTCCTCGACAGCGACCGGCTTTGCTGACACCCTGCAGACCAATATTGTTCTCACGATCGGCCAGAGTGCGACGGTCAACATCGTTCTCAAGCCTGGAGGAGCGGATGAGACCGTCACCGTAAGCTCCAATCCCACCCTGATCAATGCGACTACGGCTGAGATCAGCGCGGTCGTCAACGAGGCTTCCATCAAGGAGCTGCCGCTGAACGGCCGCGATCCTTCGAGTCTCGTCTTCCTGACGACTGGCGTGACTAATGAGCTGCAGTCGCAAGCCTCCACCTTGCCGTCAACGAACTCTTTCCCCACGCAGTCCGGCGGCTCCGCGGGCGGCGGACGGCAGGGAAGCACGTACTATCTGCTCGACGGCGTCACGAACATGGACTACTACGCGCTTCTTGCGGCGCCGTTCCCGAATGCCGATGCCACCCAGGAGTTTCGTGTCATCTCGAACAACTTCGACGCGCGCTATGGCTTCTCGCCAGGCGCGGTCGTCAGCATCCAGAGCAAAGGCGGCACCAACAGCTTTCACGGCGGCGCTTTTGAGTTTCTCCGCAATGACGTGCTCAATGCTGCGAATTACTTCAGCCACCAGGTTGATCCGTTGAAGCGCAGTCAGTTCGGCGGCTATCTCGGCGGCCCCATCATTAAGGACAAGCTCTTCTTCTTTGCCAACTATCAAGGAACGCGCACCAGCACTACCTCGACGCAGAACACCACCTACACCCCGACCGCCGCGATGCTCAACGGTGACTTCAGTGCGATTGTCCCGGATCTCAACGCGCCCTTCGCGACGATCAATGGCAAGCGCAACCAGATCGACCCCAAGTTGTTCAGTCCCGGTGCGCTCGCGATTGCAGCCTCTCTGCCGCTCGGCGGCGATCCTGCCACTGGCAAAACGAACTTCGTCGGGCCCAAGGCGCGTACCAGCTATGATGAGGGGACCGGACGCATCGACTACGCTATTAACGATCGCCAGCGTGTCTTTGTGCGCAACTTCATCTACAACTTCACCCAGCCCGGAATCGGCATCCCCGGCAACCTGCTGGCGGGTGTTCAGGGACTGCACGGCATCTACGTCAACGACGCCTTCAATCACTCCTGGACGATTAATCAAAATCTACTGAACAGCGTTACTGTCTTCTACCAGTCCTTTGACTTCGGTTCCGGAACTCCGCTCTTCAGTAAAACCGGTCAACAGGAGTGCCTCTCGAACTTCGTCGATGTCTCCGATCCCGCCGGGTCGTGCTATATCGGTGGTATCTCGGCAGTCGACGGCAATTCGATCTATGGAGGGGCTCTTGGCTTCTCCGTCTTCAGCGGCGCGGTCAACAGCACGAAGCGCCGGAACCTGGGCTTCTCAGACACTGTCACCTATACCCACGGCAAGCACACCATGTACTTCGGTGCGGATGTCTTGCATCGCTACACGCATGAGAACTCCAGCTCCGGAGCGAATCCGAATGTTGGCTTTACCAACGCCTTCACCGGCTTCACCCTCTCGGACTTTCTCCTCGGCGATGCCCAGACCTTCTCGCAGAACGCGGGAGAGAGCGGCAGCGTACGTGGTTGGATGACCGGTTATTACGCTCAGGACCAATACAAGCTTCGTCCTAACCTGACGATCAATGCCGGACTGCGCTGGGATCCTTATACCCCTCTCAGCATCGACGGCGGACGCGGCGCTGCCTACATCCCCGGGCAGCAGAGCACTCGTTATCCCAACGCTCCTGCAGGTGTAGTCTTCCCGGGTGACGCGGGTATCAACAATGCAATTATGCCTACGTCCTGGAAGTACTTCGAGCCGCGTATCGGTATCGCGTACCAGGCTTCTCCGAAGACCTCGATTCGTGCCGGCTTCGGCATGTTCACTACACCGTTGGAAGACGCAAGTTACAACCATGTCTACGACACGGCGCCCTTCAATCCATCTTTTTCGCTCAACGCCACCACCACTACTCCTATCTCCTTCGATCATCCGTGGAGTGGCTTCGCGGCTACGGGCGGCCAGAGCCCATTTCCTCCCTTCGCCTCTCCGAGTGTGAGCCCTCCTGCTAACTCTACGTTCACTCTTCCCATGCAGCTCGGAGCAGTCTTTCCGAAGAACTTCCGCCTCGGTGTAGCGCAGAGCTGGAATCTGTCTGTGGAGCAACAGTTCACCGATACGCTCGCCCTCCACATCGCCTATGTGGGGAGCGAAACCTATCACCTCTCCACGCCGGTCGAATTGAATCCTGGTGTCCCCATCGGTCCAATGTTTACGAATGGTGCGTTTACTGGCTTCCAAAGCGATTCACGTGGGCTGACGAACTTCGGTTCGATCATCCAGGTGGAGGTCGGAGGAACCTCAAGCTATAACTCGCTGCAGGTCGGCATCGAAAAGCGTCTCTCGCATAGTATCCAGGTACAGTCCAACTTCACTTGGTCGCATGCCTTTGACGTGGGTGGATCGGGAGATCCCTCCTTCGAGTCCAGCGTGAGTGATCCTCATAACGTGGGCCACGATCACGGCCCGTCGAGCCTCAACTATCCGGTGGTCTCGGTCACCAACTTTACCTACGAGGCTCCGAAGTTCCAAAGCCTGAACTCTGTCTTGCGCAACGTCATCGGCGGCTGGTCGCTGACGGGTCTGGTCACCCTGCAATCGGGTCCTCCGTTTACCGTCAACGGCGGAGGCGGCAACAATCGGTCCGGCTTCCTTGTCTATCAGGACCGCGCCGATCTTACCGGCGAACCTCTCCAGGTCCGACACGGCGGTAAGGCCAATTGGCTCAACCACTACTTCAACGCCGGGGCCTTCGCCCTCAACAAGCCCGGTACTGCCGGTAATTCACCCAAGTACCTCATCCAGGGCGCTCCTATCTACACCGCGGACCTGGGGGTTCAGAAGAACTGGCAGTTTCACGAGCGCTACGGGCTGCAGTTCCGTTTCGAGGCCTTCAACGCTCTCAACCATCCCAGCTTCGGTCAGCCGGACTCCAATCCTGATGACTCCAACTTCGGTACGATCACCTCAACCGGGGCTATCCCCGCGCGAGTTGGTCAGGCTGCTTTGAAACTCACCTTCTAACCCGCAACAGCAAAGACAAAATGGCCGGACAGAGAAACTCTGTCCGGCCATTTTATTTGTGTCGTAATTCGGCCTCTCCTCTTCAGAAGGGATGAAATGAAGATTCGATGAACAACGCGGTCAGGCCTCACTTTGCGCTGGGATAATCATGGCTGGTCTCAAGAGGCTACCGCTGGCACTCACAAAAAGATCGGAATAAAACTTCAGCCAAAGTGTTTAACACGTTAGGGCCCCGTCAATCTGACTATCTGTCGCCGCAATCTAGCTTGCCTACGCCTGTTCGATCCAGGTGCCAGGCCAAATGCTTTCAGTGAAGTGAGGGGAAATGCGTAACGTCATTCGGCATAAGAAATCTGAGTCTAAGCCAAAATTCGGCTTCAACATCTTTTCGCCACGTGAGAATAGGTTCAGGGCTCATCTCTACCCGGGACTAAGAAGCATAGCCTCTTTATTCTTGTATGCGGGCATCGTGCTTGCCCTCGTCGCCCAGGCGAAGGCCGCTCCAATACAAAGAACTCCGAGCGAAGTGCTATTGGTCTATAACTCGGCCAGCGCGACTTCTACCGCCATTGGAATGTACTACGCAGCGCAGCGCGGAGTTACCAACGTCCTTGCGGTCAGCTGCCAGGACTCGGCTTTGAATTCAATCAATGAGACGATTTCCCTCAGTAACTACAAGTCCCAGATTCAGAATCCCATCAGTACTTATCTGTCAGCTCATCCGGGGATTAACTTTATTGTTCTAACGAAGGGTATCCCGATTCGCATCGACAATGCCCCTACTGGTTCTGAACCCGCGGGCCAAACTCCTCAGGATTTTCAGCCCTCGCTCGATAGCTATCTGGCGGCGCTGGGTTACTCCACTGCGAACGGCAATGTACAGGCTTCGATCACAGGATCAGGCGCTCAAGGCGTCGCCTGGATCAATAAGTATTACAACTCGACGGTTCCCTTTACGCATGAGGCCTTTGGCGGCTATCTGGTCACACGTCTGGATGGTTATATCCAGTCAGACGCCATGGCCTTGGTGGATCGTTCGATCGCTGCCATGCAGACTCCCTTGACCGGCTCCATCTTGATCGACGCGGATGCCGGCGATGGCATTGCCGATAAGACCCAGTTCCCTCCAGCGACTCCCAGCACGGATGTCCTCATGGAGGAGTCGTTCGATCATGGCAATGCGGACCTGATGCATGCAGCCGGTGACCTTCAAGCAAGCGGGCTCACCACAAACGCAACCGTTACCAGCACCTTCGTTGGCAACCAGAGTAACTTGCTCGGCTACTATTCCTGGGGTAGCAATGATGGGAACTACAACAGCGAAGCCTACGAATCGCTGTCTTTCGCGCCGGGAGCGATCTCCAATACCTATGTCTCAACGAGTATGGTGAGCTTTATCGGGCAGTATGTGGGCTTCAACAGTATCAATCTGACCGGAATGACGTCCCTTAAAGCAAGGGTCGCCAACGCCAACACGGATGACAAGCTTCACGTATTCCAGATCCGCATCGATAATCCCAGCGGGCAGATTATAGGGAGCTGTAACGTCCCCCAGACCGGCGGTTGGCAAACCTGGAAGACCATGACCTGCGCCCTCTCGGCCAGCGTCAGTGGAGTTCATAACGTCTATCTGACGTTTATTCCCAATGGATTTGGAGGCAATCTTTACAACATCGAATGGATTCAGTTCCAGGGGGCTGCCAGCGTGATTGAGGCCGCCAGCTATAACGGTTTGTCGGGTGGCGAACAACTCGAAGTGAGCAGCGAAGGCCCGCAGGACCTGGGCTTCATCACGAATGGGGCCAATGCGGTCTATAACAGCATCAACCTGAACGGCATGACTTCTTTCACGGCGCGGGTTGCCAGTGCGGGAGCTGGAGGCTCCCTTCAGATTCATGTCGACAGCCCTACGGGAACGTTGATCGGAACCTGCACCGTTCCATCCACAGGCGGCTGGCAAACCTGGACTACACAGACGTGCAAGTTGAAAGGGGCAAGTGGAATCCATAACGTCTACCTGGTCTTCACGGGTGGCGGAGGAGATCTCTATAACCTGGAGTGGTTCAACTTTGTCGGTGGAACCAACCTGATCGAAGTCGCGAGTTACAACGTTCTGTCTGGCGATGCCAGCCTGGAAACCAGCAGCGACGGCGGACAGGACCTGGGGAACATCTTCGACGGACAATCTCACATGCCGGATCTGATCGCCAATGGATTGACCGGAGCAGAGGGCTACACGAATGAACCCTGCCTGGATGGCATCGAGGGAATCACGTTCCAGATCGATCACTATCAGTCGGGCTACACTCTGGCGGAGAGCTTTTACGCCGGCACTCCCTATCTTGGTTGGGAGGGCATCGTGGTCGGTGACCCGCTGACTGCTCCCTACCTCGGTGTCACTCCAACCGTTACACCGACTCAAGCCTCAAGCTTCACCGGTTCGGCCGGGGGTGTGAGCACCGAGAGCAGCAGTGAAGGCAATCTTGATGTCGGAAATATTCTCAACGGCTCTTATACGTTCTACAGCAATGTCAACCTTTCCAATCTGACGACCTTTAGAGCCCGGGTAGCCAGCGCAGGGCTGGGAGGCAACATTCAAGTTCGCCTCGACAACCCCACTGGAACGTTGGCAGGAACCTGCACCGTTCCGGTTACAGGCGACTGGCAGAGCTGGACGACCGTATCGTGCCCTATAAGCAACACCACTGGAACTCACACGGTCTATCTCGTTTATACCGGCGGGGACGGTGCGCTGTTCAATGTGGAGTGGTTTGCTTTTACCCCCACGATCCAGGCTTCCAGCTATAGCAAGATCTCTGGAGGGGAGCAGCTGGAAAGTAGCAGCGAGGGCGGAGAGGATATGGGCTTCATCTTAGCCGGCAGCTACGCGGCCTATAACAACGTTACTCTGACCGGCGCGACTCACTTTACGGCAAGGGTAGCCAGCGCAGGCTCTGGAGGCAACATCGAGGTTCACCTCGATAGCCCCTCGGGCACGTTGGCAGCAACTTGCGCGGTTCCTGTCAATGGCGACTGGCAGACATGGTCGCCGGTTACGTGCAACCTGACTCCCACAAGTGGAACTCATACTCTCTATCTTGTCTTTACAGGGGATGGTGGCAACTACTTATTCAACCTCGAATCCTTCGGTGTTAATTAGGGGTTTGATCTGTTGGTTCCAGGTTATGTCTAACAAACCGGAGATGCTGGCTTTAGCTGGTGTCTCCGGTTTTCTAGGTAGGCCCGGACGTTAGAGCTTGCTGGAAACCGTAGCGCGATAGCGCGTTACCTCAGTGGCTGAAGCCGTGCCCGTAACAAAACAGGACTTTGTCAGCTTCTAGAGTTCGGACTTATCCAAAAGGAATATTCCATGAATATTAAAAAGTACTCCGCAGGCGCCATCCTTTTCTTGTCTCTGGGAATGATCTCCGCTGCCCATGCCCAAAGCTCCGTGCCGTGGACTGGAACCTGGGCCGTGGCTCCTCAACAATCAACGATCGATGCAAGCTTCAATGGGCTTGCTCAGCAGACGTTGCGGCAGATTCTTCACACAAGCATCGGTGGATCGGCCGCTCGTGTTCAAATCTCCAACACCTTCGGTCAGCAGCCCCTTACCGTGCGAGATGTCCACCTTGCGCAGGCCGTCGTCGACTCTAACGGCGGTCCTACTTCGTCGACGATTCCTGGTACCGACCATGTCGTAACCTTTGGTGGCTTCACCTCCGTCACAGTCCCGGCAGGGCAGACGCTAGCCAGCGATTCGATCGCATTCGTGACTACCCCGCAGGAAGACCTCATGGTCAGCATGTACTTTCCCACGGCCGTAGACAGTGCAAACGTGACGTTTCATCAGAACGGAAACCAGAACGGGATGTTTCTGGCGGCTGGAGACGTGAGTGGCAGTTCGACTATCAACACCACCAGTGCCTTTAGCAGCTACTTTTATCTAACGAATGTCGATGTTCAAAATGCTGCATCGCCCGGTGCTGTCGTTGCTATTGGAGCGTCGATTACGGATGGTCTCAACTCCACCTTCAACACCAATCACCGCTGGACCAATGACCTCTCGGCACGTTTGAACACTGCGGGCCTTCCCATAGGCGTGATCAACGAGGGGATCAGCGGCAACGACCTTCTGCGCGATGGTGCGGGGCAGGCCATGATCACCAGATTCTCCCGGGATGTGCTCTCGCAGCCCAATGTGAAGTGGGTCATCGTCTCCGACGACATCATCAACGATCTCAGCAATCTGCCCTCCGATCAGGAACCCAGTTTCAACTCCCTGGTAGCCGGTGTTCAGCAGATCATGAGCCAGGGGCATGCCGCCGGCATCAAGTTCTACTGCTCGACACTTACGCCGAATGGGGGACGACCGGCAGCGCAATGGTCCACCGGCGCTGAGGCGATTCGCGAGCAGATCAACGCTTTCTTCCTCAGCCCGACCAGCGGCTGCGACGGCATCGTCGATCAGGATACGGCAACCCACGATCCCAACATGCCTCTGCAATATCGCGCGTCCTTCGACAGCGGCGACCACCTCCACCCGAACGATGCGGGACATCAGGCCATTGCAAACGCAGTGAATCTCGGCCTCTTCGTTCCTACAGGGATTCCACCCATCAAAGCTCCTACGACGTCCTGCACGGCGCTACTGACGGGCGAAGGCCTGATCCCCGATCACCCGCTCGTCTCCTGCGATGGACGCTTCATGCTCTACCTGCAGGACGACGGCAATCTGGTTCTCTACTTCGGCAATACCCCGCTCTGGTCTTCAGGAACCGTAGGGCATATTCCGTCTGAAGCGACCCTGCTGGCCGATGGCAACTTCGTCCTCTACGACAACAATGGCAAGGTCCTCTTTCAGTCGAACACTGCAGGGCTGTTAGGCCAGGTTCTCGACATGCAAAATGACGGCAACCTTGTCCTTTACAACGGAACCACCGCTACTGCATCTCCTGTCTTCGACACAAACACCTGCTGCCGCTAAGACTCGCCAATAGAGAGGCCGCTCGCTGTTCAACAGTGAGCGGCCTCTCTTGCGTTCTACGACGTAATCATCGGGTTAGTTAGAAAGGGATATCTTCATCGGTGATGCCCTGATCTGCATAATCGTTCGCTGGCGCGCTGGGGGCAGCCGCACGCGAACCCGCATAGCTGCTGGAAGAGCTCGACGAAGACCGCTCGTAGCTGCCACCGCCACTGCCGCCTTCCGCGCCGCGTCCGCCGAGCAGGGAAAGCTCATTGACGAGGATCTCGGTTCTGTACTTCTTCTGACCGGATTCCTTGTCGTCCCATGAGCGAGTCTGGATCTTGCCCTCGACGAAGATCTGGGTGCCCTTTTTGACGTAGTCGCGGACGACCTCCGCGGTGCGCTGGAAGCAGACGAGGTTATGCCACTCCGTCTTGTCGGCCCAGTTGCCCTGTTGATCCTTGGCGCGCTCGGCGGTCGCAAGCGAGAAGCTTGCAACGGTCATGCCGCCTGCGGTAGTGCGAATCTCGGGGTCTTTGCCCACATTTCCAAGAAGAAAAACTTTGTTAACGCCTTTAGCCATGATTTGCTCCGTTCGGAATCGAGGATAGCAGAGACGGTGCAGAGGATTTACAGGGAAATCCCGATCCTATTGCCCCTTTCTCTGGTTGAGAGGGTGCTTCTGTGGATCAACGGCGGCGAAGATCGCCGATCAGCTTTGCGAACCCGAGCAGCAGGGTGAGCACGCCGGTAGGCAGGCAGCCCATGGCGAGCATCAGCGCGAGCCAGCCGCTGGTAGTATGCGGGCCCTGCTGGGTGACGCCGCCGAAGACCGTCAGCATAAGTACAGCCGCGAGGGCGCCTGTAAGGAAGATAGCAGCGCCGGTACGGAGAAGTTTGCGGGTGTCTGGGTGCATAGGGGGGAGGGTACAGGGCTTAGTGTCTAGGGCTCGGTGGGTTCTGCATTCTGGGCCCTGAACCCTGGGCCCTGTGAGCTGTTTAGCGATAAGCGGCAAGCATCGCGTACACCACGACGCCGGTGACCGACACGTAAAGCCAGATGGGGTACGTCCAGCGGGCGAGCCTGCGATGCGCGGGGAACCGGCCCGTAAGCGAAAGAAAGAACGTGATCAGGATCATCGGCAACGCCACGACGCTGAGGAAGATGTGCGAGATGAGCAGCGCGAAGTAGGTGACGCGCAACGCATGTCCCTGGGCGAGGAAGCGCATATCGCCGTGCAGAGCGTGATTGACGATGTAGCTGACCAGGAACAGGCTCGAGACCAGGAAGGCCCCGAACATGCTGTTGCGGTGCGCGGTGATCTTGCGCTGCATGATGAAGCGGTAGCCCACAAGTAGAAATACCGTGCAGAGCGAATTGAGCGCTGCGTTCAGCGCGGGCAGGAACCTGAGGTGCGTTCCGGCGACATCCACGGGCTGGTGGTAATAGACCAGCCAGGCAAGAAAGAGCGAGGCCACAGCACTGATGCCGATGATGGCGGCAATGATGGAGGGCGGCGTGCGGTAGTTCGGGTTGTCGGTCGTGGCTGGCATTCTATTTCTTTCGTTCGCAGGCAGAGGTTAGAACAGGAGACGTCCCTGGGCGTTGAGCATCATCGCGAGTAGCAGCAGCGGCAGGTAGATCACCGACACCTTGAGCAGTTGGCGAGCGAGAGCGCGGTTCTCGGGATCACTGGGGTTGCGCGTGATGCGTACGAATCGAAGGGTCGCGTAGAGATACCAGAGGCCGAGAACGCCGGCGACGATCGCATAGGGCAGGCCGGTAACGTGCAACCAGGTCGTCCAGAGGCTCACCGGAATCATGAGCACGGCGTAGAAGAGCGACTGGATGGCGGAGGAGCGGGCGGCGTCGCGCAGGGGCTCCTGGGTGGCGGTGACGCGGATGCCGGCCTGCGCGTAGTCAGCGCGGTACATCCAGCCGATGGCCATGAAGTGCGGAAACTGCCAGACGAAGAGGATGGCGAAGAGCGCGACGGCGGGCCACTCGATGAGTCCGCGTGCGGCGGTCCAGCCGATGAGCGGGGGCAGCGCTCCGGGGAAGGCTCCGATAAAAGTGTTGAGCGTGGTGATGCGCTTGAGCGGGGTGTAGATCGCCACGTAGCCGACGGCGGTGAGCAGCGTCAGCGTCCCGGTGAGCGGGTTGGTCGCGTAGGCCAGGTAGAGCGAGCCGCCGAAGACGCAGAGGAAGCCGATGATCAGCCCGTGTGCGAGCGAGATGCGGTTCTGCGCCATGGGCCGTGAGGCCGTGCGGGGCATGAGGCGGTCGGTCGTGCGCTCCAGGGCCTGGTTCAGCGCGCTGGAGCCGGCTGTGACGACCGCAATGCCGAGGAGCGCTTCCAGAAGGCCCATATGAAACGGGCTGATGCCCGAGCGCAAGGACCCGAGGTAGAAACCGGCGGCCGCGGTGATGATGACCATCGTGGAGACGCGCAGCTTAAAGAGGGTCGCGTAGTCGGCGAGCAGCGAGGAGCTGCGCGCGTGCGAGTGGAGAGCCGTGGATGTGGCAGTAGTGGACACGTGGAGCTTTAAGGATAGCCCATCACCCGTTGGCGGGCGGGCGATACTCATCCTTTAGCCAAAATGGGTTCTTAGCGGGCGGAATCGACGCGCTTGAACCCCGTGAGAGACACTTTGCAGGTTGATGTCGAGGACGCGTGCCAGGTGGAACCATCCGCATAGTCGATCTGGCTGATCTCCGCCCACTGGGCGACACCCATGGTCTGGGGATAGACGTCCGAGTGAAAGGACGTTGCCGCTATCTTTGCCTGGGTCGTCAGATCGAAATCTTCCGCTACGAAGCCGTCCGTGCCGGAGTTGACGAGCATCACATGCGGACCCTTGGGCGAGCCGTAGACCGTGACGTGGACTTTCAGGAGTTTCGCCGTAGCTTTTGAGCCGTCGAACGAGAGCTCAAGGTGGGGTCTCTTGTCTTGTGTGGGAATGTGGAGGGCTGGGTCTGTCGTGCCGTTGAGCGGATATTGACCGGTAGTGCCCTTGGCCAGGAGTTCGGTCGTCGAGGGCGAGGTCAGGTCTCCGAAAAAGCCGATCGGACAATCTCCGGAGGGCTTAATCACGAGGGTCGTGGCCTTACCCTGCATGACGACGGTTGCGGTTTTCGTGTCCTGCGCGGAGAGCGAGGAGGCTGCGAGAAATAGAACCGAAACGATGAGCGAACCGCGCATACGAGACCTCGATAGGTACTGCGTGCCTGCACAGGTAATCTACACCGGTATCTCTATGTCTCTCAATCATCAAATATTCGGCAACGGCCATTCAATGTCTCAGGCCGAGGAAATCGTGAGTTTCGCGATCGTAGCCAACTGCATAAAGCTTGTGCCCTCATAGATTTTGCCGATCTTGGCATCGCGGTAGAGCTTTTCGACCGGGTACTCCTTCACGAAGCCGGCTCCGCCGAAGACCTCGACGGCAAGCGATGCCGTACGTTCGGCAACCTCGGAGGCGAAGAGCTTCGCCATGGCGGCCTCTTTCAGGTACTCCACGCCGGAGTCTTTCAGCCGGGCGGCGTTGTAGACCATGAGCCGAGCGGCTTCCACGTCCATTGCCATGCGCGCGAGTTGGAACTGCATGGCCTGGAACTCGGCCAGCGGCTTGCCGAACTGCTTGCGTTCGCGGGCGTAGCGGGCGGCGTGACGCCAGGCTCCCGAGGCCAGACCGACAAGCTGCGCCCCGATTCCGATGCGGCCTTCGTTCAGCGTCTCGATGGCGATCTTGTAGCCTTTGCCGGGTTCTCCGAGGACGTTGGCGGCGGGCACGCGGCAGTTGCTGAAGAGCAGCTCGCAGGTGCTGCTGGCGCGGATGCCGAGCTTGTCTTCTTTGCGCCCGAGGGTAAAGCCGGGCGTGCCCTTCTCGACGAGGAAGCAGGTGATGCCCTTGTAGCCCGCCGTGGCGTCGAGCGTGGCGAAGACCAGGAATAGCCCGGCTTCGACGGCGTTGGTGATCCACAGCTTTGAGCCGTTGAGGAGGTAGTCGCCGTCTTCTTGTCTCGCCGCGCGGCATTGCAGCGCGAAGGCGTCCGAGCCGCTGACGGCCTCAGAGAGCGCGTACGCCCCGGTAAGGCTCTCGGCGAGTTTGGGCAGCCAGGATTTCTTCTGAGCTTCATTGGCCCAGCGCATCAGGGCGCTGATGACGAGGGTGTTCTGCACGTCGACCAGCACGCCGACCGCGGGATCGACGGCGGAGATCTCTTCCACCGCGAGTACGGCTTCGAAGAGCGTTCCTGCAGCGCCGCCGTATTGTTCCGGGACTTGAATGCCCATGAGGCCGAGCTCGAAGAGCTTGCGCAGCAGCTTCGGCTCAAACTTCTGCTCTTCGTCCATGGAGCGGACGAGCGGGGCGATCTCGGCACGCGCGAAGTTGCGGACCGTGTCGCGGAAGAGGGTTTCGTCGGGGGAGAGCTGGGTGAGTGCGTTCATGGATTTTAGGTGGAACTGGTGAGTGTAGCAGGAGCAGATACAGGGAACAGCAAACAGTTAACAGGAAACAGGTTAGGCGCGTGAATCATGTTTGGTTCGCGTGTCCGGATTGCAGCGGCGGCGGTAGCAGGACTATACTGCAGGCAATCGGCACAGCTGGCGCTTCTTCTCGCCGTGCCGCGGGTGAGGTTCGTCTTCAGCAGCGAAAGCGTGAAGGATGTCCAACTCGAAAGTGGAGGGCCGCCTGGCCAGTATGCGGGCGCGGCTGGATGGCGTGCGGTGACGCGCGTTCTCCGAAGTAGCCGAACCGCGATGGGTGGGGCTGTCGCGGACCTCGTGAATGTGATCTTCCCGTCGGATTGCCGCGTTTGTGGCGCCCCGATGGTTGCGCTCTCCAAGGCGCAGGTTTGTGAAGCATGCGTTGCGTGTGTGGGAGCGCAGACCGACGTGCTGTGCAGTCGCTGCGGCGACGCCCTGGGTATGGAATCGGCACGGTTTGCTGCCGGAATGGGTATGACGGAATGCACGATGTGCAGGCTGGCCCCGCCGGAGTTTGCGAAGGCTGTAGCCTTTGCCGTCTATGACGATGAGGTGCGCGAGATGCTGCACCTGCTCAAGTTCAACGGAATGCGCCGCGTCGCCGATCATATTCTGGGCGACAGCATGGCTGCGGCGATTCTGAAGCTCGAAGGCGAAGCCGCCAATGATCTGGTGGTTGTGCCGGTGCCGCTGTTTGCGAGCCGGCAGCGCAGCCGTGGTTTCAACCAGGCCGAGGTGCTGGCTGAAGCGGGTCTTGCCAGACTGCGTCGGTTGCGTCCGGAGTGGAAGTTGCGGATGTCACCCGGTGTTCTGCAGCGTGTTCGCGATACGCGGCCTCTGTTCGTGCTCGATCCCGGTGCGCGAAGAAAGAGTCTGCGCGGAGCGTTTCGTGTGGAGCGTGCGGATGAGATTCGAGGGCGTGAGGTCTTGCTTGTCGATGACATTCTGACCACCGGAGCGACGGCACGCGAATGCGCGCGAGTGTTGATGCGAGCGGGGGCTTCGAAGGTCTGGGTTGCGACGGTAGCGAGAGCGCAGGCAGAGAGTGTTCGCGGAAGTGTGAATGGCTTTGTAAGCAATCCGGCGGGCAGTGTTGCCCGCTGGGATATGAAGGCAGCAGTGAACTAGCAGTTGGCGGTTGTGGCATTGGGCGACACATAAACCTGGAGGGCAGGAATGCAGGCTGGGGATATACGGAAAATGCGGACGAAGCGAACAGGTAGCAGACACCACACGACTCACCCGGTGCCGGGCACGGCCCGCGCCGAGGCGATCGACATACGCATGGGCGTATTCAGGCAGCCGGCGATGCAGACGCCGGTGCTCGTGCTGAATGCGAGCTATGAACCGATCAACATCTGCGGCGCACGCCGGGCATTGGTGCTGGTGCTCAAGGGGGTGGCGCGCACCGAGGAAGAGCAGGGCAGCGTGCTGCACTCGCACCGAGTGAACATGCAGATGCCCAGCGTCATCCGTCTGCTGGAGTACCGCCGCATTCCTCACCAGACACGCGCGTTGAGCCGCAAGAACATCCTGCTGCGCGACCGCAACACCTGCCAGTACTGCCAGGAGGTGTTGACGGCAGCGGAACTCACGCTGGACCACGTGATTCCGCGTTGCCGCGGAGGCCTGTCGACGTGGGAGAACCTCGTCGCGTGCTGCCGTGACTGCAATCGCCGCAAAGGCAGCCAGATGCTGCACGAACTGACCGACATGCGCCTGCTGCGCGAGCCGCGTCCGTTCTCGCTGCATACCAGCCGGCACATCATGCGGATGATCGGCAGCGCGGATGCGAACTGGCGAAAGTATCTGTACTTCGAGTCGGACCAGGCGGCGTAACGCTGTTGCCGTTGCGCCTTACTGCTTCGGCGTGTCCTTCGGCTTCGAATCTGTCTCGTTGGGGAGATCTTCGCCGTTGTACTTGATCGTCACGTTGACGTGGAAGCGCTTGTAGTCGGTGTAGTGAATGATCGTGCGCACGTGGACGTCCTGTGACAGCGCGCCTTGCTGCGCGGCGAAGTGCAGGTTGCCCTCGGCCTTGGTGTAGGTCGGGAACCAGTATTTATCGTCGATCTGCTGGTAGTAGGTAGTGAAGGGGGGCGAGAGGTCTTCGTGGCCCTTGCGCATGTCCTGCGGCACGTTCATGCCGTTTACCATGACGATCTCAAGATCCTGCTGATCGACCCAGACCTTGCCCTGAAAGTAGCGGTGGCCCTTCTCCAGGACCTTCGGTTTGACGTCGAGAACATAGGTGTCGAGCTCATCTACCTTTTGTCTACCGAGGTAGTTGATGTCGTACTGGGGTAGCTCCGGCGCGGTTAGAACAAAGGGCAGGCGCTTCTCGATGTCGCGAAAATCGTTCTCGGTCATGATGACGCGCTCGATGCTGTTCTGCGGCGCGAAGACGACGTGTTCCTGGCGCTTGCCGTCCTTGTCGAAGGTGATGTCGGTGACCTGGTGGTACTCGCCGTCGGGGCGGTTGGTGTCGTCGGAGAGGGTGTTGAATTTGACGTCCTGGCGAAAGGTGTACTGGTCGCGCGCCGCGGCAAACTCACTTTCGCGCGCGCCCATCTTCTCGATGATCTGCGCCACGGTGATGCCGGTGGGCTGTGCCGGATCAAGCGGGCCAAAGCCCGATTGGGCGAAGGCCGGGGCAGTGGTGACGGCGAGTGCGGCGACGAGGAGGATGGGCTTGGAGAGGCGCATAGTTCTCTTCAACAGGATAGACGAGGTGGGCAGGTAGGAAGTTTTGCTTTTCTTGTTGTCATTCCGTGCGCAGCGAGCGAATCTGCTGTCTCCCGCTTTTTGCTCGTGACTCCACAAACGTTACGCGGTACTGTTCACGTTTTCAGTGCGGGGACATAGGCTTCTGGGCAAGGCCAACGAAGAACGGGAGGAAGCAGATTCGCTCGCTGCGCTCGGAATGACAAGCCAGAAAAGCAAGAGCAAAGGCGTTTCAGACGGCATCGTTTGTTGAATAGAAAACACACTCAGCCTTTCGGAGTTAGACTGGCGCGATGAGACTTCGTACGATTTTGGCCTTAGGCCTCCTCGCGGGGATGACTGGCGCTGCGAGCGCGCAAACTTCAAACGCAGCGGCCAAACGGCCGATGACCTTTGCCGATCTGCAGGCGATGAAACGCGTGAGCGATCCGCAGGTTTCGCCGAGTGGGAAGTGGGTGCTGTTCTCGGTGACAGATGTGTCGCTTGAAAAGAACACCAGGACCAACCATCTATGGGTAGTGCCGATTGCCGGTGGCAAAGAGGTGCAGCTCACCAGCGGGGATGGCGAGACGAACGGCCGCTTCTCACCCGACGGCAAGAGCGTGATGTATTCGAGCACACAGGGTGGCAGCGGACAGATCTGGATCGCGCACTGGGACGATGCGGCAGGTACGCTGGCCGCCGGACGGCAGGTGACGAACCTCGAGACCGAGGCCGATGGAGCCATCTGGGCTCCCGATAGCGAGCACTTCCTGTTTGCATCGAACGTGTATCCGGAGTGCGAGAGCCAGGCTGCAGGATCGCAGCGGTTTACCGAAGAGGCTCAGTGCAATGAGGAGAAGGATGCTGCGGCAGCGAAAAATCCGGTGAAGGCGCTGATCTTCGACCACCTGCTCTATCGCCACTGGAACTCGTACCAGGGCGCGAAGCACTCGCACATCTTCTATGCGAGCACGGCGGGCGGCGCTCCGGAAGACCTGACACCCGCGAGTGTGGTCGGCGACCACGAGGCTCCGACGTTCTCTCTCGGCGGCCCGCTGGGCTATGCGATCTCTCCCGACGGCAAGGAGGTTGCGTATGTCGTGAACCTCGAGAAGGTGCCGGCGGCTTCGACCAACAACGATGTCTATGTGCTGAAGGTCGGGGCGGCTCCGGCGACGGCGAAGAAGGTGAGCACCAGCCCCGGCAGCGATGATGGACCGTTGTATTCACCTGATGGCAAGTACCTCGCGTGGCGATCGCAGGCGCGCAATGGGTTTGAGAGCGATAAGTTTCGGCTGATGGTGATGGATCGCTCCAGTGGTGCGATCAAGGACTTGATGCCGAAGTTCGATAACTGGGTCGATGAATTTGTTTGGACCCCTGATTCGAAGACCGTCTACTTTGCCAGCGGAGCAGCGGGTGAAGAGCCTATCTATAAGACGGAGGTTGAAGGAGCATCGTCCGGTAACACTGCTGAAGTCATCAAATCTGCTGAGTATGGCAGCTTGCAGATCTCTCCGAATGGTAAGGATTTGGTCTTGTCTGTGATGAAGATCAATGTCCCGTCGGCTTTGGTTTCGATTAAGACACAAGATCCGAAGCTGGCAACTCTTCTCTGCGATGCGAATCGTGCGCTACTTGACCAGCTTCAACTGGCGCCTCTGGAGCCGTTCTGGTTCACCGGTGCGGCGGATACCAAGGTCGAAGGCTTCATTCTTCGCCCGCCGAACTTCGATTCCGCGAAGAAGTATCCGCTGAAGTTCCTGATGCATGGTGGGCCGCAAACCGCATGGGGCGATGCCTGGAGCTATCGCTGGAATCCTGAGCTCTTCGCCGCGAACGGTTATGTCGTCGTGATGATCAACCGTCGTGGCTCGACGGGCTATGGACAGAAGTTCGTCGATGAGGTCTCGGGCGATTGGGGCGGCAAGGCGTTCGTCGACCTGATGAAGGGGCTGGACTACGCGGAGCAGAAGTATCCGTTCATCGACAAAGGCCGTGAGTGTGCGCTAGGTGCGAGCTATGGCGGCTTCATGGCGAACTGGGTGCTCACCCATACCGACCGCTTCAAGTGCATCGTGACGCACGATGGCATGTACAACCCGCAGAGTGCCTACGGCACAACCGAAGAGATGTGGTTCAACGAGTGGGAGTTCCGTCCAACGGCTCCGGATGGCATGGTCGAGCAGACCAAGCCCGCGCAGCCGTGGGACTACTTCGATAAGACCAACGATCAGGACCCGTTCCGCAAGTGGTCGCCGATGCTGCACATCAAGGCCGCACACACGCCGACGCTCGTCATCCACAACCAGCGCGACTACCGGCTCGATGTGAGCGAGGGCTTCCAGATGTTTACGGCGTTGCAGCGGCTGGGTGTGCCGTCGCGGATGCTGTACTTCCCGGATGAAGGCCACTGGGTGTTGAAGCCACAGAATTCCGAGCTTTGGAATGAGACGGTGAACGATTGGTGTGACCGTTGGTTGGGGATGAATAAGTACGCTGCCGCAGGGCCGGAGAAGAACCCAGCGGTGGTGACGGGCAAGCGCTGAGGTTATGTAGTTGCTCTTGTTTTTCTTGTTGTCATTCCGAGCGTAGCGAGCGAATCTGCTTCCTCCCGTTCTTCGTTCGCACCGCCATGAATACTATGCGGTACAAATCGCGTTTTGCAGTACAGGCGTACAGATTGGCAGCGTGAACAAAAACGGGAGACAGCAGGTTCGCTCGCTCCGCTCGGAATGACAACAAGAAAACAACGGCAACAGCAAAGGCGGTAGAAGTGGCATTTGGCAAATCAAAATCGGCGAGACCTCCCCTGGATCAGGCGGAGTTGCTGGAGTACGCCGTGAAGTCGCTCGCCTCGAAGATGAAGAGCGAGCGCGATCTGCGCAACCGCATGAAAGACCGCGCTGAGCCCGGCGAGGCGGGCGTCGAGGCCATGGACGCCGTCATCGCGAAGTTGAAGGAGCTGGGGTATCTCAGCGATGAGCGCTTTGCTGCCGACTACACCCGCATGCGCCAGGAGAACGAAAAGTTCGGCAAGCGGCGCGTGCAGCAGGGACTGATGCAAAAAGGCATTGCAACCGAGCTGACCAACAAGACCCTCACTGCGGCCTATGACGAGGTCGATGAGGTCGCGCTGGCGAAGCAATACGTCGAGCGCAAACGCATGAAGAAGCCTGAGGGAGACAAGGAAGTTGCGCGCGCGATGCGCCGCCTGGTGGGCGCGGGGTTCAGCGTGGGGACGGTGTGGAAGGTGCTGCGCGGTTGGGGCGCGGACGTCGAAGAAGTAGATGTAGTGGAAGACAGCGGTGAATAAGACAGCAGTCCAGCGTGTGATCGGGATCGATTGGTCGGGTCGTATCGATACTTCGGGGCAGAGGCGGCACATCTGGGCAGGCGTCTGGACGATGGGTGCTGACGGCAAGGCCAGTGTGAAGCTCGAAGCCGGACGCACGCGCGATGAGGTGGGCGACTGGCTGATCGAACTGGCGAGCGAGACGCCTCGAATGGTGATCGGGATCGACTGCTGTTTCAGCTATCCCGGCTGGTTTCTCGCCGAGCACGGCTGCACGAATGCCTTCGACTTCTGGCGGCACGTTGCGGCAGGGCATGGAGAGCGTTGGCTGGCTCGGGAGTGCGAAGACCGGCGCTTCTGGGGCAAGCCACATAAGCGGCCGGCGGAGTTCTGCGGTGAAGGCTTGCGGCGCATGATGCGCCTGACCGACTGGGACAACAAGATTGCCCAGGCGCTGGAGGGTGGCGACCCGCAGCGTGCGGGCAAGATGCTTGGCATCACCCCGAAGTCTCCGTTTCAGATTGGGGGTTCCGGCAGCGTGGGCACGGGTTCGTTGCGAGCGATGCCGTTTCTGCTGCGGCTGCATGAGGCGGGGTTTCGCGTGTGGCCGTTTGAAGAGGCGCAGCTTGGTAGCAAGTCTTCAAAGCCTCTATTGGTGGAGATTTATACGCGGCTGCTGACGGGAGCCGTTGCAAAGAGCAATCCCGAAGCGCGTAAGGCGTATCTTGCGGCAAGACGTAAGACCGATCCGCTATATACGGGAATCTCGCGCGGAGTCTTTGCGGAGGCGCAGGGGTCAGAAGACGCATTCGATGCGCTGGTAAGCACGCTGGAGATGGTGCGGCACGCGGGCGAGTTCGCGAAGCTGCATGCGACACAGGACGAAGTTCTGCGGCTTGAAGGGATTACCTGGCGGCCAGGAGTGAAGGGATGAAGCGCGGAATTTACTTCCCCATGTAATTACTAACTGAGAAGGAGATGGAGTTCCGCATCCTCCATCGTGAACGGATTGTGGACGGTGAGCGAGCCGAAGGTACGACCATTTTGGAAATCTTCACTGAAGAGGATGGTGCAGCCCGTACGGATTGCAGAACAGATGAGAAGGGAGTCGAAGAATTGAAGATTGTCCTGTTGATGCAAAGACATTGCCTGAAGAAGATCTTCTGGGGTAGCAGCTTCGATATCGGTAAAAAGCATGTACTTCCGTACAATCATTTCGGCTTCTACTGGTTGTAGAAGCCGTTTACGCGTTGTTGCTCTGTAAAACTCGTTGAGGCACTGCAGGGGTAATTTAGCGCGCCTGGCGATGAGAATACGCACGATCTTTTCTGCGATCATGTGCTTTGCTTGATCTGAGCGATCAACAGCGTAAATAAGAATGTTAGTGTCGACTGTGAAGCGGCTAGTCGCGGTCATAGAGAGCATCACGATCGGTGATTTTGAAGCCGCCGAGGTCGTAGCCTTTGTGGAGAATATTCATAAACTCTTCAATTGCGTTCAGACGCTGCTCTTCGCTCTCCCAAATAGGAGCAACAGTTGCGGGGGGCACGATCTCAGCTACCGTCTTTCCACCGCGAATGAGCGTAAGGCGGTTGCCGGCTTCGACCTCGGCGACGAGTTCGGCGGTGTGTTCTTCGAGTTCCTGAATCGAGACGCTACGCACGAGATTGCCCTCTTTGTCCATTCTACTCTGGAGATATAGAGGCACTGATAAACTTTAGCTCTATGCGTAACTTGTCAGGCAATCAGATTCGTGAAGAGTTTCTGCGGTTTTTTGAAGAGAAGGGGCACCGCCGTGTGCACTCTTCCTCGCTGGTCCCGGCCAACGACCCCACCCTGCTGTTTACCAATGCGGGCATGAACCAGTTCAAGGACGTCTTCCTTGGCGCGGAGACGCGCGATTACTCGCGGGCTGCCTCTTCGCAGAAGTGCGTGCGGGCGGGCGGAAAACATAACGACCTTGAAAATGTCGGCTTTACGCGGCGGCACCATACCTTCTTCGAGATGCTCGGTAACTTCTCCTTTGGCGACTACTTCAAGCGCGATGCGATCAAGTACGCGTGGGAGCTGCTGACCTCGGAGGACTGGTTCGGAATCGACAAATCGAAGCTGTACGTGACGATCTTCGAGGGCGATGCGGCAGTGCCTCGCGACAATGAGGCTGAGCAGTTCTGGCTGGAAGCTGGCGTCCCCAAAGATCGCATCTATGAGCTTGGTGCGAAGGACAACTTCTGGGCGATGGGCGATACCGGTCCCTGCGGTCCTTGCTCGGAGATCTATTACGACCTCGGTCTGGCGGCTTCGGAGACAGGCGAGGACAAGCCGTTTGGCGAAGACGATCAGCGCTACATGGAGATCTGGAATCTCGTCTTCATGCAGTTCGACCGCAGTTCTGATGGCGTCCTGACGCCCCTGCCCAAGCCTTCGATCGATACGGGCATGGGGTTGGAACGCGTCGCTTGCGTGCTGCAGGGGAAGCTGTCGAACTACGAGAGCGATCTGTTTACGCCGTTGCTGGCGGCTGCGGTGAAGCTGACGAACTTCGCTCAGAGTTCCGAGTTACGAGAGGCGAGTATCGAGCAGTTGGCGGTGAGCGATGAGAAGGGTGCGGCTTCGCTCAGGATTATTGCGGACCATGCGCGGGCGTCGACGTTTTTGATCTCGGATGGTGTGCTGCCTGCGAACGAGGGACGCGGTTATGTGCTGCGCAAGATTCTGCGGCGCGGGATTCGGCATGGACGCCTGCTGGGGCAGGAGAAGCCGTTCATGCACGAGATGGTGCTGGCGGTACGCGATGAGATGGGCGAGGCCTATCCGGAGCTGAAGGATTCTGCGGAACGTGTGGCGAAGGTAGTGCTCGCGGAAGAGCAGCAGTTTGCGCGCACGCTGGAGCTTGGGCTGCGGCAGATGAACGAAGAGACGCTGCGTTCGGGATCGCAGGCCTTTCATCTTTACGAAACCTTCGGCATGCCGTTGGATTTCATGGTCGATGCGGCGCGGGATGCGGGCATTGAGTTTGATATGGCCGGTTTCGAAGCTGCAAAGGAAGAGGAGCAGCAGCGGGCTCGCGCTTCATGGAAGGGCGGATCGCAGAAGTCGGCATCGCCGGTGTATCGCGAGCTGGCGAAGACCGAGTTTGAGGGCTACACCTCGCTGCGTGTCGATGGCGCGAAGGTGATCGCGCTGGTGAAGGACGGCGTTGGCGTCAATGAATTGAAGCCGGGAGAGACAGGCGAGGTCGTGCTCGATGCGACCAGCTTCTATGCGGACTCCGGCGGACAGGTGGGGGATGTGGGCTGGCTGTACTCGGCCGATCA